>DATLSE010000001.1:0-12040 GCA_035534295.1 Nitrosotalea sp.
CAGCGGGGCGGGAGTCCCCGGCGCCGGGCTGCTCGGGGGGGTGGGGCATGATCTCGTGGGTCGTCTGGCCGCTGCGGAGCCTCGTCATCGCGCTCCGGAACCTGCGCCGGCGCCTGGGCCGCGCCCCCGACTTCGTACTGATCCTGATCGAGGCTGAGGGCCCCGAGCTCCCCGAGCCCCGGCCGCGGCTCTGGCAGCGCCTGGCCGGGATGCGCCGGCCGGCGTCAATGCTCGAGCTGGGATCTGATCTGCGCCGACTGGCCGCCGATCCCAGGGTCCAGGGCGTCGTCCTCCACCTCCGCCCCCTGGACCTGACTCCGGCGCGCACCGAGACCCTGCGCGGCCTGCTGCTGGGACTGCGCCAGGCCCAGAAGAGGGTCTTGGTGTACTCCTCGGGCTACACCAGCTCGACCTACCGCGTGGCCTGTGCCGCAGATCAGATCCTGCTCCTGCCCGGCGGCGAGGTCGGTCCGCTCGGAGTGAGCCATGAGTACCGCTACCTGGCCGACGGGCTGGCTCGGATCGGGCTTCAGGCCCAGTTCGAGCGCGTCAGTCCGTTCAAGTCGGCGCCCGATCGTCTGGGGCGCTCATCGATGTCGGACGAGGTCAGGGAGATGTCGGGCTGGCTCGCAGACGCCGCCTTCGGCGAGCTCCGGTCGGATCTCGCCTCGGGGCGCGGGCTGGATCAGGATCGGGTGGCGGAGCTGATCGAGCGCTCGCCCTTGACCGATCAGGAGGCGCTTGACCTGGGGGCGGTGGATCACGTCATGAGCGAGGAGCAGATCGCCCGCCACCTGGGTCGGACGATAGTGCCCTGGGCCCGAGCGCGCTCTAGGATCCGGCTCCCCCGCCCGCCGCGCCCGGGGCCGTCGGTGGCCCTGGTTCGGGTGCAGGGGGCGATCGTGGATGGGCGCAGCAGTCGGGCCCCCTTGCGTCCCCCGCTCCAGGTGCCGATGCTGCTGGACGCGCGGGCGGGGGATCTGAGCGTCATCGAGGCGGTGCGGAGGGCGGCCAGATCCCGCCGGGTGGCCGCCTTGGTGCTCTGGGTCGACTCCCCAGGCGGTTCGTCGACCGCGTCGGAGGCGATGGCGAGTGCGCTGGAAGAGCTGGCGCGTAGAAAGCCGCTCGTCGCCGCCGTGGGGGCGATGGCGGCCTCCGGCGGTTACTACGTCATGACCCCGGCCCGCGCCGCCTTCGCTCAGCCCGGCAGCCTGACCGGATCGATCGGGGTCTACAGCGGCAAGATCGTCAACGCGGGCCTCTTCGACCTGCTCTCGGTCGGCCGTGAACTGGTCCAGCGCGGCTCAGGCATGTCGGTGATGACTCCGGCCCGCCCCTGGACGGATTCCGAGCGGGCCCGGGTCCGCTCGGGCATCGATCGCGTCTACGACCTCTTCCTAAACCGGGTGGCCGGCTTCCGTCAGCGCTCCAGGGAGGACATACTGCCCCTGGCCGGGGGCCGGGTGTTCAGCGGGCGTCAGGCACTTGAGCGGGGTCTGATCGATCAATTGGGCGGCCTGGAGCAGGCCATCCAAAAGGCCCGCGAGCTGGCCGGTCTGCGCGCTGACGCACCGGTCCGCGAGATCCATCCCCGGGGAGAGGTCAGCGCTTTAGCGCCGGGGTCCTCAGTCCTCGACCGGCTGCTTCACGCCCTGGAGACGGCGGAGCTCCTGAACCGCGCCGCCTGTCTGACCATGACCGAGCTGCTCTAACCCACGGGCGCGTAACCCCGCCGGGCGTGGCGACGTTTAAACCACGGCGGATCCAACGGATTTCTCCCCCTGTCTGGGCGGCCGGGTGACCGGTCGCCCACCACCCCGCGGGTCTACCAGACCGGGCGGGTGATGGCCCCGTCGGCAGCGGAGGAGACCGAGGCGGCGTATTTGGCCATCACCCCTGTCCGGTAGTGCGGAGGTGGTGCCTGCCAGTCCCGCAGGCGCTCCTTCAGGTCAACCCCCTCGGCCTCGATCGTGCGGCCGGGTACGTCCACGGTCACCAGGTCCCCCTCCCGCAGAGCGGCGATGGGACCTCCCAGGGCCGCCTCGGGGGCCACGTGCCCGACCATCAGGCCCTGGGTGGCGCCGGAAAAGCGGCCGTCGGTGATGAGACAGACGGAGTCGCCCAGGCCCTGGCCCACCAGTGCGGCCGTGACCTGCAGCATCTCCCGCATGCCCGGCCCGCCGCGCGGTCCCTCGTAGCGGATCACGACCACGTCGCCGGCCTTGATCTGGTTGGCCAGCACCGCCTCGAGCGCGTCCTCCTCGCACTCGAAGATGCGGGCCGGGCCGCGGTGCACGCTGGGGGCGTGGTGGGCCACCTTCAGCACCGCTCCCTCGGGGGCGAGGCTGCCGCGCAGAACGACCAGCCCTCCCTCAGGGCTGAAGGGTCGGTCAAGCGGCCTCACAACCTCCTGGCCTGCGGTCTCGACGGCGCTCAGGCACTCCTCACCCAGGGTGCGCCCGGTCACGGTCAGGGCGTCGGGATCGATGAAGCCACCCTCGATCAGGCGCCGGGTGAGGAGCGCGATCCCACCCGCCCGATGCAGCTCGGGGGCGGCGAAGCGGCCGCCCGGCTTGAGGTCACACAGAAGCGGCGTGCGACGCGAGATGCGGTCGATGTCGTCCAGTTCGAGCGGGACCCCGACCTCGCGCGCCAGGGCGATCAGGTGCAGGGCGGCGTTGGTCGAACCACCGGAGGCGGCGGTGGCGGCGATGGCGTTCTCGAACGCCCGCCGGGTGAGGATCTGGGAGGGGCGCCGGTCCGCCTCCAGGACGCGGACCGCCAGCTCGCCCGCCGCACGGGTGGCCTCAGCCTTGGCCGGATCGAGGGCCGGGATGGAGTTGAACCCGACCGGCGAGAGCCCGATCACCTCCATGACCATGGACATCGTGTTGGCCGTGTACTGGCCCCCGCAGGCGCCGGCGCCGGGGCAGACCACCATCTCCAGCTCGCGCAGATCGGCCTCGGACATCTTTCCCGCCGCCACCGCCCCGATCGCCTCGTAGATCTCGCCCACCGCGACCTGGCGGCCGCGCCAGGTGCCGGCCCCGATCGAACCCGAGTAGAGCAGCACGGCCGGACGGTCGAGCCGGGCCATGGCCAGGGCCAGGCCGGGCAGCGTCTTGTCGCAGCCCCCGATGCCGAGCAGGGCGTCGAAGTAGTGCCCCCGGCTCACCAGCTCGACCGAGTCGGCGATCAGCTCACGCGATACGAGCGAGGTCTTCATGCCCTCGGTGCCCATCGAGATGCCGTCCGAGATGGAGATGGTGTTGACCTCCATCGGCGTCGCCCCGGCGGTGCGCACACCGCCCTGGGCGTGCTGCGCCAGCTCGCGGTGGTTGAAGTTGCAGGGCATGGTCCCAACCCAGGCGTGGTGCACGCCCACGATCGGGCGCTCGAGGTCGGCGTGGCTGAAGCCGATGCCGAGCAGGTAGGAGCGGGCGGCGGCCCGGGAGACCCCGTCGTACAGAGTCCGGCTGTAACGTCTGGCTTCGCTCATCGCTTCAAGAACTCCTCATCCCGCGTTGTTCGCCCGTCCTCCCCGCGTCTCGCCAGGGCGGAGTTTAGCTGCTCGACCTTCTCGCCGTGGGCGGCGGCGGGGCCGGAATCAGTCGGGCGTCGGCAGCGGGCTCAAGCGGGCGATGACGCGGCCCACCGCCACGCTCTCGCCCGCTTCGGCCAGCACCTCGGACAGCACGCCGTCAAACGGCGACTCGAGCTCGGAATTCACCTTCTCCGTCTCCACCTCGACCAGCGCGTCGCCGGTCTGCACCACCTCGCCTGGCTGCTTGAGCCAGCGCGTGATCACGGCCTCCCGCTGTCCGGCCGCCAGGCTGGGCAGGGCGAAATCCATCATCCGGACACCTCCTGGCGCGCCGCGCGCCAGTGGGACTCCAGGGCCAGCGCCGCCTCGATCAGGCCTGCCTCGTCGCCGTAGTGGCCGACCAGCTGGACCCCGACGGGAAGACCCCGGACCGGAATCGGAAGGCAGATGGCGGGATGTCCGCTGCAGTTGAAGGGTCGGGTAAAGCCGCTGATGTCGACGCGCTCGTAGGGGGCGCCGATTTTGGGGGGCATGATTCGGGTGGCGGGGACCAGCACCGCGTCCCAGTCCTGCAGCCGGGCCTCGGTCTCCTGGCGCACACCGCTCTGCTCGAACAGTGCCCGTGAGTACTCGCGCCGGCTGATCTTGGCGCCGGCCTCGAGCAACGCCAGGACGTCTGGGCCATAGGCCGAGCGATGGCGCTCGATCCAGCGTCGGTGCTGGGCTGAGGCCTCGACCTGAAGGATGATGGTGGCGGGCGCCGACATCCACTGCGGGGTCGGGAAGTCGACCTCCTCCAGGCCCTCGCTGGCGAAGTCCCAGGCCGATTTGATCTCCGGCACCAGCTCGGCGGCCCAGCTCCGAACGGCTCCGATCCGAAGCCGCTCGAGGGGGCGCATCTGGGGCGGGAGGAGGGAGTCAAGCCCGGCCATCACCTCCAGCGCTCGGGCCGCGCTCGTCACGTCGGGGGCGAGGGGGCCCACGGTGTCCAGGGTCCGGCTGAGCGCGATCACCCCGTCGGTCTCCACCAGGCCCACGCTGGGCTTTAGACCGACCACCCCGCAGTAGGCTGCGGGGACCCGGATCGACCCGCCGGTGTCGGTGCCGAGCGCCCAGTCGCACATGCCCGCGGCGACCGCGGCGGCGGACCCGCCCGAGCTACCCCCGGCCACGCGCTCGCGGTCGTGGGGATTGCGCACAGGGCCGTAATGCGGGTTCTGACTGGTCAGGCCGTAGGCCCATTCGTGCAGGTTGGTCTTGCCGATGATGACCTGCCCGGCGGCGCGAACGCGGGCGACGACCGGAGCGTCCTCGGACTTGGCCACCGAATCGAGGATGGTGCCGCCGCCGGTGGTGACCATGCCCCGGACATCGATCAGGTCCTTGACCCCCACCACCGGTCCATCGCCCTCCTCATCGCTGAGGGCGATGAAGGCGTTGAGATCCGAGCCCGCCTCGATCCGGGCCCGGGCCTGGCTTGAGTTCATCGCCCGAAGAGCTTCTTCACCCGATCCCAGGTGACGGCCCAGATCAGCCCGAATGCGTTCACCGCCACGGTCTCCGGCGGCTTGCTTGGGCTCGCCGGCGGGGTGGACGCCGGGGAGGGGGGCGCGGCGGCAGCGGAGCCGGGCGGGCTCCAGCCGGTGTCCGAGGCCATTTCCGCGGGCTCATCGCGGGGCTGCTCCAAGCGCTGCTTGATGGCCTGCCCCATCTGCCCGACCAGGCGGCGGGAGACGTCTTCCATCATGCCCCGACCGAAGTTGGCGACCTTCCCGGCGACGGTGAAGTCACTCGCCAACCGGACCACCGAGGATGTGCCCTCGGGCGCCACCGACATCGTCACCCGAGCGCGCGCCGACCCCGAGCCGGTGGTCTCCCGGCCCTCGGCCTCGAGCACCGCTCGACGCTCTTCGGGGACCCGCTCGATGATCCGCGCGGTGCCGTTGTAGGCCACCGTGACCGGCCCGACCTTGATCTTGACCCGCCCGTTGAAGGTGTCCGCGTCCACCACCTCGGTCAGCTCTGCTCCCGGCATGCACCCGGCCACGTTGTTGACGTCGAGGAGGAAGGCGTAGACGCGATCGGGATCAGCCGCCACCTCGAACTGATTTTCAATCTGCATCTCTGGCCGCAATATAGCCCCTTGAGTTCGTGGCCGGTCGCCGCTCGCTCCCCGGGGGCGCCGGGGCGGACGTCCCCGGGGGCGCGCAATATACTCAACGTCGCACGCCCGGGGCCGCCCAGGATCCAGGCCGGCCACCGCCGAGGTCTCACATGGAGTCGCGCATGAAGCACAGGGTCAAGGTCAGCATCAACGGCAAGGAGCGGGAGGATGAGGTCGAGGCCCGCCTCCTGTTGGTCCACTATCTACGCGACGTGGCCGGGCTGACGGGCACCCACATCGGTTGCGACACCAGCCAGTGCGGGGCCTGCACCGTGCTTCGCGACGGTGAGGCGATCAAGTCCTGCACCATGTTCGCGGTCCAGGCCGACGGTCGCCAGATCAAGACCATCGAGGGTATGGCGGAGAGCGACGGGACCCTGCATCCAATCCAGCAGGCCTTCTGGGAGGAGCACGGGCTGCAGTGCGGGTACTGCACCCCCGGCTTCATCATGGCCGCGTCCTACCTTCTGGAGCACAACCCCGATCCCAGCGACGACGAGATCCGGATCGGGCTCGAGGGCAACCTCTGCCGCTGCACCGGTTACGTCAACATCATCAACTCCGTGCGAACAGCCGCCCGCATCATGCGCGGCGAGGTCCCGGCGGGGGCGGAGTCTTGATTCCGGCCGCATTCGAATACGCACGTGCGACCTCGGTGGCCGAGGCGGCGAGCCTGCTCCAGCAGCATGGCGAGGACGCCAAGGTCCTGGCCGGGGGACAGAGCCTGATCCCGGTCATGCGCCTGCGCCTGGCCCAGCCCTCGGCCCTGATCGACATCAACCCCATCTCCGAGCTCCGCTATGTCGTCGCCGACGGCGACCGGCTCCGGATCGGAGCCCTGACCCGTCACGTGGAGATTCACTCCCACCCCCTGATCCAACAGAACCTGCCCCTGCTCGCGGCGGTGGCGCTGGAGGTGGGGGACAACCAGGTCCGCAACCTCGGCACCATCGGAGGCGTTATCGCCCACGCCGACTCGGCCGGGGACTACCCCACCCTGGCTCTGATGCTGGACGCCGAGATCGTGACCAACAAGCGCCGCCATCAGGCTCGGGACTTCTTCCAGGATCTGTTCACCACTCCGCTCGAAGCCGACGAGCTGGTCTGCGAGGTCTCCTTCCCAATCTCCCCCGGGGCGCACAAGTACATCAAGTTCCGGCGCCGGCGCTTTGACTGGGCCATCGTCGGGGTGGCCGCGCAGCAGACCGCGCAGGGCTGGCGGGTGGGACTTACCAACGTCGCTCCGACCCCGATGCGCGCGTTCGCGGTGGAGAACGCGCTGGCCTCCGGAGCCAGTTTTGCCGAGGCGGCAGAGTCGGCCGCCGATGGCCTCAATCCGAGCTCGGATATTCGCGCCACACCCGACTACAAGCGTCACCTGGCCCGGGTGCTGACGCGGCGCGCGCTGGAGCAGGCCGAGGCCTAGCCCGGGGCGGCGCCCGGCCGGCGCGATAGGCTTATGGGCTTACAGTGCCAACGCACACCCCGCAGAGCATCGACGAGGTCACCCAGGCCCTGGGGAAGCAGGCATACATTGCCGACCCGGCGCTGGCCACCGCCGTGTTCCTGGCCCTGCGCCTTAAGCGCCCGCTCTTCATCGAGGGCGAGGCGGGAGTGGGGAAGACGGCCGCGGCCACGGCCGTGGCCGCGAGTCTGGGCGCACGCCTGATCCGGCTCCAGTGCTACGAGGGGATCGAGCTCTCCCAGGCCGCATACGAATGGGACTATGCGCGCCAGCTCCTCCACATCCGTCTGGCCGAGTCGGAGAGCGAGCGCAGAGGGATCGAAGAGGAGCTCTACAGTCCGCGCTTCCTACTTCGCCGGCCCCTGCTGGAGGCCATCGACAACGATGACGAGGTGCCGCCGGTGCTGCTCGTGGACGAGATCGACCGCTCCGACGAGGAGTTCGAGGCCTTCCTGCTCGAGATGCTGAGCGACTTCCAGATCTCGATTCCCGAATTGGGCACGATCCGGGCCCGGCGCCCGCCCCTGGTCCTGCTGACCTCGAACCGCACCCGCGAGGTCCACGACGCGCTCAAGCGGCGCTGCCTTTATGCCTGGATCGACTATCCCGACCTCGATAAGGAGGTCGCGATCGTCCGCGCCCGGGCGCCGGAGGCATCGCTGCGCCTGGCCAGGGAGGTCTCGGCCCTGGTCCAATCCCTGCGCGAGATGGACCTCTACAAGCTGCCCGGCGTCTCGGAGACGCTGGACTGGGTGCGGGCCCTGATCTCGCTTGGGGCCGCCGGATTGGACCCGGTGCTGGTCGAGGCCACGCTGGGCGCGGCGGTCAAGTACCAGGAGGATCTGGAGCGGGTGCGCGGCGCCCTGCCCGCCTTGATCCCCCAGGCCTTAGAGCGCGCCGATGGTTGAGCCCGAGACCGATCTGCTGCCTCGCCTGGCCGGCTTCGCCCGCCTCCTGCACGACGTCGGCCTTCGGGCCGGGCAGGATCGCCTGACCAGCGCCGTGCGCGCCCTGGCCGAGATCGAGATCTCCGATCCGGCCGCGTTTCGCGATGCGCTGCGGGCGTGTTTTGTCTCTGCCCGCGAGGAGGCCTGGCTCTTCGAGGCGGCGTTCGACCTCTACTGGCTGGCCGGCTCGCACGACGGCCAGCCGGCGCCGCCCGCCTCGCGCATGCGCAACCTTCCCCTGTCCCCGGAGAGGGCCCGGGCCTGGCTCGAGGAGCTCGGGCTGCGGGCTCCGGTGAGCGAGCTCGAGCGCCCGGCGCCCCCCAGCCAGTGGACCTACAGCGAACGTGAGCTGCTGCGGCACAAGGACTTCGACGAGCTCAGCTATGAGGAGTCGGAGCAGGTCCGGCGGCTGCTTCAACAGGCGCCGTGGCGAGTCGCGCAGCGCCGTGGCCGGCGTCGCCGCCCCGCCCCGCACGGCGAGCTCGATCTGGAACGCAGCAGCCGGGCCTCGATTCGCTCCGGAGGAGAGCTGCTCCGGGTCCTGCACCGCCGGGCCCGCGTCCAGCAGCGGCCTCTGGTCCTGATCTGCGATGTGAGCGGTTCCATGGCCGGCTACACCCGGATGCTGCTCATCTTCGCCCACGCCATCGCCCGCCGGCAGCGGGTGGAGAGCTTCGTCTTCTCCACCCGGTTGACCCGGATCACCCGCAACCTGAAGCTGCGCGACGTCGATCAGGTCCTGACCGACATCGGGCGCTCAGTCCACGATTTCAGCGGAGGCACCCGGATCGGCGCCGCCCTGGGCGACTTCAATCGCCGCTGGTCGCGCCGGGTGCTCGGCCACGGTGCGATCTGCGTGATCGTGAGCGATGGCTGGGATCGGGGCGAGCCGGAGCGGCTGGAGCAGGAGCTGCGCCGGCTTCGGCGCAGCTGCCACCGATTGATCTGGCTCAACCCGCTCCTCGGCTCCAAGGGCTATGAGCCGCTGACCCGGGGCATGGCCGCCGCTCTGCCCCACACCGACGACTTTCTGGCCGCGCACAACCTTCGGGCGCTGGACGAGCTCGGTCGCCTCTTAGGCAGCCTGGGGGGACGGCGCTGATGCGGGAGGTTCAGGCGGAACTTGCAGCCTGGCTCGCCGAGGGAGAGCAGGTGGCCATCGCCACCGTGGTCGAGACCTGGGGCTCAAGTCCGCGCCCGGTGGGCTCGCACATGATCGTCAGCGCCTCCGGGAAGATGGCCGGATCGGTCTCCAACGGCTGCATCGAGGGCGACGTGTTCGTGGCCTCCCAGGAGGTCATAAGCCAGGGGCGGGGGCGCCTGCTTGAGTTCGGAGTGGCGGACGACGTCGCCTTCGGCGCCGGGCTGGCCTGCGGGGGACACATCGAACTCTTCGTGAGCCCGATCGAGGCCGCCCACGTGCGCGCGCTCGAGGTTCTGACCGCAGGTCAGCGGGCCCTATTGCGCACCAACCTCGACTCGGGGGAGGTGGTGCTGGCGGAGCAGGACCCCGGCTTTGAGCTGCCGCGCAGCCTGGATCGGTGGTTTGAGGAGCCCCTGCTACCGCCGGCGCAGATGGTCATCGTGGGCGCCATCCACATCGCGATTCCGCTCCACCACCTGGCCAAGCTCATGGGCTACGGGGTGAGCGTGGTCGACGCCCGGGCCCAGTTCGCCACCGCCGAGCGCTTCCCCGCCGCCGATCGAATCGTGGTGCGCTGGCCGGACGAGGCCCTGGCCGAGATGAGCATCGCCCGCTCGGACGCGGTCGTGATCCTGACACACGACCCCAAGTTCGATCTTCCCGCGCTGCGCTCAGCGCTCGCCACCCAGGTCGGCTACATCGGCGCCATCGGATCGCGCAAGACCAGCGCGAACCGTCTGCGGGCGCTTAAGGCGGAGGGATTTTCGAGCGGGGACCTGGCGCGGATCCACGGGCCCATCGGGCTCGATCTGGGTGGTCGCGACGCCGAGAGCACCGCGCTTGGGATCATGGCGGAGGTCATCGCCGTTCGCTATGGGGGGAGGGCCAAGAGCCTGAGCTCAGCTCCAGGACCGCGCTCCGAGGACGCGGTGGGTTAGAGCGGTTTCAGCGCCCGCCCGGCCAGCCGGGCCAGGATCTCGAGGTTCTCTCGATCCGGACCGGCGCCGGTAAAGCCGGGCACCTCGAGCACGAAGGGGACCTGCTCCAGGCGCGCATCGCCGAGCAGGGTGGCGAATCCCTCTTCTCCGATCTCGCCCTGCCCGATGTTGGCGTGGCGATCCCGGTTGGATCCCAGGGGGAATTGCGAGTCGTTGCAGTGCACCGCCCACAGGCGCTCCAGTCCCACCACCCGGTCCCATTCGTCCAGGGTGGCGGCGGCGGTCTCGTCCGTGCGCAGGTCGTAGCCCGAGGCGAAGGCGTGGCAGGTGTCGAAGCAGACCCCGACCCTGGGGTCGTCGAGCGCATCCAGCATGGCGCGGATCTCCTCGAAGCGCGCCCCCACGCAGCCCCCGGCACCGGCGTTGTTCTCGATCAAAAGGCGGGTGGTGCTGGGCTCGGCCCGCTCCATCACCCGGCGCAGATGGTCGGTGATGATGGGTAGGGTGGCCTCAAAGCCGGCGCCCTTGTGGCTGCCGGTGTGGAAGATCACGCCCGAGATGCCGAGCCGGTCGGCAGCGGCCAGATACCCGGCCAGCGTGCTCTCGGAGCGCTGGCGCAGAGCGGGGTCGGGTCCGGCGAGGTTGATCAGATAGACCGCGTGAAAAAAGAAAGGGGGGTTGCCAGAGGCATCGGCGGCGGCGCGGAAGAGCGCCACGCGCTCGTCGTCAAGCTTGGGAGAGCCCCAGAACCCCGGCGGCGTGGGGTGCACCTGCAGGGCTTCGGCGCCCAGCTCGGCGGCCCGGGCGAACGCGTTGTGCAGGCCGCCGGAGGCTTCAACGTGAGCTCCCAAAGCAGGCATCTAACCAGTTTGCCCGCGGGGGGGGAGAAAATGCCGCAAGCATGGTCTTCTTCATTTCCAACCTTGAGCTGACGCTGCGCGGGCGCACCTACATCGAGCCCGCCTCAGAGCACGCGGCTCTGGCCTCCGGGGCCGATCTCGATCTGGCCCTCGATCACCTCGCCCGCCGCGCTGATTGCCGCGCCCTGGGCGTCATCGGGGCGCTCGCGGATCAGCCGCCGGAGGCGTCTCGACTGGCGGCGCTGGCCGGACGGCGGGTGCTGCTGGCGGACTCCGATCGGGGCCGGGTGCTGGATTACGCCGCCCAGGTTCGCTTGGCGGGGGCGGAGGTCGAGTGGCTGGTCAGCTCCAATCCCACCCCTGAAGAGGTGTCGGCCTGGGCCCTTCCCGTGGTCGCGGTCATCCTGGCGGCCGGGGCCGGAACCCGGATGGGAAGCAACAAGCTGCTCTTGGATCTGGGCGGGGAGCCGCTGGTGACTCACGTCGTGCGCGCGGCGCTCGAGGGCGGCTGCGACCACGCGCTGGTCGTGCACTCGGACCCCGAGGTAGCGGCCGCGGTGCGCTCGCGCGCGCTGACCGTGCACAACCCGGACGCAGCCAGCGGCCAGGCGAGCTCTCTTCGGGCGGGGCTGAAGGCGGCTCCCGCCGATGCCGCGGGCGCGCTGATCATGCTCGGAGACCAGCCTCTGGTCGGAGAGAGGAGCGTGCGCGTCCTGCTCCAGGCCTGGCGCCGGGAGGGGGCTCCGCCCGCGCTGGCGGCCACCTACGGCGGACCTGAGCGCTGGCTGCCTCCGGTTCTGGTCGAGCGCGAGCTCTGGCCCGATCTGATCGAGCTGAGTGGGGACGCCGGTGCCCGCCAGCTCTTCCAGCGCCGACCCGAGCTCCTGGGCACGATCCCTGTCGGCGGCGGTGCCCAGGACGTCGATACGCCCGCTGACTATCGCCGGCTGCTGCGCATCTTCTCTAAGGAGGGTGGCC
>DATLSE010000002.1:0-23337 GCA_035534295.1 Nitrosotalea sp.
TGTGGTCGAATATCGCCCCCTGGTCGGCGCGGATGCTGACCCGCGCCGAAGTCCCCAAGGCGGTTCGACAATCGAAGTCCGCGTCCCGGGCGCCGCCGGTACGGCATGCCAAGGGTGCTGTTCGCCGGTCACGCTTGTCAATCCGACAGCGAGAAGGTGGACAGCGTGCGGCAACCTGAGCACGCCGGGCCCAGCGAGCAGCGAGCCACCCACATCACATATAGTCGCGGAACCGGTCTCCCAGCTTGAGGCCGCTTCGAGTCGACACCGTCATTTTTCGCCAGGAGGCAAGGCATGGGATTTCACCGATTTGACGATCTGCCCAAGGAGTACGTCACCCCCAAGCATTCGATGGCCTTTGGGGAACTGCTCACCGGGGAGCGCATCGAGGTCGGACGGCTGCACTTTAAAAAGGGCGAGGGCGCTCACCCGCACCAGCACCCCCAGGAGCAGATCATGGTCGTCGTGGGAGGCGAGCTGGAGGTAACCCTGGACGGCGACACCCGCGTACTCCACCCGGGAGAGGCGTTCCATGCCACTCCCATGGTGCTGCACAATGTGACCGCCAAGGAAGACACCGACGTGCTCAGCTTCAAGTCCCTGGTGGACGGCGCGGGGCACCGGATTTAGGCTCAATTGGGGCCGGCCCGGTAAAAGCCGGACCGGCCCCATCTATCCAACTGGCTCTACCTCGCGCGTCGGCCCGCGCGCGTCGACGTTTCGAACCTACGTCCTTTGAAGCTCGGCCGCCGGGCCGTATCCGGCTGGACCTTCTCGCAATGCGTTTATATTGACGCGCGCGCGAGACTCCGGGGCGCAGGAGAGGTTTGAGGGCTACGCCTGCTCTGGCGTCCAGCCCTTGGGATGAAAGGCCGCGGAGTCGCTTACGACGTCGATCAGGCAGGGTCGCCCGCTGGCCAGGGCGCGGTTTAGGGCTGGGCCGATGTCGGCGGCGCGCTCAACTCGGATCCCCAGGCAGCCCAGATCGGTCGCGCAGCGTGCGAAGTCGATGTTGTCGAAGGTCCAGTTGGGACGGGCTCGATCGGCGCGGTCGCCGTAGGCCTCGGGCCAGAAGTGCTGCTCGCCGGCGTAGGCGCTGTTGTTGCTGACGACCATGACCACCGGGATCTTGTTGCGCGCCGCCGTCTCCAGCTCCGCCAGGTGGTAGTAGGTTCCGCCGTCACCCATGAATCCGATCACGGCGCGGTCCCCGAGCGCGCATTTGGCGCCGATACTGGCCGGCAACCCCCAGCCCAGGGAACCCGCGCAGCGAGCGAAGCGCTGACCCGGACCCTTGATGCCGACCATGCTCGCCGCCCAGATCGAGGACTGCAGGGTGTCGACGACCAGTGCCCCGTCCTCGGGCAGGGCAGACGCGATCTCGGCGCAAATCCGCTCCGGGCGAATTGGGCTCGAGTCCGATGTCAGCGCCGGTTCCACCTCCTCGCGCCAGGACTCCACCAGGGCCTGGGCGTGTTCCACCCAGGGCGGATTGGAACGAGCCTGGACGCGCTCGATCAGCAGCCGCAGCGACGCCTTGGCATCCCCCTGGAGCGGCACCCGGGTCTGGTAGTGACGACCCAGCTGCTCGGGGCTGATGTCGAGGTGGACGATCTCAGTTCCCGGTCGCGGGACCTGCCAGTTGGTCGTGACCATGCTGCCCGCCCTGCTCCCGACGTAGAAGACCAGATCGGCTTCGGCGACGATCTGGTTGGCCGAGCGCCGGGAGTAGAAGCCGGTCACGCCCACAGCCAGGGGATGGCGGTCGGCGATCGCGGCCTTGCCGCTCATCGAAGTCGCGACCGGTATGGACAGCTTTTCCGCCAGCTCGATCACCTCCGCCTCGGCCCCTGAGGAAATCACGCCCCCGCCGGCCACGATGACCGGCCGCTGGGCTGACTGCAGCCGCCGGGCGGCCTCCTCGAGCAGGTCCGCCTGAGCCACGGGGCGGAATGCGGGAGTGCGCCCGAATCGGGGTTCGAACTCGCGCTCGAAGGTACCCTCGCCCTCAGCCTCCTGTCCTGAGTGCCCCCGAACCTCGAGATGGACGGGGCCCGGGGCGCCCGTGGTCGCCGCCCGCAGAGCCTGCAGGCCCAACTCGGCGAGCCGGCTCACGTGCTCGACGGAGGCCTGCCACTTCACCACCGGCGCAAAGCAGCCATAGTCGGCCACCTCTTGATAGACGTGGCGAAATCGACTCGATTCGTAGGGACCGCCGGTGACCGCAAGGACGGGGGAGCCGGCCATGTAAGCGTCCTTCAGACCGGCGGCCAGATTGGCCGCCCCCACGGTCTGGGCCAGGCAGACCCCGACCCGTCCCGAGACGCGGGCATAGCCGTCGGCCATGTAGGCCGCCGCCTTCTCACCGTGCGCGGAGATCGCGCTGATGCCCAGAGCATCGGCCTCAGCCAGAAGAGGAAGCATGATCGTGGGTACGAAGAACTGGTGCGTGACGCCGGCCGCCTTGAACATCTCGGCCAGATATCGGGATCCCGGCTTGGTCGTGTCGGCGCTCATCGGCTCACCTCGCATCCGGCCCTCTGCGCGCAGAACGCGCCTGGCCGCCTCATCTGATCGCCATCGGGTTGACCGGAGACCCGACACCGCCTTCAATGGGCAGTGTCGGCGCCACCAGCAGACTGGTGTAACGCCGGTCGTCGGCACTCACCTCTGAGAGGGCTTCGAGGTTGAACATCTCGCCCACCATGAGGCCGGCGTTGGGGATGGCCAGACGGTGCCAGGGCTGGGTCATCTCGGGTACCGCGTTGGGGCGCACCTCCGCTCCCCAGGTGTCGGTGGCGACCGCGGCCACGTCGTGCTGTTTGAGCCAAAGCGCGGTCTCGAGCGACAGCCCGGGTGCATCCCCGCCGGCGAACGTGCCCCAGCCCTGCTCGAAGCAGCGCGCCATCTGCCCGGTGCGCACGAGCAGGAAATCGCCCGATCTCAGCCTCACCTCTTCTGCCTCAAGACAGGCGTCGAGATCGTCTGGGGTTATCGAGTCCCCGTCTGACAGCCATTCGACGCCCTTCCAGCGCGGAATGTCGAGCAGGACGGCACGGCCCACGAGCTTGTCGCGGGTGGGCACGATGCTGCAGCGAGAGGCGCCTCGAACTCCCACCAAGCGCATGTCGTAGCCGTTCCACATGGTGCCGTTGTGAAAAACGTGGCCCAGGCAATCCCAGTGCGTGGCGCCGTGCACCGGAAGCTCCAGAACGTCGTCGGCGTAGCCGTTGGGACGACCTTCGGCGGCTGCGTCGGCACCGCTGGCCAGCATCCAGTGGAGCGGGTTAAAGCGCCCTCCCTGGCCCGTGATCTGAGGCCCCGAGGCGCCGAATTTGATAGCCAGGGAGTAGCTCTGGCCGCCTTGGATCTCGGAGGCGGCGGCCCGAGTGGTCTCGGTCGTGACGAGGTTCAGCGTTCCCAGTTCGTCTTCCGGGCCCCAGCGACCCCAGTTGCGGCACTCAAGGGCCATCTCTTCCACCTGAGCCAGAGTCACCATCGCTAACTACCCTCCTCGCATTGGTCGGACCGGCGCCCGATCGTCACCCTGCGTCTGCGCGCAGGAGGCGCCCTCCGACCGTGGTCACGTAGATCTCCGATCCCAAGCAGCAGCACGCCGCCGGGTTCTCAGGCAACGCGAGGGTGCCGGATATATGCCCGTCCAGACCGAAGATGTAGACGGCTGGACCGGGTCCCGACTCGGTCGAACCCGCGCAGAGGAGCAGTCTGCCCCCGGCGTCAAGACACAGGCCGTAGCCGCCGCGATGCGGTCCGCGATGATCTGACCCGAAGGTGTGGAGCACCGCCGGCCGACCCAGGTTTCCGTCGGCGAAGATGGGATAGGCGCGGAGCTCACGACGGCCTTGCGGATCAGGATCGTTCTCGGTCACAAACAGCGTGGACGAGTCGGCGGAGACCTGGACCGCGCCCGGAAAACTGGTGTCGGTGGTCATCCGGTCCATGGTCCAATGCCGGTTCGGTAGCTGGCGGAGGCGGAGCACCGAGGCGTGGCCCAGGCGCTCGAACACCTGCGGGCCCTGGGCTGGGATGGCGCTGTAGGGGTCACTGAACCAGATCCGCCCGGAACCGTCGACGGTGAGGTCAAAGGGGTGGTTGTGGACGCGGCCGCCCAGGCGCGACGACAGGGTCGACACCGATCCGTCGGGATTGAGCTGGACCACCCGCCGGGAGCCGCTCTGCGCAGCGTAGATCCTGCCCGAAGGCCCGGGCGCAAGACCACTGATGCGGCTGGTATAGCGACGGAACTCCGACACCGCCCCGCTGTCAGGATCAAAGTCCAGGATTCGACTCTCGTCCACGGCACAGAACAGGATGTGTCCGTCGCGGGCGATGACGCCTCCGGCCTGGCCCTGGCACGACGCCACCGGCTCGAAATTCTGGCTCATGCGTCCGCCTCGGGACCAACGGGGATGCCGGCGATGCCCAGCCGAAGGCGGAAGACCGAGGAGTAGGTGGTGACGAACAGCGTGCGCCAGTCGTCCTCCCCCCAGGCCATGTTGGTGGTGTGTCCGGGGACTTTGATCCTGCCCAGCAACCGTCCCGAGGGGTCGATGACGTGGATCCCCGCAGGGCCGGTCACGTAGACGTTGCCCTCGCCGTCGACCTTCATGCCATCCGCCACCCCGGGCTCGTCACCGACCAGGCTGTAGAAGACCTCGCCGCCGCTCAGCTCGCCGTCCGGCGCCACGTCGAAAACCCGGATGTGTGCGCGCCAGGTGTCGTTGATGTAGAGGCGCGACTCGTCGGGAGAAAAGCACAACCCGTTGGGATAGGAGACGTCGGCCACCGCCTCGACCACGGTGCCGTCCGGATCGAGGCGGAACACGGGGTGGTTGTCCAGATAGCGCTGAAGGTCGTCGCCCTCCATGCCGGGGATGAACAGGGCGCCGCTGGGATCGGTCCAGTAGATTCGGCCATCGGAGCGGACCACGATGTCGTTGGGGGTGTTGATGCGCACGCCCCGGTAGTGACTGGCCAGGGTGCGGACCACTCCGTCGGGCTCTATTCGCCAGACGCTGCGCGAACCCCAACCCGCCACCAGTAGCCGTCCCTGGCGATCGAGGGTCATCCCGTTGGCGCGCCCCGAGGGCCGGATGAACACCTCCGCCCCGACCTCGGGCGTCCACCTCCAGATGGTGTCTCCGATGATGTCGACCCAGTAGAACCGGCCCTCGCGGCGGTTCCAGACCGGGCCCTCCCCGAAGATCAGGCCCTGGGCCACCACCTCTAGGTCCGACGCATCGGTGACGATCCGCGCTAGCTCTGGAAGAGCCAGATCTGTGGCTACCAACGCTGCGCACTCACGATGGGGTCCAGCCCTTGGGGTGAAGCGCGGCGGGGTCGCTGACCACGTCGATGAGCACCGGCCGATCGCTCGCCAGACCGCGCTGGAGCGCGTCGGCCAGCGCCTCGGGCCGATCGACGCGGATGGCCAGGCACCCCATCTCCTGCGCGATCTGGGCGAAGTTGATGCTGCCGAAGTTCCAGCTTCGCAGCCCCTCCGCCGTCTGCTCGCCGCCGTAGGGCTGATCCCAGAGCACGCGCTCGCCCGCGTAGGCACCGTTGTTGTTCACCACCATGACCATGTTGATGCCGTAACGGGCGGCAGTCTCGAGCTCGGCCAGGTGGTAGTAGACACCCCCGTCGCCGGTGAAGCCGATCACGGCTCGATCGCCCAGGGCGCACTTGACGCCGATCGTCGCCGGCAGGCCCCAGCCCAGGGATCCCGCACAGCGGATGAAACGCTGACCCGGGCCCTTGAGGCCGATCATGGTCCCGGCCCAGATCGAGGCCTGCAGGGTGTCGACCACGACCGCGCCGTCGGCGGGGAGCACCTGCGCGATCTCCGCGCAGATGCGCTCGGGCCGGATCGGGCTCTGGGATGAAGTCAGGTTCGCCTGCGCCTCCTCCCGAGAGCGCTTTACCGCAGCCTCAGCGCGGCCGATCCAAGCCGGATTGGAGCGGGCATCGCAGGTCTCGATCAGGCTCGCCAGGGTCACCTTGACGTCGCCCAGCAAGGCGAGGGTCGAGGCGTAGTGGCGCCCGATCTCGGCCGGCTCGATGTCGAGCTGAACGATGCGGGCCCCCGCACCCGGAATGCGCCAGTTGGTGGTGACCAGGCTGCCAGCCCGGCTGCCGATGAAGAAGACCAGATCAGCCCCGGAGACGATCTCGTTGGCGGCCCGGCGCGAGTAGAGCCCAGTCACACCCAGATTCAATGGATGCGCCTCGGGCAGGGCTGACTTGGCGTTGAGCGAGGTGGCGATGGGGATGGAGAGCTTCTCGGCCAGCTGTACGAGCTCTGCCTCGGCGCCCGAATTGATCACACCGCCGCCGGCGACGATGACCGGGCGCTGAGCCGATGCCAGGGCGCGCGCCACTTCCACCACGGCCTCGGGCTCGGGCCGAGGCCGGAACGCAGGCAGGCGCGTGAAGCGCTCCTCGGGTACCGGCTCGGCCTCGATCTCGCCCTCGATGGCCTGGCCCCAATGGCCGCGAACCTCGAGATGGACCGGGCCCGGCGCGCCGGTGGTGGCGGCGCGGTAGGCCTGGCGCAGGAGGTCGGGCAGGCGCTCGGCGGCCTCGATCGATGCGTGCCACTTGGTCACCGCGTCGAACATCTGGTAGTCGCGGATCTCCTGATAGACGTGCTTGAAGCGGCTCTCCTCGTAGGGACCTCCGGTTAAAGCGATGACCGGGGATCCAGCCATGTAGGCGTCCTTGAGTCCGGCCGCCAGGTTGGCCCCGCCGACCGCCTGAGCCATGCACAAACCGGGTCGGAGCGCGGCCCGGGCGTAACCGTCCGCCATGTAGGCGGCGGCCTTCTCGCCGTGAACCGAGATCAGCCGCAGGCCGATGTCGTCCATTTCCCGAAGCGCGGGCAGGACCACAGTCGGAACGTGAAATGAGTGGGTCAGGCCCGAGGCCTTCAGCATCTCGGCGAAATACCTGCTTCCGGTCATTCGAGCCATACCTGTACCCCTCCTGGATCCCGATTCGCGCCCGGCCCTAGGCCGCGGGCGGATTCACCGTGTCAGTTGCCAAAGCCGAAAAGCCGGGCCGGATTGTTCTCGGCGATGCTCCGTACCGCCTGGTCGTCCACGGCGTGTCGAAGCTCGTCCATGGGCTCGGGCGTCGCCATGTCAAAGGGGATGTCGGTCCCCATCACCACGTTCTCCACCCCCATCCGCTCGACCACGTAGCGCAGCGCCGCGACGTCGTGGGTGATGGTGTCCACCACCACCTGGCCGCGGTAGGCCCAGGGGTCAGGGGGAGAGTCGGCCAGCTCGGCTCGTACCTTGGCCGCGTGGCGCAGGCGCCCGGCCTGGAATGGAAAGTACCCCCCGGCGTGGACCAAAAGCACCCGCAGGCCGGGGTGGCGGTCCAGCGTCCCGGCCCCGATCAGGCGCTCGATCGCGATCGTGGTCTCGAGCAGGTTGCCGATTACGTTGCGCAGATAGAAGCGGTTGAAGCCCCCCGATTCCTCGCCGTAGGCGGGGTGAATCATGACCGGCAGCGAGAGCTGCTCAGCGGCGGCCCAAAAGGGCTCGAAAAAGGGATCGTCGAAATAGCGGCCGACCAGCGAGGTCGCGATCTCCACCCCCACACAGCCCTGCTCGCGGGCCTGGCTCAGGTGCCACGCCGCCCGCTCCGGGGTTTGCATCGGCACGCTCGCCATCCAGCGCAGGCGGTCGGGGTTGACCGCGCACATCTCCGCCAGACCGGCATTGGCCGCCAGGCTGAGCTCATCTGCCACCTCAGCTTGCAACTCGTAGCCGAAGATCATCGGCACCACGGAGAGCACGGCTGCGTTCAGGTCCAGATCCTCGAGCTCGCTCAACTTGAGGCGCGGATCGCTGAATCGAGAATCGAAGTGGATCTGGAAATGGCTGCTCTTCAGCACATCACCACTGATCTCGAGGCCGGAGCCGGAATGGGAACGGATGAAGTCGAGAGCGGTCTCGGGAAGGGCGTGGTTGTGGGTGTCGATCCTCATCTGCGGGGCACGCCTGCGGTCATGGCTGGCTAGTATCCCACACTGCGCTAGGAGCCCGGGCCGGCCCCTACTGGCGCAAGAGTTCCCAGGTCCGCTCCAGGGTGAAGGGCAGGCGAAGGGTCGAAGATCCGCGTCCGCCGAGCGCGTCGAATATGGCCGCGCTCAGGGCGCAGGGGGTCCCGATGCTTCCCGCCTCACCGATGCCCTTGGATCCGAGCGGGTTGTAGGGCGAGAGGGTCTGCAGCAGGTCACAGGTCATCGGGGGCACCTCGACCGCGGTCGGCAGCAGGTAGTCGAGAAAGCTCGTGGTCATGGGCTGGCCGTCCTCATCGTGGATGACCTCCTCCAGCAATGCCTGGCCCAGACCCTGCACCGCCCCCCCCACCACCTGGCCTTCGGCCAGCAGCGGATTGACGATTCGACCGGCGTCGTCGACGGCAACCAGACGCAACACCTCGATGCTGCCCGTTTCCATATCGATCTCGACCACGGCGACATAGACGCCGAAGGAGACCACGAAATCGGGCAGCTCAAAGCGAACGGTCGCGGTCAGGCCGGGCTCGAGATCGGGGGGCAGCATCTCCGGGCTGTGAGCCGCCTCGGCCAGCTCGGGCAGTCCGATGCCGCGCTCCGGCGACGCGGGGTCGAAGAAACGACCCTGCTCATAGAGTGGATTTTCACACTGAAGCAGGTGGGAGGCGATGCGCTCGAGTCTTGAGCGAACCTGGGTCGCGGCCTCGAACACGGCCGAGCCGCCGACCGTGGTCGCCCGGCTGCCGAAGGTGCCCACCCCCACCGGGCCGAAGAACGAGTCTCCCTGCCGAACCTGAATCTGGGCCGGGTCCAGCCCGAGCCGATCCGCCGCGATCTGGGCGAACGTGGTCTGGTGTCCCTGACCGGTGGGAGTCGCACCCGAGCTCACGATCACGGCGCCGTCGGCCTCGATGCTCACCGTGGCTATCTCCCACAATCCAGTACCGGAGCGCTCCACGCTGGCCGACACGCCGACTCCGAGGCGGATCGGGCCTAAGGTGCCGCCTTCGCGCTGGCGGCGCCGCCAGGTCGAATACTGGGAGAGTTCGAGCGCGCGATCTAGAACCGGCTCGTAGTCGCCGGAGTCATACGTCATCCCGACCGGCGTCCGGTAGGGGAACGATCCCGGCGGGATCAGGTTGCGACGGCGAAGCTCGGCTGGATCGATGCCGAGCTCGACCGCGGCTCGCTCCACCAGGCCCTCGATAATGATCGCGGCCTCGGGTCTCCCCGCCCCCCGGTAGGGACCGGTCGGAACCTTGTTGGTGGCCATGCCGATCACCTGCACATCGGCCGCCGCGATCGCATACGGACCGGGTAGAAGACCCGCGGTGGTCAGGGGTACGGTGGCCGTATTGAGGATCATGAAGGCCCCGAAGTCGGCCTGGAGTCGCGCCCGCAGCGCAAGCATGCGGCCGCCCTCGTCGAGCGCCAGCTCGGCTTCGGAGATCATTCCCCGGCCCTGGTAGGAACCGAGGAGATTTGACTGACGATCCTCCACCCACTTGACGCTGTGACCACTGCGCATCGACAGCACGGCCGAGACGACGGTCTCCGGGGGCACCGGCCCCTTGCTACCGAAGGCTCCTCCGACGTCGGGAACGATCACGCGCAAGCGCTCGAGCGGGATGTCGAGGATCCGCGACAGCTGGGCCCGCGGGCGGTGTTGATCCTGGCTCGAGCACCACACGGTGAGGACTCCCGTGGCCTCCTCGTAGCTGGCCACCGAACCGCGACCCTCCATCGGCGCCGCCGCCAGCCGGGGCATCTCGACCCGCTGCCGAACCACGTGCGCGGCCGAATCGA
Source organism: Nitrosotalea sp. (assembly GCA_035534295.1). Classification (GTDB taxonomy): domain Bacteria; phylum Chloroflexota; class Dormibacteria; order Dormibacterales; family Dormibacteraceae; genus DATKQJ01. The sequence goes on from DATLSE010000002.1 coordinate 9,857, forward strand.
AGGCGGCGTCGACATCCCCGGAGCTGACGCTCCAGCGCATGAGGACGTTGTCCGGTGCCGCCTCGTGGAGGACGGTTTGGCTCTGGGTTTTAAGGTCATAGTCGACAACCGCCGGCAGTGACTCCAAGTCCATCTGAACCAGCGCCGCCGCGTCCGCCGCCACCTGGGGGGAGCGAGCCAGGACCGCCGCCACCGGCTGGCCCACATAGCGCACCCGATCGCGCGCCAGCACCGGGTGGCCGGCTTCCACGACCTCGGCCCGAGGCGGGTGTACGAAGTTCAAGTTCTCCATCCCCGGCGGCAGTTCGGCCGCCGACACCGCGTCCACCACCCCCTCCAGGGCCAGCGCGGCGCTGAGATCGACGCTGATGATGCGCGCGTGCGCGAGCGGGCTGCGCACCACCGCCATGTGGAGCATGCCGGGGAACTTGAGGTCGTCTATAAAGCGCCCGCCCCCGGTGACGAGGCGGTGATCTTCGTGGCGGCGCCGGGGGCTGCCGATCAGCGCCGCCGGACGGCCCCGCCCCGCTCCCTCGCCGTTTTCTTCCAAGCCCACCACTGTGCTCGGGCATGATACCGAAGCGGTACCCCATCCCAACTGGGACGCGAAGCCGAAAAGCCCTCCGGTCGATGTATCGTCTTCACGATGTCGACAAGGCCCGTCGCGGGGACTTCACCACTGTCGCTGCGGCGCCAGGTCTACAAGAGTCTTAAGGACGCGGTCTTGAGCGGGGACCTCAAGCCGGGCGAGATCGTGAGCGAGATCGAGTTGGCGCGCCAGTGGGAGATCAGCCGGGCGCCGATCCGAGAGGCGATCAGGCAGCTTGAACAGGAGAACCTGGTGCGATCCAGCCCGCGCCGCAGCGCCACCGTGGTTGGCATCACCGCGGCCAGCGTGCGCGACCTCTACGAGGTGCGAGAGGTCCTCGAATCGCTCAGCGCCAGGCTGGTCGCGCTGCGGGCCACGGACCTCGATCTGGATGCCGTCGAGGAGCTATCGCGGGGAGTTGAGCAGACGCACGACACCGACGACTACCGATCCGCAATCGTGGTCGATGACGAGCTCCACCGTAAACTCGCCAACTCGACGCGCAACCGCGTCCTCGAGACCCAGCTCGCCCGCGTCCTCGATCGGCTCATGATCGCCCGCATGATGGTGCGCCAGGAACCCGGGCGCCTGGACGACATCGGGGTCGAGCATCGCGCGTTGATTGTGGCGCTGCGCGCTCGCGACGCGGACGCAGCGGCTGCCGCCGCCGCCCTTCATGTGCGCAACGCCGGCGCTAGATTGGTCGACATGCTGCTACGGGCATCGGTCGACGACGAGGGCTGAGGGCAGACAATGACGGCGGTGAACCAGCCCCAATCAGAGATGCGCCGATTTTCCATCGAGCGGCTTCAGACATTCGTTTCCGAGGTCCTGACCAGCGTCGGGCTGGACGATCAGAGCGCGCGCCGGACGGCGCACCTGATGGTGCTCGCCGACGCGCGCGGGGCCGACGGGCACGGCGTCTTCAGACTTCCGCAGTATGTGCGCCGTCTTCGCGCGGGCGGGATCAATCTGAAGCCGGAGCTGCGCCTGGTGCAGGACCATCCAGCCTGCGCCCTGCTCGACGGTGACAACGCCATGGGGCACCTGGTCATGAGCCGGGCGGCCGAGGTGGCGGTGGCCAAGGCCCAGAGCTGCGGGGCGGGTTGGGTGGGGGTACGAGGCAGCAACCACGCCGGGCCCGCCTCGCTGTATGCCGCCATGCCGCTGGAACGCGACATGATCGGGATCTACATCGCCATCGGGAACGCCAATCACATGGCGCCTTGGGGCGGGATCGAACTCCTCCTCAGCACCAACCCGATCGCCATCGCGGTTCCGGCCGGCAGCCATCCCCCGGTGATTCTGGACATGGCCACCAGCGTGGCGGCTTACGGCAAGGTCAAACGCCGGATTCAGGACGGCGAGACGATTCCCGAGGGTTGGATGATCGATCGGCAGGGTCGGCCGCTGACCGATCCCGAGCGTGTGCACGAGGGCTCGCTGCTACCCATCGGCGGCCCCAAGGGCTATGGCCTGGCGTTCATGATCGGGCTCCTGGCCGGGACCCTGAACGGGGCGGCCTTCGGCCGCGACGTGATCGACTTCAATGCCGACTCCAAGTCTGTCACCAACACCGGGCACGCCCTGCTCGCGATCGACGTGGCGCGCTTCATTGATGTGCGCCTCTTTAAGCAGCACGTCGATCAGGTCTGTGAGCAGGTCGAGAGCTCCGCCCCGCTGCCGGGAGGGGAGGCGATCCGGGTGCCGGGAGCCCACTCCGCCCACCTCCAGGCCGAGAGCGCAGAACTCGGGGTCCCCCTCGCCGCCAGCGTGATCCGAGAACTCGAACTGGTCGCCGCCGACTGCCGGGTTACCCCGCTCGCCCGGTCCTGAACAGGAGACAGCCAAGATGTCCGCACAACCACAGTCGCCCTCGCTCCTCGTCCGCCCGGCGGAGGTGGAAGCCTTCGACCGCGGCAACGGCGTGGCCACCATCCCCTACGTGGGCAAGTGGAATTCAGAGGTGACGACGGTCACGACCGGCGTGACCTCGTTCGCGCCCGGGACCGCGATCCCCCTCCACACCCACAACGTTGAGGAGTCGGTTCTAGTCCTGGAGGGCGAGGCGACCGCGGTCATCGGGGAGGAGAGCTTCGAGCTCGAGGCGGGGGACGCGACCTGGGTCCCGGGCGAGGTGCCACACCGCTTCATCAATCGAGGCGCTGGACGCATGCGCATCTATTGGGTCTACGGGGGCAGGCGCGTGACCCGGACCATGTGCTCCACCGGCCGTACCGTCGAGCATCTATCGGCCGAAGATCGAGGCGCGACCAGCAGCTGAACCCGCCCCAGGAACGCCGGCCTCAGCTGGCCGGGCCCACCCAGACCGTCTGCAGGTTCATGAATTCCCGGATGCCGAACTCGGAGAGCTCGCGACCGTAGCCCGACCGCTTCACCCCTCCAAAGGGCAGGCGCGGATCGGAGGCGACCAGCCCGTTGATGAAGACCAGGCCGGCCTCGATCTGGGCCGCCAGTTGCTCGCCGCGGTGGGCCGAGGTGAAGACCGCCGCTCCGAGCCCGAATTGCGATTGGTTGGCCACGCGTATGGCGGACGCCTCGTCCCGGACCCGGATCAGCGCCGCCAGCGGCCCGAAGGTCTCCTCCTGCATCACCACGGTGTCCGGCGCTGGAGCGCTGGCCACGGTGGGTTCGAAGTAGTATCCCGGTCCATCCAGCTCGTGTCCCCCGACCAGCGTCCGTGCCCCCTGGGCGAGAGAGCGCCGGAGCTGGTCGTGCAGGCTGTCCACCAGGTCGCGCCGGGCCAGGGGGCCGACCTCGGTCGAGCGATCGCTCGGGTCCCCGACGCGGAGCGCGCCAACCCGGGCGCAGAAGCGGCGCTCGAACTCGTCGGCCACCTCCTCGACCACGATGAAACGCTTGGCGGCGATGCACGATTGGCCGTTGTTCTGGTTGCGCGCACGGCACGCGATCTCGGCCGCAAGATCGACGTCGGCGTCCTTAAGGACGATGAAGGGATCGGAGCCGCCGAGCTCTAGAACGCACTTCTTGAGCACCGATCCCGCGCTCGCCGCCACCTTGGCGCCCGCCGCCTCCGAGCCGGTCAGGGTGACCGCGCTGACGCGCGAGTCGAGGATCAGGCGCTCGACCGGGGCCGAGCTGATCATCAGGGTCTGGAACACGCCCTGGGGCAGCCCGGCGCGGTCGAATGCGCGCTCGATCGCGAGCGCGCATTGAGGCACGTTGGAGGCGTGTTTCAAAAGCGTCACATTTCCCGCCATGACGGCCGGGATGGCCGCGCGCAGGGCCTGCCAGAAGGGAAAGTTCCACGGCATCACGGCCAGGATCACGCCCAGCGGCTGCCACTGCACGAAGCTGTGGGCGGCGTTGCTGGGAGTGTCCACCGCACGCAGAAAGCGCTCGCCGTGCTCGGCGAAGAAGTCTGCGGCCAGGGCGCACTTCAAGACCTCGGACTCCGCCTCCGCGATCGGCTTGCCCATCTCCAACGTGGCCAGGCGGGCGTAATCGGCGTGATTGGCCCGAAGCTCTCCGGCCAGCGCGGTCAGGTGGGCGGCCCGGGTCGTAAATGAGGTCCGCCTCCAGGCGTCAAAGGCCGAGCGCGCCCGATCCAACTTGAGCTCCAGCGCCGCCGGCGACTCCTCTTCAAAGCGCGCCAGCTCCTCCTCGGTGGCCGGATTGATGGACACGATCGGCATCATCCGACCTCCCTACTTTCTACGCCCGGACTGAGATCGCAACCGCACCTCAACATTCTGACCCACAAAGACCCAGCCCCGGAGTGAAGCGGAGGATCAGGCGGAGCCTCCGGGGGCGGTCAGGCAGCGGGGCCGGGCCGGGAGCTGGTCCAGGACCGAACGCGAGATCATCGCGTGCACTCCCTTCTGGCCGTTCACGACCTGGGTGATATGAAGGTCGACACAGAAGCTGGCCAGGCGAAGTCCGTCGTTGAACGCAACCTGGCACTCGCGCTCGAGCAGTTCAAGCAGCGCGCGCAGGGCCAGGCGGGCGGCCTCGTCCAGATCCTCACTGAAGGCCAGCGAGATGAGGTGAGTGGGGGTCAGAGCGAGAGGAAGTTGGAGTTTGAAATCACGCCTCACCCAGGCTCTGAAGTCACCCTCGAGGGGGGTCTCGACCGCCGTCAGGCAGACCTCGCCATCACCCTGGACTCCGTGCCCGTCGCCGATGCTGAACAACGCCCCCTCGACGTGGATGGGAAGAAATAGGCTGCTCCCCGCGCCGAGTTCCTTGAGGTCCAGATTGCCGCCATGAATCCTGGGCTCGGCACTGCCGATGCGGCCATAGCCGGGGGGAGGGGCGACGCCGATGTTGCCGAAGAACGGCCTCGCCGCCACGTGCACCCCGGGGAAGACCTCGATCCTGCCCCGCTCCAGGTCGATGGGAACGATCCAGCGCGTGGGAGCATCGACGGTATGCCCGAAGATCCCCTTCAGGGGATCGAGGACGCTGTAACCGTGGGGACTGCGAAGGCGCACGTCCAGGATGTCGAGCTGGAGCACCTCACCCGGCCGCGCCCCCTTCAGACGCAGAGGCCCGGTCATGATGTGCAATCCCGGACCGTGATCTGCAACCGCGCCGTGGATGGCGCGCGCCTCCTCGGGCACAAAGCGTTCCGGCTCGGGGTCCCAGGCCAGGCCCGAGGTGCTCTGGAGACGGAAGACCTCACCCTCGAGCACCTCCCCGATGGCGCTGAGGCGAGAGTCGTAATACCCCCAGTGAACGGTGTCCGGGCGGGGACTGAAGATCTGCATCGACGGACTTCCTCCTGGATGAGCGCGGGCGCGCGCGAACTGAATCTAGCTTGGCCGATGCCTTCGGCGTTCGCAACCACACCCATGGCAAGCGAACGAGTTCAGGGCGCGCGATTCGTGCGGCCGACCCGTGGCCGAGGCGCCGGACACAGCGTAGGTTGAGAGCATGGCAGCACGACTCGACGACCTCAACGCCAGCCCCTGCGCCGTCCGTTCCCAGATGTCGGTGAGCGCAGTCCCCCACCGCCTCCAGCTCTGGCTCTTGGGCCTGCGCGGAAGATCCCTGGTGCTCGAGGGCGGCGGACTCAGCTCCCTGCCCGAACGTTCGCGGCTCGAGGTCGGCATCCCCATCGTGGGCCCTCGCTCCATCCTCTGCGCCCTCTCACTGCACGGCCCCGGCGAGGTGGGCGAGACCATCCTGCGGGGCTGGATGCGCATGCTCTCCCACCCCGTGGACGGAGGCGTGAGCCTGCGCTTTGAGGGCCGCAGCTCAAACTCGCGATGCGGGGCGGGCGAATCGGAGGTGGCGCACGACCTGCTCGCCCTGATCGCCCAGCGCTCCCAGCTGAGGTAGCCCCGGGCTAGCCGGCGTCGAACAGGCGGGGATCAGGGTCCCGGACGCTGAGGGTGAACACGTCGGGTCGGTTGTAATGCCCGCTGTAGTCGTGCACGACCTTGGCCCGGACGCAGTCCTTAAGATCGATCTCCGCGCACAGAAGGCCCTCCTCGTCTCCTGGCATGGGCCCGGCCAGGATCCGGCTGGCAGCTCCGATCACGCTCGATCCGCCACCGTTGAGCCGGTTGGAAAGGAAGGCTCGATCCTGCTCGCGGTAGGGCAGCAGCTCGGCCATCTCCGAGGTGATGACCCCGCAGGCATTGAGCACGAAACAGCTCGCCTGGTAGGACAGCGACAGGGTGTTGAAGGTGATGGCGTCGACCATCGGGTGCTCGTTGGTGGAGAAGTGGCTGGGCCAGCTGGCGACGTGGATCTGGGTCCCGCGCGCAGCCAGGGTGAAGGTGGCCAGTGGATTGGCGTTCTCCCCGCACAGCAGACCGCTAAGGCGTCCGAACGCGGTCTTAAAAACCGGCAGCATCGGTCCCCGACCAGGGGTGTGCACGATGCGCTCGCCCACCGTTGGCACCAGCTTCTGGCGCCGGCCCAGGAGGCGGCCCTCAGCGTCGATGAAAAGCTGGCTGTTGAACATGGTCCCGGTGGTGCCGGGCAAGCGTTCGCAGACCCCCATCACGACGTGAATGCCCGCGGCGCGCGCGGCCTGGCAGATGGCCCTTACCTCGGGCCCGTCGATCTCAACCGAGTTCTCGAACAGCTGCGCTGACCAGGCCAGGCTCTGGGACCCGGTGACGGGATGAAAGTGGAACCAGAGCGGGTGACCGGGTATGTAGCCCTCGGGGAAGGCGACCAGATCGACCGCCTCACGCCCGGCCTGAGCGATCCAATCCAGGGCCTGAGCAAGGCAGCCGTCGCGGTTCAAAAAAGGACCGCTGGATTGGACCACGGCCACCTTGATCCGGCCCGAAGCGGCGCCCAGGGGATTAGCCACCGCGCTTAAGCGGCGCTGGACCCGGGCCCAGCGCGCCCGGAGCTGGAGCAGGACTCGGCGGCGGCCACGGCGCGGGCGGCGACGGCGGCGAACGCTTCCTGCTCGGCCCCGCTCAGGGTTTGAAGGGGCCGGCGCACCTCAGGCCGGATGGCGACCCCGCGTCCGGCCAGGCAGGACTTGAGGGCAGAGTGAAAGGGGAACCTGGCTATCTCCCGACGGACCTCAGCGCAGGCGGCGGACGCCTCCGGCGCGCGGGACCGAACCGCGTGCAGGACGAGTTCGGGAAGAGCGGAGGCGAGCGCGGAGACGGCCCCCACCGCCCCTCTCGCCAGACCCTGTGAGATCAGGGCCTCGGGTCCCACGAAAACGTCGAGCCCATCGAGCAGGTAGGGCTCAAAGCGCTCCCAGGGAGCGTCCGACACCTTGAGTCCACGCAGGTTGGGTAGGCGGCTGCGCAGGCGATCCAGAAGCGGCGGAGGAACCCTGTAACCACTGCGGTCCTCGAACTCGTATACGTAGTAGTCAAGGGGCGCGCAGGCCTGACCGGCGGCCAGAAGGTGGGCTTCAATCTCCTCCTCGCTGAGGGCAAAGTAGGGCGGCGAGATCACGGCCACCGCGGCCGCCCCCGCAGCCGCCGCGTGCGCGGCCAGATCCACGGTCTGAGCCGTGGTCTGGGCGCCGCACTGGGCCACGATGGGGAAGCCGGGTCCGGCGGCGGCCACGAACAGTTCAAGTCCCCGCCGGCGCTCGCCAGGGTCGAGCAGCATGCCCTCGCCGGTGGTGCCAAACGCCAGGAGCCCATCGAGACCTGCTGCCCTCAAAAAGCCGACCACGGCGGCGATCCCAGCTTCGTCCAGCTTCTCGCCCCCGGCGCCAAGCGGAGTCAGGGCGGCGGCCAGCGTCCCCCGGAGCTGGGCTTGAGCTCTCACCGCCCCTCAGCCCCCCGATTGCTCGGCGGCGAGGAGGGCCTCCGCCCGCTCCGCCACGGACTCGGCCTGGTCCAGGGGGACGATCACGACCCCATCGGCGTCGGCCACCACGATGTCCCCGGGGCAGACCACAACGCCCCCCACGGCGACGGGGACGTTGACCCTGCCCGGGCCGTCCTTGTAGGGGCCGGCCGGGCACAGCCCGCGGGCGAAGGTGGGCATCGCCATCCGACTTAGTCCCTCGCCGTCGCGGACCGTACCGTCGATCACCACCCCGATCACACCCCGGCTGCGCGCCTTGGCCGCGAGCAGCTCGCCGACCAGGGCGCGGGCGAGGTCGCCCTGGCCGTTGACCACCAGCACGTCGCCCTCCTGAGCCTGCTCCAGAGCACGATGGATGTACAGGTTGTCGCCGGCGCGGGTGAGCACGGTTAGAGCGCTGCCGGCCACCTGGGCCCCGGGCCAGATGGCGTGGATCTGAGAGCTGACAGCGCCCAACCGCTCCATCGCATCACTGACCGTGGTCGACGGGAGCCGGGCGAAACGGCTCACCAGGTCGGGCGCGGCGCGGGGAGCGTGGTCCGGCGCCGGCTCGGATCGCGCCGTCCCCAATCCGCTCCTCGCCACGACCTCGCCCACCTCCGCTCAGCCCTGGCTGTAGGCCGGCAGGACGTCGCGTGCGATCGCCTCAACCTGCTTCAGCTCGAGCACCGCGGGCAGATAGATGAGGAGGTCGAGTCCGGCCTCCTGGCACTGCCGGGCGTTCTCGACCAGAACCTCGGTCCCGCCCCGCACCACCATCCGATCGAAGGGCATGTTGGGGTTGCGGTAGTAGCGCAGGAGGTCGTGGCTGGCCCGGGCCAGAACGGCTTCGGGCTCGCCGACGGCGCAGTACTGAATTTTGTAGAAGAGGAAGTTGGTACGACCGGTCGCGCGCGCCCGCTCGCGAATGGCGGGCAGCTGCTCGGCCACCACCGCCGGTGGTACCCCGCCGCCGAACACGTACCCGTCGCCCACCTCGACCGCGCGCTTTACGGCCGCCTCGGCGGTGCCGCCGACCAGGATGGGAATGCCCGGCCGCTGCGCGGGAGCAGGACCGTTGGGACCATGATCTGCCGTCGCTGCCTGGGCCTGGGACCAGATCTCGCGCATCCGTGCCACCTGATGCCGCAGGCGCGGCCCGCGTCCCGCCCAGGTGCTGCCCATGACCTCGAAGTCATCGGGCCGGGATCCAACGCCCACCCCCAGATCCAAGCGGCCGCCCGAGATCTGGTCGATGACCGCCGACTGCTTGGCCACGTCGACCTCATTTCGAATCGGCAGGACCAGAACCGACGTCACCAAGCGCACCCGCTGGGTGACCGCGGCCGCCGCCGCCAGTGAGGTGAGGACGTCCCACGAGTCGTAGTTGGGCCGGTCGAGGGTGCCCAGGGCGTGAAATCCCGCCTCGTCGGCCAGGCGCGCCCAGTCGAGGAAGAGGCGGCCGTCAAGACCGTATGGCATGGCTTGCGGAAGTCCGATTCCAAGCTTCACCTCGGGGTCACCTCCTCACACGTCCTGGCGCTGGGCGGAGCCGGCGCGGCGGCTGCATTCAGCGATTGTCGGCCATCAGGCAAGCCCGTGGCCGCGAGCTCCATCCCCCCAGAGCGGATCCGCGGCGGCGGAATCGGGCCCGGGCCGGTTCAGATTGGACTCGCGCTCGCGCACCGGCGGCAACGGTCCGTCGACGCTCCAGTAACGCGCCCCGCAGACGAGCAGCTTCTCGGCCGGGAAGCGGGTCATGAGCTCGCAGCCGTCCTTGGTCACTACCAGCTGCTCCTCGATCCTGGCCGCCGACCACCCATCGCGCGCGGGCCAGTAGGTCTCAAGCGCGAAGACCATGTTCTCCTCGATGGGCTCGGGATGGTCGAGAGAGGTGAGCCGGCTGATGACGGGCTTCTCCCAGATCGAAAGACCCACGCCATGGCCGAGCTGGAGCGCGAAGCAGTCCTCCTCGTTGGCGAACCCGAAGTCCTGAGCGGCAGGAAAGGCGGCCGCGATTTCGGCCGTGGTGGCGCCGGGTCGAACCAGGCTCAAGGCGCGATCCAGATCGTCGCGACAGCGCTTGTAGGCGTCGACCGTGGCGGGAGAGGCGCTGCCCACCGCCAGGGTTCGGTAATAGCAGGTTCGATAGCCGTTGAAGCTGTGCAGGATGTCGAAATAGGCTGGGTCGCCCGGTCTCAGGTGCCGATCCGTGAAGTTGTGCGGATGCGGGCTGCAGCGCTCTCCCGAGATGGCGTTCACGCCCTCGACGTGCTCGGATCCCAGCCCGTACAGGGTGCTCGCCACCAGGGCGACGCAGTCGTTCTCGCGCACACCCGGGCGCAGCCAGCGGTAGAGCTCCTCGTAGGCGGCGTCCACCATCATGCAGGCCTCGTTCAAGAGCATGATCTCGTCCTCGGTCTTGACCATCCGCGCCCGCTGCAGCAGCTGCTGTCCGTCCACCACGGCCAGACCCGCCGCCTGGAGAGCGAAGAGCACCGGCGGCTCGCAGATGTCGAGGCCGACCGGCTCGCCCGCCAGGCCGCGCAGCTCGAGCTCCGCCCGCACCTTTTGGGCCACGTCCTCGGGACGCCCGGCCTCGGGCGCAATGGCGCCGCGGAACCCGCTCATGCCGGCCCGGGAGCGATCTCCAAGCCAGGGGCAGTAGAGGCTGTGATGGCGGGCGGCGGAGCCGAAGTCCCACATCACGGGTTCGCCCTCCCGGGGCAGCAAGCACCAGCGCACGAGCTTGTCGATGGCCCAGGTGCCGATCGTGGTCGCGGTGACGTAGCGGATGTTGGCGAAGTCGAAGCAGAGCAGGGCGCCGAGCTCGGAGCTCGCCAGCTGAGCCTGGATGCGGGCCAGCCGGTCGCGGCGCAGGCGGTCGAAGTCGACTCGCTGCTCGGTGTCGGTACCCATCAGGCCGAGCGTCTTTAGAGCCATCTCCCCCCCTTGCGATTCACGCCTGGTCTTCAATCCCGGCCAGCCTGGCCAGCACCCCGAAGATGGCCGAGAAATCCTCGTCGGCCAGGCCCACGGCGTGGGCCGCGCTCAGCATCTGGGCCGTGGCCGCGGTCGTCGGCAAGGGCACGGCCAGCTGTCGTCCATAGTTCAGAATCAGGCCCAGGTCCTTCTCCATCATCTCGACGGCGAAGGGCGCGGGCCGCGGAGAGGCGAGCGTGAAGGGGGCCCGGAAGGCGAGGGCAGGCGACATGGTGGCGCTCTTCAAAAGCACCTCGAGCGCGCTCTGACGCGAGATCCCCCCCTTCTCGGCCAGGACCAAGGCCTCGGCCAGAGCCATGAACGGCACCGCCACCTGGATGTTGCAGGCCAGCTTCATGAGCGCTCCGCAGCCCACCGGTCCGACGTAAGTCACCCCCGACCCCAGCCCCTCCAGGATCGGGGTGACCCGCGCCACCGCCGGCTCGGAGCCCCCGATCATGAACGAGGCCCGTCCCTGATCGACGGCGCTCGGGCTGCCCGAAATGGGCGCGTCGACGAGCTCGCAGCCCCGCTCCACCAGCCTCGGCGCCAGGGCCTCGATCGCCTCGGGGCCAACGGTGCTGATGTCGGCCAGAATCGAGCCTGGACGCAGACCGGCCAGGATTCCGTCGGGCCCTGAGCACACCGCCTCCAGAGCCGAGGCGTCGGTGACCATGGTGAAGGTGATGTCGGCCGCCGCTGCGGCCTGGCCCGGCGTTGCCGCCCAGCCCATGCCGGCCTCGATCAGGGCCCGGGCCCGCTCCGCGTTGCGGTTGTATCCCACCACCCGGTGGCCGGAGGCGAGCAGGCGGCGCACGATCGGGGCTCCCATGGTGCCCAGCCCGACGAAGCCAAGATCAGCCATGGTGAGCGCGCCACGAGGGAGCGAGGCGGGCGGAGGAACGCACGGCGCGGCTCAGCATCTGGTGCGAATCCTAATCCGTGGCGCCCCGCCGGTCTCATCAGACCATCAGGAACGGTCAATCCGGCGGCGAATACGCTGCCAGCGGTGGGGGTTGCAAGAGTTGATGAAAGTAGAGATCTGGTCCGACGTCGTCTGCCCCTGGTGCTACATAGGCAAGCGGCGCTTCGAGAGCGCCTTGGCCCTGTTCCCGCATCGCGACGAGGTCCAGGTGATCTGGCGCAGCTTTGAGCTCGACCCCTCGGCGCCGGCCCAGGCCGAGGGCGGCCTGGCCGGCCGCCTGGCCGCCAAGTACGGCGTCTCGCTCGCGGAGGCGCAGGCCATGAACGATCGGGTCTCCGGCGCGGCGCGCTCGGCCGGTCTCGAGTACCGCCTCGAGCAGGCTCGACCCGGCAACACGCTGGCCGCCCACCGCCTGCTTCATCTGGCCGCACGCCAGGGACGCCAGAGCGAGCTCAAAGAGGAATTGATGGCGGGCTACTTCACCCGCGGCGCGGCCATCGGCGATCCCGCCGACCTGCGCCAGCTGGCGTTGAACGCCGGACTTGTAGAAGCGGATGTGGACAGAGTGCTGAGCGGGTCTGACCACCTTGAGGAGGTTCGTGCGGACGAGAGCGAGGCGAGTGAGCTTGGAATCTCCGGCGTCCCCTTCTTCGTGCTGGACCGACGCCTGGGGGTGTCCGGGGCACAACCGCCTGAGATCCTGCTCTCGGCCCTGGAGCAGGCTTGGGAGGCGAGCCATCCGAGCCCTCAGCTGAGAGCGGTCGGTGCTCCTGGGGAGGCCTGCCAGGACGACTCCTGCCCGATCTGAGCCCGCCTCCCTGGCGCTCTCGCCCGGCTCCTTTTCGAGTCCCCATTGCTGATAGGTGCTATGGCAGACTGTGTAAGCGGCAGACAGGGATATAGTCTTCTCCGCCGACACTGTCGGCGACTCAGGCGAGGGGGCATCTCATGGACACGGTGATCCGAACGGACCAGGGACTTGACACCTCGGTGCTGCTCGAATTTCTGGCCGCCTACGCCGAAGGTGACTTTTCGGCCCGGCTCCCCGCCGGCCTGGCGGGTGGGGACGGCCGAGTGGCAGAAGCTCTAAATCGCGTCATCGGCATGAACCAGCGTTTGAGCCAGCAGCTGGAGCGACTGGCCCAGCAGGTGGGCCGGGAGGGTAGGGTCGGTCAGAGGGTGCAGGCCGGGGCGTGGACCGGCTCCTGGGCCCGCTCCGTGGACGCCTGCAACCAGCTGGTCGAGGACCTGGTGGCCCCCAGCGTGGAGATAGCCCGCGTGATCGAGGCCGTGGCCCGAGGTGACCTCTCCCAGAGCGTGCCCCTGGACCCCGGGGGCACCGCGCTCCGGGGCGAGTTCGGACGCACCGCCCGCAGCGTCAACACCATGGTGCACCGGCTCTCAGACTTTTCCTCCGAGGTGACCCGGGTGGCGCGCGAGGTCGGCACCGAGGGCCGCCTGGGCGGCCAGGCCGACGTCCGCGACGTCTCCGGGACCTGGAAGGACCTGACCGACAACGTGAACCTGATGGCCGCCAACCTGACCGAGCAGGTGCGCGGCATCGCGCGCGTGGTCACCGCCGTCGCCCAGGGTGACCTGGAGCAAAGGCTGGTGGTCGAGGTCAAGGGTGAGGTCGCCGAGCTGGCCGAGACCATCAACCGGATGACACGCACGCTGGCCACGTTCGCCGAGCAGGTGACCGGAGTGGCCCGGGAGGTGGGC
>DATLSE010000003.1:0-6238 GCA_035534295.1 Nitrosotalea sp.
ACCACAACCACCTTTAGTCTAGCCCGCCCAGGCGTGCGCCCAGCCCAGGCAGCTGATCCTGCTGGCGATGTGCAGTCAACTCTGCAGTCAGTTGAAGTGAGCCGACGGGGAGATTCGAACTCCCGGCCAGCGGTTTACGAATCCGCTGTCCTTGAGATCGACTTTACAAAGACTCGAAGTGAGCTGACTGCAACCTTGACTGCAACCAGAAGTTATCCACAGGCTGTGGAGAGCGTCAGACGGGCCGCTGCAGCAGCCTTCCCAGCCGGTCGGCTGCCTCCTGCTGGAGGGCATCCGCGACTCCGCCGTAGTGTCGGCTGGTGAGGCTGACCGAGCTGTGGCCGAGCTTCCGGCTGACCACCGAGATGTCAGTGCCACCGGCCAGCATCAGGGCGCCGTGGGCGGCTCTCAGGTCGTGCCAGCGGAGCCGTGGCAGTCCCGCCCGCTGTAGTGCGTCCTGAAACAGGTGGGTGAGGCTGGTGCCGCTCCTAGGCTGCCCGTCGGCGGTGGTGAAGCATAGGTCGGGGATCGGCTGGCGCCAGCGGCCACCGGCTGCGAGTTGGGCGGCGGCCTGATCCCGTCTCTCTTCGCGCAGTGCCTCCAGTGCGGCATCTGGTAGGGCGACGATCCGGCGAGAGGTGCTCGACTTGGGCTCTGCGAGCGAATAGGCGCCGTCCGTCCGCTGTAGCGCCGTGCGGACGTGGAGGCAGCGTCGCTCGAAGTCCACATCAGCCCACCGAAGGCCAAGCTGCTCTCCCATCCGTAGGCCAGTGGTGATCGCCACCACGGCCAGCCGCCGCAGGCTCGGATCGGCGCAGGCGTCGAGCAGGTTGTGTACGTCACCGGCCGAGAGCACCACGGGTTGTGGCGCAGCCAGGTGGGGCGCATCCGCCAGCTTGGCCGCGTTGCGGTGAATCAGGCCGTCGCGCTCGGCGTCGGACAGCGCAGCTCTCAAGACAGCCCGGCAGTGGGCCGCAGTCCTGGCGCTGAGGCCGCCACGCTGTACCTGCGCCATCATCCGGGCCGCGTCGGAGGGCTGGAGCTGGTACAGCTTGATTCGCCCGATGGTGGGGATGATCTGACCGCGCACCAGCCCGGCGTACCGCGTCGCCGTGGTGGTCCTGAGCCGTGGCGTGACCTCTGCCAGCCACTGGGTGAGGTAGGCGCCTACCGTGGCCCGCTGATCGACTGCCGGCAGTCCGGCGCCGACCTGCTGCTGGAGCTTGTGGAGCTTCGCCACGCACTCCACCTGAGTGCGGCCGTAAACAGTGCGTCTGCGGCCCTCCACGGCCACCTGAGCCGACCACCGGCCATCCGGGCGCAGGTAGACGGTGCCGTGGCCCATGACCCGCCGTGGTGGCTTCGCGCTCATGCCAAGCCGACCCACACCAGCGCTAGCAGCACGATCACCCCGAGCACGATCAGTGGAACTGAGCACCCACAGCAGCCGACGAACGGCACTCGGGCTCGAATGTAGGCGCGCGGTCGGCTCATGCACTCTCCTTTGCTGCGCGGCGGGGATAGTTCGCCTTGGACTTGCAAGACTGGCTATTCCCGCCCCACGGTCCCACGTTGCAATAGACCTGATCCCTGCGCATAGGCGTGAACTGTGAGTGACAGACCGGACAGGTGCGATCCGCCCGACGGTTGAACAGCTCGCGGGACAGGCTCAGATAGAGGGCTCCCAGCAGAGTCCGGGGAGCCACGCGGATACCCTCGGCCAAGGTGAGTGCGGCCGCCGTGTGCTCGGCCAGGGCTTGTTGAATCGCGACCCCGACCGCGTGGCGGGCCAGCACTCCCAGCGCGGCCGAGTCCGCCACCGCTAGGTTGGCTCCCGGCTCGGGTGCGCCCTTTACTGGCATCGGCACGAAGAGGATCTCCTCGCGGCCACGCCAAACGAAGGCCAGCGCCAAGGGCGACCCGTCACCCGAAACTCCCCACTCCACGCCCCAGTCGCCGCGCCGCCGAGTTACCGCGTCCCCGGCACGCAGCCAAAGCGACGCCCCGCCTTCGCCCGTGAAGTGCTGGAGCACTTGCTGGCGAGCAGCCTGGCCCACTCCCACGCTGCGCGAGCAGTCGAGCACCCCCAGCAACTCAGCAAGGCCAAGGGACTCCTGCCGCCAGGTGCGGATGCGGTCACCCCAGACGGGTACAAAGGCAGCGTCGAGAACGGCGGGTGCGATCAGCGAGCCGAAACGAAGCCAACCGTAGCGGCTGGCAAATGCGGCCACGTCCGCGTCTGAGCCCCGGTGAAGGTCCGCGAAGGATCGTACCCACCTGCGGTCACTTCGCGGCCACGGTGCCAACTCGGACCGGCCCTGAGGCACCAGCCAGGGCTCATCTGGCGTTGCGGGCCAGCGCTCCTCGGCGCTGACCTGGCCGATGGTCGGGTGAATCTGGTAGCCGCAGGCCACCGTGAAGCCGCCGACGGGCCGCTGCAAATCCCCGAGAGTCTCGCCATCATCCCTTGCGGGCTCAAATCGCAACGGCTTTCGCACGGGTTGAGTATATACAACGCCATGCCACGCCGTGAAGCTAGGTGCAACGGCCCCGTGGTGGGCCGAGTCTGGAGGTGAAGGC
The DNA here is from genome assembly GCA_035534295.1 of Nitrosotalea sp. Classification (GTDB taxonomy): domain Bacteria; phylum Chloroflexota; class Dormibacteria; order Dormibacterales; family Dormibacteraceae; genus DATKQJ01. Next base: position 2,581 of record DATLSE010000003.1, read on the forward strand.
ATGGCGTTGATGACGGTGCCGCAAGTGGCGGACCACTTGGGGTGCTCGGCCAGATATGTGTGGCTACTGACGGCCCGCTCCGAACTTCCTGTAGTGAGGCTCGGGAAGCTGGTACGCGTGCAGCCCGAGGCCCTTGCGGCGTTCGAGGCCGCCCACATCGAAGGCGGAGACGAATCGGCCGCTAGGGCGAGCACCCCAGCGGCCAAAGTGGAGGCCAGGACTAGTGGCCGCCGACGCTCAGCATAGCGGCTTCGAGCCCGAGGTGGTGGCGGCCGCTGGGCGCCTGTTGGCGTCAGCACGCGCTCTGGCGTTGGAGACGGACTCCGCGGAATGGCCCCAGTCGGCCATCGCTGCCCGAGCACTGTTGCGAACCTGTGCCGGGCTGTGGCAGGACGCTCGGCAGGGCGGAAGGTCGTGACCACCGCAACCCCAGCCCCGAACCTAGCCGAGCTCGACCGGTGGGCGACTGAGGCACTGCAGCCCCTCTCCGACCTGGCGGACTTCCTGGGCGCATTCGTGGCCTTTCCGTCGGCCGAGGCACAGGATGCCGTGGCGTTGTGGGTGCTCCACACCCACGCCATCGGAGCCGCTTCGACCACACCCCGATTGAGTGTCCGGTCAGCGGAGAAGCAATGCGGGAAGTCCCGGCTCCTGGAAGTGCTGGAGCTGGTGGCAGCCCGTCCCGTTCTGGCGGTGAACATCTCAGTGGCGGCCCTCTTCCGGTCGATTGGCGATCCGCCCCCGGCCATTCTCTGGGATGAGGTAGACGCCCTCTTTCGCGGCGGCAACGATCCGGGCCGTGAGGATCTGAGGGCACTCCTCAACAGCGGATATCGGCGCGGCGCGTCGGTGCTCCGAATGGTGGGCGACGGCAAAAAGATGGAGGTCCGGGCCTTCCCAACCTTCGCCCCTGTTGCCCTGGCAGGGATCGGGGAACTTCCCGACACCGTGAGCGATCGCTCGATCATCGTCGAGCTTCGCCGCCGTCTGCCCGGTGAGAAGGTGCGGCCGTTCCGGCGGGCTGCAATCGCTTCCGAGGCAGCCCCGCTCCGGGAGCGCTCGGACAATTGGGCAGCGGAGAATCTGGCAAAGCTGGAGTCCGCCCGGCCCGCGATGCCGGATGGCCTCTCCGACCGGGCGGAGGATCTGTGGGAGCCGCTCCTGGCAATCGCCGACTTGGTGGGCGGGAGTTGGCCCAAGCGTGCCCGAAAGGCAGCGGTGGAGCTGGCAAAGGTCGGCCGGGACCGGGACGGCAGCGATGGGGTCTTGCTTCTGACCGACTTGCGGGCAATCTTCGAGGCCCATCTCGGAGAGGGTGCCGTCCCGACCGCGACGATTCTGGAGGTCCTCGGAGCACTCGAAGAAAGCCCCTGGGGTGACCTGCGCGGCAAGCCGCTTGATGCCCGTGGGCTCGCCCGGCGCTTGCGCCGGTTCGGGGTGCGGCCCAAGCAAGTCCGCCTCCGCTCGGTGACTGTCAAGGGATACTCGCGGGCCGACCTAACGGATGCATGGGCTCGCTACCTCCCTCCCCCGCCACAGAGCGAAACATCCGAAACAGCGAAACATTCCAACCCCGCCGAAGTCAGCGAACCGGCACTCAGCCGAGATCAGACGCCGCCGGATGTTTCGCTTGTTTCGCTTGTTTCCCTTCCTGGGAGAGGGGGAAGCCAGGAGCCGGAGCCAGCCTCCAACGGCCCCGGCCCGACGCTGGCGGACAACCAGTGGTCCCCACCGCGGGGGGGGGCGCGCCGCCCCGCCGCGCTCGACCCGATGCAACCACGAATCGCCGCCTTACCCCATGCGACCAACGGCCACTCCCGGCCCGACGTGGGCGCGGCCAAGCTCACCTGGCCCGCAGAGGTGACTCGGCATGGGAGCGACGCGTGATCGCCCGGCTGACGGCAGAGCGTCAATCCGCGGAGAGGCCGCCGCTGTGGCGTGGCGGCGCGGGGGGTGATGTCGCCCGCGCTGCCTCTCCACGGCCCCATTCCACCCCCGATTCACCAAAGGAGCTGACCCCATGAGCACCTGGCGATCCCACTCCCACCTTCACCGGCACGAGCTGGAGCGCACCTGGCCAACGGTGTCGATGAAAGAGCATTCCCATGCCCACGAACACAGCGAAAGCGACCTGGCGCGGCACCCGTCAATGGCCGCCTCCAGCGAGCCGCCACGCCATGACACGCACGAGGATGAGCCCGCCGATCCGAAGGGCAGGCTCTGGGTCGAGGACCTGCTGACCGGGCGAGAGATCGACCCAGCCAAGCTGGCGTCGAAGTTCGCCGATCTTGGCCGGGCGATCGCTGACCCAGGCCTGGCTCGCGGCTACTTGCAGATGGCGGCTGACATGACCAAGGCTGCCGCCGTGGTCAAGACCGCGGGTGCCAGCACCCCGAAGGCGCCGACCCGGCCTGCTGCCAAGGTGAGCACCGAGATGCTCTACAAGGCGGCTCGACGGGCACGACCTGCAGTGACACCTGATCCCGACCGAGAGGCGGCTCGCTACAGCCGATTGGCCGCCACCGTCTCAGACCGCAACCTCGCCAACGGATACCGCCAACTGGCCGCTCAGCGGCGTCGCTGAAGACCACCCACCAGACAAGGAGCACCCATGACCCCCACAGCCGAAGCACCGACCCAGCGCCGCCGGGCGGCCGATGACCGCGACCTACCGAGCGACCTCGCACCCGGCGAATTCCGGCCGCGCGGAGTCACCCCCGGCTGCCACAGCATCAGCCTTGGCAGTTCCAGCCACGAGCACCCAGTAGACCCCGAGCGGCAGACGATCACCTGCCTCGTCTGCCAGAAAGCCGAGGAGGCCTCGCTCGCGGGCGTGGACATCCGGCACCTGACCCTGGAGATCCCAGCCGAGACGTATCTGGACTTGAAGAAGGCGGCGGGCGGCCGTCCCGTCGAGGTCTACGCTGCTGAGTTGCTCAGTCAGCCTGCCAAGCGGTGAGCACGCCCTGCGCCGCCTCTCCACGGCTCCGGACCCGGCGCCTGATAGCCGACGCTGAGCATCCCCGCCCACGGTCCGGTTCGCTCAACTGGGGACCGGTCCCCAATTGCGCCTTCAGATCGTCCCGGACGGTCTTCGGATCCACCTTGGCGATGGCAGCGATGGCGGTGGGAAGCAACCTAAGCCCCGCTGAGGCCGTCCCCAGACTCCCAGCACCCCGAAGACCGGCCGGGACCGGATAGATCTCTACGGGGTGCTGGCACCACACAGATGTTTGACTGCAACCTTGACTGCAACCGGGCTGCAAGTGACTTCAACCGACTGCAACCGCCTGAGATCAGATTTGGGAGCCGACGGGGAGATTCGAACTCCCGGCCAGCGGTTTACGAAACCGCTGCTCTACCACTGAGCTACGTCGGCTTGCGGTGGCCCAGTCTATCAAGACTCCTGAACCTGGCCTCGGAACTGGTGCGGCCTGGTTCGGATCTCCGTCATCTGGTCCGAGGGCAAGCTGGCCGATGGATAGAACTCACCACCACCACCCGACTCTTGGAAGTCAGGCTCCCCGGCATGACCCCCAACCCCCGACACTACACCGAAGTCCCTTGGGACACACACTCGGCCCAGCCACCCCCATTGGAGATCCACCGCACACCAAATGGGCCTACTAAGACTGTCGGCCTTAGCCGCGTCACCGCT
>DATLSE010000004.1:0-3479 GCA_035534295.1 Nitrosotalea sp.
GAAGCGACGTCACGCGCACCTTAGCGCAGAAGTTCGTGAAGCAGGTGAGCGCCGCGGCGTAGGACCGAACGGTGGCTGCGCTGCCGTGGGAGGCGCAGAAGAGAGAGACCGCCTCCTCGATCCTCATGGCATCCGCGACCGAGGTCGGGCTTTGCCGCCTCGGCGTCTGTGGACCGGAATGGCCGCACATCGAGGGCGTACCGTGAACCCGCGTGCGTCGCGTTGCCAGCTTCCGCCGGGCAATGCTCTGCTCTTCCATGCAACTCAGGATCGCATGGCATTTCCCTCGGATAAATGGGGAGTTTTAGGCGACTGGTAATTACCTTCTACCAGTCGCTCGCAAGTTCAACTGACGATTTGGTGACGACTTTTGCGTCGTTCCGGCGTGTCGCGGACGTGTCATTAAAAGCCGTCTAGCCTTAGGGCATGGACGACGAAACGCCCCTCATCAACGACTCCCCACCGGACGACGCGCGGGTAACCGAGTCCGTCGCGGCGCCTCACTGCGGCCAGTCACGGTACACCAGTTCGATCCAGAGCCCGGCTGGGACTGACACTTATTTGTCAGAGTTCGGGGCGTAGGGTCAATGAGTGATGAGCAGCATTCACGCTCACGAGACGCAATTCAGAGCTCTGGCCAACGGCGGTCGCGCAACTGCTCAGGAACGTCAGACGGTTCCTGCCGCCCCGGCGCAGCCATCTGTGACTCGGCCGTCGTCGGGGCCAGTTTCTGAGTCGAGCGAACAACGGCGTCAGAATCCCGGAGTTCCCGTTCGTCTGGTCTCAATCGACGAGGCCGCCAAGATCATGGGCATATCGCGGGCCTTCTTCTACCGGACCATCCTCACGCCCGGTCGGATCGCCCGCACGACGTTGGGGCGCCGGGTTCTCATCCCCCTGGCCGCGATAGACGATTACATCGACTCGGCGACGATCCCTGCCGTGAACTCGGGCGACGGGGGTGGATGGTGAGCGACGGCACTGCGCGGCTCCGGGACTTGAGCGCCTCCCTGCCCGATCAGGCTACGGACGCGGAATTGAATACCCCGCTCTCTACCGGGACCGGCACCAGCGTCCTGGTGGGTGATCCAGCACGGCGAGGCATCACTCCGCGCTGTCTAGGGACCACGCTGAATGGCGACCAGAAGCGCCCTTGCTCCTTCCGCCGCCACGGCAAGGGCGGGGCCGAATGAGCAGAAGGCGCTCGGGAATGCCGGATCTCTTCGCGTATCTCGAGCTGCCAGGACGTAGTCAGCCCAGTCCGAACGCGGAGGCCGAGGCGCGTGATTCGATCGGGGCTAGCGAGGCCCCCAAAGCTGTCGACTTCAGCTCCGGAGTGAGAGCTCTCGCGCCCATGAACGGTGCGGCAGAACTGCCGCCGGACGAGGTCATACCGGCCGCCGAGGATATGAGGGATCACAAAGGGGATTTGAGAGCCGGTGCGACAGAATCCTGCACACGTCGCCCTCCTGGATACGACCGGGCGCTCCAGCTGGTACGCGACGCTGAGCTGACCATCAGTGACGGCGAGAGGGCGGGGGAGCGGGCGCTCGTGGCCCACGACCACGCCCTGCTGGTCGCAATCAGGATGGGGAGACGAGCTGGCAGATCGCTGACCTTGATCGCGTCGGACACCGGAACCTCCGCCTCCCACCTGAGCCGGCTACAAGGCTGTCGGAGACTCACCCTCCTGTACGCGCGGACGCCGGACATGTCGCCTGAGCAGCGCCAAGAGCGCTATTCGATCTCGTGCATCCGCCATCTCCTGGGCAAGGACCCCGCGATACAGCGGCGCGGCATGCACATGCTTGCGGCGGGACCATGCGCGGAGCGCGCCATGCGCGACTTCGTCCGAGTTGAGCGGGCGGCGGATGGCTCCCAGCCGAACCTCCAACCCACCGACCTCCGCAAGATCGCACGGGACGCCATCGCCAGAGGGCAGGTGATCACGGTGAAGACTTCGGCCGACGACGACCCAGAGCGCGTCCTCGTGACTATAAGGGTGATCCTGCCCAGGTCTGCAGGCGAATCCTTACAGGCGTTGCCGCGCGGCAACGGCACCCGTCACCGGAGCCGGTCCGCGTGAGCTCGACCACCGCTCGCCCACCCAGCGCCATAGCGATCGGCCTTCAAAAGGCGGTCGGGGTCACTTCGCTCAGCCTTGAGGAGGTCGACTGTGTGATCGTCCACTGCGCCTCGGCTCGCGCTCGAGGGTTGGTGCCCGCGATCCGGGGGGCGTTGCTCCTCGATCCCCCACCCCCGAAAGGAGCTCGAGCACTCGCCGCCGCCTTCCAGAGTTTGGCGATGACCAAGCCCACCATGGAGCGCCTGATAGTACCTCCCCACGCGACCCGGGACCCACTGGCCCACTTCCTGGCACTCGGTCCTGAAGCGCTGCCGCCAGACGTGAGGGGCCTGATAGCGAAGAGAATGCGCGAGCTGCGAGACGGTGACGACGGCCAAGACCCGCCCAAGGTCACCGGGTACACGCTGGGCGTCGCCGCCCAGCACCTCGCCGCCGACGACCAAGCCGTGGAGTGCCTCAAGACGGGGGACTACGCGCAGGCATGCTCGCTGGTGCAGTTCCCCGGCCTGAAGCCGAGCACGGCCGAGGCCTATCGATCGGCCCTGCGGCACGCACTGGGGGTTGAAGGCGCGCGCCGGACACCTTCGGCGCGGCGAGCGGGCGAGGAAGCCCTGTCTCCTGCCTCCGGCCGCGGGACGCGATCGCTCCTCCAGGTCCTGCTCACCGAGTCCGAGTCGCGTGGCGGCCCAGACGCAGAGTCGCCGCAAGCCGTGGCGGCGCCAGCCCGCCACCGGGGGCTCACCACGCTGGCCGCGATGCGGATCCCCCGGGGCTTGCGGCCCTGCCCCCCGCATCTTGTGACCCACGCCTCCGTGGCGGTCAAGGCCACGGACCTCCCGGACGAAGTCAGCGAGGTCCTGAGGGAAGTTCTGCTCGCTGCCTACCTGACGGGCTGGCCGCCGGCACTGTTCGAGGGATTCGGTAGTGGCCTCGCCATGGTCGACCAGGACTCCGATTGGGTCGTCCTGGACAGCTCCCTGTACCCGCCGGAGGTGGGCCTGCGCGGAACCCCAGTCCGGGTGAAGGTGTGCCCCGTGCTCGCCGGCTGGCTGCGAGCAGCCGTGGGGCCCGAGGGGATCACGGTCCCACTTCCCGGTCGGAGCCGGCCCCTGCGAGGCTCCGACCTGAGCCGCACCCTCGCCTTCATCAACCAGGGGCTGCGTCAGCCCGTGTGGCTCGCTGACCTGGCGGGAGCCATCTGGTTCTCAGGTCGGCCCGATTGGAGTTCGAGCCGCCTCGTCCTGGCGACCACCCGCTGGGACCGGACGTTCCGACGGCCGTTTCACTACCTGGGATTTCTCCCCGAGGTCGATGTCAGCCGCCTCCAGGAGAGAATGCACCAGGAGCTGGAACACTCCTGGACCCGCTACTCCGCCCCGCTCAAGTCGAAGTC
>DATLSE010000005.1:0-52843 GCA_035534295.1 Nitrosotalea sp.
CACTACCGCTCGTCAGCTTTGCATATACTCGATGTCCGACCTCGATCCGGGGAGGTGGCTGAGTGGCCGAAAGCGCCCGCCTGCTAAGCGGGTGACGGGGCTTAACCTCGTCCGAGGGTTCGAATCCCTCCCTTCCCGCCATCCCCTTCAGCTGGGCGCGCTCAGCTCGGATAGATGATGGACGTATGAGGGTCGACCCCTACGCAGCGCGTCGAAGAGGGCCTGATCTGCCGTCCAGAACTCACGAGTGGCGCCGTTCGGCAGCTCGGTGACAGCCAGATAAGCGGCGTCGTAGAGTGTCGGCTGCGCAAATCGCTCGGCGAGCGACCAAGCGCGATCGCGAACGGCGGACTCATCAAGGAAGTCAATCGGCATCGCCTGGAAGTCAGCCCAGGCTTCGACGCTCTCCTCAACTGTGATCTCGCCCGCCCGGATCTTCTTACGCAAGACGGAGCCGACCTCGGCCCAACAGAAGGCGGGTGCCACGACTCGTCCCCCGACCGTTACTTCCGCCACGAGTCGGCCCGCTCGTTCACTGCCCTCCTCGGCCACGAGCGCCTTGATCCAGACGCCGGCGTCCAGGCAGACGACGTCAGCCACGTCGGCCGTGGCCTTCGCGCAACTCTCGAATGAGAGGCTCAGAAGGCGCCCCCACGCGACCCTGCTGGCGCATGCGGCCGATACGCTCAGACATGCGGGCCAGAGCCCGATTCGCTCGGCGTCGATCGAGCGCTTCGGCCACGGCGTCGACGACGAGTTGGTTTATCGACTCCCCGGCGGACCGGGACTCCAACTGAGCATCGGTGGCGAGATCGTCCGGAAACCGGATGGTGATGGCGCGCATAACTGGATAATGGTATCAACTCGGCGCACCGGGTGTTGCCACCGAGTTCGAAGGACATCTACGATGCCCCGCCACAGCCTTCGACGGGCCGGCCGCTTCTTAGGGGCGTTTTCCGCCTGAGTCGGGCAGAGCCAGAACCTTCACGCCCAGACGTCTAGCAACGCCGGCGAGGGCGGGATCGGCGGTCGCCAGGCCAGCCCCCAGGACCGAGCTGGCGGCGAGTGCGATGCAGTCGGCAAGGGAGATGGCAGCTGTCCGGCGTTGGTAATGCCCGGCCCTGATCTCGCCGGCCAGGTTGCCAATCGATTGGTCGACGGGGACGACGCGCATCCCACCCGCGGTGAGGGAGGCGAGGCTAGCTTCGACGTCCTGTCGCGAACGCCGCGCCGGCCGCACCAGCTGGTCGATGACCTCGGCAAGGTTGACAGCGGTGAGCCCGGTGTCTCCCTTTCGCAATTCCGCCTCAACCTCTGAGGCGGCCGGTTCTCCGGCCAAGGCGGCGATGACCGCATATGCGTCGAGGATGGTGTTCAATCGCTGTCCCCGTGAACCTTCGCTTCGCGCCGTTCCTCAGCGCGAGCCCGCGCTCGAAGTCGCTCGGACGTCAATCCCGAAGGCAGTGGCAGGGAGCCGATAGCTGCGCTGATGGGATCGGCCGGGAGCGGTCGGAGCACGAGTTCGTCACCGCCCGAGTCCTCGAGCAAAACGTTGTCGGTCGCCCATCTTCGTCGGACTGCCGCTGGAATGGAGATCTGGCCACCACGCGTAATGCGAGTTCGCAGCTTCATGAAACTACTGTATCTCATGCAGCGCCGATCTAGCATGATCCTTGCGGCGTATAGCACCGAAAGTTCGAAAGACGTCTCCGACACCCGTCCGCCAAACTCGTGCAGGAGCAGGCGGCGAACCTCAAGCCGGTTGCTGACCTCATTCGGCGCCTGCCGAAGAGGCTCGATATCAAGTACTGGGTTGGTATCAAGAAGCTGCTGTAGCATCCGCCTCATGGCGGTGAAGGTGCGCATTCCTATCGAGCTGTACTTCGACGAAGAACTCCATACGTGGCATTTCCACGTCGATGAGCCACGAATCAGCGGTGGCGGGCAAACCACGCTCGGCGAGGCTCGGGGGGCAGCAGCGAAGGCGGTAGCGTTTGCCCTGGATGGGTCAGGGCGATCCTCTGGCGCTGGGCGTGTCGAGTACTTGGAGGTCGCCGTCGGCTCTTAGGCGGTTCCCTCGGTCGGAGTGGGCCAGCGGGACGCCTGCGCCAAGAAAGTTTGAAAGACGTCTACGATGCCCCGTCCCGCCGACTTCCGGCTGGTGATTTACACCGGTCGGCGCGGTGGCAATTCCACGACGACGGGGTGAGAGAAGGCGAAAGTCGTCATGCTGGAATCCACGGTCAGCAAGGCTTGAACCTCACGGTCGCCGTCCGCGGTCATCAAGACTATGGCGTCAACGTACGAGAACGCCTGGTCTACGTACTTGGTCAAGAGCTCACGCGCCCTCTCATAGCAGTCGTCGGGCGATTTGCGAACGGAGAAGAGCTCGGGGGCCGTGTCCAGCATTAAGAACGCCGCCAGCGCCACTCGGGAGTCTCGGCGTCCGCTGATCTGTCGGTCATACCGAAGCTTGGTGAAGGCCTCGCCTGCAACGGCGTCGGGGACCACCAGCTTGATTCCGTCGCGGCGAGCATTAGCAATGGCTGCGACAGCCCAGCGATGGTGGCTGTCGCCCCGGTTCAGCGCCGCGATCAGAAGGCCGGTGTCGGCGACGGCGCTCAGCGCGCGTAGACCGTCTTGTCGACCGTCTCTGAAAGATCAGCCGGACCGTCGATCAGTCCCAGGTACGCCAGCAGCGGGTCGGCTTCGCCAAGTTCAGCCGCGAGCCCTACCTCGACGAGGTGCGCGATAAGCCGGCTCTGGCTGGTGCCACGTCGCCGCGCTGCCGACCGGAGTCGCTCGTCCAGCGACTGCGGAAGTGTGATGTTCTTGCGGACGTGTGTCGCCACCGCCTAAACATACACACTGCGAACGAATCCATGCGCCAGTTAGAAAAGTATCTACAACGTTCATGGACGGAGCTCGTGATCAGCCGCCAACGCCGTCTCGCGACATCTTTGGATGAGATATCTGCTCGACACCAACGCCTGCATGGCCTTGATAAACGGCAAGCCCAATACGGTGCGCGAGCGGTTCGCGCGAGCTGCCGAGTCTGGGGACACGGTGGCAACCTCAACGGTGGTTGTTTTCGAGCTCTGGTACGGAGTGGCCAAGAGTGCGCGTCAGGAGGCACCTTCCTCGGGGCGGTGACCATCGAGTTCAAAGATATGTTTGGCCTGGTCCACTCCGCGCGGCAGCCAGTAAAGATCGCGAGCGGGCGCCAGTGCGTCCAGGCGACAGGCTCGACATGCTCCGCGTGGTGTATGGTGGTGTAGGCATGCGCACGAACGTGGATCTCAACGACCGCCTCGTTGATGAGGTGATGCGCCGCTACCGCCTCAGGACCAAGCGCGAGGCTGTCGACCTGGCCCTGCGTCGTTTGATTGATGAGCCGTTCGAACCGCATGAGGCACTGGCGTTAGAGGGATCGGGCTGGGATGCCAACCTTGAGGAGTTGCGCGAATCGCGAACGACCCCGAGCTGATCCTGGTCGATACCTCCGCTTGGGTCGAATTCCTACGCGGCACCGGAAGCCCAGTGGCGATTCAGCTCAGAGGTCTCCTGAACGACCGGGCACCGCTTGCCACTACGGAGCCGATCGTGATGGAGGTGCTTGCCGGCGCCCGCGACGACAAACATCTCCGCCTTCTCCGCCAGCTCGTCCTCGGCGGCCAGTTGCTCCCTGTTCGCGGGCTGGCCGACTACGAAGAGGCCGCGGCTGTTTATCGCACCTGCCGCCGAGCCGGGCTGACCGTCCGGCGATTGGTCGACTGTCTGACAGCCGTCGTTGCGATCGATGCCAACGCCACGCTGCTGCAAGCTGACAGCGACTTTGCGCTCATCGCACAGCGAACCGCGCTTCGTCTCCTGCCGCCGACCGGCTGACCTCCACGATCGCCAGACTCCGAAAAGTGTCTACGATGCCCCGCCAGTTTTCAAAATCGGCGTTCACGACCCCAGCCGCGGCGTCGGCCCCGTCCGCGTCGCGGGAGGACGTCGTTTAGGGAATCTGAGGAGTCGAGCAGGGCTATGACGACGCTGGCTTCGGGTGCGTGGTATCGCTGCGGAGGTGGAAGTCGATCATGAGCAGGTCGGACTGGATCGACCATCGGTGATCAACTGCGATGGTCTTCATACGGTGAACCAGAGCTCGCTCACCTCTCGGGTCGGGGCAGTGGATGATCGGGTCATGGGCCACGTATGTGCCGCGATTAGCTATGCGCTCGGTTGCTGATCCGGCCCCCCCGAGAGTTCAAAAGACGCCTAGGACCCCCCGAGTACGCGCGGATGAACGCGAGGTACTGCTCTTGGGGTGAAGCGCGGCGTTGCACCGTTGTCGATCCTTGCATCTTGGTGCCATGATGCGAATATGTCCAAGGTGCGAACCACCGTCACACTGGACGACGAGGTCCTGAAATGGGTCAAGGTGCGCGCCGCTCGCCTTGGCCTTGCGGATAGCCAAGTAATCGAGGACTCCCTTCGTCGCGATCTGGGCTTGGCGTTACTGGACCGTCTCTGGTCTCGGGACCAGATGCCTGAGGAGCAGGCCACCCGCTTGGCGGTGGAAGCGCAGCACGCGACGAGGCCCCGTCGCCGTCGGGAGGTGAGGGCTGTCTTCGACGTCAGCGTTCTCATCTCCGCGCTGCTGTCCAAGCGGGGCGCGCCGGGTCGCCTGGTGGCAGCGTGGCTCGACGGTGTCTTCGAGGCGGTCGTCTCTGATGCACTGCTGGCGGAGTTTCACCGGCACGACCATCTGGGTGATCTCGCCCAATCGGTGTCAGAGGCGCGATCTCAGGCCTCCCACTGATCCGAACTCTTCGGCTGCGTCCCTGCGATCTTGTACGACCGGCGTGACCTCCCATTACGAGTCTGGGCGCGCCGCGGACGGCCGTTGAGCCCCGCGAACTGTCCCGCGGCTGGACCAGCTGTTCGCCGACTCCCAGCTTGCCCGGGTGCGAGCATGGTGAGGCTACGCCAGGACCTTTCGAACTACCTCTTCCAGGCCCTATTTGAGCGTGTACGACATGGCTCCCGGTAGCACGAAGAAGTAGAGGAGGCCGATCAGGATCAGATAGCCGAGCAGGACCAGGGTCCAGCCCATGTTGTGCCTGATCACAGCCCCTTCGTTGCGGACGTAGGTGGTGGTCGAGACGCCGACGCTGGCCGTCTGCGGAGCCACGGGCTTGCCCACCTCGGCGCCGACGGAGTTGAGCGAGGGCAGAAGCAAAAGCGGCGCACCCAAGATCCGGCCCACGGAGAGCTGGAACGCGCCGAAGAGCACGTTGGTCGAGGTGTTGCTCCCGCTGAGCGCGACGCCGATCCAGCCCAGCACGGGGGCCAGCACGATGAACCAGAATCCGATTTTCGAAAACCCAAAGGCCATGGTGTTCGACATGCCGGAGTAGATGAATACGTATGCCAGTCCGAAGATGAAGAAGCCGACCAGGAGGGCCCCCCACATCTGCTGGAAGGTCTTGCGGAAGACGGCGGCGAGCACACCGGCTCCCGGCCTTAGCACGAGCACCATCACGATCCAGGAGGCGAGGATCGCACTCCCCGCCACGAAGGGAGCCCACACGAAGGCGGTCACAACCTTCTTTCCGGTGAGAGAGGACAGGGACGCCACGCTGGCCTTAAACGGGATGAACTTGGGCAGAGCCGACCAGGGTCCCGTCCACAGGACCACGACCACGATCAGGATCAGGAAGGGCAGCAGGGCGAGGAACACTTCGCGGCCCGTCATGGGTCGGGCCTGAGGCGTCGCGCCGCCCCCGATGGGGGCCGGGGCGCTCGCCGAGCCCGGGATGATCTCGACTCCTCCGTAGCCCAGGATGGTGCGGGGGCGCCACACCTTCAAGAGCAGTAGCAGGGCTCCAAAACAGACCAGGGAGCCGATCACGTCCGGCAGGTAGGGGCCGAGGAACTGTGAGGTTGGATACTGCCCGGCGACATACGCCAGGCAACCGACGACGCCCAGCGGCCATCCTCCCTTGAGCCCCTTCCAACCGCTGACCAGGTAGATGAGGACGAATGGGGGCAGGATGGCCAGGATGGCCACCAGGCGCCCGATAGAAGCCGAAAGTTCAAGCAGGGGGATCTGGGTCACGGCGGCCAGGGCGATGATCGGCGCCCCCAGCGCGCCATAGGATACGGGGGCGTTATTCGCGATCGCCGCCACTCGAATGGCGTCGATCTCGACCACGCCGAACCCGATCAGGAGCGGGGCCACCACCGCCCAGGGATAGCCGAACCCGACCAGGCCCTCGAGCAGCGCGCCGAAGGCCCAGGCGAGAAGGATGGTCTGGATTCGGATATCAGCCGTGGCCTGGGAGATGAGCCAGGTCTTGAAACGGTCGAAGTTTCCGGTCAGTTGGAGGGTGTTGAAGATGATCACGCCCCAAAAGGTGATCCAGTCCACGTTCCACACGCCCGTGGCCGACCCGTAGAGGTATGCGTGCACCGCCTCTGACACCGGGGCCTGCCAGACCAGGGCTCCGAGCAGGAACGTGACCACGGACCCGATCAGGACCGACAGCCAGGCAGTGACTCGGAACACGGCCAGCATGACGAGCAGGAACGCCACTGGGACGAGGGCTAAGACCGTGGACAGGAACACATTGCCCGCAGGATTCAGGATCTGGTGATGGATGGCCAGAAGGATCATTCTGCTTCCCCCCCCGATTTAATCCGTGGTGGCGAAAACTTACTACCGCGCCCCAAAAGAGGCAACAACCATTTCTTGGCTCGGTGCTTCCCTGCCTTAAGCCCCGATCAGACGCCGACGCCAGAGCTTGTGGCGCCCGCCCAGCGGCGCAGGGCATCCAGCTCACGCCGGCGCAGCCGGCGAGCAGCTGAGGGCAGGTCGGCGCACTCCAAGCGCTGCTGGGTAAGGCGGGTGAGCTCGGCGATGACCGCGCCCAGCCGGCCGGGGTCGACCTCGCCCGCGATCGCCGAGTAGCGGGCGTAAGCGCCTCTGGCGCAACCGCCCTCCAACTCCACTCCGATCGCCCAATAAACCGCGTCCCCCAGGCCCGAGCCGTCGGCCGCCTCGGCCCAATCGCACAGCGCCAGGCGCCGGCCGGGGAGGAGGAACAGGTTGTCCGAACGCACATCCCCGTGCGCCAGCGGGCCGCCGCCGCGGGCCGCCGCCAGGTGCATCTGCGCCAGCCCGGTGGCGACCGCCTGCACGGCGTCCGGCGTCCACGGCGGCGGCGGCCCAGAGGGGCCCAGATCCTGCATCAGAAGGCCTCGCCAGCCCTCGGCCTGGAAATGTCCGCACAGCTCAGGGCGCCAGGGGGCGAGCTCGGGTCGCGTCGCATAGAGTTCGATCTCGCGTTCCAGTTCGGCCGGCCAGTCGAGGCGCCCGTCGACGGCGGCCGGAGGTGCGGCCTTCAAGACCAGGGGCTCTCCCCTCGCTCGGATCAGCCTCAGCACCACCTGGGCCGTGCGTCCGCCGCACAGGGGCTGGATCCCCACGATCGGTCCGACCCCATACGCCTCGACCTGGGCCAGCAGGGGCTGCAGTCCCGCCCTGATGGACCTCCAGTCAGCGATCATGGCGCTCGTCGGCGGGGGCGGGCAGAGCTCAATCGGCGCGTCGCCGCTCCCCTCGTATCGTGGGGCCGCGGGTCGAAATTCCACCCGCGGGGGGCGGCGGCGGTGTGCTCCTGCCAGTATTCCGCCTCAGGCCGGCGGCTCGGGCAGAGTCCGAAATCCGTCCTCCTCCCACTCCAGGGCCTCTTTGATGGAGGCCTGGAACTCCACCGTGCGCGAGGGGTCGACACAGGCCACACGGGTACCCTCGCCGTGCACCAACTCGAGCTGGGCAGAGTCTCCCAGGCGCTGCAGTAACAGGTCGCGCACCCGGTCGCGGGCGACGTCGCAAACCATGATCTCGTTCGGACTCTTGACTGTGCACATGGGGTCTCTCCTCTTACAGACGACTGTGGCCGGGAAGCGGGATGCGCTCAAGGCGTTGCGTCCTTGAGCACCAGGGGGAGGCCGGCGACGACCAGGTAGACCCGTGCGGCAAGCGCGGCCAGACCCTGATTGACGCTGCCCAACGCGTCGGTGTAGGCCCGCCCGGTGGCGCTCAACGGGACCAACGAGAGCCCGACCTCGCTGCTCACGACGATCACGTTCGGCACCCGCTGGCAGAGTGCTTGGACCTGGGCCAGATGGTGGCCCGGCCCGGCCGCCAAGTCGATCCAGCCGTCGATCGAATCGAGCAGCGCGACGTCGGCGGATCCGTCCGGGATGGCCCGGTCGATCTGCGAGCGCGTCTCGTAAACCCGCCAGTCCGCCGGCCGGGCCCGCCGGTGGGCCTCGATGCGGTCGCGCATCTCCTGGTCCGATGCGACGCCGGTCGCCAGCACGGCGACCCGCCCGCCCAGGCCGCGGGCCAAGTCAGCCGCCCACGCGCTCTTGCCCGAGCGGATTCCTCCCAGGACCAGGGTCAGCATGAGCTCGTCACCAGGCGCGTCACCGCACCCGGGGCAAGCCCGCGGGCGAAGGTCTGGGCGAATGTGGATCTGGTCAATTTCGCCTCCAGCAGGGCCAGGGAGCCCCGATGGGCCACGACGAGCAGGTTCTCGCAGCGCGGGATGGAGTCCAGGAAGCCGTGAACACGACGCTCGAACTGGGCGTAGCTCTCGCCGAACGAGGCGGGAAAATTGCGCGGATCGGACTCCCAGGCCTGAGCCTGGAGCGGATCGCTGTCCCACAGGGCCTCCAGACGCTGTCCCTCCCAGGCCCCGAAGTTGACCTCGCGGAGCCGGCTCGAGCGTTGGACCGGAATGCGCTGGGCGCGGGCCACGCCCTCCGCCGTCTGCCAGCTTCGCTGCAGATCGCTCGAGAAGACGTGATCCAGGGGCACATCGGCCAGGTTGCGCGCCAGGGCGCGGACCTGCCGCCGCCCGGCGGCGGAGAGCTCGAAGTCGGTCCACCCCCAGGCCCGGCCCGGGGGCGCCGACGAGCTCGCGTGACGTGCCAGCCAGACGTTCAACCCACCCTGCTCCTCGCTCTGGATCCGGGGCCGGGGTTCAACATCCGACCAGGCCGTCGATGGCGCGCATGTCCAGGGCTCGCTCCAAAGAGTCCGCCAGGCTATCGAACGGGTCCAGGACCCCCGCTGCGGCAGGGGGCAGATGAATTCCGCGCCGTTGAGCCAGACCCTCGAGCAGCGCTCGCCGGAAGGCGTCGTTCCAGAGCAGCCCGTGCAGGCTGGTACCAAGGGTCCAGCCGTCCGCCGAGACCGCGCCCTCGGGACCCGAGCTCAGCTCGAAGGCGGCCCGCGAGCCGCCCTGCACCCGGCCCATGTGGATTTCGTAACCGCTGATCGCATGGCCCCCGGCCAGGGCCAGGAGGCCGGGTCGGACGATGACTCGCCCCTGGTTCCGGCGGGTGATCTTGGTCTTCTCGAACACGGTGTCGATGTCCAGAAGCGCCAGACCGACGCCGTCCTCCCCCTCGATATGGGCGGGATCGAGGATCCTACGTCCGAGCATCTGATAGCCGGCACAGATACCGAGCACCGGCGTCCCCGCCCCCTGGGCGGTGACGATGGCCTCGCCCAGCCCGCTCCCCCGGACCTGATCGAGGTCGGCCACGGTGGTTTTGCTTCCGGGCAGGATGATGAGGTCCGGCCGTCCCAGACGGGCCGGGTCGGCCACCAGGCGCATCGACACCGCCGACTCGCGCGCCAGGGGTTCCAACTCGTCGAAGTTGCTCATGCGCTGGAGTTCTATGACCGCCACGTCGATGGCGGCACCCGCGCGGGGCCGAAACAGCTGCTCCAGGTCGAGCGAGTCCTCCGCCGGCAGGCGGACGTCGAGGTGGGGCACCACGCCCATCACGGGCAGGCCGGAGCGCTGCTCCAAGAACCGGACGCCGTCCGCGAACAGCTCGGGATCGCCGCGAAAGCGGTTCACCACCAGGCCTCGAACGCGCTCTCTATCCGCCGCGGGAAGCAGCTCTAGAGTCCCCAGCAAGGAGGCGAACACGCCCCCGCGCTCGATGTCCCCGATCAGCAGCACGGGCGCGGAAGCCGCGGCTGCGACGCGCATGTTGACTATTTCGCCGTCTCGCAGATTGACCTCCGCGGGGCTTCCCGCACCCTCGATCAGGATCAGATCAAAGCGACTTCGGAGCTCTTCCAGGGCGGCCTCGACGCCGGGCCAGAGGGACTCGCGCAACTCACGGTAGCCGGCGGCCGAGTAGGTTCCCTGAGACTCGCCCATGACCACCACCTGGCACGAACGCTCGCCCTCGGCCTTGAGCAGGATCGGATTCATGGCCGCCTCTGCAGCCACCCGCGCCGCCTCGGCCTGCATCGCCTGGGCGCGCCCGATCTCGTGCCCCTCGGCGGTGACGGCCGAGTTGAGGGCCATGTTCTGGGCCTTGAAGGGAGCCACGCGCAGGCCGCGCCGGGCGTAGAGCCGGCAGAGCCCGGCGGTGAGATAGCTCTTGCCCACCGAGGAGGAGGTGCCCTGCAGCATGAGCGTTCGCGCCCTGCCCTCAGCCACGCTGGATGGCCTTAAGCACCGCGGGTAGCTCGCCCGGCGAGGGGGCGGCGAGGCGGACCCAGCCGGGCAGGCCGAAGGAGGCGCAATCGCGACCTGCGATTCCCTCCGCGGCCAGGTCCCCGAGCAGGGTGGGGGCACGGCAGAGCAGGTAGTTGGCCGAGCTGGGGCGGACCTCGGCCCCGATCTGCCCCAGGGCCTGAGCCATCAGGGCCAGGTGCCTGCGAGCGACCTCGGCCCCGCCTTGGATGTGGGGCTGGTCGGAGCAGCCGGCCGCGCCTGCAGCCAGGGCGGGCGCCGACAGCGGCCAGGGCGGCTGCATCTCGCGCAGACTGCGGGCCCGCAGCTCCGCGGTCACCAGGTAACCCATGCGCAGGCCGGGCAGGCCGAGCTCCTTGGTCAGCGAGCGGACCACGATGGCGTTGCTCGGCGGAGAACGGCGGTCGATCAGGCTGGTGCCGGCCGGGGCGAAGGCGGCGAAGGCCTCGTCCACGATGAACAGCGTCCCGGCGTGTCGGTTGCAGGCGTCCTCCAAGCGATCGGCCTCGAGCGCCGCCCCGGTGGGGTTGGCGGGGTTGCCCAGCAGGCAGACCTCGGGCTCGGCCTTGAGCGCCTGCTCGAGTTCAGCCTCGCTCTCGCTGTAGACCCCGCCCGAGATCTCGGTCAGGCGACGGTATTCACCAAAGCACGGCCCCAGTGCCAGGCAGCGCCGGCCGCCAGCGTAAGCGAGCAGGCAGAGCCAGAGGCCCCAGCTGGCCCCCGCCACCGGCACCACCCAGCTCTGCTCAAGGCCGTGGCGGGCGGCGGCAGCGGATGCCAGCGGGTGCGCATCGGCTCGCGGATAGGAGCCGAGCTCGGCGCTGCGGGCGGCCTGGAGCGCGATCGGGCTGGGTCCGAGCGGATTGAGCGAGGCGCTGAGGTCGATGGGTAGGCGCGAGGCGCCTCCGTGCGTCGTCGCCGGGCGGGGTGAGAGCCGCGTCCTCATCGGCGCCTCGAGGCGAGGCCGGCCAGGATTGCGATCAGGCCCGCGCTCCGCGCCACCAGGCTCAAGGCGGCGCGGACGTCATCGGGCGCGGGCAGATCCAGTCCTGATCCCAGGGTGTGGGCTCCCTTCTTCTCCAGGCGGCGGCCCAAGGCCCCGGCCATCGCGGCCATTGGACGCCCGGCGTTGGGGCTGGCCGTGCGTCCCCCCTCGGAGCGGCAGGTCTGCCAGGCGCGCCGGGCCGCCAGGGGTCCGCCGCGCGTGGCCGCAGCCAGGATCAGGGCCAGGGCGGACAGGCGGCTAGGCACCCAGCCCAGGAGGTCGTCGACGCGGGCGGCTGGTTTGCCCAGCCACTCGGTCTCCCCCCGGTAGCCGAACATGGCGTCGGCGGTGTTCACCACGCGGTAGGCCGCGGCGCCCGGGAGCCCAAAGAGGACGTAGTAAAGCAGCGGGGCGGCGATGGAGTCGGCCAGGTTCTCGGCCACCGACTCGATCGCTGCCGAGGCCGCCAAGGGGGAATCAAGAGAGCCGGTGGGGCGCGAGACAAGCGCTCGCAGGGCGACGCGGGCGCCGGCCAACCGGCCCTGCTCGAGCTCGGTGGCGACCCGGCCTCCCTCCTCCAGCAGGCCTCGGATCGAAAAGGTGGGCTTGAGCAGGATGCCCAGGAGCACGATCCGCGCCGGTCGCGGCAGCGGGGCGCGTTCGGCCGCCCAGCCCAGCCCGGCGGCGGCTGTCCCGAATGCCAGCAGCGCCGCCGCCCCCCAGGCCAGCTGCGTCGGAGCCGCTCGCGCCCGCGCCGGGCGGTGGGCGGCTCCCATCAGCCGTCCCCCCATGGCCACCGGATGCCGCCTGCCCCGGGGCTCGCCGAAGGCCAGGTCGAGAGCGATCGCCAGGCCCAGGATCAGACCTCGATCAGCCAAGTCGGGAGCTCTCCCGGGCCCTGCTCACAGGCGTACCGCGAAGGCGAGCAGGGCCGACAGCTGGGCCACCTCGAGGGTTGCGCCGTAGACGTCGCCCGTGGCGCCCCCGATTCGGGCGCGCGCCAGAGCGGCGACGCCGGCCGCTCCCAGGGCTGCGGCTCCAGCGGCGACCAGGGCGTGGGGCCAGTCCAGGAGCAGCGCCGGCAGGGTGAGCAGAACTCCCAGCACGAGATCCCGGCGGCCCCGTCCCAGAGCCGCCCGACCCAGGCCCTCCGCTCGCACGTAGGGCAGCTCGACGAGCACCGCCAGCATCGCCAGCCGGGAGAGGGCGCCGGCGGCGATCAGGGCCACGGCCGCGCGCGCCGGACCCAGATGAGTCAGGGCGGCGACCTCGGCGAGGAGGAGCAGAACCAGCGCGACGACGCCGAAAGAGCCCAGCTGAGGGTCGCGCATCACCTCCAGCCGGCGCGTCCGGTCGCCGCTGGAGAACAGGCCGTCTGCGCAGTCACCGACGGCGTCCAGGTGAATGCCCCCGGTCAGTACCGCGAGCGCCACCAGGGCGGCGACCGCGCCCAGGGCGGGCCCGGCGAGCAGCGAACCGAGGGCCATCGCGGCTGCGGCCATGAGGCCCAAAAGCAGCCCTACAGCGGGAAACAGGGATCGCCCCAGGCGCTGGCCGGGGGCACCGTCGGCGCGGGCGATCGGGATCACGGTCAGAAATCCGACGGCCGAGCGGATCGCCTCCAGCCTCACGCGCGCGATTCCTCGCGCACGCTGTAGAGCCAATCACGGTGCCGCCGGGTCCGGCTCGATCCGACCACCACCACCGTCTCCATGTCGACTTCGAGGGCTGACAGCCCGGCCACGTCGGTGACTCGGATCTCCTGGCCCTCCCGAAAGGCCCGGCGCACCGCGGCGGCGGGGGTGGTGGGCGGGCGCAGGCGCTGGATGGCGGCCACGGCCGCTCGCCATGGCTCCCGGCGGCTGGCGCTGGCCGGGTTATATAGAACGAGGACGATGTCGACGCCCGCCAGGGCCTCGATTTTTGCCATCAGCTCGGCTCTGGGCAGGAGCAGGTCGGAGAGGCTGAGACAGGCGAAGTCGACCGCCAGCGGAGCACCCAGCAGGGCGCCGGCGGCGCTGGCCGCCGTGACCCCCGGCAGCACCACCAGATCCGGAGCATCCCCGGCCATTCCGGCGATCTCGTCCAGGGCCAGAGCGGCCATCCCGTATATGCCCGCATCACCGCTGCTGACCAGCGCAACCCGCTCGCCGGCGGCGGCGGCCGCGACCGCGCGCCGCGCTCGTGGTCGCTCGTCGCCGAGCGCGTACGCCTCGCGCCGCCCGCCGGCCACCTCGACCGGGATCTGAGACAGGTAGGCGGCGTAGCCGACCAGCAGCTCGGCCGCCCCCAGTTCGGCTCGGGCGGCGATCGTCAGCTGCTCAACCGAACCCGGTCCAATTCCGACGACGGTCAGGCGCCCGCTCACCCCGTGACCTCGGCCACGGCCAGGCTGACCGAATCTCGACTGCGCTTTTGGAGCAGCAACCGGCCGCGGCTTGCGAGCAGTGCGGCCGCCTCGGCCACGCTGCCGGTGCCGACAGCGCTCCGCACGAGCGATGACGGGTTGGGCACCTGAACCGGGTCCAGTTCGGCCGGGCTGAAGCCGATCAGCTCCGCACCCAGCGCGGCTGCGAGCGCGATCGCGGCCGGGTGTCCGAGCCGGCGCTCGATGGTGGCCACGATTCGGATTCCGCCCGGGGCCAGCCGCGCCTCCTCCAGCACCGCGCGCGCCCAGCTCACGGCGGCCTCGGGCTCCGCGTCGGTGGCACATCCAAAGCCGAGCACCAGACGACCCGGACGGGCGAGGGCCCAACCGGGGGCCAGATCGTCCAGCTCGTGGTCGCTCACCGCCAGGCCGGTGGGATGGCGCGAGCCAGCCCCAGGTGTGCGCACGATCCGGAAGTCGAAGCCTGGGGGGGGATTGAGGCCGGGCCCGTAGAAGCCCAATGGGGCACCGTTTACCACCGCCGCCTCGAGGCTGCTCAGCGAGCGCGGGTCGTCCACGCGCCAACCCAGATCAGCCAGGGCGAGGTCGAGGGCGGGAAGGCCCAGGCGTTCGGCGGCCGTGGTCACCACGGCCTCGGCGCCCAGGACCGAGGCCACGTAGGACGCCAGCCGGTTGGCCCCTGCGGCCCGGCCGCCGAGCAGGCTGACCGCAAAGCGACCGCCATCGTCCACGGCCACCACCGCAGGCTCTGAGGTCTTGTCGGCCAGCACCGGCGCCAGCAATCGGACGGCCGCACCCACGGCCAGGAAGGCCACGATCGGCGTGCCCTCGCGATAGAGCTCGGGGAGATAGCGACCGCCGGACAGCAAGCGCGCGTCCGGTAGCGCGCGGGCCAGGCGCTGGGCGAGCCGCCGTCCCGGCTCGGTCACCCAGACCAGAGCTGGAGGAGGGGAGAGGCTGGGCGCGGAGGCTTCACTGCGGCGCCGCATCACGTGTGCGTGTCCGGAGTCGTACAGGCGCGAGCGCGCCGAGCCGGGCTCAAGAGCGTCGCCGACCAGGATCAGGGTGTGCCGGATGACGCCCAGGCGGCGGACGCATTCGCGGATGCCCGCCACCGTGGTGCGCTCTATGACCTCGTCCGGCCAGGACACCCGGTAGGCCACCGCGGCCGGGGTAGACGGGTCGAGTCCGGCCGCCAGCAGCTCGCGCTCGACATCGGCGGCGGCCCCGGCGCTGAGCAGGATGGCCAGCGTGCCACCGTGGGCGGCCAGAGTGCGCAGCCGTTCCCGCTCGGGCGTGGGAACGCGATTGCCGTGCCGGGTCAAGATCACGGTCTGGGCCCCCGCGGGCTCGGTCAGCTCCACCCCGAGCGCCGCCGCGACGGCGAAGACCGAACTCACCCCGGGGACCACCTGGTAGGGGCACCCCGCCTCCCGCAGCATCGCCATCTGCTCCGACACGGCTCCGTACAGGGATGGGTCGCCGCTGTGCAGCCGCACCACCAGGTCGCCGGCGGCCGCGGCGGCGACCATCTGGGGCACCGTCTCCTCCAGGGTCAGGGCGGAGGATGCGACGACCCTACCCCGGGCCAAGGCGATGACCTCGGGCGCGACCAGCGAGTCGGCGGCGATGACCAGGTCGGCGTGGCGCAGGAGGCTGAGCGCGCGTCGCGTCAGATGCTGCGCCCCTCCCGGTCCGGCGCCCACGAAGTGGACGCGTCCCCGGTCCTGTGCCCCCGCGCCCCCGCGCACCAGCCAGGCCGAGAAGTAGGGAGCAGGCTCGACCGCGGCGGCCTCCCCGCCCAGCACGCGCTGGCTCGGGCTCGAGGCCTCGCTGACCAGGATCGAGCGATCCAGCAACCCGAGACGGCGCAGGCGGGCGCCGAGGTCGGGGCTCAGGCTCGGCTTCAAGAGCACGGTGGCGTCGAAGGTCGACAGAACGTCATCGATCAGGGCGGGAGGCGCCGAGGCGGGGAGCACGGCCAGCGATTCTTCCCCGATACCGAGCCTGAAAGCGGCCGCTGCTGCTGCCGCGGTGAGCGAGCTGACCCCAGGCACCAAGCGCACCTCAAGCCCGGGACCGATCTCGGCCAGGGCGGCGCCGAGGAGCCCGAACGTGCTGTAGAGGCTGGGATCGCCCTCGGTCAGGTAAACGCCGACCCCGGCCCCGATCCGCTCCCGTACGGTCAATGCCGCAGCGCGGAGGGCACGCTCCTGATCGCCGCGCATTTCCATTTGGAGCTCGACCACGAGCTTGCCTTGGAGCTCGGCGGCGGCGATCGTCCGGGCCCGGCCGGGCAGACCGGCGGGACAGAACACCACGTCCGCCTCCCGGATCAGGCGTGCGGCCTTCAGCGTCAAGAGCTCGGGGTCGCCCGGCCCAACCCCAACGCCGTACAGGATCGGGCTCATCGCGGCATCCGAACAGCGAGGACGTGGACTGGGTTCTGGGCCTCCCAATTGAGCCGCCCGGCCAGCTCTCGGGCGCGCGCGACGCTGACCTGGCTCAGATTCCAGGACAGGCCCGCCAGGCGCAGGACGGCCACCGCCTCGACGACCGAATCCAGTGTGGCCAGATTCGCCACCAACCGGCCAGGAAGCGGGGAGGATCTCTCCCCGAGCCGGGTAAGACAGATCTGGAGCAAGGCTCCGATCTGGTCCCCGCCTCCGCCCAAGAAGATCGCGTCGGGCGTGGGAAGGCGGGGCAGGAGTTCGACCGCCTCCCCGACCAGGACCTCCACGTTCCAGCTCCTGGCGCTGTTCCCGCGCGCCTGCTGAGCTCGATCCGGACGGCGCTCGATGGCGTATACCGCACCCCGGCAGGCCAGCCTTGCCGCCTCGATGGCGACCGAGCCCGAACCTGCCCCGACGTCCCAGACCACATCGTCGGGACCCGGGTCGAGGGCGGCCAGCGAGATCGAGCGCACCTCGGACTTGGTGATCTGACCGGAGTGCTCATACGCCGCCTCGGGGCGGCCCAAGCCCGGTCCAGGTCCGCTTCGGCGGTCGAGAACGACCACCGCCAGGGGGTCGAAGGGTCCGGGCGGACAGTGGCCCAGGGAGGATTCCCGAACCCGTTCGCTGGGCGAGCCCAGGCGCTCGCAGACCACCAAGCGGGCGTTCTCCTCCACCCCCAGTTCGAGCAGGGCGGCCGCGAGTGCGGCCGGATCATGGCGCGGGTCGGTCAGGATGGCGGCGCGTCGACTGCTCGCGGCCAGGCCGGCGGCGGCGGCCAGGGGCCGGCCGTGGGCGCTCAGGAGCGCGGTTCCCGCCCCCGGCACCCGCGCCCGGGCCAGGGCCAGCTGCAGGCTCGACACCGAGGGCTCGACGTCGACCGCGTCCGGACCCAGACGCTCGATCAGGCTCGACCCGATGCCGAACAGGTTGGGGTCGCCCGAGGCCAGGAGCACGGTTCGGTCGGATGCGTGCGCGGCCAGCAGTGGCTCCAGGCTGTCGGGGGAGCCGTCCCAGCACAGGCGCTGGGCGGAGGACTCTCCCGCCAGCGCGAGATGACGGTCGGTACCCACGACCACGGACGCCTGGGCCAGCAGCCGACGCCCCCGCGGACTGGCGCTGCCAATTCCCTCCAAGCCGATGCCGACGACGCTGATCAACTCGCCGCCCGGCCCAGCAGACCGCCCTCAAAGTTGAAGAGCAGAGCCTCAATTCTCAGCTCCGCTCCGGCCAGCTGGGCGCAGGCCAGGACCACGTCCGCGCAGATCTGGTCGAAGAACCCGGACTGGCCCGCCGCCTGGACCAACTCCTGGGCGTGGCGGGCGGTGTTGGCCAGGCGCACCGCCCCCGCCAGATCCGCGCTGCCCCCGACGCGTTCGACCACCTGGGCCAGGTAGGCGGTATCGACCTGGTTGCCGGCCACGTGGGTCATGAAATGGCCGCAGGCGAGCTTGGAGAACTTGCCGATCATGCCCGACAGGTGGACCGCGCTCAGACCGCGCTCGCGGGCGCGCTTGATCAGGTGGCCGGTGAATTCGCCCATCTCGACGAAGGCGGTGGCAGCTAGTTGGGGAAACAGGCGCCGGGCGTACGCCTCGCTGCGACCGCCGGTACTGGCCACGATCTCCGCGCAGCCGGTGGCGGCGGCAACGTCGACCGCCTGGAGCACGCTCGCCCGCCAGGCCGCGGTGGAGTAAGGTCGCACCACTCCGGTGGTGCCGAGGATCGACAGGCCGCCCTCGATCCCGAGCCGGGCGTTGAGGGTGCGCCGCGCCAGGGCCTCGCCATCGCGGACGCTGACCGTGACCGTGACCAGCCTCGGCCCTGGGTCCAGGGCCTCGCGCACCGAGCGCGCGATCATGCGTCGAGGCACCGGATTGATCGCGGGACCGCCCACGGGCAGACCCAAACCCGGGCGGGTGACCACGCCCACCCCGCTGCCCGAACGCAACTCCAGGGTGGAGCCCGGGGCCAGTCGTCCGGCGACGGCGCCGCGGCCGCTCACCGTCCACTCCCGCCCCGATCGGGCCGAAACCTCCTCTCCCAGAGCGACCTCGGCGCAGATCTGCGCTCCGTGGGTGACGTCCGGGTCGTCGCCGGCGTCCTTGATCACGCAGGCCCAAGCCAAGGGGGGTGAGGAGCGAACTCCGAGCAGCTCAAAGCTGGCGCTGAAGCCGGCGGGGAGCGGGATCTCCACCCTCTGCCTCACGTCGCCGCCGAGCGCCAGGCAAGCGCCTCGGGTGGCCGCGGCGGCGCAGGCCCCGGTCGTGAATCCGGTCCGCAGGCCGCGCCTTGGGGGTGCCGGACCAAAGTCGTCCTCAGGTTCCATTTTGACCTCCGAGGAGCACGTTGGCCGCCGCGACGGCGAGCCCGGACCCACCCCGCGTGCCCTGCAGAGCGATGTGGGGCAGGCCCGAATCCTGCAGCGCGCGCTTGGCCACGGCGGCCAGGGTGAAGCCCGGACAGGTGGCGATGACGAACGCCGGCGGCGCTGAGGGGGCCAGGTCGAGAACACAGAGCAGGGCTGTCGGCGCGTTTCCGATCACCACCAGCCCGCCCTGCCCGTACTCCTGCCAGAGCAGGTGCATCCCAGCCGCGGCCCGGCTTGTCCCCGCCGCCTGGGCGAGCTCGGCCGCCCCCGGCGCCTTGGTCGCGACGCCGGGGTCGATCGGGCCCCGCAGGCCGCTTCGAACCATGTCGACATCGGTCAGGACGCGGTGATCCAGGACCGGGATCGGGCCCTGGATCGAGATCGATTCGAGCAGCCCGGGGTCTCCCCCCGCGTACACCATCGCCGCCGCCAGCTCGGCCTCGAGTCCAGACCAGCGGCTCGCCACCAGGTCCTGCGCGATGCCTCGGCTGCGGCCTTCGATCGCGTCCGGACTCTGGCCCAGGCGTTCCAGCCAGCCCCCGGGGGTGGGCCAGTTCACGAGCAGGCGGCGACCAGCCGCCGCGCCAGCCCGGGTTGCGCTCCCAGGTGGAGGTGGATGTAAGACGCCACCAACCCGGGGCCGGCCCAGCCCTCGGTTCGCCCCGGTTCATCGAGCACCTCCCAGGCCGCGCTGGTCGGCGGAGGCTCGCGCCCCATGGTGCGCGAATAGTGGAACTCGTGAGCGCTCACCACGAGCGGATGAAGCACGTTGCCGGGAGCGGCCGATACGGTCCGATAGCCCAGCTTCAGTCGCCGCCGCCGCAGCGTGCTCCAGCCCGGCCAGAGTCCGGCCATGCGGTGCCGGCGACCCTCGGCGTCCTCGATCCCCGCCCCGGCGTACATGGCGCCGCCACACTCGGCGTAGATCACCGTGCCCCGGGCCCGGGCCGCGCGTAGCGAGGACAAAAGGGGGAGGTTGGCCGATAGCTCGGACGCGTGCAATTCGGGGTAGCCCCCACCCAGGTACACGCCGCCCACCCCGTCGGGCAGGGCGGAGTCAGCGAGGGGGGAGAATGGGACCAGTTCGGCGCCCCAGGCCTGGAGCAGGTCCAGGGAGTCCTGATAGTAGAAGTTGAACGCGGCGTCGCGGGCGATCGCGATCGCGGTCTCCGCCGGCCGCCGGCGGGCCGGGAAAAGGCTGCGGCCGCCGGCCCTGGCCGGGGGCCGAGCGGCCCTCAGGACGGCGTCCAGGTCAAGGGCCGCTGCGCCCTGGCGCAGGGCCCGGCGGACCGCGCGGCGGGGCTCTCGCTCCTCGGCTCCGACCAGGCCCAGATAGCGCTCGGGCAGGGCCAGGCTGGGAAGGCGCGGCAGGTGTCCCAGCAGCTTCAGACCCACCGCCTCCACCCCCGAGCGGCACACCGCCAGATGGCGCTCACTGGCGATGCGGTTCAACACCACCCCGGCCACGTCCAGCCTGCGATCGGCGCTGGCCAGGCCGAGCGCGACCGCGCCCACCGTCCGCGCCGCGGCCTGGGCATCGAGCACGATCAGGACGGGCAGACCGAGAAGACGCGCGATGTGCGCGGTGCTGGCCTGGTCGGTCTCTCCGGATCGCCCGTCGAACAGGCCCATGACACCTTCGACCACGGCCACATCGGCGCTGGCGGTGGCGCGCCCAAAGAGTTCGAGCAGGTGTTCTTCGGGTACCAGCCAGGCGTCCAGATTGCGGCAGGGCCGGCCCGAGGCCCAGGTCAAAAGCGAGGCGTCGAGATAGTCCGGACCCACCTTGAAGGTCTGCACGCGCAGTCCGCGGGCACGCAGCGCGAGCACCAGGCTGAGCGTGACCGTGGTCTTGCCCGAACCGCTCTGGGCAGCACCGACCACCACCCCGACCACCTAGAGCAGGGCCTCGATTCGCTTCGACATGACATCCACCAGCTCCGGCCCGTTGCCGATGTGGGGCAGCTGCACGACGTCGAGTCCCAGCTCCCGTGCCGCTGCCTCGGTGCTGGTGCGCACGCGCTCGAGCAGAAGCCCGGTGTGAATGAGCCAGGGTAGTACCAGCACCCGGCGCGCGCCCGGAGCTGCGAGGGCGACGCCGGCGGCCGGATCGGGGGATGAGATGCCCGCGTGGCAGACGACGTGGGCGAGACCGGCCTCGCGCGCGATCCACGCCCCAACGCTCTGGGTCTGCTCCAGGGCCGAGGCCAGACTGCTGCCCCGGCCCACGAAGACCAAGACGTCGCCGGCGCGAGAGGGGTGCTGGGCGATGCGGCGCACCGCCTGCTCGATCAGGGCCGGCTCCGCCCCGATCGGGCTTCCCAGCCGCACCTTAAGTCCGAACCGTGCGGCCGCGCTCGCCGCCTCCCGGGGCATGTCGTGGCGACCGTGGAGACCGTCGAACAAGAGCAGCGGTTGGGCCGCCACCGGGGCTCCGGGCTCAAGATCGCCGAAGGCCTGGGCCAAAGCGGGCAGGCCGGGGGCCGCGAATTCCAAGACGCCCAGGGCGACCTGGCGACCAAGCGCGCCCTGGAGCAGCCCGCGCAGTTCGAGGAGCTCGATCCGGGCGGCCCGGCTGGGGCTGCCGTGACCCATCAGGAGGACCGAGCTCACCGCGCTGCGACCGCGCCCGCAGCGACCATGAAGCGGCGCGCAAAGTCCACCACCGGCCCCACCACCAGGCAGGCCGGTGCCTGCAGGCCGGCCGCCCGGCAGCAGTCCTCGATCTCCCCCAGCGGGGCCTGGGCCTGGCGTTGACGGGGCGTGGTGGCCGCGCTCACCACCAGCGCCGGGGTGGTTGCCTCCCAGCCCGCCGCCAGCATCTCAGCTGCGATGCTGGCCAGCCTCATGCCGCCCATGAGCACGACCACGGTGTCGGCTCGGAGGCGCTCCCAGCAGAGCTTCCCCTCGGGATCTCGCTGGTGTCCGGTCACGATCAGGACCGAACGTGCCACTCCGCGATAGGTCACCGGTACCCCGGCCGCGGCGGGCCCGGCCAGGGCGGCGCTGATCCCCGGCACCACCTCGCACGGCACCCCGTGCCGGAGGAGGGCGTCCAAATCCTCCCCTCCGCGTCCGAACACGAAGGGGTCTCCACCCTTGAGACGGCAGACGACGTCTCCCCGGCGGGCTCGCTCGACAATGGCGGCAGTGGTGTCCGCAGGGTCGCGCTTGGCCTGGCCGGCCCGGTGACCGGACACGACCAGCTCCGCTCCCGGTGCGGCCAGGGCCAGCACCTCGGGGCTCACCAGCTGATCGTGGAAGACCACGTCCGCGGCCTGGAGCACGGCGGCGGCGCGCAGGGTTAGGAGCTCGGGATCGCCGGGGCCGGCACCGACGATGTACACCCGGCCCGATTCCACCGGGCGGCTCACCTGGCCCTCTCCCGGCGGAGGTTCCGCCAATCCTCGAGGTAGGCGTCGAGCTCCCAAAGCAGGCGCCGGAGCTCGTCCATCAGATCGTCGGGCGGATGCTCCCACATTCCGCGCTGGGCGGCCTCGAACAGGCGCCGGATGATCCCCATCAGGGCCCAGGGATTCTTCTCCCGCAAGAACTCCTGAACCTTTTGGTCGAGGGCGTAGGCGCGCGCGATGCCCTCATACATCCAGTCCTCGGCCACATCCGCGGTGGCGTCGTAACCGAACAGGTAGTCGGTGGTGGCGGCCATCTCAAAGCCGCCCTTGTAGCCGTGGCGCATCATGCCCTCGATCCATTTCGGGTTCACGGCCCGAGTCCGGAACACCCGGCGCACCTCTTCTTTAAGGTCGCGGACCTGGACCCGCGAGGGGTCGGAGCTGTCCCCGTGATACTGCCGCGGGGAGCGCCCGGAAAGGGCTCGGACGCTGGCGATCATGCCCCCGTGGTATTGCAGGTAGTCGTCCGAATCAAGGATGTCGTGCTCGCGATTGTCCTGGTTTTTGACGGCGACGTTGATGGCCCCAAAGCGGCTTCGGAACTCGGGCACGGCGTCCACCCCGTACTCCGAGCGCCCGTACGCGTACGCGCCCCAGGCCTCGAAGGCGCGGGCCAGATCGCCCACGTCGCTCCAGTTGCCGGCGTCGATCAGGGGCAGGATGCCGGCCCCGTAGGATCCGGGCGGGCTGCCGAAGATGCGGTACAGCGAGGTCCGCCGGGCGGCGTCCTCCCCCAGGCCGGCCCGGAGCTTGCGCGCCCGTTCGTCCCGGAAGTGCTTGGCCACGTAGTTGGACTGGTCGGGCTCGTCCAGCTCAGACACCATCTCGAAGGCGCGGTCGATCAGGTGGACTAGGTTGGCGAAGGCGTCGCGAAAAAAGCCCGAGATGCGGACCACGACGTCGATCCGCGGGCGGCCGAGCTCGGCCAGGGAGACGACCTCGAGATCGTTCACCCGGCGGTTCTCGCTGTCCCAGCACGGCCGCACCCCCAAGAGGTGCAGGATCTCGGCCACGTCGTCGCCGTGGGTGCGCATGGCGGCGGTCCCCCAGACCACGATCCCAACCGTCTCCGGATATGCGCCCTCCTCGCTCTGGTAGCGGGCCAGCAGCGCCGCCGCCAATTCGCCTCCGACCTCGTAGGCCAGGGGAGAGGGGAGGCTCTTGGGGTCGACGGAGTAGAAATTGCGCCCGGTGGGCAGGACGTGGGCCATGCCCCGGGTCGGCGCGCCGCTGGGCCCGGCCGGGACGAAGCGCCCGGCCAGAGCGCCGACCACGCTGTCCAGCTCCTCGGTCGTGCGTTCAAGGCGGGGGGCCAGGGAGTTGCCGATGTAGGCGATCGTCTCCGCCACAGCAGGCCCCCCCGCCTCCAGCGCGGCGTCCACCCCTCGCTCCAGGGTCAGGCGGACCAGGGCCTGGGCCTGCTGATGGGCGGCGTCGAGTTCGGCCCTGGACTCCCCCTGCTCCAGGCTTGCGCGCAGACCCGGCACCCCCTCGTTGCTCCTCCGCGTCAGCTCGACCAGCAGGTCGACCAGTTGCTCCCCCTTCGGACTGGATCCCAGGACGTGCAGGCCGCCTCGAATCTGGGCGTCCTTCAGCTCGCACAGGTATCCGTCCATATGGAGCACGAAGGCGTCGAAATCGTGCGGTCGTTGCTCCTCACCCAGGTCGCGGTCGAGGTTGGCCGCGGTCACCAGCTGCCAGATCTGATCCTGGATCCGGGGCAGCTTGGCGGGATCCAAAGTCTGCACCTGGTAGTACTCGTCCATCAGCTGCTCGAGTTCGGCCAGGTGTCCGTAGGCATCGGCCCGGGTCATGGGCGGGATCAGGTGGTCGACGATCACCGCGTGCCCGCGACGCTTGGCCTGAACCCCCTCACCGGGGTCGTTGACAACGAATGGATACACCATCGGCACCGCTCCCAACAGGGCGTCGGGGATGCAGTCGCGCGAGAGCCCGACCGATTTGCCGGGCATCCACTCGAGCGTCCCGTGCTTGCCCAGGTGGACGATGGCATCGACCCCGTGGTCCTCTTCGAGCCAGCGATAGAAGGCGGCGTAGTGGTGGGTGGGGGGGAGCAGGGGGTCGTGGTAGATCGCGATCGGGTTCTCGCCGAATCCACGCGGGGGCTGGACGGTGAGCAGGACGTGGCCGAATTCCAGCCCTGCGAAGTGAAGCCGTCCAGCGCTCAGATAGAGCCGCCCCGGTGGTGCTCCCCAGTGTTCCTGCACGGCCTCTTGCACCGGGGGGGGCAGGGCAGCGAAGGCCTGGGCGTAGGCGGCGACTCCCTGCGCAGCCGGGGCCAGGCGCATCTGCTCTGAGGTCAGATACTCCTGGTCGTAGACGCCGGCGGCGATGAGATCGTGGATCAGCTCATCGCCGCTTTCGGGCAGCTCCCCGACCCGATAGCCCTCCTCGCGCAGGCGGTGGAGCAGGGCGAGGGCGGAGGCCGGGGTGTCCAGCCCCACCGCATTACCCACGCGGGCGTTCTTGGTCGGGTAGCTGCTGAGCACGATCGCGATCCTCTTGTCGGCGTTGGGCCGCCGACGCAGGCGCGCGTGGGCCAGAGCCAGGCGGGCGACCGCGCGGCAGCGCTCGGGGTCGGCCACGTAGCGGACCACGCCGTCGACCTCCTCTTTGAAGCAGAACGGGGGCCCCACGATGCGGCCATCAAACTCGGGCAGCGCCACCTGCATGGCCACGTCGAGCGGCGAGAGACCGCCGCTGCTGGACGACCAGGCGGCCCGGCTGCCGGTGCTGGTCACAGCCTGAATCACGGGCAGGCCCAGATCCTCGAGCCAGCGCGCGGTCCACTCGTCGGCGACCGTGCCGCCGTCGACCTGAACCTCGGCCACCGAGAAGCTGAGCGTCATCACCAGGCAGTCGGCCAGGGGCCGACCGTCCCGCATCAGGCACTCCGCGATCGCGGCCGGGGTGCCGTCGGGGCCGGGCTCGCGCAGGCTGTAGCAGAAGAATGCGTGTGGCTCTCCCCCCGCCTCCTCGATCGCGCGACAGAGCTCGTCCACGAAATCGAGATTTCCGCTCATCCAGTGGGCGCGGTAGAAGGCCACCGCTATCACCGGTCTTGGGGAGGCTGGATCAGCGGCGCGGTAGACACCGTTGCGGGGCACGGGCTGGGGGGCCGAGGCGGGGAAGGAGGTGGACCGCAGAGCATTGCTGAGACGGGCGAGCAGGTGGCCCACGTTCTCGATTCCGCCCTCGGCCCAAAAGCGCCCCGACTCGGCGACCAGCTCGGCAGCGGCGGTCGAGGCCGCCTCGAGTTCGAGGTCCTGCCCCAGCTCGCCCGGCCAGGCCAGGAGCGGGACCGCGGCGGCGACGCAGGCGCTGCGCAGTCGGTCGAAGCCATCGCTGAAGGCCCGGCGGCCTCCGAGCAGACGCATCCCGACCGCCCAGAACTCGCCCTGGCCCACGCGCCGGATGAGGCGATCGAGCTTGTCGGCGTCGATGCGGGCCGGGTTCAAGGCCTCGATCGACCCGTAATCGGGGGGCACGGCGTGGCTCACGGCGAGCAGGTCGGTGTCGGCGGTGGAGAGCAGGAGGAGGGTGCCCAGAGGCCGCGGAGAGATCAAAATTCGATCCCGCGCTGGGCCGGTACGCCAGCCTTGAAGTGGTGCTTCACCTCCGTCATCTCGGTCACCAGGTCGGCGGCGTCGATGATGGCCGGGGTGGCGCCGCGTCCGGTCAGAACCAGATGGAGGTCGGCCGGACGTGATCGGGCCAGCTCCAAGACCTCTTCCTCGCTCACCAGCCCGGCCTTGATCGAACCCAGGATCTCGTCCAGGACGACCATCTTGTAACGACCGGACGAGACCGCATCCCGGGCCATCTCCAGGGCCGCGCGCGCCGCCAGTTGGTGCTCGGGAACCGCGATCTTGGGGTCGCGCAGGCGTTCGATGGTGAAGCCGCGGCCGCCCACCTCAACCTCGATCTCCGGCACCCCGCGCCGGATGGCGTCGCGCTCGCCCGTCTTCCAGGCCCCCTTGATGAACTGGACCACCTTGACCGGAAGCCGGTTGCCGGCGGCGCGCAGGGCGAGGCCGAAGGCGGCCGTGCTCTTGCCCTTGCCATTGCCGGTGAAGACCAGCAGGAGGCCTCGGCGCCGAGCCTTGGCCTCCCGTGCCTTGCGTCGCTCCTCCTCGTCCAACCTTCACCTCCTCGGGTAGGGGGTTGGAGGTCGAATTCGGATAGGCGTCGTCCTGAGCCGTCCCGGCCAGGGCCCGTCCGCGCGGCCTCCTGTTCCCCATCGATTCGAGGCAGGTCTCCTGGCTTCCAGCGTCCGTCCCCGGCCTGCCTTCCCTGACCTTTGAAGGATCAAGTGGCGCCCCCCTGGGGGCACGGCCGAGACGCTGGTTACAGTGGCGGGACCACTCCGGCTTTTACCGGATTCCCTTTTGAGCCCTGGTGGGCACCCCGACTTATGGACTTGTATCTGCTGCTGGCAGCCAACTCTAGCACCTGGCCTGTCAGTCGGCGGCCGCCCCTTCGGGCCCGGACACACCGGCCTGGCTGAAGGTGGCCATCTGGTTCAGGGTGCGCACCGCCGCCTCCAACAGGGGCAGGGCCAGAACTGCGCCTGTCCCCTCTCCCAGGCGGAGCTCGAGGTCGAGGAGGGGCACCAGCCCGAGTCGATCCAGCGCCACCTGATGACCGAGCTCCTGGGAGCGATGAGAGGCGATCAGAAAGTTCCCGGCGCCGGGGTTTATGGCCACCGCGACCAGGGCGGCGGCGGCCGAGATGAAGCCGTCGACGAGGATCGGTCGCCGCTCCTGGGCGGCCTGCAGGATGACTCCCACGAGCCCGGCGATCTCGAGGCCGCCCAGGGCTGCCAGGGCCGCCATCGGCTCATCGAGCCGGAATCGATTGACCTCCAGGGCCCTGCGCACGGCCTCGCGCTTGCGCGCCAGCCCGGCGTCGTCGACGCCGGTGCCGCGTCCCACAACCTGATCAGGGTCGGCCCCGGTGAGAGCACAGACGAGGGCGGCGGAGGCGGTTGTGTTGCCTATCCCCATGTCCCCCGTCAGGACCACGTCCAGCCCCCGCTCGAGCTCAGCCCGGACCAGGCGGCGACCGTGCTCGACTGCCATCGCCGCATCCTCGGGCGTCATCGCCGGTCCCTGCGTGATGCTGTCGGTGCCTCGGCGGACCTTGCAGTCAGCCAGCTGAGGGTGGGGGGCGATGTCGCATTCGACCCCGAGGTCGGCCACCACCACGCGGGCCCCCATCTGGGCCGCGAGAACGTTAATCGCCGCCCCCCCGGCCAGGAAGTTGGCGACCATCTGGCCGGTCACCTCGCGCGGGTAGGCGCTCACGCCCTCACTCGAGACCCCGTGGTCGGCGGCCAGGGTGAACACGACCCGATGCTTGAGTTCCGGGTCGATCCGGCCGCAGATCCCGGCCAGTTGTACGGACAGCGCCTCCAGGCGCCCGAGGCTGCCGGCCGGCTTGGTCAGCGTCGCCTGCCGCGTCCGCGCAGCCTCCATGGCGGAGTGATCGAGCCCGCCCAGCGTCACCTGGGGTGAGCTGGAGTCGGTCTCCAAGGCGTTCTGCCAGGGCCGCCCCCAGGCCTCGCCAAAGACCACGTCGCCCAGGCGCCGCCGGGTCTCCCAACCCACCTGCTCGAGCAGCGGCCGGGCCGGGAAGGCGTCGGGCCAGCCCAAGCAGAGCAGGGCCAGGGGGCGCACGTGGGGCGGGATCTCGAGTGCCTGTTGGACCTCGCCGGGGTGGAAGAAGCTGACCCAGCCGACCCCTACGCCCTCCGCCCGTGCGGCCAGCCAGAGGTTTTCGATCGCGCAGGACGCGCTGTAGGCGTCGGTCTCGAGATCGCTGTAACGGCCGAGCACGTGGTTGCCGCCGCGGGTGGGGTCGACCGTGACCACGATCACGGCGGAGCATTCGATGATCCCCTCGACCTTGATGCGGAGGAATTCCTGCACCCGCGAGGGGTCCTCGCCCATGGCGGCGGCCGTGGCCAGGCGTTGGCGTTCGGCGCTGTCGCGCAGGCGGCGCCGAGGAGCGGGGTCGCGCACCACGATGAAACTCCAGGGCTGCATGAAACCGACCGAGCCCGCCCGGTGAGCTGCCCAGACCAGGCGATGAAGAATCTGGTCGGATACCGGCTCGGGCCGGAAGTGGCGGATATCGC
Source organism: Nitrosotalea sp. (assembly GCA_035534295.1). Lineage (GTDB taxonomy): Bacteria > Chloroflexota > Dormibacteria > Dormibacterales > Dormibacteraceae > DATKQJ01. The sequence continues at coordinate 28,334 of DATLSE010000005.1, forward strand.
GGCGTTCCTGGATGACGCGGTAGACGGCGTCGCGCTCGGCCTCGCTGAAGATGGCCGAGGTGGTCTGGATCCCTGGATATTGGTCGACCAACTTCATCGCCGCATTCGCCTCCTCGGTGGTTCGGCTCGTACCGGCGATCGATGGCTCAAAAGCACATGGCACGCCGAGGCGAGCCGAGTGACTTTGCCTGCCCTCGGGTTCGGCCGCAGGCAGGTCTCCTGGCTTCCAGCCCACAGCGACACCACTACCTTCCCGGGGCGGGGCCCCAGTGGCGCCGGACAGCCTCCGGCCGGCGGTGTCGCAGCTGGTTCACAGTGGCGGGTCCGCTCCGGACTTGAACCGGATTCCCTATTCTGCCGCTCACCCCGGCGGTGGGCGGCCACCTGCGGCGTCTATTTGGTTGTGGGCTCGAGGATAGCAGCGCCGAGACGCGGTCGCCCGTTCGCCTGGCATACGATGGGTGCGACGGGAGCTCGGTCGGACCGGGCTGAGAGGGTGGCTTAGATGGCCGCCGACCGTGATGACCTGATCCGGGTAATGCCGGCGTAGGTAGAAGTGCCAGCGCCATGGAATCTTCCCGCCGTGCTCTGCATGCGAGGAGGCGGTACATGGCCAGCACCATCCAGGCGGCGAAAGAGGGTTCTAAGGCGTTCCCCAACAGCCGCAAGGTCTACGTTGCGGGCTCGCGCCCCGACCTGCTCGTACCCGCCCGCGAGATCGCGCTCGCCCCATCCAGCGTGCGCGGCGCGGAGGTGGCGAACTCGCCCCTGCGCGTGTACGACACCAGCGGCCCCTACGGTGACCCCGCGCACCTGGTCGACCTGGAACGAGGCCTGCCTACGCTGCGCCGGGGTTGGGTCATCGAGCGCGGCGACGTCGAGGGGTACGAGGGCCGTGGAGTCGAGCCTGCCGAAGACTTCCCCACGCCGGCCGGCACCGTCCGCTTCGGGCCCGGAGCGGTGGCACGGTGACTCAGATGCACTACGCGGGCCGCGGGGTCGTGACCCCGGAGATGGAGTTCGTCGCCCTGCGCGAGGGGCTCGAGAGCGAGTTCGTGCGCGAGGAGGTGGCCCAGCGCCGCGCCATCATCCCCGCCAATGTCAACCACCCCGAGAGCGAGCCGATGGCGATCGGACGCGGTTTCCTGGTCAAGATCAACGCCAACATTGGCAACTCCGCGGTCGCCTCCTCGATCCAACAGGAGGTCGAGAAGATGACCTGGGCCACCCTGTGGGGAGCCGACACCGTGATGGACCTGTCCACGGGCAAGAACATCCACAGCACCCGGGAATGGATCATTCGCAACTCGCCGGTGCCGATCGGCACCGTGCCCATCTACCAGGCCTTGGAGCGGGTCGGAGGCAGGGTCGAGGAGTTGAGCTGGGAGGTCTATCGCGACACCTTGGTGGAGCAGGCTGAGCAGGGTGTTGACTACTTCACCATTCACGCCGGGGTGCGCCTGGGCTACATCCCGCTCACCGCTCGCAGGATGACCGGCATTGTCTCGAGGGGCGGCTCGATCATGGCCGGCTGGTGCCTGGCCCACCACCAGGAGAGCTTCCTCTACACGCATTTCGAGGAGATCTGCGAGATCATGGCCGCCTACGACGTCGCCTTCTCACTCGGCGACGGTCTGCGCCCGGGCTCGATCGCCGACGCCAACGACGCGGCCCAGTTCGCCGAACTGGAGACGCTGGGGGAACTGACCGAGGTGGCCTGGAGGCACGACGTTCAGGTCATGATCGAGGGCCCCGGGCACGTCCCGATGCACAAGATCAAGGAGAACTTGGACCTTCAACTCCAGATCTGTCATGAGGCGCCGTTCTACACGCTGGGTCCGCTCACCACCGACATCGCACCTGGGTACGACCACATCACCTCGGCGATCGGAGCGGCCATGATCGGCTGGTATGGGACCGCCATGCTCTGCTACGTCACCCCCAAAGAGCACCTGGGCTTGCCCAACAAGCAGGACGTGAAGGACGGTGTCATCGCCTACAAGATCGCCGCCCACGCCGCCGACCTGGCCAAGGGCCACCCCGGTGCCCAAGCCTGGGACGACGCGCTCTCCAAGGCTCGCTTCGAGTTTCGCTGGCACGATCAGTTCAACCTCAGCCTGGATCCGGTATCAGCCCGCTCGATGCACGACGAAACCCTGCCCGCCGAGCCGGCCAAGACGGCCCATTTCTGCAGCATGTGCGGACCCAAGTTCTGCAGCATGCGGATCACTCAGGACATTCGCGACTATGCCGACGCTCAAGGACTCGATGAGCAGGCCGCGCTCGTTGCTGGCCTGGAGGAGAAGGCGGCGCAGTTCCGCCAGTTGGGAGGGCAGCTCTACAGCGAGGGGTGAGGCGAGGATGGAGTCGGCCGCTCGGCCCCGAGCGGCGTGTGCTCTAGGGCGCGGGGGGCGGGCCCCCCTGCATGAGCTGGCGGGCCTCGTCCAGGCTCGTGTCCTCCGACGGTAGGGCCAGATCGGAGGCAACCAGGCTCGAGGCCTCGAGCTTGGTGCCGCGCTGCCGGACCAAATCGAGGGCGGTCTTGAGGGTGGTCGCGAATCGGGCCGAGTCGTGAGCGTCGATGGCGGCCACGATGGCCTCATCGCAGCGATGCAATTCTTCGGCGACCGAGCTCGAGATGCGGTACTGATCCTCGCCCTGGATTCGAACCACGAGCGATCCATCCCCCAATGCGGCGCTGACGGGCCCGGTTCCGAGCTCGCGTTTCAGCGCCGCCAGCTCGGCGTCCACGTTGCTGGAGGTCGAGGCGGCCAGCAGCTGTCGATCGATGTCGTCCTGACTTCCAGCTCCGATCTGGTCCAGCCCGCCGGTGTCGATGAGCTGGTCGATGGCGGCCGAACGCGCCTGCATCTGGCGCGTCTTGTCCTGCGCCCGGTCCACCATCATGCTCACGTCCGCCATCTGCTCGGAGAGCCCGGTCACCGCCTCGCCGATCTTGGTCGACGCGCTCGCCGCCGAGTACTGGGCCTTGAGCGATTCCTTCTGAGTTCTGAAAGCCTCCACCTTGGCCTGAAGCTTCTGCGCCGTCTGCTCCAGCTTCTGCTCCTGGAGCGTGAGCTGCTCGATCTGGGTCTTGAGGTCGCCGAGCTGTTGCCCCGCGGTCTGGGCCCGGGTCAGGGCCAGACGCGCCAGGTCTTCGCGTCCCTGGGCCAGCGCCGTTCGGGCCTGCTCTTGAAGTTTGGCCTGGCGCTGCTCGAGTTCTGACGCCTGGAGCTCGAGACGCTTCTCGGAGGTCAGAACGTCGGCCACGTTGGCCCGCATCTGCTGTAGCGCCTGGAGTTGCTTCTGATAGGCGAGGTCCATCGATTCGGCGGGATCCTCCGCCCGGTCGAGGACGTGGTTCAACTTCTGCTGGATTACGTCAGACATACGGCGCATGATGCTCACCGGCCAACTCTACCGTTGCCCATCGGGGAATGGTCAACCGGTGGCCCGCGCGATCCTGGCCTAGGGTCGGTCGAGTGGGTGGTTGACCGGGTGCCGTCCGGCCGGGCTCCGTCCCGCGGAGCCGAATAGGGTGTACTACTAGGACCGACCCAGATGGATTCAGGAACCGATTCGGGACCCAGCTTCGACCTCGTCGCCGCCTCGATCAGGGCCGACGCCAGAGATCTGGCGACCTTCCTTGAGGCGCTCGCTTACAAACTGGGCGAGGCGCTGCCGGGCGCGGTTGCGGTCGAGCGCGAGGGTGGCCTGTTCCGGCGCCAGCACCGAGTGCGGCGATTGCACATCAGCCTGGGGGATCGCAACTATGAGCTGGAGCGGGCGGGCGCGGGGCTGCGCTGCCAGGTTGCCCACAGCGTAAGGGGGATAACGGTGAAGAGTGAAGAGATTGAATTGGACGCCTGGATCGACGATCTGAGCCGCCGGCTGGCCGAGCACGCGGGCGAGAGTTCGCGTACCCGCTCAGCCCTCGAGAGGCTGCTCGGATGAGCCCGGAGGAGATCGGACTGCCGGAGGAGGCCGAGCACCGTCTGGCCGAGCTCCGGGGACAGGGAGGGCAGGCCGGGATCTTCACCAGCGATCTGTCGGTCAACGAGTTCCTCCTGGTCAAGGAGGCTGGATTTGATCCGGTCGGCCTGGTGGTCGGGAGCTCGATCTACCACATCGGGTTCCAGGCCCCACGCTGGGGGCAGAGCCAGGAAATGACCAATTTGAGCCAGGCCATGTACCACGCCCGAGAGCTGGCCATGTCGCGCATGGAGGCGGAGGCCGAGGACTTGGGGGCGGACGGGGTGGTGGGCGTCAGGCTGGACATCAACTTCTATGAGTTCGGCCAGCATTCCGCCGAGTTCATCGCCATCGGCACCGCGGTCAAGGGGCGCCAGGGCAGTGCCCGTAACGCCGCCGGCAAGCCCTTCACCTCCGACCTGTCGGGTCAGGACTTCTGGACCCTGGTCCAGTCCGGCTACCTGCCCCTGGGCCTGGTCATGGGTACCTGCGTCTACCACGTGGGTCGCCGCAGCCTGAGCGGCTGGCTGGGCAGCCTGGGCCAGAACCAGGAGCTGCCCAATTTCACCCAGGGCCTCTACCAGGCGCGGGAGCTGGCCATGGCGCGAATGCAGGCGGAGGCCACAGAGCATCAGGCTCAGGGCATAGTCGGGGTGCAGCTGAAGGAGGAGTCCCATCTTTGGGGCTCGCACACGATCGAGTTCTTCGCCGTGGGAACCGCGGTGCGGCCGCTGGGCGAGGAGCATGAGATCGCGCGTCCCCAGATGGTCCTGGACCTGGGCGGCTAGCGGTGCTGGCCGAGCGCGCCCTGGATCGGCTGGCGCAGGGGGCAGACCGTAGCGCTGAGCACCGCGAGTTCACCAGCGACCTGTCGGTCGAAGAGCTGGTCGCAGTTGAGGCGGCGGGACTGGAACCGCGCGGTCTGGTCGGCGGATCCTGCGTGTTCCGGGTGGGCTGGCAGTTCGTGGGCTGGACCGAGGCCCGCGAGGTCGACACCCTGAGCACGGCGATGTACGAATCGCGGGAGCGAGCCATGAAGCGCCTGGTCCAAGAGGCGGCGCGCTGCGGCGCCGACGGGGTTGTGGGGGTGCGCCTCACGATCGCGTTCGACAACTGGGGCGAGGGACTGGGAGAGTTCAGCGCCATCGGCACCGCGGTCCGCCATCGGGATCGACCGGGCAGCCTTAGGACCCCGACCGGAGACATCTTCACCTCCCATCTGTCGGGCCAGGACGTTTGGGCCCTGCTCCGCACCGGCTACCGCCCGCTGGGCCTGGTGATGGGCTGCTGCGTGTACCACTATCCAGCCCAGGGCTTGAGCCAGTGGTTCGGCGCGGTGACCCAGAACCAGGAGCTGCAGGGGCTCACGCGGGCCTTCTACAGCGCGCGCGAGCTGGCCATGGACAGGATGCAGCGGGAGGCGCTTCAGCTCGGCTCGGAGGGGGTTGTGGGGGTCACGGTGGAGGAGGAGTCGCACGTCTGGGGTGGCCACACGCTCGAGTTCCTGGCCCTTGGGACCGCGGTGCGCTCGACGCCGGCACCTCCCGCCCCGCCGACGCGGATGGTGAGGCGAGTCGATGTCTGAGCTCAAGGCCGCCTGGGGCAGCACGCTCAGCGTGGCCGAGCTGGCGGCGGTGCGCTCCGAGGGCTTCGATCCCGTGGGCCAGGTCATGGGCAGCTGTGTGCACCAGGTGTACGCATACCTGCAGACCTCCAATCTGGGCGGAGCCTGGGGTGGTGGCGGCGTCATCGGGGGCGGCATCGCCGGTGGTGTCGGCATCGGCGGCGGCTTCGGTTACGGCAGCCAGGGCGGCCGCGGGGGCTGGGGTGGTCCGCTGGGCGGATCTCCCTTCGGCGCGGGCCAGATGGGCGGAGGCGGAATCTGGTCGGTGCAGGAGCTCAGCGATTACAGCCAGGCCCTGCGTTCGGCGCGCAACCTGGCCCTCGAGCGCATGTCGGCCGAGGCTGCGGGCAGCCACGGCGTGGTCGGGGTGCGTCTCAACCTGCGCTGGCTGGACGAGTCGGCTCGGATCCTCGAGTTCACCGCCTTGGGGACCGCGGTCAGGGCCGCTGGGCGCGAGGTTTCGTCCGCCCCCTTCCTCTCTCTGCTCTCGGGCGAGGAGTTCGCCAAACTGCTCCGCGGCGGCTACGTCCCCTGTGGGGTGGCGATGGGGATCTCGGCCCTGGCCGTGGCCGGCTCTCCGGTCGGCAACTGGGCCATGATGGGCCCCGGCTACGAGGTCCAGGAGTTCAGTCAGGCCGCCGCCCGAGCCCGCACATCGGCCGTCTCCCGGATGGAGGAGGACCTGCGCCGGATGGGGGCGGACGGCGCCGTGGGGAGTCAGGTCGTGGCCCGGGTGCAGCACCAGGAGGGCGCCGGCTACCCGATTCGAATCGTCGAGTTCTCGGCCGTGGGCACGGCCGTGATGCGCTTCGGGCGCGACGACGATCCGCTGGACGCCGTGCTCGGACTGTGAGCCAAGCCTAGACCGGCGGCGCCGAGCCGACCAGCTTAAAGCCCCCTTTTCCATCCATCTGGATGAGCCAGATCGTCTGCCGAACGTCGTGCGCAGAGGTGAATCGGAAGCGTCCGAGCGGGGTCTGCACGTCGACCCCGGCCAGGGCGGTACGCAGGCGGTTGCGGTCCTGGGCCGGATCGGTGAAGCGGAGATGGGCCCGGGAGGCCGCCTGAGCCAGGATCTGCACCGCGGCGTAGCCCTGGGCTGCGAACTGATCTGGATCCTGGCCGTAGGCCGTCTGGTAGGCGGAGACGAAGGCGCGATTGGCGGGCGAGGCGTTGCCGAGGTACCAGGCACTGCCCGATTGGGCGCCGAGCCCCGCCGGACCCGCCTGGGCCGAGACCTGGGCGGTGTTGAATCCGTTTCCTCCCAAGAACTCGCCCTGAAAGCCGAGGGCACGGGCCTGGACCATGATCTCGGCCGGCAGATTTCCCAGGCTGGTGATGAAGATGACCTCAGGCTTCAACGCCAGGGCCTGGCGCACGTAAGGCCCGAGGTCGCTGGCGTTCTTGCTGAAGTCGATCGTGCCCAGAAGCTGGATCCCGTACTGGGGCGCGATGGCGCTCACGATGGCCCCTCCGTCGGCGGAGAACTTGTCGTCCGACGCCACCAGCAGGACGCCGGTCCGGGCGTGGTGGGCGGCCTGCCAGGCGGCGATGCTGGCGGGGATGGCCGCGGCCTCACCCAGGCTGTCCCGGAAGACGTATGGGCAGGGGGTAGGGTCGGGGTAGTTGCAGTCTGGAACCAGGTGGTTACCGGTGTCGCTGATCCCGATGATCGGGACTCCGGCTCGGTTGGCCAGGGGCTGGACCGCCACGGCCGAGTTGGATAGGGTCGGACCGAGCAGGGCCAACGGGGCCGGTTTGGTGGCGAGCAGAGAGTTGAGGTCCGCGGTCGAGGTGGCCCGGATCGAGCCGTCGTCCTCGATCTGGACATTGATCCTCGCCCCGAGCACCCCGCCCCGGTCGTTGATCTGAGTCAGCGCCAGGTTGATCCCGTTCTTGGACCCGATCCCGTATACCCCGCCGGGTCCGGTGAGGGAGAGGATGGCCCCAAAGGACAGCACGTGGCCGGAGTAGGCTCCGCTTCCCCCGCTGCCCCCACACGAGAGCAGGGCCAGGCTGGCCAGGCCAGCCGCGGTCCACAGGCGTCTCATTGCGGGAGAACCGTGGCCGGGGCCTCGAGCAGAGGCGCAGGCGGGGCCTCCAGGCTGGAGGGCAGGACGACGCGGAACACCGTTCCCCCCGCCGGGGAGCTCTCCAGTTCCAGCCGTCCGCCCAGGAGTTCGACCAGGCTGCGGCTCAGGGGCAGACCCAATCCGGTGCCCTCCCGGTCCCGAGCCAGGCGCTCGCCGACCCGGGCGTACTCGTCAAAGGCACGCTTTAGATCCTGGGCTGCGACTCCCACCCCGTGGTCGCGGACCGAGATCTCGATCCCGGCCGCCGTGCGCAGGCCCGAGAGTTCGATCGAGGTCCCGGGACCCGAGAAGTTGATGGCGTTGGACACGCCGTTGAGCAGGGCCTGGAGGAGGCGCCGGCGGTCAGTTACGACCCAGAGGATCTCGTTGCGCTCGATCCTGATCGACTGGCCGCGCGCCTTAACCAGGGGTTCGGCTTCCCGGACCAGCTCCTCGAGCAGGCCGTCCAGGCCGAAGCGTTCAGGATGCAGATCCATCCGCCTCGCCTCGACCTTGCTCAGATCCAGAATGTCGTCGATGAGCGCCAGCAGGTGGGTGCCGCTGGTCTGGATGTTGTTGACATAGCGGGCCTGACGCTCACTGAGCGAACCCGGGGCCGCCATCTCTAGCATCTGTCCGAACCCCAGGATGGCGTTGAGGGGGGTGCGCAGTTCGTGCGACATCTTGGCCAGGAAGGACGATTTGGCGTTGCGGGCAAGGCGGTTGGCCTCGAGCAGCACCAGGAGCAGGGCGGCAAAGAGTATGGCCACGAACACCACCACTGGAACCAGGATTCCTAGCACCGCCTCGTTGCGGTTCACCTCACTGAGCGTTGAGGTCGCCTCCGCCTGGCGCCGAGCGGTGGCGACGTCGAGGAGCTGGTTGATGTCACCCGACACCGGATCGAGCCCAGTTTCGATCTGGAAGGCGGCCGCCGTGTCCTGCGCGTCTATCGCGGCCAGCAAGCGGGAGGAGCCGGCGAGATAGATCGAGTAGTCGAAAGAGACCGAGCGCACGAAGGAGCGATCGGCCGCGGACCCGCTACGCGAGATGGCCCCAAGGTCGGCCTTAAATTGCCCGGAGGCGACCAGGAACTGGGTCTTAAGGGTAGGGAGGCGCTCGAGCTGGTAGCGTCGGGAGAGGTCCTGCTGCACCGCCATCGACTCACTTGCCTGTTGGTAGTAGCCGCTGATGCGATCGAGGTAGGCCACCCGCTCGGCGGCGCTGCGACTGTACTCGGCCGCGAGCACGCCGGCGGTCCCCGCGGCGAGCAGGGTGACGATCAGCCCGAGGCTGGTGGCGGCGCCGGTCCAGGGGGGCAGGACCAGGGCCAGGGAGCGCCACGAGCGGCGCCAGTTCAGATGAAGGAACATCGGGGCTGACCATACACACCGCCCGGAGGAATGGGGCCCTGACGCCCAGCTCTCCACGGCCGGAGTTGAAACAATCCGATCCGCCCGTCGGTAGATAGGGGTAGATGGCCACGGGCGCACTCGGTCTTGATCGCTCCGTGGGCCCACCCCACCTGTTTGAGCCTCTGCGCCTGCGCTCGATCGAGCTTCGCAACCGGATCGCGGTGTCGCCCATGTGCCAGTACTCGAGCCAGGACGGCTTCGCCAACGACTGGCACTTGGTCCACCTTGGTTCCCGCGCCGTGGGCGGCGCGGGACTGGTCCTGGCCGAGGCGACCGCGGTCACCCCCCAGGGCCGGATCAGCCCGGCCGACCTCGGGCTCTGGAAGGACGAACAGGTGGATTACCTGGCCCGGATCGCCGCCTTCGTGCGGGCCCACGGGGCGGCGCCCGGAATCCAGCTCGGACACGCCGGGCGCAAAGCGTCGACCGCACCACCGTTTGCGGGCGGGGGGACGCTGACCCCCGAGGGGGGAGGATGGCGGGTCTGCGCGCCCTCAGCAATCGCCTTTGAGCCCGGGGGAGCGGTCCCGGAGGAGCTGGACGAGGCTCAGATCGCGGCCGTGATCGATGCCTTCGAGGCGGCCGCGGCGCGGGCCCTGGCGGCCGGGTTTGAGGTTGTGGAGTTGCACGGAGCCCACGGCTACCTGCTGCATCAGTTCCTCTCCCCGCTCAGCAACCATCGCAACGATCGTTGGGGTGGTTCGTTCGAGAACCGTATCCGCCTGGTCGTGGCCGTGGTGAGCGCGGTCCGACGGCGCTGGCCGGACTCCCATCCTCTCCTGCTCCGCCTCTCGGCCACGGACTGGGTCGACGGAGGGTGGGACCTCGAGCAGACCGTCGAGCTCGCCCGCCACCTCGCCGGAGACGGCGTCGATTTGATCGACTGCTCCAGCGGAGGTCTGGTGCCGGTGGCGGCGATCCCGATCGGACCCGGCTACCAGGTCCGCTTCGCCCAGCGTGTGCGCGAGGCCGGTGTGGCCACCGGAGCGGTGGGCATGATCACCTCAGCCGAGCAGGCGGACCAGATCGTCCGCAGCGGGCAGGCAGACCTGGTCCTGCTCGCGCGGCAGATGCTGCGGGACCCCTACTGGCCCCTCCACGCCGGATCGCGTCTGGCCCAGGACGCGAGCTGGCCGGACCAATACCTACGCGCCCGCCGGCGAACCTGAAGATCGGCGTTGGGCGGGAGGGATCGAACTCAGCCCTCGCGATAGAGCCAGGAGTTGAGGCGGCGGTCGACGATCTGAACCGCCGACGTGGCCACCACCGCGACCACGACCACGATCAGCATGATGGCCAGGATGCCGGTGGCATCGAAGGCCCCCGCGAAGCTTGAATCCAGTCGCCCCAGCCCGACCACGGCGATGAAGAGCTCCCCGTTGATCATGCCCTTGACGCAGCGTCCCATGCCCAGGCGCAGGCCGGCCATGGTCAGGGGGAGAGAGGCGGGCACGATCACGAAGCGGTAGATCTGCCAGCGGCTGGCGCCCGCCGAGCGCGCCATCTCCACGAGCTGGGTATCCACGGTCTTGAGCGCGGTCTGGGTGTTGACCGCGATGAAGAGCACGGCGTAGAGGACGATGACGGCGATGGGAGTGGCCCGGGAGAGCCCGAAGAAGATGAAGAAGACTGGAGCCATGACGATTGAGGGGGCGAGCAAAAAGGCGTTGACGTAGGGCTGGAGCGCGAAGGCAACCTTCTGGAACAGGCTCATCAGGGTGCCCAGGGTGACGCCCGCGACGGCGGCGATGACGAACCCGATGACCAGGTTGACCACGCTCTCGCTCAGCGCCGGCTGGAGCTGGCCCTGGGCCCACATGGTGCCGATGTCTGCCACCACCCGGCTCAGCGGCGGTAGCCAGTCGAGTCTGAAGACGCTTCCCGCCACCTGCCAGAGCAGCAGGCCGGCGGCCAGGGAGAGGGTGGGGACCAGGGGGCGAGGAATGCGAAGCCGCCGCGGCAGGACTAGCGGCGCGGTGTGGGGGGGGGCCGAGGCATGGATGGCCACTACAGGCCGAGGGCCTGCCAGATCCGGGCCCGGATCTCGATGAAGATCCGGTCCTGCTCCATGTCCCGGGTGCGGGGGCGAGGCAGGCCGACCTCGACGATGTCCGCGATCCGCCCCGGCCGGCTGCTCATGATCACGATCCGATCGGAGAGGAAGACGGCCTCGTCGACCGAATGGGTCACGAACACCGCCGTCTTCTTGTCCGACTCCCAGATTCGGATTAGCTCGTCCTGCATGACCCTCCGGCTGATCTCATCCAACGCCCCAAAGGGTTCGTCCAGGAGCAGGAAGCGGGGGTCCATGGCGAGCGCTCGGGCCAGCCCCACGCGCTGCTGCATGCCGCCCGAGAGCTGGCGCGGGAGCGCCTTCTCAAATCCCTCCAGGCCAACCGCTCGGATCAGATCGAGGGCGGTCGCCTCGCGCTCCGTCCGCCGTACCCGGCGCAGCTTGAGCCCGAAGGCGACGTTGTCGAGCACACTGGCCCAGGGCAGCAGAGCGAAGTCCTGGAACACCATGGCTCGCTCCGGGCCGGGCCCGGTGATCGCCTCTGAGCCGATGCGCAGACTCCCCTCGTCGGCCCGCGCGAGCCCCGCGATCATGCGCAGCAGGGTCGTCTTACCGCAGCCCGAGGGCCCGATCAGGGACATGAACTCGTGCGGTCTGACCTCGAGCTCGATGCGGTCGAGCACGTGCAGCATCTCGGTCCCCGAACCGTCGGCGGCGGGCCGAAAGAAGCGCTTGGACAGGCCTTCGATGCGGATTCCAGGTTCCTGTTCGATCGCCATCTACGCTCCTCCGCCGACGTCGAGGACGCGGCTGGCGCCGACCTTGCGCTCGAGCTGGGTGAGGATGAGCATGACCAGCACGGACTGACAGATGATAAGGAACACGGTCGCGAACACCGAGGCCGAATCGAAGTTGTCCCTGAATTCCAGCAGGAGCTTGCCAAAGCCGACCGCGAGCAGGTCAAGCTCGGCCACGATCATTCCGGTCAGGGCGTGGGCGAAGCCCTGGCGCAGGCCGCTCATGATCGAGGGAATGGCGGCAGGGACTAAAACCTCGCGCCAGAGGTCGAGTTCGCCCGCCCCAAAGGAGCGCGCCATCTCGAGCAGGCGCGGGGGCACGGTCAGCACGCCGGCCCGGCACGGCACGATGACGAAGGGCACGGCGAAGACGAAGATGACGATGGCGCGCGACCAGATGGTGAAGCCGAAGATGATGAGCAGAAGCGGCATCACGATGGCCATCGGGGTGACCACCGCGATATTGAGGTAGGGATCGACCACGCCCTCCAGTGAGCGCGCCCGGCCCATAGCCAGACCGACGGGGACGCCGAGGATGAAGGCGGCGCCGAATCCGATCAGGAGCGCGCTTTCGCTGGTCACCAGGGCGCCCCAGAAGGCACGCCCGAAGAGCAGCTGCACACTGCGGGTGACAAAGCTGGTGAAGGTGGGTAGGAGGAGGTTTCCGGGCCGCAGGGCGGCCCATTGCCAGATCAGGGCCACGGGCACGATCACGGCCAGAGGAAGGAAGATGCGCCAGAGCAGGTCCCGGCGGCGCGCGCGCCGCCAGGACCGCAGCAGGCTCTGTTCGCCAGCGTCTGCGAGGGAGCTGGCCAATGTCAGCAGGTGGTGGCCGAGGAGGTGCCGATCTGCTTCAGGACGGCCTTGACGATGCTGTCGTTGACGACCTGGGAGGTGGTGACCCCGGCCGGAATCTTGCCCGCGCTCTCAAAGGTCTGGAGCTGGTTGTCCATGGTCGCAGTCTGCAGGCCGCCGTTGGCGCACCACTGCTGGGTGGAGGTGAAGAACTTGCCGATGGCATCGGCCTGGGCGCCGTAGTTGAAGTATTTGGCGGTCTCGGTCCGAACCAGAGCGGGGCTCTTGTAGAGGCTGCGCGTGGCCAGGAGCTGGTCTTTGACAAACGCCTTCAGGATGCTGGGGTGGTCTTTTACGAAGGTGGGGCTGGTGGTGACCACGTCGCGTCCGACCCCGGGCAATTCCTTGGCCATGCTGGCCAGCACGTGGAACTTGGACGGGTTCGAATTCACGATCGATACCGTGTCTGCGCCCTCGAGAGGGGCCGCCACGACCTGGCCGTTTTCGAGCGCCTGGCGGCGCAGCGTGGAGTCGGCGATGATGAGGTAGGTGGGCTTGACCGAAGGGCAGTTCTTGGCGAAATAGATCTTGAGGTAGGCGGTGCTGGTGCCCCCGGTGGAGAAGATGGCCACCTTCTTGCCCGAGAGCTGAGAGCAGGAGGTGATGTCACTGGTCGTGACCAGGCTCCAGGTGTTGTTGTTGCGGGCGCTGATCGCGGTCAGGGGAATGCCCTTCTTGATCGCGGTGGCGACCTGGATCACGCCCGAGCCGAAGAGCTGGAGCTGGTCGTTGGCGACGGCCTGGATGACCAGGCTGGTCCCGTTGAGCTGGGTCGTGGCGGGAACGTTGTAGCCATCCTTGCGCATCTGATCCAGGGCCATGAGGATCGGAAGGTAGGACTCATCAGGGGTGGAGTCGGCGCCGAAGCCGAAACTGGTGGTGTCCACCGACGTCTTGCTGGTGGCAGCTGGGGTCGAGCCACCGCAGGCCGCCACCAGGGCCGCCATGGCGCCCATGACGGCGATTCGCTTGAGCCAATTCATGCCTCTACTCCTGTTGAACCGGCGGCGGGGGGGCGGATGAGCGACCCATTGGAACCCGCGGGGCGGTGCATGGCCTCGTATTCTGGATCCAATATCACGGCTGGTCAACGGTCTCCTCGGCCCGTCGGTCACCACCAGAAGTTGGATACGTGATACAAAAACCTCCGCAGAATGAACCTGGGTCATCACCATGACGACGAGTTTTTGGATCCGTCCGACGGCACCGGGGAGGAGTGGAACCCGGACGACGTCGAGATGACCACGGTGGGCATCGACATCGGTTCGTCGACCTCGCACCTCATGTTCTCGCGCATCCACCTGCGCCGCCTGGGCAAGAGCCTGACCAGTCGCTACGTGGTGGTCGGGCGCGAGGTACTGCACCGCTCGCCGATCCATTTCACGCCCTACCGGGACGACCAGACAATCGATGCCGAGGTCCTATCGGGCTACATACAAGAGGCCTTTGAGGCCGCCGGGCTGTCGCCCGAGGCGATCGACAGCGGGGCCGTCATCCTCACCGGCGAGGCCATGCGCCGAGTCAATGCGCGGCCCATCGCCGAGTTGTTCGCGGGCCAGTCGGGTCAATTCGTCTGCGCCACGGCCGGGCATCACCTGGAGGCGCAGCTGAGCGCCCAAGGTTCAGGCGCGGTGGAGTTGAGCCGGACCTTGCCCGGCGTGGTGCTGAATGTGGACGTGGGTGGGGGGACGAGCAAGCTCGCCCTGGCCGACGCCGGGGAGATCGTGGGTACGGCATCGATCAACGTCGGCGGCCGCCTGATCGCGCTCGACTCGCAGGGGCGTCTGGACCGGATCGAGCCGGCGGCCCAGAGGGTGGCCGATCACCTCGGGCTTCGCCTCCAGCTGGGCGAGCCGGTGACGACGCAGACCATGCGCCAGCTCGCCCAGGCCCTGGCTCAGGCGCTGACCGAGACCATCGCCGGGCTTCCGGGGGTACTGGCCCGGGAGCTGATGCTGACCGAGCCCATGTCGGTGCCGCCAAGGATCGACCGGCTGAACTTTTCGGGGGGGGTGGCCGAGTTCATCTACGGCCGTGAGGCGGGCGACTTCCAAGACCTCTCCCGGCCTTTGGCGGAGGCCATCCGGGCTGGGCAGGCCAGGCTTGATCCGCCGCTGGAGGCGGGGATCAGGGCGACCGCGATCGGAGCCTCCCAATTCACGGTCCAGGTCAGCGGCGACACCCTGCTGCTCAGCCGGCCGGGGCTGCTGCCGATCCACAACCTGCCCGTGCTCAAGGTTCGCCTACCGTCCGCGGACCCCTCGCCGGCGCAGGTGGGCATCGGGGTCGCCGACGCGTTCCGGCGCCAGGGCCGCGAGCCGGGGTCGGAGCCGGTGGCCCTGGCGGTGGAGTTCGCCGGGATCCCCAGCTACGCCAACCTTCGGGCCCTGGCCGAGGGCCTTCGAGCTGCGCTCGACGTCCCCCTCGGCCGCGGCACCGCGGTGGCGCTGGTGTTCAGCGCCGACATCAGCCAGAGCGTGGGCGAGATCCTGCGCTCCGAGCTCGGCGTCGCCGGCGATCTGATCTGTATCGACGGCGTTGAACTGCGGGATCTGGACTTCATCGACGTCGGCGCCCTGCTGCCCAACCGGCGAGTGGTGCCAGTGGTCGTGAAGACGCTGCTCTTCGCCCCGCCCCATCCGGCCTCGGAGCGCGTGGTCGGAGCGGGCTAGGGGCCAACTGGAGGTAATCATGGCGACCAAGGCGACCAAGGAATTCACCGTCCATCCCTACGTGCAGTTCATGGAGGACCGCTACAACCACTACCGTAACTTCCTGCGCTCGGAGGGGATCCCGATCATCGACGGGCGTTACGTATTCGACGCCCGGTCGGTCGAGCTGGGTGACTGGGAGCGCCGCGGCGGGCGCGGAGCCTACCTCAGTTTCTCAGATCAGCTCCTGGCCGACTCCTACATCGCCGAGATCCCACCGGGGGGCCAGCTCCGAGCTCAGCACCAGCTCTTCGAGGAGATCATCCTGGTCACCAACGGGCGCGGCGTGACCACCATGTGGCAGGGCGACGGCGGTCGCCGTCACTCCTTCGAATGGCAGCGCGGCAGCCTCTTCGCCATCCCCCTCAACGCCTGGCACGAGCACCACAACGCCAGCGGCTCCGAGCCTGCTCGCTTCGTCTCCCTGACCAGCGCTCCCGTGGCCTTCGAGTCCTTCCGCGATGACGATTTCATCTTCAACAATCCGCACGTTTTCCGGGACCGCTTCGACCCCGATCAGGACGATTTCTTCAACCGCCCAGGGGATTACCTGACCGAGTACTACGGTGGCATCCTGCACACCAACTTCATCTCCGACGTGCGTCAGATCGAGCTCGTGCCACGCGACAAGCGGGGCAAGGGCACCCGCAACATGTACATCCACCTATCGGGCAGCACCATGTTCGCCCACATCTCCCAGTTCCCGGTCGGGCGCTACAAGAAGGCTCACCGCCACGGGCCGGGAGCGCACGTGTGCATGATCGACTCCACCGGCTACACCCTGATGTGGGACGAGGGCGAGCAGGCCAAGCGCTATCCCTGGGCGGAGGGCAGCATCATCGTGCCCCCGGCTGGGACCTGGCACCAGCACTACAACACCGGCACCGAGCCCTGCCGCTTCGTGGCCATGCACGCCTCGACCGCGGTACAGCGCGAGGAGGGCGGGATCGAACAGATCGACTTCGAGCACGAGGACCCAGGACTGCGTGAGATGTACCGGCAGGAGTGCGAGGCCAATGGGGTCGAGGTCGCCATGGAGGACTAGGGCGGCACCTCCCCTGGGCTCTGCGCTGGACGCGCCTCGCCCCGATCGTGCCACACTCGATCGGCATGGGAGCGGGGGCTTGAGCGCGTCACCCGAGGGGATCCGTCCCGACCACTACCGTCACGTGCTGGGGCACTTCGCCACCGGAGTCGCCGTGGTCACCGCACTGTCCGAGGGCAAGCCGATCGGGATGACGGTGCAGGCCTTCAGCGCGCTCTCCTTGAGCCCGCCCATGGTGCTGTTCTGCGCCCGCAGAGGATCACGCAGCTGGGCTGCGATCGCCGATTCGGGAAGGCTCTGCGTCAACCTCCTGCACGAGCAGCAGTCCGGGCTGGCGGTTCAGTTCGCCCGCTCCGGGCGGGCCAAGTTCCAGGGCGTGGAGTGGAGCCCGTCGGCCGCGACCGGGAGCCCGGTCCTGCGCCCGGCGCTGGCCTGGATCGACTGCCTCATCCGCGAAACCCACCCCGGTGGCGACCACATGGTGGTGATGTGCGACGTGGTCGATCTGGGCGCCGATACCAGCGGGCGCCCCCTGCTCTTCTACCGCAGCGAGTACCAGCGCCTGGGATGAGCCCGCGGTCCGGGCGGCGCGGCTCGCCGCCCGTGCGCCCTCCCGCACGCTGGCCGGACTCAAGTTGATCAGGCCGGCCAGATGCTCTGCCCATGACGACTCCAAGAATTCGCCCGCGGCCAGCCGGCGCGAGGCGCTGATCCGGCGCCGGCGCCCAGGGGCATCGTGACCGTAACTGAGGCCGAGGTAATCCGCCACGGCGAGTCTGAACACGGCCACGATGAGCTCGACCGCGGCCTCAGGGGCGACCGCGGCGCGACCGCGATCTGGCTCGGCGCAGTCCAGTTTCGCCTCCTTTCCCGACTTCGGCGCCGCGCTCAGCGGCCCCATCCGACCTCCCACTGCACCGGTGCGCCAGGATCCTGGTTCAGCGCCCGAGCTCTCGCGCCGGCTGTCGCCGGGCCCGGTGCTCGAAGGGATCGGCCCCGAGTTCGGGCCGCAAGCCCGCCAGTCGACGCGCGAGATCGGCCTCGAGGCGGCGTGGTCTGAGCTCCAGCCCCTGCTGCCGTTCCAGCTCGGCCGCCAGCGCGAGCTTCATGGAGGCGAGACGGGGGCGGGTCAGAAGCAGTGTTCGCGTGCCCTGGGGGCCCGAGCGCTGTCCGGCCAGGATGACGTGGACGTGGGGGTGCGGGGTGTTGTGGTGCTCGGCTGCGAGCCAGGGGGGGAGCGGCCCTGAGTCCTCCTCCAGGCGTGTCATCACGGCTCGGGCGAGGGCACGAAGCTCCAGCCTGCGAGCGTCGGGGGGAGAGATCACAAACAGGTAGTAGGCGCGGTTCTGAGCGTGAGTGCGCCCGTACTTGAAGAGCCGGCTCGAGGTGTGGACGACGTGACGATAGAGCGCGGTGCGCTCGGGCTCGGCCACCGGCCCGCGGGCGTCGAACAGAGCTCCCGGCCGCTGGGTGCGGTGGCGCCAGGCGCAGTCGCGGGAGAAACCCTCGAGCCCGCTCAAGTTGAGCGGTCCGTCGGTCTCGTCGCGCCGCTCCAAGTAGCTGAGCAGGCGGCGCAGGTGGCGGCCGAACTCGACCTCCTCACCCCGCGCCTGGTAGCGCGCCGTCAGCACCGCGCGGGCTATGCCCGCCAATCGACCTCCGCTCCCGCCAGGGCTCGCTCGACCCGGTCGATGCTCTCCCGCGCCGCCTTTGCCGCCGCCTCCTGGAGCAACTCCGTGCGCTCCTGTCCGCCTGGAAAGCAGGCCTCAAGGAAGGTCAGGATCTGGGCCGAGGTGAAGAGTGTGGCCAGGGTCGCCGACTGGACGGTACGGGCCGATTCGAGCCCAGCTTCCTCGAGCGCCAGCTGGCGCTCGATCATGCGCGCCGCGGCCGCTGGGAGGGAGACCCGGCGCCGGCTTGCGATGCGCGCCAGGCGGCGCCAGAGGTCGACGTCGAGGCGCAGCCGAAGGGGCTTGTATTCCTGGGCCCAGCTCTCTTCCATCGCCGTCCCACCTCCTTTCTCCCTCCATCTTGGGCTAGGGACGGGGGTCGAAAAAGGGCCCCCCGGGATCGAATCAGGCGGGCGGACGGGGAGGTCCGGACCCGGCCCCCGAGGCCTCGATCGCGTCCGCGATGGCGTCCATCTCGACCCGGCCGAGATCGAGTTGGGCGGAGTTGACCCAGCCCTCCACCTGCTCGGGGCTGCGGGCGCCGACGATGGCGCCGGTGACGCCGGGCCAGGCCAGGGTCCAGGCCACGGCTAGCTCGGCCAGGCTGGCACCCAGCTCCCGAGCCAGGGGCTCCAGGCGCCGGACCAGGTCCAGATTTCGTCCCAGGTTCGGTTCCTGATGGTGCTCGTCGCGCCGCCGCCAGTCGCCCGCATCGAGGCGACCCAGGGCGGCGCGAGTGTGAGTCCCGCCCAGCAGGCCGGACTGCATCGGGCTGTAGACGATAACCCCGGTGCCGTGCTCTCGGGCCCAGGGCAGAAGCTCGGCTGCGCCGCGCTCGATCATGGAGAAGGGCGGCTGCAGGCTGTCCACGTGGCGGATGGGCTCGATCCGCTCCAGCAGATCGAGGCCGAAGTTGGAGACCCCGGCGTGCGCGACCTTGCCTTCCTCGATCAGGCGCACCATCTCTCCCCACGTCTCCTCGACCGGCGTCCCGGTGCGATCCGGCCAGTGCAGCTGATACAGGTCTATGCGCTCTACTCCGAGCCGGCGCAGGGATTCCTCGACCTCCCGCCGCATCGTGGCCGGCCTTAGATCACGGGCCGGACTGAAGGTGGGGTCGGTGGTCGAACACACCAGGCCGCACTTGGTGAAGATCAGGGGACGCTCGGCGCGCGGGATCAGGGCCAGAGCCTTCCCCACCACCTCCTCGGAATGGCCGCAGCCGTACACCGCGGCGGTGTCGATCCAGCTGACTCCGCGATCCACGGCGCGCATGATGGCGGCGATGGATGAGGCGTCGTCCTGGCGGCCAAGGCTGAAGGCCCAGCCCTCGCCGCCCAGCGCCCAGGCTCCGAATCCCACGCGGCTGATCTTCGGTCCGGCGCTACCCAACTGGAGCTCCCGAACCGGGCCGCTCTCTCCCTGCATCCCAAACCTCGTCGACGCGGCCCCGAAGGCGGCATTCTCAATCCCGGATCCCCCGGGCCCCTGCGGGCGCGGGAACACGGCCCATCTTATGCCGCCGCCGCATCCAGGCATCCGACTCCGGTTTGGCGCCGCTCTGGCGTTGGGGCTCCTGGTCATGGCACTGGCCGCGTGTGGCGCTCGGGCCGCGCCCACCGCAGAGGTCTTCGGAGTGGTACGCGCCGCGCCCTGCCGCCCGGTCGAACAGGTGCCGCCAGTCGCCTGCCCGGGCGTGGCCGGGGTGAGGGTCGTGGTTTGGGGCCAGGGGGGGAGCTGGTCGGGGCGAAGCGATTCGAGCGGTCGGTACCGGATCCGGCTGCCCAGCGGGCGCTATCGAATTTCCGTCCGGGCGGGGCTGGCACCGCGCACGGTGCAGATCCAGCTCGCCTCTGACCAGCGGTTGCGCCGCGACCTCACCTTTGATTCTGGGATCAGATGAGCTCCTGCCTGGCCCGAGCTGGGCCTTGAGGCGCCAGGCACCCATGACGCCGAGGTTGGCGCGACAGGGTCAGTTATCGGCGCCCGAATCCGGTCCCTGAACCCGGAGGGGCGGGAGGCGCAGAGCCCAGAGCTCGGGCGCTCCGCAGGTGGGGAACCAACCCGGTTTGGGTTCGGGCTCGAGCGGGGTAGGTATTGCTCTAGAGATGAGACTGGACAAGCTGACCGAACTGGCGCGAGAGGCCCTGGAGGGCGCCCTCGAGGTGGCTGCCGAGCACGGGCAGCAGGCGGTGGAACCCGAGCACCTGCTGCTCGCGCTCCTGCGCCAGCCCGAGGGTATCGCGCGGCCCCTCCTGCAGGCCTCCGGGGCGCCCCCAGCGGAGCTCGAGGAGGTGCTTCAGGCGGCCATTTCCAAGCTGCCCCGGGTCGCGGGCGGGGCGCCGTTTCTGTCCCCCAGCACCAACTCGATGCTGGAGTCGGCGGCGCGTGAGGCGAGCCAACTCCGAGATGAATACATCTCCACCGAGCACCTGCTCCTGGCCCTGGCCGAGCGTCCCCTCCTGTCCCGGTCGGGGGTGACTCGGGACGCCCTGCTGGGCGCGTTGCGCGGCATTCGCGGCAGCCAGCGCGTGACCGACGCCAACCCCGAGTCCAAATACCAGGCGCTGAAAAAGTACGGTCGTGACCTAACCGAGGCGGCATCCGCGGGAAAGCTCGATCCGGTGGTGGGCCGAGACGAGGAGATCCGGCGCGTGATCCAGGTTCTCTCCCGGCGGACCAAGAACAACCCGGTCCTGATCGGCGAGCCGGGAGTGGGGAAGACGGCCATCGCCGAGGGTCTGGCCCAGCGCGTCGTGGCCGGCGACGTCCCCGAGACCCTGGCCGGGCGCCGGGTGGTGGCCTTAGACCTCGGTGCGCTGGTGGCCGGGACCAAGTTTCGGGGTGAATTCGAGGATCGTCTAAAGGCGGTGCTGAAGGAGATCGATGACGCCGACGGGCAGGTGATCCTGTTCATCGACGAGCTCCACACCCTGGTCGGAGCGGGCGCGGCCGAGGGATCGATGGATGCGGCCAACCTACTGAAGCCGGCCCTGGCTCGAGGCGAGCTCCGCGCCATCGGCGCCACCACGCTGGACGAATACCGCAAGCACATCGAGAAGGACGCCGCCTTAGAGCGCCGCTTCCAGCCCGTGATGGTCGATCAGCCCTCGGTCGAGGACACGATTTCCATCCTGCGCGGACTGCGCGAGCGCTACGAGGTGCACCACGGAGTCCGCATCAAGGACGCGGCCTTGGTCGCCGCTACGCTGCTCTCGCAGCGGTATATCAGCGACCGGTTCCTGCCCGACAAGGCCATCGATCTGATCGACGAGGCGGCCGCTCAGCTGCGCATGGAGATCGACTCGATGCCTCTGCCACTGGACGAGGCGGAGCGCTTGATCCGCCAGCTCGAGACCGAGCGCCAGGCGCTCCGCCACGAGCGCGACGGCGTCTCCAAGGAGCGGCTTACAAGCCTCGAGCAGCAGCTGGCGGGGCTGGTCGAGGAGCGTGACGCGCTCCGCGCGCGCTGGGACCGGGAGAAGGAGGTGATCGGGCGCGTGCGCCAGCTCAAGGCGGGATTGGAGGAGCTGCGCACCGAGGCTGAGCGAGCTGAGCGCCAGGCGGACTTCGAGCTCGCCGCCCGGCTCCGATATGGCGAGACCGTTGATCTCTCCCGGCGCCTGGACGAGGCGACCGGGGAGCTGGCCCAGATCCAGGGCCAGGGGGCCCTGCTGCGTGAGGAGGTGGACGAGGACCTGATCGCCGCCATCGTCTCCAAGTGGACCGGCATCCCCGTGGCACGGATGCTGGAGGGCGAGGTTCAAAAGCTGATCGGCATGGAGGAACGCCTGCACGGCCGGGTGATCGGACAGGACGACGCGGTCCTAGCCGTTGCCAACGCCGTCCGGCGCTCCCGCTCGGGGCTGGCCGATCCCAGCCGCCCCGTGGGCTCGTTCATCTTTCTGGGCCCCACCGGTGTGGGCAAGACCGAGCTCGCCCGGGCCCTGGCGGAGTTCTTGTTCGACGACGACCAGGCCCTGATTCGGCTTGACATGTCCGAGTACCAGGAACGCCACACGGTGGCCCGCATGCTCGGCGCGCCGCCCGGTTACGTGGGCCATGAAGAGGGAGGGCAGCTGACCGAGGCGGTGCGCCGGCGCCCCTATTCGGTGGTGCTCCTGGACGAGATTGAAAAGGCCCATCCCGACGTCTTCAACGTGCTCCTCCAGGTTCTGGACGACGGCCGCCTGACCGACGGGCAGGGTCGGACCGTCGACTTTCGCAACGTGGTCCTGGTCATGACCTCTAACCTCGGCGGTGACCTCATCGTCCAGCTCGCCGGATCTGATGCGCCGCGGATGCAGGAGGAGGTGCAGGCGGTGCTGCGCCAGCACTTCCGGCCCGAGTTCTTAAATCGCGTCGACGACGTGATTGTGTTCCGCCCCCTCGATCGCACGCAGATCGGACAGATCGCCCAGATCCAGCTCGGCCGCCTGCGCCAGCGCCTGGCCGAGCGCCGGATCGAGATCGTGCTCTCGCCCGCCGCCCAGGACCTGCTGGCCGAGCAGGGGTGGGATCCGGCCTACGGAGCCAGGCCCCTCAAGCGCGCCGTGCAGCGCCTGATCCAGGACCCCCTGGCCCTGCTTCTGCTCGAGGGCGCCTTCAACGACGGCGACTCGATTCTGCTCGATGCGGAGGGAGGCCGGATGACGTTCAGCCGCGCCCAGGAGGTCAGGGCCGACGCCAGTAGTGGTACTCGAGGGTCCGACTGAGGTCGAATAACTCGCGTCTGCGCCCGCTGGGGATGTACCCGCGGGCCTCATAGAAGCGATGGGCGAGATCAAAACGGGAGTCGGTCCAGAGCTCGATCGAAGACCGGCCCCGGCGTCTGGCGTCGGTCTCGACCAGGGTCATGAACCGACTCGCCAGGCCCTGCCGGCGTCTGGCGGTGGCTACGTAGAGATGCTTCAGCTCAAAACCTCCGTCGTCGTCTCGGTATCCGCCGCATCCGGCCACTCCGTCCTCGCCCTCGGCCACCCAGAGCCGTCCGTTCCAGTTGGCGAAGGAACTGGCGGGCCGGAGCAGGTGCGGGGTCTCGCCCGCCACATCGAGGATGCATCCGGGGTATTCGGCATAGACCGCGGCGATGAGCTCGATCAGCGCCGGCGCGTCGGCGTCACGGGCGAGGCGGATCCGGATGTGGGAGTCCGCGACCAAGTCTCAGCGTCGCCGTCCGCGCTCGGTCTGGGTCGCGACCGCGAGCAGCCCGGCCAGGATCCCACCCTCGAACACGCCGTAGGCCAAGGAGCGCAGCCAGGAGAGGTTGAACAGGGCTAGATTCAAAGCAAACGTGGCCGGACCGAGGAGGGCGAAGCCGAGGGCCAGATTCTGGGCCACCGACAGGTGCTCCCACCACCCAACCAGCGCCCGGCGGGTGCGATGGGGGGCCGTCATGACGCCTCGAGCATAACCGGCGTGCCCATCGAAAGCGGTCGGGACCGACGGTGGGCTGCTCGGGCTCGACCCAGACTCGTCCCCGCTGAAATCCGAAGAGCCGCTGAAATCCGAAGAGCCTGTCTTGCGACAGGTGCGCACGATGTGGCTCTTCGGATTTCAGCGGGGACCCATCTGGTCGAGCCTCACCTGGGAATTGAACGAAGGTGCCTCAAGCTTGAGGTGTGAAACAGCAAACCCAAAGCACCTCCGTACTGACCAAGCCTAGCCAGATTCTCCAGGCCCTGGTGGGCCTCAAAGACGTCCGGGTCCTCCAGTACAGTCGGCGCGGCCCAGAGGTCGAGCTCATGATCGAGCAAGTCTTCGACATCGTCCTGTGTCCGAGCTGCGGTGCTCGGGCCGAAGTCAAGGAGCGTCCGGTTGTGGGCTATGTCGACCTGCCCGTCTACGGCACGCCGGTGCGCCTGACATGGAAGAAGCACCGGATGAGATGTGCCAACCCCATCTGCCCCAAACGAACCTGGGTGCTCTCCGACCACCGCATCGCGGCCAAGAGTTGCCTCCTCACCACCAGAGCGGCTAAGTGGGCCACGGTTCAGGTGGGCACGGGGAGGACGGTGCTGGAGGTGGCGGGCGAGCTCGACTGCGACTGGCACACGATCAACGACGCGGTGACGACCTACGGAAGCGCGCTCCTGAAAGCCGATCGCAAGAGGCTGAACCAGACCACGGCCATCGGCCTGGACGAGACCAACTTCATCCGGCTCGGTTCGAAGGGATTCAGCGACTACGCAACGACCGTGGCCGACGTTGAGAACCACCAGATCATCGAGATCCTGCCCAGCCGCAAGTTCACCGACGTGGCCAGGTGGCTCGACAAACAGCCCCGGGCCTGGAAGGAGCGAATTGCCTACGGGGCCCTGGACATGTCCGATGCC
>DATLSE010000006.1:0-112115 GCA_035534295.1 Nitrosotalea sp.
GATCGCGTCGCTGGCGGATGGCATGACCATGAGCGCCAAGAAGGACGGCCTCGCCAACATCGGCGGCTGGCTCGCGATGAACAATGATGATTGGGCCGCGCAGTGCAGGAACCTGCTGATCCTCACCGAGGGTTTTCCCACCTACGGCGGCCTCGCGGGTCGCGACCTGGAGGCGATCGCACAGGGGCTGAAAGAGGTCGTTCAACACGACTACCTGCAGTATCGGGTGCGCTCGACCGCCTACCTCGGAAAGGCCCTGGACGGGCTGGGCATCCCCATCGTTCAGCCTCCCGGCGGCCACGCCGTGTATTTAGACGCTCGCGCGATGCTCCGCCACATCCCGCCGCTGCAGTACCCAGGCCAGGCCCTGGCCGTGGCGCTGTACGAGACCGGTGGCGTGCGAGGGTGTGAGATCGGGACCGTCATGTTCGGGCGCCGGCCAGACGGGACCGAGCAGGCGGCGACCCTCGACCTGGTCCGGCTGGCGATTCCGCGCCGCACCTATACGCAGAGCCACATCGACTATGTCATCGAGGTCTGCGCCGAGGTCGCCCGCGGCGCCGCCGATCTCCGCGGGTACCGCATCGTGGAGCAGGCGCCAACGCTGCGTCACTTCACCTCGCGTTTCGAACCTCTTCAGGCCTGACGCCCATGGCCGCTGGTGCTGAACCCATCAGTGATACGTCGACCCTCGATGGCTCGAAGGCTAAGTCCGCCCTGGTGGTCGAGCACCTCACCCAGCGACGATCGCCGATCCCGAGGTCGGCGCGATCAGCGTGCCCAGCGTCCGCACGGTCGTCGTCTTGCCCGCACCGTTCGGACCCAGGAAGCCGAATACCTCGCGCGGGGTGACGATCTTCCTCCTCGCGCTCGGTCTCGCCGCCGGGCTGCTGGCCGTCGACCTGCTCGCCTGGCGGATCGTGGCCGCGATGTTCGACCGCGAACGGCTCGTGACCGGGACACGCGGATGATCGTCGCCGCCCGCCGTAGTGGACCAGAGAAGACGTCTTTGAGAACAGGAGGAGATCAGCCATGTCCGCAACGTTGAGGGTGACGCACAAAACCATCGGAGTGGAAGTCCGCCGCGGCACGTACGACGTCTTGGTCGACGGCAAGCGTGCCGGGTCCGTCGAACTGAACGAGAGCGTCGACATACCGGTCGAATCCGGACGTCACACCGTGCAACTCCGCAGCGGCCGAAACTCCAGCCGAACCAAGACATTCGACGTCGCCGAGGGCGAGACCGCCAGCTTCAGATGCAGCGGAAAGAGCATCCTGCCGATCTTTCTCCTGTCCTTCGTCGTTCCCAGCCTGGCACTCTCGCTCATACGCGACTGAGCCAATCCACCGGCGACCATGACTGCCAGTCATCTAACGCTCGCTCGTCGATACACCTCGCGCCGATGTCCCACTCGCGCGATCTCCACGCGAAAGGCTCGATCGTCTATTCGGTAGAGGATGCGGTAGTCGCCTCGGCGCAGCGACCAGATTCCGGCCAACTCACCGCTCAGCGGCTTCCCTCCTCTCGGGTCACGAGCCAGGCCCTCGAGGGCTTCGATCACGGCCGACCGGCTCTTAACACGAAGTCGACGCACATCCTTCGCCGCGCGCGTCGCGACTGATACGACGTACGGTCTACCTGCGGCCACGCCCCAGATCGACCTTCAGATCGTCAAGACTCACGACTTCGCCGGCATCGAGCTGCTGCAACCCTTTTCGCAACTCGGAGAGCTCCTTCGGGTTACTTAGAATCGCCAGCGTCTCTTCGAGCGATTCGAGATCGTCCGGACTTACAAGGACAGCCGCCGGTCGGCCGTTCCTCGTGATCGTCACGCGGTCATGCTGACTGGCGACCTTCTCGACAACTTCCGACAGGCGATTCTTGACGTCAGCTAGGGGAAGCGTTTCCATGGCCAGAATTATAGCCAGATGGTCGGGCAGGCAGGATACTGTTTGAACTCCCGGGCTCCAGTCGGAGGCTCAAGAATCTTGGATTTTCTCAGGGCGCATCAAGAAGGCTCCTAGCGAAGTCCAAGGCGACTCCGGTGGCGTCGAATGTCTTCGAGATTCGGCCAACCAGGAACCGCGGCACGTACTGCGGGCCGCCAGGCCATCCGTGTCCACCCCCGACGATGCGATAGAGCGTCACCGGAAGCCGGCCTGGAGCGGACCAAGTCAGCCTCTCAACTGGCATGTTGCCCGCGTTGGATGCGAGCACATCCACTACGGGCTCCGGTCCGCAGCCGTTAGCCAGAGCCCAGTCGGTGCAGATAACTTCGGGTCCCACCGACCCGCGGTCATCGGCACGGAGCAGACCACGTCGCCTTCGCCGACGCGCCAGCCAGCCCGGAAATCCGGACGCCCGCCCGCCACGATAGGGGACGTTCGGATCGGCGGTTCCTGCGATGCAGAGAACGGCGCACTCCTGGCCAGGCCGCATTGGTGTGGTCCCACTGACCACGCGAGAGGTTCCCGCGACGAGGACGATCCCGCGCGCCTTTACGACGCCATGACGCGCGAGGTGCTCAACGAAGTTGGCGCCGCTAGACAGGCCCACGAGGATTGTGTAATCGCCTCGCACCGTGCCGTCGCCGGTCAGAGTCTCGATCAGAGCACCAATGAATCCCGCATCATCGAGTCCGTCAGAGCGGCCGAACCCAGTGTCGTCCCACATTTCGTGCGCGCCCTCCGGGAAAACGGTCGCAAAGCCAGCGGTCGGTCCACGTCGGGCCAACCCAGTCCATTGCGCCATCACAGTTCCATTGATTCCCATACGGTGGAGGACCAATAGAAGAGGCGCCGAGGGTGGCGCCCCGGGTGCCACTGCAAAATAACGTTCAATCCCCTGCACTTGAATGGATCGCCGTTCCAGGACTGAAGGTTGTTTTGGCAACGTCGCGGTTCCGCTCACAGGACACATCCTGTCGATTCGGCTGGCTGGGGATGCTGGTTCAAATAGGGGAACTTTGGTCGACCCAACAGGATTTGAACAGCCGGTGACCGGGGACGACGGCGGGACGCGCTCACCGGCGGTCGCACGCAACGGACCATTCTCGTCCTCCTACGCCTACCCGGCGCCGTTCGAGGCGTCCTCTGGTTCCGATGCGGATTCGACCGCGCCTTGGGTGCGATCGCTTAGGGAGAGCGCGGCGGACCGAATCTCACTGGCTCGCGCCCGGTAGGGCTCGACGATGCCCACCACCATCGAGATGATGACGCCGGCGACAAGCAGGATCGAAGCCTCGGTCCGCTGCCCCTTGAGGTTGGCATAGAGGGCGACAGCGAGCAGCGCGATGATGACCACCAGGGCCAGGGCGCTGTCGCCGACAAACAGGCCCCAGAGCTCCATCGCCACACCCCGGACCAGGAGCAGCGGGGCGGGGGGCTTGCCCGGGGCCAAGCTGGGCGGCCGCTTCAGGACCCGGACCAGGAGCACGGAGCCAACGGAGTAGACGACGACGAGGACAAGGATCGAAGCATCGGAGTCCCACCATCGGACCCCGATCCCCTCGCCTGCGAAGAAGGTGCCGAAGCTGGTCAGCATGATGCCGACCACGTATTTCATGGTGTTTTCGGGCACCCGGGTGAGCGGAGCGCGGAAGACGGCCCCCACCGCCACCACCGCGACCAGAGAGACCAAGGCGCCGCCGGCGGCGGCGGCCATGCTGCTCACCCCCAGGGCGAGAACGATGAAAGCGACCTCCAGTCCCTCCAGCAACACGCCATTGAATGAGGTGAACGTGCCCACGGGATCCAGGAGGCCTCTGGCAGCTGATCCGTGAGCGAGCAGATGCTTCTTCTCCTCCTCGAAGACCCTGGCCTCGTCGTGCATCGCCTTAAGTCCGCTGGAACGCAGGACCGCGCGCTGCAGCCACTTGAGGCCGAAGAGGAGCAGGAACACGCCGACCACGGCGCGGGCAGCCACTATCGGAATGACCGCCGCCAGCCCCAGGCCAAAGATGAGGACCAGAGCGACCAGCGCCGCCAGGGCCAGGCCCGCGCCGACAAAGGCGCTCCGCCAGCCCTTGAAAAGCCCCACGGCCAGCACGATGGTTAGGGCTTCGACCCACTCGACCGCAGCGGCCAGGAACGTCACCGCTGCCACTAGGAGCCAGCTCACAATCCGATCCCCCGAGCTAATAGCCGTGGTCGTTGCATGGTAACGATCAACGCCTGAATTGATTCTGGCCGGGACTCGAGCGGCGGCAATGTGCCAGGCTCGGCTGCCGAGCCGTCACAGACTCCCAACGCGCCTGATTACGGCCTCCGCGACCTCGTCGGTCGAGAGCGACCCGCCGATGTCGGGCGTGCACTCGCGATTCTTGACAGATGCCTCGGCGGCTACGCGCACGGCAGAGGCCTCACCCGGGTGCCCGAGGTGGTCCAGGGCCATGGCGGCGGTCAGGATGGCCGCGATGGGATTGGCCCGCCCGCGGCCGGCGATGTCGGGGGCGCTGCCGTGCACGGGCTCGAACAAACCCTTACTTGTGGCTGGGTTCAGATTGGCCGACGGCGCCAGGCCCAATCCGCCGACCAGTCCGGCACATAGGTCGCTCAAGATGTCGCCGAATGCGTTCTCGGTCACTATCACGTCGAAGTGGCGCGGGTCCTGGATCAGGTGCAGCGCCGCCGCGTCGATCATCAGGTGGCGGGCATGGATGTCGGGGTGGATCGCGGCGGCAGCCGCGAAGCGTTCCTGCCAGATCGCGCCCGCGTGAGGCATGGCGTTCCATTTATCCGCCATGCAGACCTCGCGGCGCGCGATCGTGAATGCGTACTCGATGATGCGCGTCACGCCCAGATGGGTGTTGCGATGCTCCTGGATTGCCAGATCCTGGGCCGTCCCAGCTCCAGTTCTGGAGCCGTGTCCGGAGTAGAGGCCCTCGGTGTTCTCCCGCAGCACGACCAGGTCGACGGCGCGCCGATCAGGATCCCGCAGCGGACACAAGCGCTCGTCGAGCAGGCGGGCCGGGCGCACATTGGCGTAGAGATCCAGCCCCCGGCGCAGCCTCATCAGCACCTGCGAGCTGTAGCCGGAATCACTGATCCGGGGATCCCCGATGGCCCCGAGCAGGATGGCGTCGGCGGCGATCACCTGCTCGTAGACGGACTCCGGCATGGCCTGGCCGGATCCCAGAAACCGCTCCGCCCCGACGTCAAAGTATTCGAACTCAAGACCGATCTGGAGTGATTGCAGGACCCGAACCGCAGCCGGGACGACCTCTCGGCCGATCCCGTCCCCGGGCAGTACGGCGACCTTGTGGCGCGGCCGCGCCGCGCGGCCGTCGGAACCCGGCGCTTCAGCCATCAATCGATGCTCATGCCGCCATCGACCATTAACGTGGCCCCCGTAACGAAGGCGGCGGCAGGTGAGGCCAGGTAGAGGACTGCCGGAGCGACATCCTCGGGCACGCCGAGGCGGCCGACCGGGATCATCCGAAGCCGGGCCTCAAGTAGCTCTGGAGTGGGGAAAAGGTGGGCTCGAGTGGGCGTGTCGATGGTTGCGGGCGCCACACAATTGACGTTTATTCCTCGCCCCGCCCACTCCACAGCGAGCACTCGGGTCATCTGCTCAAGTCCGGCCTTGCTGGCCGAGTAGGCGACCCGTGACGCCAGCGCGGTGTGGGCGAAGACCGAGGACAGGTTTATGATCCGGCCCCCGTCGACCATCAGCCGGGCCGCCTCCTGGGCGGCGAAGAAGGCGCCGCGGAGATTGACCTGCATCACCTCCTCCCAATCGCTCTCGGAATAGTTCAACGACTCCGATCGGATGGCGATACCGGCGTTGTTGACCAAGACGTCGAGTCGACCGAAGTGTTGACGCACGCGGCTGACCGTGTCCCTGATCTGAGCCACGTCCCGCATTTCAAGCGCCAGGGGGAGGACGTTGGCGCCAGCCGCGCGGGCCGCACCGGCGATCTCGGCCAGGCCGGCCTCGGTTCGGCTGGTCAGAGCCAGGTCGGCGCCGGCGTGCGCGAAGGCCATGGCGGTCGCGGCTCCGATGCCCTCGCGCGCACCCGTTATGAGCGCGACCTTGCCTTCGAGGCCAAAGGCATTCTGGAAATAGGCAGCAGCACCGGGCCTCAACGCGGAGCCATGGCCCCCAGCGCGATGATCGCTGAGTCCGCGTAGCCAGCCAATCCACTCCGCGCCGCGCAGTGCAATGGCACCGCGCCAGGGTAGGCGATGTTCCATTTAGCAGCAACAACCCGAGCGGTGCGTCTGCCGATCGGGCGCCATATCCCACATGGATCCAGCTCAGACCGGCTATCTGGTGTTGGCAGGAGCCCTGTCCCCGGCTTCGAGGTCACCGCCTATTCGTGCTCGGGCCCTGCCTCTCCAGACTGGCTCTCGAACACCTCGCGCGCGACGCGGAATCCGTCGATGGCAGCGGGAAAGCCGCAATAGGCCGTGGTCTGCAGCAACACCTCCCCGATCTCCTCCTGGGTGCAGCCGTTGCGCAGAGCCCCGCGCAGGTGCAATCGAAGCTCGGTGGGCCGATTAAGCGCAGTCAGCATCGCGATGTTGATCAAGCTTCTGGTCCTGAGTGGCAAACCGGGACGACCCCAGACCCCGCCCCAGGCGAATTCGGTCACCAGTTCCTGCAAGGGTTCTGTGACCGCGCTGCTCTGGGCCAGCGCTGCGTCGACGTAGGCGTCGCCCAGCACCTGGCGGCGGACTTTCATGCCCGTCTGGTAAAGCTCGCTGTGCTTGCGCTCGGTTGCCATGGCTTTCCCCCTCCTCCGTAGGCTCAGATCGCGCCCGGCCGGAGGCCCGAACACCCCCTCCCCAGCCCGCTGGCACGCCCGGCGTGAACCCCACCCGGTGTAGCCGGTGGAACACGCCGGTATCGTAGCCTGTGCCCGTCCCGGCGGCGTCATGGACGCCGGAGCGCTCGTCGACCGAACGGTTCGCTACGAACGTAGTTTCGGCGCCGGTCGGCGCTCGAGATGGGTCCGGGGGATTAGCCTTGAGTAACACCCATTACAGGGGGCTTGGGTATATTCCGGCCCATGTCGGAGACTCCGGGGCGGCTGTCGGCGATCACCGAGCACTGGCGCTCGAGCAACGAGCGGGAACAGCTGCTCCAGTACGTCCAGCCAGCCCTGATCGGACTCATCGACGGCAGCATCTCCACCCTCGCCCCAATCTTCGCCACCGCCTTCCTGGCCGGCTCACGCTCGGCCCTGCTGGTCGGTCTGGCGGCCTCTGTCGGGGCAGCGATCAGCATGGGATTGTCCGAGGCTCTGTCCGACGATGGAGCTCTGACCGGGCGGGGGAACTCACTCAAGCGTGGACTTCTGACGGGGGTCGCGACCTTCTTCGGCGGCACCTTTCACTCGCTGCCCTTTTTGATCCCGAACGTTCGCACCGCGCTCAGCGTGGCCTACGTCGTAGTGGCCGTGGAATTGGTGGTCATAGCCCTGGTGCGCAGGCGCTTTCTGCGGGTTCCATTGAGTCGTTCTCTGATCCAGGTCACGATGGGAGGTGCGATAGTGGCCGCGGTCGGAATTTTGGTCGGGCACGCCTAGGTCCGTCGCGATATAAGACTCCTGGCTTCAGGGTCTGCGGCGCGCTTTCGAATTTGGCTTCTGCGCCTCCTCATCGCGCTCCCATCTGACGGGCGGCGGCCCAATCGCGTCGGGGATCCGTCCCCTCATCGATTCCAGAGCGCTCATTAGCGCGAGTTGGGCCCCAGGATTGAGATCAAGGCGGACTGAGCGCGCAGCCTACGACGACGCCAGGGCCGCATCCAGGGTGGCCCCCAGTCCGAGCCTTTGAGCCAGTGAGGTGAGCCCATCCCAGACCACCGACTCCAGCTCAAGTACGCGGCTCGAGTTTTGTTCCTTGTCGTGCTCGATCTCGCCGGGAAGGTAGATCCGCTCCACGCCGTCGGCGCGGGGAGCGCCCTGAATGCCGTCGCGATACGACGCCAGGCGGGCCTGGAACTCGCCCGCAGCCATGAACGCCTCCGGATCGAGGACGTAGATGTAATGTCCGATTCGGGCCGGGAGGGTGGGGCTCTTGAGCCAGCTGATCACCTCCGGCCCCGTGCTCGCCCCAGCGAGGACCCCGGCCAGGATCTCGCCCAAAACCGTCAGGCCATACCCCTTGTGCGCGCCCACCGGGAGCAGGGCGCCTCCGCGATCAAGGAAATCGGCTGGATCCTGGGTCGGATTGCCCTGCGCGTCCACGATCCACCCCGGGGGGACCGACTCACCGCGGCGTTGGGCCATCCGAACCTTGCCCCCTGCGACCACGCTGAGCGCGATGTCGAGGACGATCGGAGGTCCGTCCGGCACCGGTATGCCATAGGCCGTGGCCCCGTTTCCGATCGAGCGCGTGCGAGCCCCGGGCACCTGCATGATCGGATTCGAGTTGCCCAGCACGAGCGCGATCATGCCCGCCTCCGCGCACACCAGCGCGTAGTGACCGGCGGCGCCGAAATGGTTGCTGTTGCGGACCAGAACCGTCGCGCTGGCACTGAGCCGGGCCTTCTCCAGAGCCAGCTGGGTGGCCTGCGACATCATGGCCAGCCCGTTGCCGCCATCTGCGTCGAGGAGCGCGGTGGAGGGGGTCTGGCGGAGAATCTGGAGCTCCGCCCGGGGATCGGCTCCTCCGGCCTCGAGCTGAGCGATATAGGCGTGCAGGTAGGCGATGCCGTGACTGTCGACCCCGCGCAACGTCGTTCTGACCAGCACCTGGGAGGCCGCTGCGGCATCGCGTGGGCTCATGCCCGTGGCCTCAAACGAGGCCTGGGCGAACGCACTCAGACCGCGCGGATCGACTTGAACACTCGCCGTCGGGCTCACCGCGCCAACCCTATGGAGCCCGCCATTGCGGTGTCAAGCCGACTTGATCAGTCGGTTCGCGTGAGCTTCAACAGGGAATGGCTGGCCGCGTAGAGTCCGCTCTTACCCCCGTCGGTCCAGGTCACCTCAGCCACGTAGATGTCGCCGCGCGAGTCGGCGCAGAGACCGTGGGGGGCGGTGAACCCGGCCACCGCGCTCAGATCCGAGTCGTCGAGCCGGACCAGGAAATTGCCTCGGAGATCGAGCACGCTGACGCGACCACAGAGCGGCGAGCTGACCGCCCCGTTGCGCCACGTGCGGTAGCCGGAGCGCCAGGCGAGCTCGGCCACATAGAGCATCTGATCGCGGATGAATAGGCCCGCGACACGGTGAAAATCGTTCCATTCCTCCAGGTAGTCCCCGGCGGCGGAGAAGAGCTGGATGCGATCGTTCTCGCGATCCGCGACCAGCACCCGGCCGTCGTCGGCCACGACCACGCTGTGGGGAAGGTGGAACTGTCCCGGACCCGAGCCGGGCTCGCCCCAGGAGGAGAGCAGCCTGCCCTCGGCGTCGAAGTGGTGAACGCGCGCGTTGCCATAGCCGTCGGTGACGTAGAAGTCGCCGTTTGGCGCCACCGCCAGCTTGGTCGGCTTGTTGTACGGCCCCGCCGGGCGCTGGATGCTACCGATCTTGTCGAAGATGTCGGGTATTTCGGCGTCCGCGCCGGTGTCGGACGCGCTCCCGCTGGGACCGATCACCGCAATCCGACGGCCCTCGGTCGTGTACGCCTCGACCGCATGTCGGCCCTCGTCGACGATGTAGACGGTGTCGTCAGGCCCGATCGTGATCCCATGCGGTCGATCTGAAAACGAGCCCTCTCCCCAGCTCCCCAGAAACGTCCCATCACGGTCGTAGACCAGCACCTGGGCATCCATGCGAGTCAGCACGTAGACGCGGTCCCTGGAATCCACGGCCACGTCGGGCACATCCTTATGCGAGGTGCCCTCGGGCAGTCGTTCCCAGTTATCGACCACGCGATAGCCGAGCTCAGCTGCGGTGCTCATCGAGCTAGATCCTCCCTGATGGGCCCGGACCGAACCCGTCAGGTGGGGTCCAGTATTCAACCGGGACGACCCGGCGCTCCGCCACCGACTGCGCCATCGCGGTCGTCAACTCGACGCTGCGCAGGCCGTCCAGTCCCGACGCGTTGGGGTCCCGCCCACTCAAGACGGACTCGGTGTAGGCGGTGAGACAGCGGCGGTGCGCCTCCGGATTGGGGTAGGGCGTGACCACCTCACCGCTCTGGGTCAGCAGGCGCAGCACGCCGTCGTTGCGGGAGCGGGACAGGTTCTCCGCCACCAGGCGACCGAGCGTCCCGTTGAGGGTGAAATCGTTTCGGGGGTGGGGATTGGCGTGATTGCAGTTCACGTAGGCCAGCGTCCCTCGCCGGAAGCGCATGAGGACCATCGCGGTGGTCTCGAGCGGCTGATCCCCCTTCTCGTTGTCAAACATGGCCACGACCTCGACCGGATCGTCGTCCAGCAGGTAACGGAGCAGATCGTAGACGTGCACGCCCTGGCCGTAGACGGTGCCCAGGCCCGACTGCGCGGGGTCGGCTCGCCAGCCCTGAGGGGGCCGCCTGCCGGCACCCGCCTCGACGTGGATCGTGGTCACCTCCCCGATCGCACCCTGTGCGATCAGATCTCTGGCCGCACGCGCCCAGATGAGGTGCCGAGTGTGAAAGTTGACGCCGAATGCGACTTGGGCCTGTGCGCAGGCCTCCAGCGCGGCGAGCGCGTCAGGTACCGATGTCGCCACCGGCTTATCGCAAAGAACGTGCTTGCCGGCCCGGGCGGCGGCCACCACCTGGACCGCATGCTGGGCGTTGGGGGTGGCGATGAAGACCGCGTCAACCTCGGGGTTGGCCAGCATTTCGTCATAGCTCGTGTACGCGTATCGAGCACCGAAACGGGCGGCGAAGGCGTCCGCCCGCGACTGATCTCGGCTGACCGCCGCCACCAACTCACAGTCTGGATCGGCGATCATGGCGGGCACCATCGTGCCCTTCACTATCTCCCCGATCCCGATGATGCCCCAACGCAACTTTCCCATCGGCTTACCGCCGGGAGGTTAACAGGCCCGCCGCAGGCCGGCCGCGGGCGCGCCGCGTTCTAAGGGCTGGCAATCGCCAAATCGGGCCCGAGGGATGCAGCTCGCGCGTTCATAATCAAACACCAGCTACTGACCGATCTGCCTCTCCGTTGGCGTAGAAACTGGGCGAGCGCGACGATGTCACGTCCGAATAATTACGTACGAAGGAGCTTGGCCAAGACCCCCAGTCCTTCTCGCAGCGCCGCTTCCACGACCTCGGAGTCCCTGCGACCCGTCCCTGCTGCGCGCACACGGACCTGACGCATCAGGCCCCCGTCGATCGACGGGGTCGTCTTAACTTTGGCC
Organism: Nitrosotalea sp.; assembly: GCA_035534295.1. Taxonomy (GTDB): domain Bacteria; phylum Chloroflexota; class Dormibacteria; order Dormibacterales; family Dormibacteraceae; genus DATKQJ01. The sequence continues at coordinate 11,250 of DATLSE010000006.1, forward strand.
ATCTCTCCATGTTGCCGTAACGCCGTCTAAGTTAACCGCCGCTATCACAGCGCGCCTGAACTAGCCAGCTTCGGCGGGAGGTGCGCCGCCAGGATGGCAACAAGTCGCTCGATCATCGCCGACTCAAGAAGCTGCGGGGTGGTCACCAACTTCTTTATAGATCGTGTCCCTTCGATCCGCACTCCTTCAAACAACGTTGGTGGTGAGATAAGCGGCCACTCCCCCTCGACGAAGCAGAGCACCGGAGTCACTGGCGGTGCGGGATCGACGTGTCCCGCCGAAAGTGCCCGAGAAATCGCTTCTACTTGCCACGCCATGTTGGTCGCAAGTCGCGAGCAGTCGCGGTGCCCGACATAAAGTCGATCGGCGCGCTTGAAGAACCCACCGATGTCCCGGATTCGGATCAAGCCTTGGTATCTCTTGGCGTCTACGACGAAAACACCGCCGGGCCCGATCACGATGTGGTCGATGTTTCCGCGGGTGCCCGGGACGGATCGGTCATGGAGCGCACGAACATGGGGCACGTCGGAGAGAGCGGCAGCGAGTTTCGCCTCGCCTTTGCTGCCTCTCGCCCATGCGCGAGTCGTGGCCGGCTCGTCTGACAGCGCCAGTACTACAGAGCCGACGATGCGACCCAGTCGCTGCTTGACTCGATGCTCCCTGGCCGATCGACGTCGCTCATACTCAGCGCGAGCCGAGGCACCGGCCACTTCTACCTCAACTCCCTGATTCGCTTGAGGCGTCGCCGTACAGCCGAGGCAACAAAGGCGCCGCGTCGAAGCGTTGTATGCAGCTTGGACGCCGCGCTCGAGCTTCAGGCCGCAGACGGCGCAGACGCCCGAGTAACGGACACGGATGATCTTCTCCTCGGATGAGGTTCGGGATGGGTTCGGATACGGCTCGCTGGGCACCGGCGGCCGGAGAATACGCCTTATCTCGGGCTCGTAGCCCTAAAGTGCGGCAACTTGCACCATTGGCCGGCGGTGGGGCCGATAGCGGAGCATCGGGTACGAGCTTGGGGTACTACGGTAGGCCGCCGAGGGACCCCCGAAGGGGCCCCTGAACCTCACGGTCCCGACATCGACCCGAGACCGTCCGGCGTTCGGTCGGCGAGGTCCGCCGAGTTCAGAGCTGGTCGTAATTCCGTCTCAGGTGCCCCAGGAGGTCGGCTCCCTCTGGGTCCGGTTGGCACATCCGTTGCCACATCGGGTTCGTCTGCCTAAGCGCTCCGGGCGGTGGGTGCCCCGGTCAGGAAGAGGTCGGCCGGCAGGTTGAAAAAGCGCGCTAGCTGGGTCACATGCTCGACGGTCACCCGGCGCTTACCCGCCAGGACTTCGGACGCCACGGAGTCGGTGGCGAACACGTGGGCGCGGACCAGGTCCCTCTGCGAGACGCGGCGGTCGTCGATCAGGACCTTGAGCAGGTCAAGCCCGGAGAGCTCGGGCATCTCGACGTTCTCGTCCTCCCAATCCTCGATGAGGGCGGACAGCAGGTCCAGGTACGCGAGCTCGTCTTCATTGAGCTGGCCATTCCGCTCGAGGAGATCGTCGACGACGTCCTGAGTCGCCTCGAGCTGCGCCTCGTCGTGGATCACGCGGGGTGCGAATCGCTCCAGCAGCTCGATGTATCCGTGTCCCTTCATTTCCATCTGCCCTTGTCGTACTCGGCGTGAGTCATGACCGCCTTCACGTACACAGTGCCGGTCCGGTACACGATGTCAACCACCAGGCGGAAGTCGTTGCCACCGATGTTGAACAGCGTCAGCCCGCCGACGGCGTCCGCGTGCGGGAAGTCGCGCCGCACCTCCGCGATCGAACTCCAGGCCCTCCTCTTCGTAATCTGGTACCAGGCCAGCAAGGCGGTCTCGGCCTGGGGGTGCTTCTCCCCGAACTCGCGGAGCCGCCGCCGGCTGATTACCCTCACGCCAGTTTCGCAAATTGCGAAACATCAGTCAAGTCCTTCCGGGTCGGCGCTGCCGGCGGGCACGGATGAGTTTGCACTGGATCAGGCGTCAGTCTTCGGGTTGCCTCGCTGCTCTCCGGGTATTCAGCGCTCGCTCCCCAGGTCGGCTGCCCATCTGAGCTGATTGAGTCCGCTGATATGGGGCTTGCTGTTTCACACCTCAAGCTTGAGGCACCTTCGTCTAGCTCCTGGCTGATGCCGACCCAGAGTGGTTCTCGCTGAAATCCGAAGACCCGGTCAAACGCATCAAGCGAATTGGCTTCGGGTTCCGCAATTTCGAGAATTACCGAATCCGGGCTCTGCTCTATGCCGGCCGGCCGAATTGGCGTGTGCTGGATCCATGGTGGTCCGGTGAGACAGCTGACCCCCGCCAGAATCCGATGAGCCGCTGAAATCCGAAGAGCCGGTAGAACAGTGGTCGGGGGCCCGGGATTCGAACCCGGGGCCTCACGGTCCCGAACCGTGCGCGCTGCCGGACTGCGCCAGCCCCCGCCAAGCGGGACCGATTCTACCGAGTTGGAGAGCCCGGCAGGCCTGAGTCGGGCCTGATCGCGGTAGGCGTCGCGATCAGGCTCGCCGTGGCCTCGGCCACACGCGATCCGTCGGCCGCCCGATCGATGGCGGCAGAGGTCTGGATCAATCGGTGCCGGTGGGAGAGCACCCGGCCCGAGACGCGCACGGGGTCACCGATACGCAACGGCTGCCGGAGTCGCACCTCGAGCTTGGCCGTGACCCCAGGATGGCCGGCGTGCCAGGCAGCCCATCCCACCGCCTCGTCCAAGAGCAGGCTCACGATCCCGCCGTGCACGATGCCCGCCCAGCTCTGGAAGCGGCCATCCACGGTGAACTCGCAGACCGACTCCCCGCCCTGATCCACGAATCGCATGCCGAGCCCGTCCGGATTCCGCTCACCGCACCCAAAACAGTGCCCGTCGTACAGCACCTGAAGCACGCTGTCGATCAGAGGTGCCCTTGGGTCAGGCGCAGAAACTGATCTTGGAGGTCAGATCCGCTCTCGAAGTCGCCCCGCCAGGATGTGGTCTGCGTCCTCGTCTCGGAGTCGCGTACGCCGCGCATCTGGGTGCACAGATGGACGGCGTCGAGGTGCACCGCCACTCCGCGCGCGTCGAGGATTTCTACCAGCGAGCTCGCCACCTCCTCACCGATTCGCTCCTGGACCGAAAAGCGCATGGCGAAAAGGCGCACGAGCCGGGTGAGCTTGGAGATGCCGATGATCTGGTCGCGCGGTATGTAGCCGACGTAGGCGCGCCCGAAGAACGGCATCGCGTGGTGTTCGCAGAGCGAATAGAACGCGATCGGACCCTCGATCACCTGCCCGGAGGATGCGCCGTGGGCCAGCGACTCACTGGGGAACACGGTGACCAGCTTGGGATCGCCGTCGTAGCCGGCGGTGGCGTCGATGAGTGCGCGCAGGAACCGGTGCGGGGTACCCCTGGTTCCGGGCGTGTCCAGCTTCATACCCAGGGCCTCGAATATCTCGGCCAGGTACGACTCATAGCGTTGCCGGTCCTCATCCGGCAGCGCCCGCGCCCGTATTCCCAGGCGGTCCTCGCCCGGCTCGCCGTCACTGGGCAGGTGAAGAAAGTTCACTTGATCACAGCCTAGCGCCCGCAGGCGGCGACTACGGAGTCGATCGGGCCGGAGCTGGCTCGATGCGATGGCGACATGCTCCAAAGGAACCGCGATGGGCTTGCGCTGCTTCCATCGCGAGGCCCGACCGAGCCTTGGGCGAGCCCAATCCCGATCGCCCAGACCATCTTCTTGAGGCCCGCGGCCGCAGCCGCCGAGCCATGTATCTAAACTTCTTGGGCGTGGCAGCTACAGCATCCGCCCTACGCGTCAAGAATCCATACAGTTCCCGGCCCTCATGGCTCTACCCCGCCCTGGTCGTCGTGGTCTTCTCCGCCTTCATTCTTTATTCGACCTGGGTGGTGCTGTTCCAGAACACGGGCCAGTACGGCCCCTATCTGAGCCCGTTCTTCTCCCCCCTGCTCACGATCCGCGTGGCCGGCCGACTGGTGCCGCCCTCGCTCTGGGTGGCGTGGGCCCCCCTGGCCTTTCGGCTGACCTGCTACTACTACCGCAAGGCCTATTTCCGCGGATACCTATGGCATCCGCGCAGCTGCGCCACCGCCGAGCCCAAGCGCGGCACCTACCGGGGGGAGACCCGCTTTTGGATCTTCAACAATCTCCACCGCTACGCCCTCTACCTGATCCTGATCCAGACCGCCCTGCTCGTATATGACGCGTTATACGCCCTGTTCAATCACCAGCAGCTCGGCTCTCCCCTGGGCTTCGGCAACCTTCTGATGCTGGTCAACGTGGCCTGTCTTCTCGCCTACACCTTCGGCTGCCATGCCTTCCGCCACCTGGTTGGGGGAGGCAAGGACTGCTTCAGCTGTCACGCCGTCCGCTTTCAACTCTGGCGGCGGGTCACCGTGCTCAACATCCACCACGAGACCTGGGCCTGGGTGAGCATGTTCACGGTCTGGTCCACGGACGTCTACATCCGGCTTCTGGTCAACGGGGTCATCCCCCACGCTTGGTGGAACTGACCATGGCCCAAAACCACACGCCCGAGAATTACGAGGATCACGAGGCCGACGTCCTCGTGATCGGCGCCGGCGGGGCCGGCATGCGCGGCGCCATCGCCGCCGCCCAGGCCGGCTGCACGGTCCTGGTGGTGTGCAAGTCCCTGCTGGGCAAGGCCCACACGGTCATGGCCGAGGGCGGCATGGCCGCCGCCCTTGCCAACGTGGCGAACAAGGACAGCTGGAAGACGCACTTCTCCGACACCATGAACGGGGGCAAGCTGCTCAACAACTGGCGCATGGCCTACCTGCACGCGACCGAGGCCCCCGAGCGAGTCCAGGAGCTGGAGCGCTGGGGCGCGGTGTTCGACCGCAACGCCAAGGGGCTGATCCACCAGCGCGCCTTCGGCGGCCACACCTACGAGCGTCTGGCTCACATCGGCGACCGCACCGGACTTGAGCTCATCCGAAGCCTGCAGGACAAGCTCGTCCACACGCCCGGCGTCAGCGTGCACATGGAGACCACGGTGACCCGTCTTCTGGCCCGAGACGGCGCGGTCAACGGCGCCGTCGCCTACCATCGCCACGACGGCCGCCTGATCGTCTATCGCGCCAAGTCTGTCCTCCTGGCCACCGGCGGGCTGGGCAAGATGTACCGCGTCACCTCCAACTCCTGGGAGTCCACCGGGGACGGAAGCGCACTGGCCTACCACGCCGGGGCGCAGATGATGGACGCCGAGATGGTGCAGTTCCATCCCACGGGCATGATCTGGCCCCCCGGAGTGCGTGGCATCCTGGTTACCGAGGGCGTGCGGGGCGAGGGCGGGTTGCTCCGCAACTCACTCGGCGAGCGGTTCATGGAGCGCTACGACCCGGCCCGCATGGAGCTCTCCACCCGCGATGTGGTCGCGCGCTCGATCAACCGCGAGGTGATCGAAGGCCGGGGCACGCCGCACGGCGGCGCCTACCTCGACATCAGCCACAAGCCGGCCGAATTCATCAAGCAGAAACTGCCCTCGATGTACGAGCAGTTCCACAAGCTGGCCGACGTCGACATCACCAAGGAGCCGATGGAGGTGGCGCCCACCATCCACTACGCGATGAGCGGGGTCCGGGTGGATCCGGACACGGGCGCCTCGAGCGTGCCCGGGCTCTACGCCGCGGGCGAGGTGGCGTGCGGGCTGCACGGGGCCAATCGGCTCGGGGGTAACTCGCTCTCCGACCTCCTGGTCTTCGGCAAGCGCGCGGGTGACGGCGCGGCCGCGCACGCCCAGGGGCAATCGGCGCTCTCCGCGCTGGAGCAAAAGCAGCTCGACGAGGCCATCCGCTACACGCTTCGCCCGCTCGGCGCAAGCGAGGGCGAGAGCCCGTTCAAGCTCCACGCCGAACTCCAGGATGTGATGACCCGCTACGCCCCCATCATCCGTGAGGAGAAGGGCCTGCGGGCGGGGCTGGATCGCGTCCGCGAACTCAAGGCTCGGGCCCGAATCTGTGGCACCGGGGGCGGCGTGGGCAAGGGCTTCAATCCCGGGTGGCACGCAGCGCTCGACATCCAGACCATGGTGGACAACGCCGAGGCCGTCTTCCTGTGCGCCATCGAGCGCCGGGAGTCGCGCGGCGCCCACACCCGCAGTGACTACCCCGAGCTCGACCCCGAATTGGGCAAGGTCAACTTCGTCGTCGCCAAGCGAGGCGAGGAGATGCAGCTCGACTCGATCCAGAAGGACCCCATCCCCGACGAGTTGATGGCGATCATCGACACGAAGTGGAGCCGGGACTACACCAGAGAGGACTAGGGAATTGGCAGCAGTGCTCGACGAGGCCGACGGCGTTCCCCAGCACATGCGCGTAGTCGAGGCCACCGGTCGCAGCATCCGGCTCAACGTCTGGCGCGGAGACGCTGCCGGTGGGTCGATGGTGGGCTACGACGTGCCGGTGCAGGAGGGAATGGTGGTCCTCGACGCCGTCCTCTGGGTGCAGCAGCATCTGTCGGGAGACCTCGCCGTGCGCTGGAACTGCAAGGCGGCCAAGTGCGGGTCGTGCTCGGCCGAGGTCGATGGCTTCCCGCGACTGATGTGCAAGAGTCGGCTCGACGAGTATGGGTCGGAGGTCTCCGTGCGGCCCATGCAGACCTTTCCCGTGGTCCGAGACCTGGTCACCGACGTCTCCTGGAACTACGAGATCAACCGCCAGATCCCGCCCTTCACCCCCACCCAGGCCGACCTCGAAGACCCCGAGCCCTGGCGCATGCAGCAGCAGGACGTCGACCGCATGATCGAGTTCCGCAAGTGCATCGAGTGCTTCCTCTGCCAGGACGTCTGCCACGTGCTGCGCAACCACGGGCGCCAGGATGCCTACTACGGCCCCAGGTTCATGATCAGGATGGCCACCCTGGAGATGCATCCCAAGGATTCTCTCGATCGGCGCCCGATGCTGAAGGGGTCGGCCGGGGTTGGTATGTGCAACATCACCAAGTGCTGCCAGGACGTCTGCCCCGAGCACATCCACATCACCGACAACGCCATCATCCCGCTCAAAGAGCGCATGGCGGACGAGTACTTCGATCCGGTCCGGGCCCTGGCTCGCAAGGCCGGGCTCTCCACCGGCCGCAAGCGGCGCAAGGTGACGTCGATCAAGGACGTCTAGCCGGAGCTTGAGCGGCCCGGCCCAGCGGCTCTCAAGCCGGGGCACATGTAGGGCTAGACCAGGAAGGTCCCGGCGGCCATGATCTGCTGCCCGTCGACGAAAACGTCGGCGTGGCTGGCCAAGGCGTCGACGTGGCTGGGGGCGGACCAATCGGCGCCGGTCTCGGCGCCATAGGGGTCGCCGAAGGCGACGTGGACGCCGGGGAACTTCTCATCCTGCAGAAAGTTGCCCACGATCCGGCTCAGGCCCACGTTGGTGCCGATCGCAAACTCTCCCACCCGGGAGGAGTTGGGGCTCTGGGCGAGGTAGGCCTCGATCTCGGCCACGATCCTGGGCTGGCCGGGCATCGCGACCCGCGCCACCCGGCCGGCGTGAATCTCGACCCGGAGCGGACGCTCGAAGAGGCCGTAGCGGGCAGCGAAGTGGTCGCCCAACTCCTCACCCATCAGCACTCCCTCGAGCGAGATTGGGGCGGTGAACACCTCGCCCTCAGGCAGATTGCCCCAGCGCCCCTGCTCGTGGTAGCGCCCATCACAGCTGACCCAGCGCCTCGACCCCGAGAAGCGAGCCACGAGGTCGGTGCCCAATTTGGTGCCGACCTCGATCCGTTGCGCCGAGCGCACGATCTCGAATACTCGCCTGGTCACGGTGTAGATCTGCTCGTAGTCGCCCGCCATCCCGTCCTGCATGAGTTCGGCATCGATCCCGATCATGTGCCCGTGACGGCATCGCAGCTCGTCGACCAGCAGGTGGCGCATGGGCTGGCGGAAGGCGAGCTCGCCTGGCTCTCCCCCGCCCACGAAGAACGAGGCGGTCGGGGCGAAGGCCACGATGGCCTCGGCCAGCTGGCGCGGAAACTCCAGCGCCGGGCGCTGCACCCAATCCTCCATGACCAGGGCTACAACGCTCGCTCCGGTGCTCTGAGCCTCGAACACGATGGCCTCGGCGATCTCGGCCCGGGCCCGGTCCTGGATCACGACCACGCGGTCCTGGGGGCCGATGCCGAGGCAGACGCGGACCGCATTTCTGGCGCCGGGGGCGAATTCTGGACGGACCACGAGGACAAGGTTAGCGGCAGGGGCTTTCGCCCTGGGACCGGGGGATATAAGATGCGCCCGACAGGGCGCAGCAGGGTTCACGGATCAACGTCCGACCCAGTGGCGAACATATCTTGCCCGGAAGGGCTCCCACCGGGCTCAGCCCGAGCACGGCGGGGTACATGGGAGGGGCGGTCGGTGAATTTCGTGGACAGGGTTCTTACGTGCCGGGATTGCGGCCGGGAGTTCGTGTTCACCTCGGGTGAACAGGAGTTCTATCAGTCGCGGGGGCTCACCAACGAGCCTCGACGTTGCCCGGACTGCCGGACTGCGCGGCGCGCCTCGGACGGGGGTGCTGTGCGCCCGCCTCGTGAAATGCACGACGTCATCTGCAGCAACTGCGGCAAGCTGACCCAGGTGCCGTTCATCCCCACCGGCAGTCGCCCGGTTTACTGCCAGGACTGCTTTCAGACGGCTCGGCGCTAACCGAGCCGCGGCGGCGAGCCCCCATCGGGGGCTCGCCCGCCCCGGTGCTGATACAAAATCGTCGAGAGTGCGCGGATTGCCGGCCTCGGCTCCGGGCCTCCCAGGAGGCCCGGCGGTGCTGAAGCGTCATTCGTTAGGATTCGAGCATTACCGAGCGATGACGGTGGCGGCAGGCGCCGCCCAGACCTTTAGGAGGACCCCGTATGACCCGCCTCGCCAGTGCACTCCTGCTCGCCTTGACCCTGGGACTTGCCGCCTGCGGCGGCGGCGGCGGTGCCGCCTCCGGCCAGCCCAGTGGCAGCGTCAAGGTGGTTATGACCGACTACAAGTACAGCCCCTCCACCCTGACCGTACCCAGCGGCAAGGTGACCTTCTTCCTGGTCAACCAGGGCAACACCAGTCACGACATGGTGATCGACGATTCCAGCGGCAGCCAGGTCGCCAAGAGCGATCTGGTGACACCAGGCAACTCCGCCACCTTCACCGTGGCGAACCTGCCCAAGGGCAGCCTCACGTTTTTCTGTGACGTGCCCGGGCACCGCGAGCTGGGCATGCAGGGGACGCTGACCGCGAGCTGAGGCCGAAGCGCTCGAGCTTGAGCGCTACTCCCGGTAGCGGTAGACGATGCGGCCCCGGGTCAGATCGTAGGGCGAGAGCTCGACCCTGATTCGGTCGCCGGGAGTGATCCGGATGAAGTAGCGCCGCATCCTGCCCGCGGCGTACGCGATGAGCTTGTGGCCGTTCTCGAGTTCGACCTCGAACATCGCGTTGGGCAGGGCCTGGCTCACCACCGCATCCAGGACGACCGCCTCTTCTTTCTGTGGTTCCTCGGTCCGGACTCGGACTGTCCGGCGGCCGCCGCGGCGAGAGGGGGAATTCCTGGGAGCCAAATCGCTGTGAGTGTAGCGAAGATGGCCACCCGGCCCGCTTTAGGCAGGCGCGGGCGGTGCCGGCAGGCGCTGGTAAACGGTGTCCACACCAGAGCTGTACACGACCTCGTAGCGGCGATGCAGCAGGCCGTCGATCTGGGGCCACTGCTGCAGGCCCTCGGTCGAGGTCACGATCAGATCGGGCGCGAGCTCGCGGACCTGGGCCGCAACGTCGGCTCCCGAGCCCATCAACACGACGTCGTTGTAGATTGGCGCGGCTCGCATCTGAACCTGGAGGTTGGCGAGCAGGTAGGGCCAGGCCGACGAGGACCAGAGCACGGTGCTGGCACCGGCCGGCTCCTGCTCGAGGATGAAACGCGACACGGCCTGATCGGCCGGCGCATTGGTGGAGTTGAAGCGCAGCTGCCAGACGGACTGGGAGGACGTGAGCAGGGCTCGGGGCCAGAGCAGGTAGGCCTGGGTGGCGACGTCCTCGAAGGGCGTCGGCGATGCGAGCACGCCGAGGACGGCGAAGGCGGCGCCGAGGGGTAGCGCACGCCGACCCCAGCCCGCCAGACGGGGTGGCAGAGAGGCTCCACCCAGCACCAGCGGCGCGGCGACCGGGATCCAAAAATGGGGGTAGGGGCGGTTCGCCAGCGCCACCACCCAGAGGGTGGCGCTGGCCCAAAGGAACGCGGCCCACATGGGATTGGCGCTGCGGCGCAGGAGCACCGCGCCCGCTGCCGCCAGGGGTGGGCAGACGATGAGCAGGCCCGTGATCACGCCCGAGCGCGGAGCACTGTACTGGGCGTAGCTGCGATAGAAGCCGACCAGCGAGAACCAGACCTCGCTCCCGCCGGCCACGGCCAGCGCCGGGCCGAGCCAGGCGGCGACCGCCAGGGCAAGGCCGGCAAGATGGAGTCCGAGCTCGCGATAGGTCCGGCCGGGAACCACCATCAGGACCCAGAACAGCGCCGCCTCGTCGGCCAGAACGGTCTGTTGGAAGCCCAGACCCAGGCCGAGCAGGATGCCCGACGCCGGCGCCCAAAGAGCCCCCCAGCGACCGCTCGGTGGCCCGCCCTGACAGAGCCGCCAGAGGATCAGGGCACCAGCGCAGGTCACCGGCGCGACGAGCAGGCTCTCGGGCACGGCGATCTCGGCGTTGAGCGCGGGCAGACCCAGCAGCAGTGCGTAGCCGGCGCTGGCCAGGAGCGCCCGCCAGCCGCCGAGAATGCTCCGGCTGAGCGCGATCACGGCCAGGAGCGCGATCAGGCCGCTAAAAAAGGTGAGAACGTGCAGGCCCCACTCGCTGGGCCCGAACACTCGCTGCGCGGCCGCCACGGACCAGATCTGCAGCGGTGGCTTGTTGGTCCAGGCCTGGCTGTACAGGGCCGAGCCTCCGAGTGCCTGCCGCGCGGTGACTGAATAGCCCGCTTCGTCGGTGTACCAGTAGGGCTCAAAGAAGCTGGGCAGGCGGACGAGCGCGTACAGGACCATGGTCAGGGCCTGGAACTGCCAGGTGAACCACCGGCGCCCCGCCCGCCCGTGGAGAGCGGACAGAGCCCCGGACACCTCCGTGGCTATGAGGCTGGACCGCCCTCGGCGTTCTCCTCGGCTTGCGCCTCGGCGCCGACCTCGCCGCCCTCGAGCAGCCGGGGCCGGAAGGCGCGGCCCTGGGGCGAACGCCGCCCCTCGCGCCAGTCGACGTCGGGGGCGCCCAGGAGCTCGGGCCGGATCCGGCGTCGGCGGCGCTCCACGGTGGTGATCACCGACTCGATCAGCGTCGATCCCAGCAGGTGGGGCTCAAGGCCCAGGTCGAGCAGGGCCTGGTGCTTGGCGGAGTAGAAGTGATCCTCCAGCTCGACCCGGGGATTGGGGACGTGATCGATCTGGGTTTCAAGGCCGTGGGCGGCGCGGGCCTCCTCCACCTTGTGGGCGAGCTCGAGCACCGAGAACTGTTCGGTGAACTGATTGAAGACCCGATACTCGCCCGGACCGGCCGGATTGTCCAGGGTGATGCGGATGCAGGCCAGGGTGTCGCGAAGATCGAGGATGCCTCGGGTCTGTCCCCCACGACCGTAGACGCTGAGGGGCCGGCCGAGCGCGGCCTGGGTGCAGAAACGGTTCAGCACCGTGCCCCAGACGGCGTCGTAGTCGAACCGGGTGGCGAGATCGGGATCATCTCCGATCTCGTCGCTCGTGGCCCCGTACACCACGCCCTGGTTGAGGTCGGTCGAGCGCAGCCCCCAGGTCCGGCAGGCGAAGTGGATGTTGTGGCTGTCGTGCACCTTGGACAGGTGGTAGAAGCTGCCCGGCAGCTTGGGAAAGGGCAGCCGGTCGCTCCGGCCCTCGTGCTCGATGGTGATGAACCCCTCTTCGATGGCGATTCCCGGCGTCCCGTACTCCCCCATGGTGCCGAGCTTGATGAGATGGGCCTGGGGCGCGTACTCGCGCATCGCGAAGAGCAGATTCAAGGTGCCGATGACGTTGTTGTACTGGGTCAGAGCGGCGTGATAGCGATCGATCATGGAGAAGGGGGCGCTGCGCTGCTCGGCGAAGTGGACGATGGCGTCCGGCCGGTGGTCGCGGATGAGAGCGCTCAGTCCCGCAGCATCGAGCAGATCAGCGCGCTGCCACAGAATCTGGCGGCCGGTCACCTCGCGCCAGCGACGCACCCGCTCGGGCATGCTCCGGATCGGAACCAGGCTCCCGGTGCCACCCTTGCGGTCCCAGCGCCGTCGCACCAGGCTGTCGGCGGCGATAACGTGATGCCCTTGGGCGGAGAGGTGAAGGCTGGTCGGCCAGCCCAGGTAGCCGTCGGCTCCGAGCACGATCACGGTCTTGGCCCGCTTTGATTCCATCATCTTCCTCCGGAGGCTCTTAGGCCCCCATGACCGCGGCCGCCGGGCGCCCGCGAAAACTCTCGTAAGTCAATTTGAGCCCCTGGTCAAGGGGGGTCTGGGCGCTCCAACCGAGGCGCCGCGCGGCCAGACCCACGTCGAGCTGGACCGAGCGCACCTCACCCGGGCGCGCGGGCTGATGTTCCACCTTAATGTTCCGGCCGGACTGTTGGACGAGTTCGCCCACGACCTCGCGCACCTCGGTGGCACGGCCGCTGGCGATGTTGATCACGCCGTCGGCGCGGCGCTCGGCAGCGGCCAGGACGGCAGACGCGACGTCCTTAACGAAGACGAAGTCGCGGGTCTGCAGGCCGTCACCGCGGACCAGTGGGGGCTGGCCCTCGAGTAGTCGCCGACTGGTGATGGCCACCACACCGGCCTCACCCGTACCATCCTGGTAGGGTCCGTACACGTTCCCGAAGCGAAGCGCACAGGAGCGCAGACCGTGACTGCGCTGGAACATGCCGAGGTAGACCTCGCCCGCCAGCTTGGCCGCGCCGTAGGGGCTCAAAGGGCGGGCGAGATGTCGCTCGGAGGTGGGCCGGCGCTGGGCGTCCCCGTAGACCGCCCCCCCTGAGGAGGCGAAGACCAGATGCTCAACGCCCACATCCACGCAGGTCCGCAGGAGCCACGCGGTCACGACCACGTTGGCCTGGGCGTCGCCGGCCGGGTCCCGCAGGGAGCGGGAGACGCCACCCTGGGCGGCCAGGTGTACGGCGGCCTGAGGCTGAAAGCGCGTGATCTCTCCCCGGGACTCGCCCGAGGTGAGCTCAAACGGGATCAGACCGGCCGGAGCCGGCAGGGGCTCGCCACAGGCATGGCGGAGGTCGTCCACGACCAGCACCTCGTGACCGGCGTCCACCAGCAGGCGCACGCAGTGGATTCCGATGAACCCGGCGCCACCGCTGACCAGGACCCTCACGATCCCGGTGCCCGCGATACCGGCGACCAGGTGCGGGCGAGTTCTGAGCGAAGCCAGAAGAGCTCTCGCAGCGCGCGCAGGATGGGACGCAGGCGTGCCCCCGAACGCACCCCGGCCATGCGCGGACGATGCTCAACCGGCAGCTGGAGAACGGTGAAGCCGCAGAGCTGGGCCTTATAGAAGAGCTCGGTGTTGAGCAACGCGGAGCGCGCCCGCAGCGGGGACGCGGCATCGAGCAGGCGGCGGCTCATGATCTTGAGCCCGCAATCGACGTCGCGCCTCGAGATGCCGAAGACCACGCGCACAACGCGGTTCAACACGAAGCTGATGCAGCTCCGATAGAGGGGGTCGGCGCGGTGCACGCGCACCCCGGCCACCAGATCCGCCCGGCCCAGCTCGGCGGCCAGACGGATCAGATCCTGGGGGTCAAACTGGCCGTCGCCGTCGATGAAAGCGATGTACTCACCTCGGGCTGCGCGCAGGCCGTCGGCCACGCTCAGTCCGTATCCCGACTTCACCTGGTGGCGGACCACACGCAGGGACTCTCTCCACTCCCCCAGTGCGCGGCTCGCCACGTCCGCACCCCCGTCGCTGCTGCCGTCGTCGACCAGGATGATCTCGAAGGAGGCCGCGATCAGGGGCAGCTCGCGGGACAGATCCTGCATCAGGGGCCCCAGATTGGCGGCCTCGTTGTGCGCTGGTACGATCAGACTCAAAAGGCCGGGCAGGGGCGGGGCCAGGGCGAGCGCGGCAGCGTCGCGGACCGGGGTCAGCGTTCCCATGTTATTGCCCACACTACCCAGCCCGCCCCTACCGCCCTGCAAGAGCAATGAAAGAAAGTCCCAAGATCGGCCTCGTCCGCCCCGCCGGGCGGCGGCTTTAATGTGCCCCAGATAGGGCGCTCCGGCCACCGCCTCACCCAGCGTGGCGCCCGCCGCACGGTGGCTGAGCAGGGCGTAGACCGCGATCACCAGCGCCGACAGCAGGGCGTAATCGCCCGGGCCGTCGGGTTGGGCTGCCGCGCCCAGGCCCCGCACCAGCAAGCGCAGGCAGGTGATGAAGGCCGCGCTCACGGCGAGATCGACGAGGAGCGCCAGGGGCAGACGGGAGGGTTGGCCGGAGGGGAGCCGGCGTGCCCGGGGGGCCCACAGGCTGAGGGCGGCGTAGCTGGCCAGGCCGAGGGTGAACAGGAGTCCCAGCTCGAGCGCGAAGTGGCTCAGCCGGCCCAGGTAGGGCTCAGAGCGCCGACCCAGAACCCAGCCCAGGGTGGTGACGGTTCCGATCCAGATCGCGGCCGAGGGCACCAGGGCCAGGACGAAGGTGCGGGGCGCGATCCCGATCGAGCCCGCCACCAGGTTGGTGTAGACCCGCATGCCCGGGACCAGCCGACCTGCGAACACACCCCCCAGGCCGAAGCGGCGCAGAACTCCGGCGGTTCGCTCCAGAGCCGCCTCGGCACCCAGCCGGCGAGCCAGGCGCTGCAGACCCGGGCGGCCCAGGCGCCGGGCGATCAGAAATCCGGCCACGGCCCCGACCATGTCGAGCAGGAGGAGGGTGGGCAGGAGCAGACGCGGATCGGCGACCCCGGTCGCGATCAGGGCCCCGGCGGCCAGGAGCAGCGCGTCGGCCGGGAACATGGGCAGGGGAAGCCCCATCTCCTCCACGAAGAGCAGGACGCAGATCAGGGCCGAGGGAGCCAGGCCCGGGGATGCCCGCATCTAGGCCGGTGCGGCTGGTGGCGGGCAGGTCAAGCCGCGCGCACCCGTGCGCTGCGCTCGAGGGCAGACCGGTAGTGGTCCACGAGCTCGCCCGTGACCTCCCTCCAGCCGGGCACGCGGCGCCGGGCGTCGGAGGCGATGTCGTCACGCGAGGGCCGCGCGACGAGGGCGCGGCGGACCGCCGCCAGCGCCGCTGATCGGTCCTCGAAAGCGGTGGTCTCAGTCCCCGGCGCCCCCCCCAAGACCTCCTCGCTGACCCCGCTGCGCTGGGCCAGTACGGGGACGCCGCAGGCCCTGGCCTCGAGCATCCCCAGGCCCAGGGTCTCGGTGCCGGAGGGAGATAGGAGGAGGTCGCCCGAGGCGTAGGCGGCAGCCAGCTCGACGCCCTGGAGCGAACCCATAAAGCTGCTGTGGGTCCCGGCGAACGCGCGCTCCAGGGCGGGGCGGTGGGGCCCGTCACCGACCAGGCAGAGGTGGAGGTCGTCCTGCCGCGCCAATTCGACCAGATTTTCGATCCCCTTCTCCGCCGCCAGGCGTCCGACGTAGAGCAGGAGGTGGCGCCGCCCGCCGCTCGGGTCGAGGCGGCGACGCAGAGCGGGCGAGGCGCGTCCAGGCTGGAAGAGGTCAAAGTCGACAGCGCCGCGCCAGATCCCCACCGGACCACCGGTCAGGGCCGCGACCTCGGCCGCAGCGCTGGCCGAGGTGGCCAGGTTCACAGTCGCCAGGCGGTGAGCGCGCGCGATCAGCGCGCGCGCCGGGCGAGCGGCGAATCCGAGGTGGTAGAAGTGGGCGTAGCGGTCGACGCGGGCGTGATAGGAGCAGACCAGCGGCACCCGCAGACGGCGCGCCAGACGGATACCCGACCAACCCAGGAGAACGGGGTTGACCACGTGCACCAGATCCGGGGGGGGCGAGCCGAGATCGCTCGCGACTCTGGGCCAGGGCAGGCCCCAGGGCTGGCCCCCGTAGACGAACGGTAGGCGCAGCGCCGGGGCGAGGTGAATCCGGGCGGCGGATCCCTGCTCGCATCCCCGGGGAGCGAGGAGGCTGACCTCGTGCCCGCGGCGGGCGAGCTCGTCCAGGGTCTTGGTCAGCCTGGTCACGACTCCGTTGCGCGCCGGCAGCCAGGTCTCGGTGACGAGCGCTATGCGCATGGGCCCGGCCGCGCGCCCGATCGCCGCGCCCCGGGGCGGGGGCAGAACACCTGACTTCAGCGGGGAGGGCGCGGCCGCGGGGCTGTCGCCCGCCAGCGCTCGATCCACGTGCCCCTGACTGCCGAATCCGTCGATCCCTGCGCGAGCTCGGTCACCGCTGCCTCCACCCGGGCCGCAAACGCCCTCGAACCCTCGGCGGGGGCCGGTTTCAAGGGCCGCCCGATGGTGATCCGGGCCGGCGCCGGCAGGGGCAGGCGCTGACCCTTGGGCATGATGCGATGGGAGCCCGAAACGTGCATCGGGATGACCGGGGCCTTGGTCTCCGTGGCCAGGTGCCCGACCCCAGGGCGGAACTCCTGCAGGCTGCCGTCGGGTGAGCGGGTGCCCTCGGGGAAGACGAGCAGATTCCAGCCCGACCGGAGCAAATCGCTCGAGCTGTGCAGCACCGCCGAGGGCCCCCCGGTGCGCGAGAACGGAAAGGTGTTGAGTCCAAGGCTGACCAGACGTCCCAGCCACGGGCGCCGGTACCAGTAATCGGCGGCGGCCGCAACCACCGTGCGCTCGCGGGTGCGCTGGGAGAGCGCGTAGAGGAGCAGGTGGGTGTCGGCGTGGCTGACGTGGTTGCTGGCCAGGATGGCGGGCTGCTCCAGATCTCGAACCCACTCCGATCCCACCACCTCGGGGTCTGCCATGAGGCGGGTGAAGGGGAGCAGCAGTCCGCGCTGGATCAAGAACCGAAGCGAACGCACCGGCTCGGCCCGGGCCCAGCCCAGGTTCGAAGCCCGATCGGGAGCTCCCGGGGCGGCGGCGGGCCAGGATGCAGGTCGGGGGCGGCCCCAGCGCCAGCCGCGGCGCATGAGGTCGAGGTCGGACAGGGGGCCGCTCGGCATCGCTGCCTCAGCTCACCGACGCCAGGAGCAGTGGCGGGGTGCGCAGGTGGGTGATGCTGGGCCAGCGTCCGACCGTCTGCTCGGCGATCTCGAGCGCGTCCTCCAGACTCGAGGCGGCCTTAAAGCCGAGACGGTGGACCACGTCTCGCTCGCCGCCCACCACCACCACCTCAGCCACGTGCTGGAGCGCGTGCGCCGCCCAGTACCAGGCGTAGAAGGGGTGGACGCCGTGATAGGCGTGGGAGCGGCGGTAGAGCTGGCGGTACCAGGGATCCTCGGCGAATCGCGCCTCGTAGCGCTCTTCGATCAGGGCGGGGTCGGTGGTGTCGGCCAGAACCTCGTCGTAGAAGTCGATGTAGCTCGGGTGCTGGACGGAGTCGAACTCGTATCGGCAGGGGTGCTCCATGATCACCACTCCACCCTGGCGAACCACCGGCCGGCCGCGGTAGAGGTTGAACAGATACCCCAGCCCCAGGCAGACGACGAGCACGGGGTTCAAAATCGAGTTGACGTTATAGGGACCCAGGTAGGGCAGGCCCATGGTGACGATGTCGGTCTGGCCCTCGACCTCGACCAGCATCTGCCGGCGCACCGCCTCGAGGGTCTTCTCATGCACCTGATCGACCTGACCGGCGTTGACGCCGGTCAGTCCGTAGGGCGCGCGCATGGAGTGGAACACCGCGCGCTTGACGTTGGCGGGGGCCCGGTCGGTGAGCTGCTTGAGGGCGAAGAAGGCGGCCTGATCGGTCATGGTCCAGTCGGTTTCCCGCTTCTGCAGAAAATTGGCCGCGGCCGGAAAGGAGTGGTTGTTGACGCTGGTCTCGATGTGGAAGACGCGGACGTGATCCTCGATCACCTGACCCTGACGGATGCAGGCGTGGTGGAGGGCGGAGTCGGGAGGGTTCATGTAGGAGCGCGAGCCGAGCAGCGTGTGCACGTTGTGATGGGGCTTGACGCTGCGATAGCTGCCCAGTCCGGTGGCCATCGACTTGTGGCCGCCGTCCATGGGGACCAGGGTCAGGTTGACGTAGACCACCAGGTCGGACTCGGCCGCACGCCGGTTCAGCGTCACCTCCTCGCCCTGGGAGGTGAGGCCGATGAGCACATTGCCCTCGGGATCCTCGGCGTCGTGGTTGTAGAGCCGGTCGGGGTAAAAGGTGGTGAAGATTCGATCCCCCACGATGTGGCGGATCTCGTCCGCGGTCATGCGGCGGTGGAGGCTGTTGGCGGCGATGATGTGGATGTCCTCCACCCCGGCCTCGGCGGCGAGTTCGATCACCTCCTCCATGACCAGCTGGCGCACGTCGGGCTGGGCCATCGGGGGCAGCGGCAGGGAGATGTCGTCGAAGGCCAGGGTCAGCTTCATTCCCGCCCGCAGCTGGGACTTGAGCGGATCCTCCTCCAGGGGGTGGCTCAGAGCCCGCCGGATGGCGCGCTCGGGGTGACCCAGCGGCTCCAGTGGATCGGGCGGGTAGAGCACCCGGCTGCCCAGCGGAAGACGTTCCAGACGGAACCCCTCCCCGAAGTGGAAGAGCGTCGGAGGAGTGTGGCGATCGACCTCTAAGACCGCGCCTGGGCGTGCCATCAGACTCGCAAGTCTCGCAGATCGAAGGCCACCTTCACCGCGCCCAAGGACCCGGCCCCCAGTGCATAGGCGATGGCACGGCGATACTCGGTCAGGCCGAACGTGGGCCCCACCAGCCGTTCCAGGCCCAGCTCGCCGGCCATGCCGAGGGCGATCTCGAAGCTGCTTCTACCGTCCGCCTCCAGGCCATAGGCGTAGGCACCCATCACGTTCAGCTCGCGCTGCCAGATCGGGGCCCAGTCGACGCGCTCCTCGCCCGGCATGCCGACCGCCACCAGGCGTCCTCCGGCGCGCGTGAGGCGGGTCGCCTGATTGAGGCCTGAGGCCGAGCCGGTGCATTCGAAGCTGACGTCGACCCCGCCCAGCAGAACCGGGGCGCCCGCACCCTCCAGGCGCCGGGCGCCGGTCTGGAACCTGACGCGCGAGATCGCCTGGTCCGGCGTGACTACCTGGTCAGCTCCCAGACGGCGCGCCTGCTGGCTCTGGAAGGGGTGCTTGGCGACCACGATCAGACGCCGCGGCGGACAGAGCTGGCGCACCGCGGCCACGGTCAAAAGCCCGATCGTTCCAGCGCCCAGGACCAGCGCCGTGTCGTCGGGCCCGGGGGCGCCGCGGAGGGCGGCGTGAACGGCGCAGGCCAGGGGTTCGATCAGCACCGCGGCCTCGTCCGTGAGCCCCTCGGGCACCGGGTGGAGCTGGCTTGGGTGGGCGACCAGGACCTCGCCCCACCCGCCGCCGGTGGAGGCGCAGTAGCCGGTCTGGAGTCCGCATTCGATGCTCCCCTCGCTCAGGTTCTCGCAGCGCCCGGGCCAGCCCCGTAGGCATTGGACGCAGGGCGGATCGAGCCCGCGCGCCAGGCAGCCCAGCGCCGGCTGGACCACCACCCGGGTGCCGTCATCGAGCACCCCCACCACCTCGTGCCCGGGGATGAAGGGGTAGCTGGTCAGAGGGTCGAGGTAGAGCGAGGCGTGGCCGGTGATGGCGGCGGTGTCGGATCCGCAGATGCCGGCCAGGCTGGGGCGGACGCGGACCCAATCGGCCGTGGGCAGGACCGGCTCTGGAACATCGCCCAGGTGGAGCATGGCGAGCTCGGAGGTCGCTGCCGCGGCGCGGCCGCCGGCGGCGCGGACGAAGGCGAATCGGGGCAACGAGCGATGGTAGGTCAGAGCCAGCATCAGCCCCGCACCCCCTCTTTGTAGTCGGCGCTGCGGGGATCGGGGATGGGCAGGCGGCGGTTTCCGCGCGCCATGCGCCAGCGCTCGATCCGCCATCCCCGCTGGCTGGCGAGCTGGGACAATCGCGCGTCCGGGTTGACCGCTACCGGGGATCCCACCAGCTCCATCATGGGCAGGTCGGAGAGGGCGTCGGCGTAGGCGAAGCTCTCGGCGAGATCGATTCCTCCGGCGGCTGCGTACTGCTGCAGCAGCGTGGCCCGGGCCTCGCCCGCGGCCGGCGGTCGTTCCAGATCTCCGGTCAGGAGCCCGTCGCGGCGCAGAAGCCGGGCGCAGTCGAGTTCCACCCCCAGCAGCTCCGCCAGGGGTTCGACCACCACGTCCAGGGCGCCGGTCAAGAGCAGCACCCGGTGGCCGGCACGCTGGTGGGCCCGGATCCGGCGCACACCCTCGGGATAGATGCGACGCAGGGTCACCTCCTGCAGGGCCTCGCGCCCCAGGCGCCGGATCTGTTCGTCCTCCAGTCCGTCGTACTCGCGATAGAAGCTGCGCTGGAACTCGGCCCTCGAGCGGCGCTCGAGGTAGAGCCAGCGCGGCGCCTTGCGCGCCATGTCGGCAAAGAAGGCCGGCCACTCGCTGAGCGGGCTGTTCTGCAGCCTCATCCAGAAGAAGTACTCGATGACGTTGGTCTCGACCAGAGTGCCGTCGACGTCGAACACCGCCACCACGTCGGCTCGGCCCTGGCGGCGCGCGATCGCGGTCTGGATCACCTCGCTCTCCGGCTCGGGCCGGGTGCGCCCGCTCGGACCCGGCCCCGGACGCGGACCCGTCTCCGCCCGCGCCATCCGGATCACGGTCGGCAGATGGACGTCCTGGAAGTAGTGATGCCAGTCGTAGAGCTGGGGATCGAAGGGGAAGACGGCCTGGTCGGCGGCGGGCAGAAGGTCCCAGAGCCCGATCAGGTTGCGGGTGTCGTAGATGGCGTCGACCTCGGTGTAGACGCCGTAGAGCTCGGACAGATTGACCGCGCGCTCCAGGCGCCCGCGCTGATCCTGGAGCTGGTCCGACCAGCGGGTGGCCGAACTGCCCAGGGGCAGGCGCTCCACCAGTCCCTGGAGCGTGCTCACCGCGCGCAGCGCGATCCGGCCCCGCGCAGCGAGTTCGCCCCGGCTGGGAAAGGTCCAGGTCGGAGCCCCAATGGCCTGGCCGAAGCGATCGCGCAGCGGATGGGCGGTGAAGTACTCGCCGCACTCCTCATAAATGTCGCGGAAGCGGAGCGGATTGCGGGAACCCGAAGCCACCTGGTAGATGCGGGGGGTCGTATCGGGCGGCGGCGAGGCGGCCACCGCCAGGACCGCGTTCACCACCAGGTCGACCGGGATGATGTCGAGGATGGAGTCGGGCAGGCCACTGAAGTCACTCAGGGTGGCCCTCCCGAAGGCGAGGATGATGGGCTCGGCCATGCGGAAGCCCTCGAGCCAGCCGGGGAAGGGCTCCTTCAGCGCGCTCTCGACGATGGAGGGACGCACGATGGACAGGGGCAGCTCCCCGTGGAGCTCGACCACGGCGTGCTCGGCCAGGGCTTTGGTGAAGGAATAGACGTCGGTGAACCCGAGCGCGCGGGCCTGGCTGCGTCCACGTTCGACCAGCCGATCCTTCACCCAGCGCTCGCGCAGACGCTCCACCGTGCGCGCCTGTGCCGGCACCCCGGCCGGGCCCATGCGCTCGCGGGCGTCGCGGCGGAGGCGGTCCAGGATCTCGGGCCGCCGGCTCTCCTCCTCGACCGCCGGCCTGAGTCCGCTCAGGACTGAGGCCTCGTGACGCCAGTTGTATCCGGGATCGAGCGCCGGCTCCTCCAGCACCAGGCCGCGCAGCATGCCTCCGACATACGCGGTGGAGACGTGAACCAGGTGCGGCCGCCCCCCGCCCGAATGCAGCGCCTCGACCAGGCGCACGGCCCCGACCAGGTTGGTCTGAGCGGAGAGATCGACGGGGTTGTCAAACTCGACCGCGGCCGCCGAGTGGATGACCACGTCGCACTCCCGCAGGACGCTCCGCCCGGCCTCGTCCAGGCCCAATCCCTCCTGACCCAGATCCAGCTCCAGGACTCTGACCTTGGCCGCGACCAGCTCGCTGAACGCCTCCTCCCCCAGGGCTGAACGCAGGGGCTTAAAGCAGGGACTCATCAGGACCTCGCGCTCCACGCGCTCGGCGGCGGAGCGGCGCTGACTGCGGCGCACCGCCAGGTGCACGAGCCCGACCTCAGGCAGCGTGCGAAGGATCTTCTCGAGCAGGGACTTGCCCAGGTACCCGGTGCTGCCGGTGATCAGCAGGGTCTTGCCGGCCAGGGCTTCTTGGATCACCGCGGTGATTCTACGGGCGCGCTTGCAATGGCGCCCGGCGCCCTACGAACGCCGCCGCGGCGGCTCCTGCATGAAGAGCGAGACCACCGCTCCGATGGTCAGGGCCAGGAACAGGAAACCGATCACGAAGAGTCCGAGCTTGATTGTGGCTAGATCCATCCGCCCCCAAATGCTAGCAGGCGCCGCGGCCGCGCCCATCGCGAGCCGGGCCGTCCGCCCGGAGCGGGTTAGGATGGACCGGTGCCGGTGCTGAGCCAAGGTCTGGCCGCCGTCCTGCGCGAGACCACCGGACCCTCGGGGGTGCGCCTGGAGGAGCGGGAGGCGACCGCACTCCTGCCCGGACACGTGCGCCTCGGGGTGCGGGCGGCATCCCTCAACCACCTGGACCTCTGGGTCGCCTCCGGCGCACAGCGGGTGGGCCTGCCCCGGGTGCTAGGCGCCGACGCCGCCGGGGTCGTGCTCGAATCTGACGCCCCCGGGTGGAGCGTGGGTCAGGAGGCCCTGGTGTATCCGGTGCTGTGCTGCTGGCGCTGCGCCGCCTGCCGCGCCGGCGAGCAGGTTCTGTGTCCCGACTTCGGCATCCTCGGCGAGCACGGTGACGGTACCGCCGCCACCCAGCTCCAGGTCCCGGGCTCCAACCTCTACCCCAAGCCAGAGGGTCTGTCCTGGGTCGAGGCGGCGGCGATTCCGCTCACCTTCCTCACCGCCTGGCGCATGCTGCGCCGCGCCGGACTGCACCCCGGCGACCGCCTGCTGGTGGTCGGGGCCGGGGCTGGGGTGGCCAACGCCGCACTCGCCTTGGGCCTCCACCTGGGCGCCCGGGTGGCGGTCACCTCACGCTCTAAAGCCAAGCTCGAGCGCGCCCTGGAGCTGGGCGCCGAGGCCGCGTTTTCCTCCCAGGATTTCGCCGCCGGGGTCCGAAGCTGGAGCCCAGGAGGGGTGGACGTCGTATTCGAGCACGTTGGGCCTGCCACCATCGAGCAGTCGCTGCGCTGCCTGCGCCGCGCTGGTCGCCTGGTCCTCTGCGGGTCGACGACGGGTCCTCGGGCGGAGATCAACCTGGCCCGCCTGTTCCTGGGCCAGGGCGAGATCCTGGGCTCGACCATGGGCAACGCAGGCGAGTTCGCCCAGGTCCTGGAGGCGGTCGCCCAGGGCGTGCGTCCGATCGTGGACTCAGTCCATCCCCTGGAGCGGGTGGAGGCCGCGCTGAGTCGACTGGAGGCGCAGGAGCAATTCGGCAAGGTGGTCCTGGAGATGCCCAGCTGAGCCGGCCGGTGCGGCTCCTGGTGACCAACGACGACGGCGTCTCCTCGCCCGGCCTGGCGGCCTTGCGCTCCGCCCTCGCCCCCCTGGGCGAGGTGCTCCTGGTCGCCCCCGACGCCGAGCGCTCGGCCATCGGACACGCCATCACCACCTCCACCCCGCTCCGCGTGTCCGAGTATCTGGACCCGCAGGGCGGCTTCATCGGCTACAGCGTGAACGGCACCCCGGCCGACTGCGTGAAGCTGGCGCTGGGTTCCATCCACCGCTCCAACCCACCCGACATCGTCGTCTCGGGCATCAACCGGGGGCAGAACACCGGCACCAGCATCATCTACTCGGGGACGGTCTCGGCTGCCACCGAGGCGCGCATCCTGGGCTGCCCATCGATCGCGGTATCCCTGGGCTCGGCCCAACCCAAGGACTGGTCGGTGGCGGCCGAGGTGGCGTGTAGCGTGGCTCGCCTGGTTCTGGCCCGGGGGTTGCCCGAGCGGGTGCTGCTCAACGTCAACGTGCCTGCGCGGCCGCGGGAGGAGATCCTGGGCGTGCGCATAACGCGCCAGGGCCAATCCGGATTTGAAGAGGTCTTCCATATCCGCGCCGACCCCCGGCGCGAGCCCTATTACTGGCTGGCCGGAGCCTTTCGCGTCACCGACGTGGAGGAGGACACCGACGCCTGGGCTCTAGAGCAGGGGTGGATCTCGATCACGCCGGTGAGCTACGACCTGACCGCCAAGGACGCCCTGGCCGGACTTGAGGCGTGGCGGAGTGAGCTCTGGTCCGGGACCAGCCCTCAGGCGTCGGTGCCGAAGAGGCGGTCACCGAAATCTCCCAGACCGGGCACGATGTAGGAGCGCGAGTCGAGGCCCCGGTCCAGGGCTGCCGCCACGATGCGCACCCCGGGGTGGCTCTGCTCCAGGCGCCGAACGCCCTCGGGCGCGGCGACCACGCAGACCAGGCGCGCATCCTCACCCCCGGCGGCGGAGATCAGCTCCAGCGCGCGCTCAGCGGAGCCTCCGGTCGCGAGCATGGGATCGAGGAGCAGAGGCAGCTTGCCGGCCAACGGAGGTAGCTTCTGGTAGTAGATGCGCGCGACGGCAGAGGACTCGTCGCGCTCCAGCCCGATGTAGCCGACGCTCACGCGGGGCAGCAACTCGAGCGCGGGCGCGAGCAGCCCCAGGCCCGCGCGCAGGACCGGGATCACCACCACCTCCTGGCCCACCCGGTGGGCGCGGGCGCGGCCCAGCGGGGCCTCCACCCAGCCCGAGCGCAGGGTCAGATCGGCGGTCGCCTCGTAGAGCAGCAGGGTGATGATGCGCCGGCTCAGAGACCTGAACTCCTCGGGCCCGGTGCGGCGGTCGCGGAGCCCGGCCAGACAGTCCAGGACCAGGGGGTGGGTGCTGACCTCGATCGCCATCAGGACGCCGGGGTGGAGTACGGAACGGCCCAGATCCGCTCGGCGGTCTCGAGCGTGACCTGGGTCCGTCGGCCCTCCACCAGGAGCGCGAGTCGCTCCGCGCCATGCTCTCCAACCTCGAGCACGGCGCCGGGGACCAGTCGGCGTTCCAGCAGCTGGCCCAAGAGCAGGGGCACCTCGCGCTCGGCCACCTCGGAGATGCGCGTCAGGCGCACGGTCTGCCCGGAGGGAATCTGGCTCAGGCGGATCTCGTCCGGGTCCTGCTCGGAGTGGCCCGGGATGGGATTGCCGTGAGGGCAGGTGAGCGGGCGTCCCAAGAGCTCGTAGAGGCGGCCGACCACGGTCTCGGAGATGGCGTGCTCAAGCCGGGCCGCCTCCTCGTCAGCGGCCACCCAGTCCAGGCCGACGTGGTCGGTCAGCCAGCGCTCGGTGATGCGATGGCGGCGCACCAGCGCGGCCGCCTCGGACGCCCCCCGTGGCGTGAGCTCGATCTCCTTGCTCGCTTCCAGGCGCAGCAGCCCGTCGCGCGCGAGCCGGCGCAGAGCCAGGGTGACGGTGGGGCGGCTGACGCCGAGCCACTGGGCGAGGCGCGCCGGCCGGGCGCTCATGCCCTCGGCCCGAATGTAGTAGAGCGCCTCCAGATAGCGCGCCGCGACCTCGCTCGGGGGGCTCGCGGCGCGAGTCGGCGCGCCGGTCAATCCGTCCTCAGCGACTCAGGGATTCGGCCATCTGATCGCGGGCGTCCCATTCCGGGTCACGCTCGCGGAACAGCCGCTCTTGGATCTCGAATATGGAGTCCAACGTCTCCTGCACCACCTCGCTGTCGCGATAGATGCGCCGGAAGTCGTCGGGGAGCTCGTCGAGGGTGCCTCTGAACTGCGCCCGGAAGGGGTCTGAGATCCGTCGCTCGCCGGCCAGATTCATCTCCTCCAGCCGCCAGAGGACCTCGTCCGTTGCCTGCAGCAGGCGCTGAAAGCGGTAGCGACGCTGGTTGTCGACCTCGATCTCTTCGCGCATGCGCGCAATGGCGAGGTTGGCCTGATCGATCATCCCTCTAGAGTACCCTGGTGAACCCGCCTGCTATTCCCCCGTCCGATGCGAACGACCGCGGATACCTGGAGCGGTTGGGCGGCCGACTCGAGCCGGCCTGGGGCGACTTCAGCTTCGAGCCCGGATCCCGCGCCGCGGCCGTGGTCGCCATCCTTCTGCGCCGGGGCGGACACTGGATCATACCCTTCGTGGTGCGCCGTCCCGATCTGCGCTCTCACCCTGGCCAGGTGGGCCTGCCGGGGGGCAGCATCGAGACCGGGGAGACGCCCTGGGAGGCGGCGGCTCGGGAGTCGGAGGAGGAGCTCGGGGTTCCCGCCGCCGAGCTGATCCCGCTCGGCAGCGGGGGTCGAACCCACCTCAGCGTGCACAACTACTGCGTCCTGCCCTTCGTCGCCTACCTGGGCGATCCCGACGCGACCTTTATCGCCAACCCCCAGGAGCTGACCGGAGTCCTGGAGGTGCGCCTCGACCATCTGCTCGATCCAGAGCGCTGGCGGATCGACCGCTCGAGCCGGCTGGGCCGCCACTTCCCGACCCAGCCCACCCCCATCTGGGGACTCACCGTCCGCCTCCTGGACGACCTCCTGCCCCGGCTTGAGGCTGCCCTTTAAGCCCGGGGCAAGACTCCGCCGACCTCATTGAACCGCCCGGGGCGGGCTTCCGATCTCCGCCAGGCGCCCATCCTCCTCCAGCACCGAGACCAGGAGCGCCAGCGAGCGGAGCATGTAGGGCATACCGAAGTCGAGGCACGTCTGCAGCACCACCTCCTTCAACTGCTCGACGCTGGCCCCGCAGCGCAGCGCGCCCCTCATGTGCTCGCGGAGCTGGGTCGTCTCGCCCAGAGCGCTGAGCTCTCCCACCAGGCACAGAAGTCGGGTGCGGTCGTCCAGCACGCCGCGCACGTACATCCCGTCGTAGATGAACTCGAGCCAGCTGCGGGCGAAGTCTTGGTCGATCGCATCCAGGTATTCGAGGATGTTGAGGTGGTGGCGGGGGCGCAGCCGCAGGCCGGTGCTGATGCCGCTCCATCCGTAGCGCTGCATGAGGCTCTGGCGTCGTGGGTCGGCCTGGTCCTGGGGATCCCAGCCGGGCTGCTCGGACTCCATGGTGCCCCGATCGGGACCCTCGACCGGCAGGGCTGCGCTGCGCACCGCGTCGAGCTGGCCCTCCCGGCGCGCGAGCCTGACGAAGATCTCGAGGGCGGCGCCGACGCCCTGGTCACCCGAGTAGACCGAGCACTGAAATATCACCTCGAGCGCGGCCTGAGCCAGACCCTCGTCGAGGGCGGCGCTGAGAGCGTCCTCGAGTCGGGCGGGGTTGCGGGTGACCGTGAACTGGCCCACCCGGACCAGCAGCCGGATCCGGCGGTCGAGCACGCTGCGCCGGGCGAGTGCGGCCTCAAATCGCGCCAGCCGGTTCACGTAGTGAGGATCCAGGCCCTCCGCTCGCGCCACCTCGAGAGAACGGTTCATGCTCGCCCTCCCGGCACCGGCTGGGGGCGGCTGGGGATGGTGAGCGATGCGGTCATGGACCAATGCCTCCTCGCGTGCGGGCCGCTGTCAAATCCGGACGGCCCCGGGGTGGGGCCTCGGCTCGGGCGAGGATAGATCAGACGCCGCCGGTCGGGGTGGGGTTCCCCGGGTCAGCGAGGCAGGCGGAAGAGCGAGACGGCCAGGAAACCGCCCAGCAGGACGGTGGCGAAGGCGTAGGCCAGAATCAAAAAGCTCACCGCTGCGGCAGGAGCTCCAGGCTGGCACTCGACTCCAGCACCCGCGCCTCCTGCTCCAGCTCCAGGCGGTAGCGGATCGCGACCATCACGGCGGCCAGAAACACGGTGCAGACCATGGTCACCATGAAGGCCACGAGCATGGGCGCGGGCAGCGCGTCCTGCTCGATGATCGGACCCGGGTGCAGGGTGCGCCACCACTGCACGCTGAAGTGGACGATGGGCACGTCAATGAATCCGATGATGCCGACCACGGCGGAAAGGCGCATGGCCGACCGGCCGGGACTGGCGAAGCGCCGGACCAAAAGGTATCCGGCGTAGACCACGCCCAGGACCACGGTCGAGGTGAAGCGGGCGTCCCAGGTCTGGGTCGGATCCCAATTCCAGATCGGCTTGGCCCAGATGATGCCCATGACCACGCAGTTGATGGTGAACAAAAGGCCCACCAGAGCTCCGGCGCGGGCCAGGCGGTCGGCGACCAGATTGCCGTAGACCAGGTAGTGGACGCACCCGCCGAGGACCAAGGCGAAGCAGAAGTAGGCCGCGATGGCCGAGCTGACGTGGAGGTAGAAGATGCGCTGGACGGGGCCCTGGACCTGGTCCTGAGGGGCGTATATGAAGATCATGTAGGCCGCCACCAACATGGCCGCAACCGCGGCTAGGGCGAGCAGGCGAAGCGTCCGGGTGTCCCTAATCATCAAGCACAAATCGGGCGGCCAGCGTGGCCACGACGACGAACAGTATGTCAAAGTCGAGCAGCAGAGGCAGCGGCTGACCCTGTAGTGCTCCCCCCCCCATCGCTTCCTCGACCGCCCTCGATCCGACCACGATGAGCGGG
This sequence comes from Nitrosotalea sp., assembly GCA_035534295.1. Lineage (GTDB taxonomy): Bacteria > Chloroflexota > Dormibacteria > Dormibacterales > Dormibacteraceae > DATKQJ01. The sequence continues at coordinate 39,797 of DATLSE010000006.1, forward strand.
ATCCAGAGGGGAAGAACCAGGACCGGAAGCAGGATTTCACGAGCCCGGGTCCGCGCCGCCAGAGCGGCGAACAGACTGCCCAGAGCGGCCATCCCAAGGGTGGCCAGGACCACGGCCGCGACCACCTCCAAGTTGATCGGGCTGCCCAGGAAGACCGCCATCCCGGGCAGCAGGAAAGCCTCGATCACGAGCATGAAGACGACGGCGGCCAGCGCCTTACCCAGGAATATCGCCGCCGCGCCGGCCGGACTCAAGAGCATGGCGTCGAGCGATCCGTTCTCGCGATCGGCGGCGAAGGCGCGACCGAAGGCGATGAGGGCGGTGAAAACGATCACCATCCAGAGCACCCCGGGGCTGATGCGGGGAGCGCTGACGCGGTCCAGGTCGAAGGCGAAGTTGGCGATGATGAGGGCCAGGACCACGAACTGGGTCATGGCCGGGATCAGCTCCCCGCCGCGCGTTTCGGCGCGCAGATCCCGCAGCGCCACGGCTCGGACGGCGCGCCAGCCATTCATCCCGGGGTTCCAAGGCGCGGGCGCGTCGCGCCGCCCGCACCCAGCTCCAACTCGCGCCCACAGAGGCTGGCGGCGAGGGCGCGATCGTGGGTCGCGATCACCGCCGCGCGTCCGGCCAGGAGCCGCCCGAGCAGCTCGCGCGCCGTGACGTCCAGGCTGGCGTCGGGCTCGTCGAGAAAGACCAGCTCAGGGTCGTGGAGCAGCGCGCGGGCCAGGGCCAGGCGCTGTTCCATGCCCCGCGAGAGCTCCCGAGCCCGACGCCCGGAAACCGCCTCGAGCCCGACCTCGGCCAGCGCGGCGCGGGCTCGCTCTGGCTCCAGGTGGTAGAGAGCGGCGTAGAACTCGAGGTTTTCGAGCGCGCTCAGCTGCGGCTGGACGCCGCTCTGGTGGCCCAGGTACCCGATCCGGGGCCGGACCAGCTGACGCTGAGCGAGGGCGTCGTGACCCAGAATCTGGAGCGCACCGGTGGCCGGACGGGCGAGCGTGGCCAGGATGCGCAGCAGCGTCGTCTTGCCCGACCCGTTGGGGCCGAGGAGAGCCAGGTGCTCCCCCTCCTCGAGTTCTAGATCCAGGGGACCGAGAACGGGCCCGGCGCCGTAGGTCTGGGTCAGGTCATGACCCAGGACCGCCCTCATCGCAGGTCCTGCTTCCGCTCCGCCGCCTCGCGGGCGGATATGTGTCCCAGTGCCTGCTCGTACTCGATCTCCTCCAGCTCGAGCGCCGGGGACGGGGCGGCAGATGGCTGCAGTTCGACCGGCGCCGCCCGGTGCCGGATCAGGGGCCAGAAGACCCAGGGCGCGGTCAGCGCGAGGGCGAGGCTGGCCAGAGCCCAGGTCACGAGTGCGCGACCGCGGGGCGCGCTCGCTTGAGCGTGGCGGGCTCGGTCTCGAGTTCGGGTGGGGGCGACCCGACGTTGCCCAGGATCAGGCCCAGGACCATGACCGGGATTCCGACCCAGATCCAGGTCACGAGGGGATTGACGAATATGGTCAGGCTCGCGCGCTGCCCGCTGGTGCCGTCCAGGACCAGGTAGAGATCGGCCCAGGGCGTACTCCGGATGGCGACTCGCGGCAGCGTCTGCTGGCCCAGGCTGGCGTACTGGACCTGCTCCGGCTGAAGCGACTCGTCGCCCAGGCTCAGGTGGGCGGCCGTGACCAGGTGGTCTCCGACGCGGGCCTGGCTCAGGCCCTGGTAGACCAGGTGATATCCGCTCACGGTCACCGACTGGCCGGGGTTGAGGTCGACCTGGGCCGAGCTCTGCCAGAAGTGGGATCCGGCGATGCCGACCACAGCCACGATGAATCCGATGTGGGCCAGGTGGGCCCCGTAGTGCCGGCGCCGGCGCCGCGCCAGGCGCAGAGCCGAATGGGGCCAACCTCCCCCCAGGCGGCGGGCGTAGCGACCGCCGCGCCAGAACTCCATCGCACTGCCGGCCAGGGCGGCGGCCAGCAGGGGGAGGGCAATCAGCGGCCCCGCGCCGCGCTGGCCCAGGGCCAGGAGCACGCAGAGACAGCCGACCAGGGCCAAAAGGGGCCAGCGGAGAGAGCGCAGCCAGGTCCGGCCGGCCCGCGCCCAGGGCACTGAGGGACCGATTGCCAGGAGCAGCAGGAGGAGCACGAACAGAGGCGCCCCCGCCCGATCGTAATAGGGTGCGCCCACCACCAGAGGGGTGCCGAACATGCCCGTCACCAGGGGCAGCACGGTGCCCCAGAAGATGGCCGCGGTGATGCCCACGATGATCACGTTCTGGGCCAGATAGGCCCCCTCGCGGGAGATCGGAGAACGCAGCGGCGCCGACTTGAGCGTCGGCCCCCGCCAGGCCAGCAGGACGCCCGAGGCCACCACGCAGATGGCCAGGAAGCCGTAGAACCAGGGCCCCAAGGGGCTGACCGCGAAGGAGTGGACCGAGGCCACGATGCCACTGCGCACGATGTAGGTCCCGAAGATCGAGAGCAGGAAGGCCAGGATGACCAGGAACAGGTTCCAGACCCGGAGCTGGCCCCGGCGCTCCTGGACCTGGATCGAGTGCAGGTAGGCGGTGGTGGCGAGCCAGGGCAGCAGGGCAACGTTCTCCACCGGGTCCCAGCCCCAGTAGCCACCCCAGCCCAGGACGTGATAGGCCCACCACATGCCGAGCATCAGGCCCACCCCCTGCAGGCCCCAGCCGATGAGCGCGATGCGGCGCGTGTGCCGCATCCAGGCGGCGTCCTGGCGCCCGGCCAAAAGCGTGGCCATGGCGAAACTGAAGGGGACCGCGTAGGAGCTGAATCCGGCGAGCATGAAGGGGGGATGGATGAGCATGCCGCCGTCACGCAGCACCGGATTCAGCCCCAGGCCATCGGTCGGCACCACACTCAGCAGCGCGAATGGGGTCTCGACCAGGACCAGCATGATCAGGAAGAAGACGCAGATCAGGGCCAGAAAACCGGTGGCGTAGGCGCCCAGGCGGACGCCGAGATGGGCGGCCGCGGCCAAGGAAACCGAGCCCAGCACGCATACGCAGAGCAGCCAGTAGAGCAGCGACCCCTCCTGCCCGCCGTAGAAGGCGGCCGCGGTCAGGGGCAGGGAGAGCGCGCGATCGGTGTGCTCCGTCACGTAGGCGAGAGCGAAGTCACGGCTCAATAGGGCCCAGATCAGGACCGCTGAAGCCGCCACCACCAGGGCTGCCATGGCGTAGAAGGCGCGCCGAGCCACGGGCGCCAGGAGCGGATCCTGGACGTACCCGGAGCTGAATCCGACCAGGGCGGACATCAGACCCAGGGCGAGGGCGGCGAGCAGCAGAGCGGCGCCGATCTGGGCCAGGAGCATCAGCCGGCGGCCGGGGTTGCGGCGGTGAACTTGGACGGACACTTGGTCTGCAGGGAGCGGGCCACGAAGACCCCGTTCGCCCCCGGCCGTCCGTCCACCACCACCTGTACTCCGGGCTTGAAGATCTCGGGCATGGTCCCCACGTAGCTGACCTGGAGCTGATCCTTGCCCTGGGCGGCGGTGAACTCGATGCCGCGCCCGGCGTCGAAGGTCCGGATGCCGCCCTGAACCGTGCCCAGAACTCTCACCTCGCCCTGCGGGGGGTGCTGGCGCATCTGGGCCATGGTCACGTAGTACTCGGCCGAGGCGCCGGTGGCGCTGTAGATGAGGTAGCCCAGGCACGCGACCACGACCGCCCCGAGCAGGACCCAGCGCATCACGCCCCCACCCCGGTGAGCTGCAGATAGCGGGTCAGCGCGGTCTGATCCAGGGGACCGATGAAACGCGCCACGACCAGTCCATTGGGGTCGATGAAGTAGGTCTCGGGCGGCGCGCTCACCGCGTAGGCGGAGGGCACCCCGCCGATCGCGGGTCCGGCCGGATAGGTCTGGCCCGCGGTGGCCAGATAGCTGGCGGCCGAGGCGGGATGATCCTGGATGTCCACCCCCAGGAAGGCCACGCTGTCGCCCAGGCGGCGGGCCGTCTGGGCCAGGATCGGATCCTCCTCGTGGCAGGCGACGCACCACGAAGCCCAGAAGTTCAGCACCACCGGGCGACCCCGGAACTGGGCCAGCCGGACCGTGGACCCCTGCAGGGTGCGAACCGCGATCGCGGGAGCAGGATGGCCGACCAACTGCCCGTCGCCGGGGTTGCCGGGGTGGAGCAGACCCCAGCCCAGAGCGGCGAGAAGGACCACGGTCATGCTCGCGGCCGCGGCCCAACCCAGGCTTCGAGTGCTCATGCCGCCGGCGCCAGCGCCTCCAGAGCGGCGGCGGCACCGGCCGCGTCGGCTGCACCCAGGTCGATCTGGAGCGCCACCTCGTCCACTCCCATCTGCGCCAGTTGGTCCAGGCGCCGGCGGCACTCGTCGGGCGGCCCGATGATCGTCACCAGGTCCACCATCTCGTCCGTCACCGCGGCCACCGCCTCCTGCCGCTCTCCCTTCAAGAAGTGTTCCTGGATCCGCCGCGCCTCCGACCCAAAGCCGTAATCGGCGAAGAGCCGGTTGTAGTAGTTGTGCTCCCTGCTCCCCATGCCGCCCACGTAGAACGCGATCTGAGGTCGCGCCCGAGCCCGGCCCCAGGCCAGGTCTGAGGTCACGACCACGCCCTGGAAGACGCAGATCCGGAGCTGGTCTGGGGCGCGTCCCGAACGCTGGGACCCCCGCGCCAGGTGGGGCGCTTGGAGATGGGAGAAGTGGGCGGGTGAAAAGAAGACGGGGAGCCAGCCGTCGGCCAGCTCGCCGCTCAGCTCAAGCCCGGCCGGGGTGAGGCTGGCAAGGTAGATCGGGACCGAGGTCCGGGGCAGGGGCACGGTCAGGCGGAGCCCGGCCCCGAGCTGGAAGATCTCACCCTGGTAGCGCACCCGCTCCCGGGCCAGGACCAGGCGCACGATCTCGATCGTCTCCCGCAGACGCTGAATCCCGTGCTCGAAGCGAATTCCGTGCCAGCCCTCGACCACGGTTCGCCCGGAGGTGCCCAGGCCAAGCTTCAAGCGCCCGCCGGACATGATGTCGAGCGAGGCAGCACTCTGGGCGATGAGGGCAGGGCTGCGCGCGAACACGTTGGCGATTCCGCTTGCGATGCCGATCCGGCGAGTTCGGCAGGCGATTTCGGCCAGGCGCGTGAACACCTCCTCCCCGTAGGCCTCGCTCAGCCAGACGGTCTCGTATCCGAGCTCGTCGGCGTGCGTGATGAGCTCTAGGACCGCGGTGCGTGAGAGCTCACCCACCAGGGGCGCCACCAGCCCAATCTTCACACCGGCAGTTTAGGCCCGCGCGGCTGTCGCCCCCGGCGGGAGGGGGGCCGACTCGGGCAGGCCGTTGGCTTGGCAGATGCGCGCATAGAGGTGTCCGGACGGCTTCACCACGCGCTCCTGGGTGACCCTGTCGACGGCCACCAAACCGAAGCGCATCGAATATCCCCGAGCCCACTCGAAGTTGTCGGTCAGGGTCCAGTGAAAGTAGCCCCGGACGTCGACCCCGTCCTCGATGGCCGCCCAGACCTGGAGCAGGATGTCGTGCAGGAAACGCTCGCGCACGCTGTCGTCGGAGGTCGCGATTCCGTTCTCGGTGATGACGATGGGCAGACCGAGTCCGCGCAACTCCTGCAACGCCCGACCCATCCAATCCGGATTCACCGTCCAGCCGAAGTCCGATTCCGGCAACCCGGGGGGATTGAAGCGGCGCGCGAAGTGCTCTCGGGGCAGCCGGGGGTCGAACGCCACCAGCTGGCCGGTGTAGTGGTTGAGCCCGATGAAGTCGGCCGGAGCGCTGACCACCAGCTCCAGCCGAGAGGCCGAGGCGGGCCAGCGATCCAGCGCCACCTGAGCCACGCGGCTCGCCCACTGATCCCCGCGACGAGGCGCGGCGGGTTCCAAGAAGAACTTGTTGTGAGCGATGCCGACCGGCACCCCCGGGGTTGATCGCTTGAGTTCGCGATAGGCGGCCAGGTGGCCGGCGCGGAGATTGGCCAGGACCCGGAACACGCCCACCAGGTCGCCGCGATGCCCGGGCGGAAACTCGCCCAGGTGCCATCCCTGCAGGGCATAGATGTTGGGCTCGTTGAGGGTGACCCAGTGGCCCACCAGATCCCCCAACTCGTCGGCCACCCGGCGGGTGAAGGCGGCGAACGCTTCGGCCGATCCGCTCTTCGCCCAGCCCCCACGCCGGCTGAACCACAGCGGCGAGGTGAAGTGATGCAGGGTGACCATGGGGCTGATGCCCTGCTCGCGCAGTTCGCCCAGCACATCCCGGTAATGACGCAGGGCGGCGCGGTCGAACTCCCCGGGAGCGGGCTCGATCCGCGACCATTCCACCGACAGGCGGTGGGCGTTGTTGCGCATGTGGCGGAGCAGACGAAAGTCTTCGGCGTAGCGCTCGTAGTGGTCGCAGGCGGGATCACTGCTCTCCCTGGTCTGGATCCCCCCCCGCGCCTCCCACTGCCACCAGTCGTTGTTGTGATTCTGGCCCTCGACCTGGTGGGCGGCGCTGGCGGTGCCCCACAGGAATCCGGTCGGAAACGTACGCGTCATCCGCCGGCGGCGTCCGGCGGCGCCACGTACCTCACCCCCATAACCTCGCTGCCGTCCATGTCCACCTCGAGTAGACCCGCCCGGTCTATGGCCGCCCGCATCATCTCGCGCTCGGTGTGGGGCCGGCCCTCGAGTAAGATCCAGGCCGCCTGGAGCGGATCGGCGTGGCTGACCAGGGCCACCGGTTCGCCCGGGCGCCGGGCCACCTCTGAGCGCATGACCTCCAGCACCCTCCCCCCCAGGGCGGGGAAAGCCTCGTCGCCCGGGAGCAGTCCGCGCCGGGCGCGGTGCACCAGCCAGAGCGGCCGGCGGACGGGGATCTGCCAGTACGGCACGCCCTGCAAATAGCGGCTGAACTCGGCCTCGATCAGGCGCGGGTCCGCCTCCAGCTCAGGCCTGGGCTCGAGCTCGGCGGCGATGAGCCCGGCCGTCTCCTGAGCCCGCTCGAGCGGGCTGTGGACGATCCGCCTCAGGCCGCTTGAGACCAGGCGCCGACCCAGAGCGCTGGCCTGGGCTCGGCCCCGCTCCGAGAGAGGGAATCCGCTCAGATGCCCATAGAGCACGCGCTTAGGGTTTTGAACCTCGGCGTGACGGATGAGATAGACGCGGGTCATCGGCATCGACAGCCAGAGGGTAGCCAAAGGCCACCCCTAGACGCTGGCGGTGGCGAAGGTCCGGTTGGGCCCCAGTTCACGTCCCGACAGCAGCGCGGAGTGGGCCTCCTTCAGCAGCTGCTGCTGTCCCATGCGTTCGTGGTTCAAGGTGGCGGCGCCGACGCTGACCGTGAGCCGCTGCCAGGGACCCCGGTCCAGAAAGTCGCGGGAGGAGATGGAGCGCCGCAGATTGTCCGCGGCCTGAATCGCGCTCGGGGCGTCGGCCTCGGGCAGCACGACGGCGAACAGGGGCGAGTGGCGGGCGTCGAGAAAACCTGCGGTGTCGGTGTCGCGCACCGCCTCCACCAGAGCGTGGCCGAGCTCGGCCAGAAGCCGCGCGAGCTGATCTGGGGCCAGCTCCTGGCGAATGTTGTCGGCGTGATCGACCTCCACCACCAACACCGACAGGGGCCGGCGGTAGCGCATGGCCCGGTTCGCCTCCTGCCCGATCATGGCCTCGATGAAGACGGCGTTGAACAGATCGGTCGAGCTGTCGACCACGAATATCGGGCTCGATCCCCGCTCGCGAGCGGTGTGCCCGCATCGGGGACAGAAGTCGGCAGCATCGGGCATCTCGTGCCCGCAGTGCCAGCAGTCCATCTGCACCGGATTGTAGGCTCAGCCAGGCTCAAACCTATCCTTCAAACCGTGGACGATCAGCCCGACCTGTTCGGCCCCCGGTCGGGTCAGGAGGCGAAGGCAGACCTTGAGCCGAAGGCCCCGCTGGCCAGCCGCCTCCGCCCCTCGCGACTGGAGGACGTGGTCGGTCAGGAGGCCGTGATCTCGGTCCTGGCCGGGCTGGCGGATCGCGACCGCCTGCCCTCGATGGTGCTCTGGGGTCCGCCCGGATCGGGCAAGACGACCCTGGCCAGGATCCTGGCTGAGCGCACCGGCGCCCGACTGGCGACCCTGTCGGCGGTCAGCGCCGGGGTGGCCGACGTGCGCCGGGTGCTGGCCGAGGCGCGCCAGGCCCGGGCCGCGGGCCGGCGCACCATCCTTTTCATCGACGAACTCCACCGCTTCAACCGCGCCCAGCAGGATGCCATCCTGCCCGACTTGGAGGCCGGCGTAATAACCCTGATCGGGGCCACGACCGAGAATCCCTCGTTCGAGATTAACGCCCCTCTGCTGTCTCGCAGCCGGGTCTTCCGGCTGGAGGCGCTCGGCGAGCGCGAGATGGCCATAATCGTTGCCCGCGGGGCCGCCGCCCTGGGCGCGGATCTGGGCCCGGGCAGTCTTGAGCTGCTGGTGGAGGTGGCCCGGGGGGATGCCCGCAGTGGGCTCAACACGCTCGAGGTGGCGTTCGAGCTCTGTGGGCCGGGCCCACTGCTTGCGTCCCACGTGGAGGCCGCGCTGCAGCACCGCCACCTGCTCTACGACCGGGCGGGAGATCAGCACTACGACATCGTGTCGGCGCTGATCAAGAGCATCCGGGGCAGCGATGCCGACGCCGCCTTGTACTGGCTGGCACGCATGCTCGAGGCGGGCGAGGACGTCAACTTCGTCGCCCGCCGGCTCGTCATCCTGGCCTCCGAGGACGTCGGCCTGGCCGACCCCCAGGCCCTCCAAGTGGCAGTGGCCGCGCAGCAGGCGGCACACCTGGTGGGCCTCCCTGAGGCCTTCCACATGCTCGCCCAAGCCACGCTCCACCTTGCCCTGGCGCCGAAGTCGAACTCGGTTAAGACCGGCTACCAGCGCGCCGCCGGCGCGGTGCGGGAATCGGGCAACCTGGCCGTACCGGCGCATCTGCGCAATGCCCCCACGGCTCTGGCGCGAGAGATGGGGCACGCCCGCGGCTACGTCTACCCCCACGATCAGCCGGGCGGCGTCGCCGCGCAGACCTACCTGCCGGAGGCGATCGCGGGCGTCCACTTCTTCATCCCCGGGGAGAGGGACCGCGTTCCCCCGGGATCGACCCCGGCCACCTCCGATGGCGCCGACAGGTAGGATTTGTCGCCGTGGCCGACGCACTCGTCATCTTCAAACCCGACTCCGCCCACCGCCTGGCCGCACGCGCGGCGATCTGGTCCTGGCTCGCCACCGGGCGGGACTGGAAAATCGAGGCCATGAGCTGGTTTCAGCCTCCGCGGGAGCTGATCGAGAAGCACTACGACTTCCTCGCCGCTCGCCCCTTCTTCCCCTGGCTGGTTGAGTTCATGAGCGCGCTGCCGCTGGTCGTGGGCCGGATCAGCGCCGAGCCCGCGACCCTGGAGCAGATGCGCTACGAGCTGGGCGAGACCCGCATCTTGGAATCCCGTCCGGGCTCATTGCGAGAGCGCTTCGGCATCGGGGGCGGGGTCAACGTGCTCCATCTCTCCGACTCCCCAGAATCGGGGGCCAAAGAGACGCAGCTCTGGTCCCGACACCTTGACCTCGACGCCGAACCGATCGAACTAGACCGCAGCACGAGTCTTCCCGATCACACCTTCCATCTCCGCTCGCTCGCCGCCCAGTACGCGGCGGGGACCCATCGCGAGGCGGCGGCAGCGCAAATCGCCGAACTTTTGGGCCAGGAGTCGGATCTAGACCCGGTTCGGCTCGGCGTTCTGGTCCGCGTCGTCCTCGGCGCCTTCGCCTGAGGCGGAGCGGCTCCGAATCACCAGCGCCTGGGAGAACAGATCGGAGTTCGGGACCACGATCAGGGATCCATCCTCTGCGCGCAGAAAGCTGACCCGCATCCTGACCTCGCTCACCACTCCCCGGTGTCCATCGACCTCGATGTCGTCGCCCACCCGCACGTTGCGCTCGAGCAGCACGTAGAAGCCGCTGACGAAGCTCTTGAAGATGTCCTGCAGGCCCAGGCTGGCGATCAGGGCGGCGACCAGGATCCCGCTCAGTCCGACCAGCTGGTTGCCGAACACGTCGGCCAGGAAGATGAAGCAGCCCACGATCAGGACCACGGTGTAGACCACGCGCCGGACCAGAGCGACCACGTCGGGGCGGAAGTGGCGCCGGAACAGATAACGGTCGGTAAGGCGGCGGGCGACGAAGGCCAGGATCAGGAATCCGACCACGATGGCCGTCCCCTTCAGGATCTCGATCAGGAAAACCGGGACGTGGCTCGCGAACTGCACGAAGAGTGCCGCCGACGCCGGCGCGAGCCGGGCTAGCCCTCCTCGGACGCGGTCTCTGCTGCCTGGTCGAGGGCCGGCTCGCTCACCGCCTTTTCGTCAACCTCGGCCGCGCGACGCCCGGCGAGCTTGACGATGACCTCGTCGCCGTCGTCGAGCAGCGTGACCCCGGGCGGCAACACCAGGTCGGCGGCGCGCACGGCGTCGTCGATCTCGACCAGAGTCGCGGTCGACACCTCGATCAGCTCGGGGATGGCGGCGGGCAGACACTCCACGTGCACCTGTTGCACGAGTTGAAGGAGCTCGGCGTCACCCCGACGGACCGCCTCCGGTTCGCCCACCACCAGGATTGGAACCTCGGTGTGGAGCTTCTCCCGCAGGCTCACCTGGTGCAGGTCGACGTGGATGGCCAGGCCATGGCGGGGCGAGATCTGGACCGCCTTGATCAGCACCTTGCTCATAGATCCGCCGTCGACCTTGAGGTCGACCAGCTGGGTGTGGCCGGCCCGGTGATAGACACGCTCGAACTCCTTGAAGTTCAGGCTCAGGGTGCGCGGCGCCACCTTGTGCCCATAGACCACGGCGGGGATCATGCCCTCCCGGGCCAGCCGCCGGGCGCTCTTGCCCGTCTGCTGCCGAATTGCGGCCCCGATCTCCATGCCCGATCTCCTCTGATGAGTGTGGGGGCCAAAATGCCGGCCCCGAACGCTGGTCCGACATCACCATAGCAATTCGGCGCTCCTCCCGACCCTGGCCCACCGATGCCGGTGGGGCTCTCGCCCCCTCCCGAGGCCGAGTTGGAGCACGATTTAAAGCTCCGGCTCAGCCGCTTCGCCTCAAAGCGCAGGAGCAGGATGGACAGTGGGGCGGGAGCGAATGTAGCCAGCGCCCCGCAGCCCCGCGACCCCGCTCGAGATCAGCTGGAGCTGCCCCCGTCCCCCCCCTGCAGCGCCGGTTGTCGCTCCCGGAGCCAGGAGACGATGCTGTCCAGCGGGGTGCCCGGGGTGAATATCTCGGCCACCCCCAGGGAGCGAAGCTCGGCCGCGTCGCCGGGCGGGATGATGCCGCCGGCGAAGACCAATACGTCGCTCATCTGGCGCCGCCGAAGCTCGTCCAGGACGGCGGGGATCAGGGTCATGTGGGCGCCGGAATGAAGCGAGAGCCCGATCACCCGGGCGTCCTCCTGCAGGGCCGCCTCGACCACCATCCCGGGGGTCTGGCGGAGGCCGGTGTAGATCACCTCAAAGCCGGCGTCGCGCAGGGCCCGGGCCACGACCTTGACCCCGCGGTCGTGGCCGTCGAGTCCGATCTTGGCCAGCACGATACGCAGAGGGGCGGACGCCGAGGTGCGGACCATGGGCGGATTATGGCTCCCGCGGGGCCTGCGGTCGCAGGCGCTCCAGGAGGCGGGCAGCTATGACCCGAGGGTCAGAGCCCGAGAGGAGCTCGGGCTCCTCTTGAAGCCGGGCGCGAGCCTCTGATCGGGCCCAGCTGGCGACCAGCTCCAAGACCTCGGCCTGGATCCGTTCGCGTCCCCGGCGGTCGCCCTCGCCCGCGGCAAGGTGGGTGCGGTGGCGCTCGATCGCCGACCAGAGCTCGGCCACCCCGCTGCCGGTGCTGGCCACGGTGCCGACCAGGGGGGGATGCCAGAGGGAATCGGGGGCATCGCGCAAGATCGAGTTCAGCTCACTCAGGGCGCGTGGGGCCAGGGCGCTGTCGGCCTTGTTGAGGCAGATCACATCGGCCACCTCCATCACGCCCGACTTGAGATGCTGGATGGAGTCGCCCAGTCCGGGCGCCAGCACGAGCACGGTGGTGTCGGCGAGCTGAGCCACCTCGAGCTCGGACTGGCCCACCCCCACCGTCTCCAGCAGCACCAGGTCGAAGTCGAAGCCGCCCAGCGCACGCACCACGTCCGCGCTCTGGGCGGTCAGACCTCCCAGGTGACCGCGGGCGCTGAGCGAGCGAACGTAGACGCCGGGGTCCTGGGCGTGGCGCTGGAGCCGGATCCGGTCCCCCAGCAGCGCTCCGCCGGTGTGGGGCGAGCTGGGATCGACCGCGATCAGTGCCAGCCTCAACCCCTGGCCCCGAAGCAGGGTCACCAGGGCATCGAGCAGCGTCGACTTGCCGCTCCCCGGCGGTCCGGTGAAACCGACGACCCGGGGCCGCGACCGGCCTCGGGCCAGGGCCATGGCCAGGTCGCGGTCGCCGTCCTCGATCCGGCTGATGGCGCGGGCCAGCCCGCGCACGCCCTGCAAGACCAGTTCAGAGGCGGTGGGCTCAGCTCGGCTCATGGGTCTACAAAGACCCCGCTCCGCCCCGCCCGGGGCTCACTGGCCGATCCAGCGGAGCGCGAAGTTGCGCCCCATGACCACCACCAGGCCGCTGGTGCTGGCCCCCGGCGTCGGCGGTGGGGTGGTCGCGGTTGCGGTGACGAGGTCGGCGCCAAAATACTGCGCCAGCCATTTCGCGGTCAGTGGGTAGCGCCCGCCCGAATAGTCGTAGACGACCGAGCCGGTGGCAGGGCTGGAGCGCAGTGGAGTGCCGATGCGAAAGCCCAGCGGAGCCAGCGTCTGGGCCACCCGCGAACCCATGTCGGCCAGGCTGAAGCTGGCGTTCACCAGCTCCACCGGGGCGGCCTCGGCGAGTACTGCGGGGTTGATGAAGACGCTGGCGAAGTAGCCCTGGATGGTGTGAAAGGTGGGGTCGACCGGGCAGAGCACGTATTCATTCCAGGGGCCGCAGCTGCCCGGCTGCTGGTAGAACTGCGCCACCAGATTGGAGTCGGTGAGCGCGGCCGAGCTGATCGCGGAGGCGGGCAGATGGGAGGAGAAGCGGTAGAGGGCGTCGAGGTCGCCAAGGCCCAGGTCGGTGATGAAGTTCTTCTGCAGCGCATCCATCAGGGCCGGCGCCCGGGTGATGACCCCAAGGGAGGTCGCCTTGAGCCGCATGGCGTCGAGCAGCTGGCGCTGACGCGCGGCGCGCGCAAAGTCGCTGGCCTGGGCGGCTTGGACGGCGTGACGCGATCGCGCCAGCTCCAGGGCCTGCTCCCCGTTGACCTGCTGGCAGCCGGCCTTGAAGTGAATGCCGCCAGGGACGTAGCCGTCGACGTAGTTCGGGTACTGGTTGTCGTCGAGTGGTCCGGCCAGGCACACCTGAACTCCGCCCAAGGCGTTGACCAGGTCTCGAAAGGCCTTGAAGTCGACGCCGACGAAGCCGTCGAAATGGATCCCGGTGATTGCCCCCACCGTCTGCATCGAGAGCCGGCCGCCAGCATCGCGGCTCGAGGCGACCTGGAATTGGGGCAGCTTACCGGGCCAGTTGGTGTCGTCCATACCGACCTCGTAGGCCACGTTGACCTTGTTCACCATCGGCTTGCCGCTGGCCCAGGCGTTGATCGGAACCATCAGGTCGCGCGGGACCGAGATCTCGAATGCGCGGCGCTGGGCAGGATCTATGGACAGCACCATGATGCTGTCCGTGAGCCAGGGGGCATCGTTCTCCGATCCCCCGTAGCCGAGCAGGAGCAGGTTCACGCGCTGGCCATGCTGAAGTTTGTAAGGGATGGTTCCGGGCTGCAGTCCACTTGCCTTGGCCAGCTCGCTGAGCGGGTTCCCCGAGCCGGTCGTGGCCCGGATCAGGTCCAGCACGCGCCATCCCGCCAGCCCCGAAAGTCCCAGGACCAGGACCAGGACCAGGGCCAGGATGGAACGCGGCGGACTCGGCGCTCGGCGCCGATACCTCGACTGGCGGGCCCGCATGGGCGGACCGGGGGGATGCTGCTCCACCTCGGATTGCTACCTCTTCACGGTGTGGGGGGACGCGATGCTGAATCGATGGCCGTCGGCGGCGCAATCGCCCCGGCCGGATGGGGCCGAGGCAGCAAAACTATAACGCAGGATCGCTCCCCGAACCGCCGTTTCGGGGGCGCACAGGGGCGGGCGCGAGGCCTCCGAGGTCTTTTACTTGAGCAGGCTGCGCGCGATGACCAGGCGCTGGATCTGATTGGTCCCCTCATAGATCTGGGTGATCTTGGCGTCACGCATCATCCGCTCCACCGGGTAGTCCTGGGTGTAGCCGTAGCCACCCAAAATCTGGACCGCGTCGGTGGTCACGCGCATCGCGGTGTCCGAGCAGAAGAGCTTGGCCATGGCTGCCAGGCGGGTCATATCGGGAGCGGCGGCGTCGACCATCTCGGCCGCGTGGTAAAGCAGCTGGCGGGCGGCCTCGATCCCGGTCGCCATGTCGGCCAGCATCCACTGCAGACCCTGGAAGGAGGCGATCGGCTGTCCGAATTGCCGCCTTTCGCGGGCGTAGGCGAGGGCGAAGTCCAGCGCCCCCTGGGCGATGCCCAGGGCCTGGGCCGCCACCCCCGGTCGGGAGCGGTCCAGGACCCCGAGTGCGAGCTTGAAGCCCTGGCCCTCAGCCCCGAGGCGGTTCTCGACCGGCACCGTTACCTCGTCGAACGCGATCTGGGCCGTGGGCGACCCGCGGATACCCATCTTGTGCTCGACCTTGAGCACCTGCCAGGGGCTGCGCTCGCGCTCCAAGACGAAGGCGCTGATCCCACTTGGACCGGGGCCCCCAGTGCGCGCGAACAGGATCATGGTCTTCGCCACGCTGCCGTGGGTGATGAACATCTTGGTCCCGCTGATCACGTACTCCGAACCCTGGCGCGTGGCCCGGGTGCTGAGGGCGGAGGCGTCGGAGCCCGCCCCGGGCTCGGTCAACGCGTAGCAGACAACCCGACCCTGGGCGATGTCAGGTAGAAAACGTCGTTTCTGCTCCTCGCTCCCGCCCAGGAGCAGGGAGTGCGCGCCCAGAGCCTGCACACCCAGGATCAGGGCCGAGCTGGCACAGGCCCGGGCGATCTCCTCGGTCGCCATGCAGACCGTGAGCGACGACCCGCTCACGCCGCCATAGGCCTCCGGCACGGGAATGCCGAGCACGCCATTGTCGGCGAGCAGCCGCTCGATGTCCTCGGGGTACTCGGCGCGCTCGTCGATCTCGGCCGCGCGCGGCGCGATGTGGTCGCGCACCAGTTCGCGCACGGTCTCCCGGATGGCCAGTTGCTCAGCTGAGAATCTTGTCTCCACCGGGCCCGATTATCGACCCTGGGCCACGCTCGCGAACTGGATCGCGAGCATGCTCCAGAAGACGAGCGCGAGGTCGTTCTTGAAATAGGGGACGTCGACCAGTCCGTGGAGGCAGAAGCCGACGAGCGCGGCGCCGGTTCCAATGGCCAGCAACCGGGCCCAGGGTCCAGAGTTAAGACCGGCGCGCAAGGTGCGCACGGCCTGGGCCAAAAGCCAGACCACCGCCGCCAATCCGATCAGCCCGGTCTCGCTCCAGAAGTTCAAGAAGAGGTCGTGAGGATAGATCAGGTTCTCGTGATAGTCCGGCGCCCGATAGGGCGCGAGGGCGTACTTGAAGCCGTCCAGTCCGGCTCCGGTCAGGGGGCGGTGCGAGAGCATATTCAGGCTTGAGCGCCAGAGCGCGCCGCGCAGCGCGATGGTGTTGTCAGGGCTATGGAAGTTGAGCTCGACCAGGACCCGGTGCCGAACCTTGCCGCTGGCCCCGAGCGCGGCCAGGGCCAGCGCCAGCAGCGCGCCCAGCACGCGCCAGCGCCAGGGATGGAAGAGGAATACGAACAGGGTCTCAGCCCCGAGCGCCAGCCAACCGCCGCGCGACAGGCTGACCACGATGGCGGCAGCGAAGAGCAGGTACAGGGCGCCCGCGACCAATCGCTCGTCGCGCCGATCCGAATACACGGCCAGGGCCAGCGCGAGCGCGCTCAGGGGCTCGAGAAACAGGCTCACGTCATTGGCGCTGTTGTAGATCGCGACCGGGGGCGTGGTGGTGCTGAAGGTGCCCTGCATCAGGTGGCGGACGTCCACCCCGAGGTTGGCCAGGGCGGATACGGCTCCGGCCACCGCGAGGCCGGCCAGGAGCAGTCGAGCCCGCTGGCGGACGCGGGCGATGGCGGCGATGACGACGGCCGCCGCCATGGGCTCGGCGAAGTACGCCTTCCAGATCCCCAGCGCCTTGATGTGGGTGGAGGCGGTGAAGACCACGCCCAGGCTCGCGCCCAGGAGCAGGAGCAGGCCCGGGAGCAGATACGGATTGCGCCAGGGCAGCTGGGACCAATACGCCAGCCCCCCGACCGCCAACGCGAGCAGGAGCAGGAGCTCGAGCAGGGTGGTGGGCAGGGGCCCCAGGTGGGGTCGGACCACGTAAAGGGGAAGCGCGGCCAGGGCCAGGGCCATGAGCCAGGTGGCCAGGCGCTGAATCGCGCTCTCGGCGCCGGGACCCTGGAGCTCACTCATGCCAAGGGCAATAATGCGGTGCGCAAGCCAGCCGAAGCCAGCGGCAGCCATCCAGGCGCTGGAATCGCGAGCGGCCCCCCCGTAGAATGGGCGCTCATATGGAAGCAGGTCCGCGCTACCTCGAGGGCACCACCGTGGGTAGCGGCCGCGACATCATCGGGGTCCGCCGGGATCGGATCGCCGTCATCATCGAGCAGGGCCGCGAGATCATCATGCGAGCCAAGCACGACAAGATCCTGCCCGAGACCATCACCGGCGCCACGGCCGCGCTCCTGGTGACCATCTCCGGATACGGCGAGCCGCTGTCCGAGGGTCAGTGGCGCGAGTTGTCCGGGGTGGTCGGCGGCATCATGGCTGATCCGGCGTATGCCGATCTGGCCCGTCTCCGCGGGTTGGTCACCCCCGAGCAGTTCATCAACGTGGCCCGCAATCAGGGCTACGCCAAGTTCATCCGCCGCCTCGACGACGGTCGCTGGGTGTGCGAGCTCTCACCCAAACTGGAGGACGTCCCGGACGAATAGAGCTGGGGCCTCGCCTCAGCAGCCGAGCTCGCGCGCGATCAAGATCCGCTGGACCTCGCTGGTGCCCTCCCCGATCTCGCTGAACTTGGCGTCGCGCCAGAACCTGGACACCACCGAATCCTCCATCAGCCCATAGCCACCATGGATCTGGACCGCCTCGTCGGCGGCCCGCTTGGCTGTCTCGGACGCGTAGAGCTTGGCCACCGAGGCGAATCGCGTGAGTTGGCCCTGGGGCGTGCCGGGATCCATGAATGCGATCGCGGCGCGATGCGTCGCCAGGCGCGCCAGGTCGACCTCGACCGACATGTCGGCGAGTTTGAATCCGATGGCCTGGAACTGGGAGATGGGCCGTCCGAACGCCTGCCGCTCCCGGGCGTGGGCGAGCGCTGCGTCCAAACAGGCCTGGGCCTGTCCGGTGGCCAGGGCCGCGATGGCGATGCGCCCGGCGGTGAGGGCGCGGAGAAACTGGGCGTAGCCCCCGCCGCGCGTTCCGAGCAGGTTCGCCTCCGGCACCCGGCATCCCTCCAGCGCCAGCGGATGGGTGTCGGAGCAGCGCCAGCCGGTCTTCTGGTAGGCGGGCAACACCTTGAGGCCAGGAGCGCCGGCGGGCACCAGCAGGGCCGAGATCTCGGGCTCGCGTCCGTCCCCAGAGTCGGTGCGGCAGGTCACCGTGACCCCAGCGGTGATGTCCGTCCCCGAGTTGGTGATGAACTGCTTGTTGCCCTCTATGGTCCACTCCTCGGCCTCAAGCGAAGCCCGGGTCGCAGTCGCTCCGGCGTCGGAGCCGGCCCCGGGCTCGGTCAGGCCGAAGGCCCACAGCCGGCGCCCGCTCAAGAGGTCGGGCAGCCAGCGCTGACGCTGCTCGGGGGTGCCGAATTCGTAAATCGGGGTCGCGCCCAGCGACACCGCCGCCTCAAGCGTGATGGCCACCCCGGCGTCGGCCCAGGCCACCTCCTCCAAGGCCAGGCAGTAGGAGAGGAAATCGCCTCCGACCCCACCTGCGGACTCGGGGAAGGGAAGCCCGAAAAGACCCAGATCGGCCATCTGGCCCACGATCGCATAGGGGAAGCGGGACTCACGATCGAGTTCGGCGGCGGCAGGCCGGATCACCTCGCGGGCAAATTCCCGGGTCAGGGATCTGACCGCCCGCTGCTCAGCTGTGAGCTCGAAGTCCAATCCCAGCATCGTACGCCGCCCTCATCCCAGTACAGCGCGGCGAGATTCAGCCGGCCCGCGGTCCGGCCGCTCTCCACCCTGCCAGCAGGAGCAGCAGGCTGCCCACCACGGGCGAGATGATCAGATAGGCGGCGAGCTCGCCGAGCACGTATGGAGTCTGGCCCGACTCCATCTGCGGGCTGTCCGCCCGCGATCAAGGATCTGTAACCGCGCCCCGGATCAGCTCGCGGTCAGGAGCTCGACGATCTGGTCGGTGGTCTCGGCGACCTCGATGCCCGCGGCTCTAAACGCCGCCTCCTTGCTCTGCGCGGTGCCCCGGTTGCCACTCACGATGGCCCCCGCGTGCCCCATGCGCTTGCCCTCGGGCGCCGTCCGCCCGGAGATGAAGGCCACCGCGCGCAGCCGCGAACCCCGCCCCATGTACTCGGCCGCCCGCTCCTCGTCGGAGCCGCCGATCTCCCCGATCACGGCCACGTGGGTGGTGTTGGAATCGGCCTCGAAGAGCTCGAGCACGTCCACGAAGGACATCCCGTTGATGGGGTCGCCGCCGATGCCTACCACCGTGGATTGACCCTTGCCCGCCGCGGTCAGCGCCGCCATGGTCTCGTAGGTCAGGGTGCCCGACCGGGCCACGATTCCGATCGACCCGGGAGCCGAGAAGCGCTGCGGGATGATCCCGATCTTGCCCACCCCGGGGGTCAGGAGTCCGGGGCAGTTGGGTCCCAGGAGGTGGGCGCGCGGGAAGTCGGACAGAAAGCTCTTGACCCGGATCATGTCCTGGATCGGAATGCCCTCGGTCATGCAGACGATCAGTTCAAGGCCGGCGGCCGCAGCCTCCATGATCGCGTCCGCCGCATACGGCGGGGGCACAAAGATACCGGCGGCATTGGCCCCGGTGGCCGCAACCGCGTCCTGGACGGTGTCGTAGATGGGAACCCCGTCGTGGTCCCCGCCGCCCTTGCCCGGGGTCACGCCGGCGACCACCTGGGTGCCCATGAGACGCATCTGGCCGGTGTGGAAGGAGCCTTCGCGTCCGGTCATGCCCTGGACCAGGACGCGGGTGTCGGGGGTCAAAAGGATCGCCATCTTCTACCTCGTCAGGGCCACGATCTTCTGCGCGGCTTCCCAACCGCTGGCCCCGGGTTCGATTCCGTTCTGCTTCAGGATCTCCCGCCCCTCCTCCTCATTCGTGCCGCTCAAGCGCACCACCAGGGGAAGGTCGAATCCGAGCTGGTCGCGGGCCTGGATCAGGCCCCGGGCGACCTCATCGCCGCGGGTGATGCCGCCAAATATGTTGATCAGCACCCCGCGCACGCGGGGATTCATCAGGATCACCGCCAGCGCGTTCTCGACCACCTCGGCCCGCGCCCCGCCGCCGATGTCGCAGAAGTTGGCGGCGCTGCCCCCGGCCCGCTGGATCAGGTCCAGGGTGCCCATGCAGAGGCCGGCGCCGTTGCCGATGATCCCGATCTCGCCGTCGAGGGAGACGTAGGTGAGGTTGCGTCGATGCGCCTCGGCCTCGAGCGCGTCCTCCTCGCTCACGCCGCCGTAGCGGCTCTCCAGCTCACGCTGCCGGAAGGAGGCGTTCTCGTCCGTCTCCAGCTTGGCGTCGCCGGCGATGAGCTCGCCCCCGGGGGTGATGACCAGAGGATTGATCTCGGCCGTGACCGCGTCGTAGAGGGAGATCGCACGGTGAAGCTTTTTCACCAGGGGGACCAGGGCCCGCACGTGCTCGCCCAGGCCGGCGGCGAAGACGAGCTGATTCAGCTCGAAGTCGAGCGGGCCCCGCCAGGGATCGGGATGCAGGCGCGCGATCGACTCCGGGGACTCCTCTGCCACCTGCTCGATCTCCATCCCCCCCTGGGAGGAGAGCATCAGGATGTTGTTGCGCCGGTCGCGGTCGACCGTGAAGCCCAGATACACCTCGCGCGAAATGTCGAGCGCGGTCTCGCAATAGACCAGGGGCACCCGGTGACCCTTGATGTCCATGCCGATGATCTGCTCGGCCGCTGCTCGCGCCTCCTGCGGGTTGGCGGCGAGCTTGATTCCCCCCGCCTTACCCCGGCCCCCGACCGGCACCTGCGCCTTGACTGCGACCGGCCCGAGCTCAGCGCAGGCCTGCGCTGCCTCCTCCGGCGTCCGCGCCACCCTGCCCTTGGGAATGCCAATGCCGAGAGAGGCCAGAACCTCTTTGGCCTGATACTCGAGCAACTTCATTCAGCATCATCTCCTGGCCGCCCGAGCGGCGTTGACCGGCGCTCGAACAGGGTAGCAATTGCGGAGCGTCGACCGGAGTCGGGCTAAAGGGGAATGTTGCCGTGCCAGCGCTCGGTTCGCCGGCGCTCCTTGCGCTGAGCCATGCGCAGCGCCCGGATGAGAATCGGCCGGGTCTGGGCAGGCTCGATGATGTCGTCCAGGTAGCCACGCTCGGCCGCCGCGAAGGGACTGGAGTAGAGGTCCCGATACTCTTCGACCAGGCGTTCACGCTCCTGCCCCGGATGCGGCGCCTGCTCCAGCCGGCGCCGGTGGATCACGTTGACCGCGCTCTCCGGACCCATCACCGCCACCTCGGCCGTGGGCCAGGCAAAGTTGAAGTCGGCCCGGATGTGCTTGGAGCACATGACGCAGTAGGCGCCCCCGTAGGCCTTGCGCACGATCACGGTCAGCTTGGGCACGGTGGCCTCGGCGAAGGCGTATAGCAACTTGGCTCCGTGGCGGATGATGCCCCCGTGCTCCTGCTCGGTTCCGGGCAGAAATCCGGGCACGTCCTCGAACACGATCAGGGGCAGATTGAAGGCGTCGCAGAAGCGCACGAAGCGCGCGGCCTTGACCGAGGCGTCGATGTCCAGTGCTCCGGCCAGCACCCGAGGCTGGTTGGCCACCACGCCCACGCTCTGACCGTCCAGCCGGCCGAATCCGCACACCACGTTCATCGCGTGCAGCGGCTGCACCTCCTGCAGCTCGCCGTCGTCTACTACCTCGGCGATGAGCTCCCGCATCTCGTAGGGCTCGCGTGGATTTTGGGGGATGAGGTCCAAAAGGCGCGCCGAGACCCGTTCAGGACTGTCGTGAGGCACCACCACAGGGGGCGCCTGATCGCGGTTCAGAGGCAAAAACGAGAGCAGCCGCCGGACCTGCTCGAAGCACTCGTCCTCGCTCTCGGCCACGAAGTGCGCTACCCCCGAGCGCGTGCTGTGCACGCTGGCGCCCCCCAATTCCTCGAATCCGACCTCCTCTCCGGTGGTCACCCGGATCACCTCGGGCCCGGTGATGAACATGTAGCCCACGCCCTGGACCATGAAGGTGAAGTCGGTCAGCGCGGGCGAGTAGACCGCGCCCCCGGTGCAGGGACCGAGGATGAGACTGAGCTGGGGGATGACCCCGGACGCCTCCACGTTGCGCCAGAAGATCTCGGCGTAGCCGGCCAGGGCGACGACACCCTCCTGGATGCGCGCCCCCCCGGAATCGTTGATCCCGATCACGGGCACCCGGTCGCGCAGGGCCAGGTCCATCACCTTGCAGACCTTCTCGGCGAAGACCTCACCCAGAGAGCCCCCGTAGACGGCGGCGTCGTGGCTGAAGACCATGACCGGACGGCCACCGATGCGGGCGTGCCCGCTGACCACGCCGTCGCCGCTGGGACCGCTCTGGCCCGCCTCTAAGGCCGGGCGGGCGAACAGATCCAGCTCCTCGAACGAATCGGCGTCGACCAGGCGCTGGATGCGTTCGCGGGCGGTCAGGCGCCCGCGAGAGTGCTGCCGCGACACACCCGCGGGGTCGCCGTGCGAGGCCTGATAGCGGCGCTGCCGGAGCTCGTTCAGGGCGTCGATACGACGCTTTAGAGCCACTTTCGGCTCAGCCCAGATCGGCCGGCCGGTGTTCGCCGAAGACGGCGCGCAGGCGCCGGCAACACTCCCCCACGGTCGCGTAGGCGGCCAGCGCCGACTTGAGCTCGGGCATCAGGTTGTGCGTCCCGGCCGCCGCCGCCTGGAGCCGGTCGAGGGCCCGTTCGACCGCCCCCTGATCGCGCTCCTGGCGCAGGCGGCGGAGAGCTGCCACCTGTTCTTCCTGGGCGCGGGGCTCGACCCGGGTGATCTCGAGTTCGTCGCCGGACTCGCTCTGGTAGCGGTTCTGGCCCACCACCACCCGCTCGCCCGATTCCACCCGGCGCTGGTGGCGGTAGGCCGATTCGGAAATGCGACGCTGCATGTACCCACGCTCGATCGCGCTCACCGCCCCACCCAACTGCTCGATCTCAGCCATGATCACCTCCGCCTCCGCCTGGAGCCGATCGGTCAATGCCTCGACGTAGTAGGAACCCCCCAGGGGGTCGGCGACGGCGGTCACGCCGGTCTCGTTGGCGATCACCTGCTGGGTGCGCAGAGCGAGTTCGGCTGCGCTCTGCGAGGGCAGGCCGAGGGCCTCGTCGTAGGCGTTGGTGTGCAGGGATTGGGTTCCCCCCAGGACCGCAGACATGGCCTCGAGCGAGGTCCGTACGACGTTGACCAGGGGCTGCTGCGCGGTCAGGGTGACGCCGCCGGTCTGGGTGTGGAAGCGCAGCGCCAGCGAACGCGGGTCCTGGGCCGCGAAGCGATCGCGCATGATCTGTGCCCACATCCGGCGCGCGCAGCGAAACTTCGCCGCCTCCTCAAAGAAGTCGGTGTGGCAGGCAAAGAAGAAGGAGAGCCGGGGCGCGAACTCGTCGATCTCAAGACCGGCGCCGAGGGCGGCCTCGACGTAGGCGATGCCGTCGGCCAGGGTGAACGCCACCTCCTCGGCCGCGGTCGCGCCCGCCTCGCGCATGTGATAGCCGGAGATGGAGATCGTGTTCCAGGCTGGGAGCTCGGCCCGACAGTGGGCGAACAGGTCGGTGGTGAGTCGCATCGAGGCTCGGGGCGGGAAGATGTAGGTGCCGCGAGCGACGTACTCCTTCAGGATGTCGTTCTGGACCGTGCCCCTTATATCCTCGCGAGCGCAGCCGCTGCGCTCGGCCACCAGCTGGTAGAGCAGTAGCAGCAGCGGGGCTGTGGCGTTGATCGTCATCGAGGTCGAGATCCGCTCCAGGGGCAAACCCTGGAGCAGGGTCTCCATGTCGCGCAAAGAGTCGATCGCCACCCCGACCTTTCCGACCTCGCCCTGGGCCATGGGGTCGTCGGAGTCGTAACCGATCTGGGTCGGGAGATCGAAGGCGACCGAGAGCCCGGTCTGACCCTGGGCGAGCAGGTATTTGTAGCGCTGGTTCGACTCCGCCGCGGTGCCAAAGCCAGCGTACTGGCGCATGGTCCAGAGGCGATCCCGGTACATCCCGGGGTGGATGCCGCGGGTGAAGGGATACTGCCCCGGGTCAGGGGGCGGCGAGACCACATCGCCGGGCCCGTAGTGGGGCTTGAGCTCGAGCCCGGAATCATTGTGCCGAGGCGGAGGGGCGGGCGTGGTCACGGACGCTCCTCGACCAGTTCGGTCAGCACACCTCCCATCCCCCGGGGATGGAGAAAGGCGACGCGCTCGCCGCCCAGGCCCAGCCTGATCCCGGGCGGCACCACCTCCTGTCCCAACTCGGCCGCCTGCCCCAGGGCCTGATCGAGGTCGTCAACCACCCACGCCACGTGGTGGACCCCATCCCCCCGGCGGTCGAGGAAGCGCTTAAGCGGTCCCTCGCCCAGAGGCTGGATCAGCTCCACCCGCTCGCCCCCGATCCTGACCAGGGCGGCCTCCATCCCCTCCTCCTCCATCCGCCGCCGCACCTCGAGCTCGGACCCTAACAACCGCGCGTAGCTATCGAGGGAGTGCTCGAGATCGCTCACGATCAGCCCCAGATGATGAATCCGATCCAGCTTGAGCCGGGCGCGGGCCCATCCCTCCCCCGCCTCACCCATCGTCGGGCCACAGGGTTTCGACCCGAGACGTGCACAGAGTCAACTCCCGGGCCGCGCGCGTGTAGCGGACGATCGTGGGCAGGTCACCCTTTAAGCGCAGCTTGCCCTGCAACATGCCTCGCGTGGCGTCGAGCTCGCCCAGCGCCACCTGCTTCCAGCGCGAGTAAGGGGCCGTGATGACGAAGTCGCAGGCGGCGGCCGCCGCCGCCTCCGCCACGTTCACCGCCCGCGCCTCGCCCTCATAAAGGTCCAGGACCACGCCGCGGGAGGCGGGAAAGCTCTTGTCCGGCTCGGCCTCGACCACCAGTCCCACGCTCCAACGCCAGCCGCGAGCGGCGTCACGGTAGACCTGGCTCGAATTGATCTGATCCTTGAACGCGTTCGCCCAGGATTCCGAAAACGCCTCCACCGCCATCGCAACCACCTCCGCTCGAGCCACCGGAACCGAGCCCAGCATGGGCCATTGGGGGCCGAGATCGCCACCGACGTCCAAGTGTCCCGCGCGCGGACTACAGTACCGCGCATGGGCCTTAACTTCGCCGTGGCACTCCACGAGGCGGCGCTCAGGCATCCCCAGCGCAACGCGGTGGTCCTGGATTCGGTGGAGATCGACTATCGAACCCTGGACCACATGTGCGACCGACTCGCCGCCGGCCTCATGCGCCTGGGCGTGGGGGCCGGGGATCGGATCCTTCTGGTACTGCCCAACGTACCCCACTTCGTCATCGCTTACTTCGGCATCCTGCGCCTGGGCGCGGTCGCCGTGCCCGTCAACGTGCTGCTCAAAGCGAACGAGCTCGCCTACCATCTCGAGGACTCAGGCGCCGGCGTCGTGATCGTCTGGGAGGACTTCGCCGACGAGGTCCTGGGGGCGGTGGCCCAGTGTGGGCGCGAGCTGAGCGTGTTTGTCGCCTCGCGCCCCGGCAGCCAACCGCGTTCGGACGCCACCAAAACATTCGATTCTCTGCTTGAGGCCGATCCGCCCGGCGCTTTCCCCGGCGCCCAGAGCGAGCCCGGCGACACCGCGGTCATCCTCTACACCTCGGGCACCACGGGCCGCCCCAAGGGGGCCGCCCTGAGCCATTCCAACCTCTTCATGAACGCCTGGATCGGGACCCAGATCATCCGGGCGCAGGAGGACGACGTGATCATAGGGGTGCTGCCCCTGTTTCACTCCTTCGGTCAGAGCGCGGTGATGAACACGAGCGTGCTCGCCGGTTCCACCCTGACCCTGGTCCCCCGATTTGACTCTGGAGCCGTGCTCCAGGTCATGGCCCGCGACCACGTGACCATATTCGCCGGCGTCCCCACCATGTACTTCGGGCTCCTCCACCACCCGGGCGAGATCCCTGACGTCTCCTCGCTTCGGCTCTGCGTCTCGGGCGGGGCGGCCATGCCGGCTGAGGTGATGCGCGCCTTTGAGGAGCGGTACAACGTGGTGGTCCTGGAGGGCTATGGGCTCTCCGAGACCTCCCCGGTGGCGACATTCAACCGCTCGCCCGAGGAGCGACGAACGCTCAGCATCGGCAAGCCGGTGTGGGGGGTGGAGGTCCAGATCTGGGACGATTCCCTGCATAGGCTGGAATTGGGGCCCGAGCACGTGGGCGAGATCGTGATCCGCGGCCACAACGTGATGAGCGGGTACTGGCGCCAGCCCGAAGCGACCCAGGAGGCCCTGGCCGGGGGCTGGTTCCACTCCGGCGACCTGGGCTACGAGGACGCCGACGGCTTTCTCTACATCGTGGACCGCAAGAAGGACATGATCCTGCGCGGCGGATTCAACGTCTACCCGCGCGAGGTCGAGGAGGTCCTCTTCCAGCACCCGGTGGTGGCGGCCGCGGCCGTGATCGGCGTCGCCGACACCCGTCTGGGAGAGGAGGTCAAAGCGGTCGTGCAGCTGAAACCGGGTCAGACGGCCAACGCGGTGGAGCTGATCGATTTCTGCCGCCAGCGCCTGGCCGCGTACAAGTACCCGCGCAGCGTCGAATTCGTCGACTCGATGCCGGTGGGGGGAACGGGCAAGATCCTAAAGCGCGAGCTGCGCGCGAGATTTGAGTTGTCGGGGGAGGCGACCGAGCAGGTGGAGTCGGCCGGACGGCTCGACCAGAAATCGAGCTGACAGGTTCGAGGATCGCCGCCTCGGGGCGGCCGCCGGATCGACCAGCCCGCGTCCATCGGCCGCGCGTCGCGCGTCGCCGGTCAATCAAAGCCCAGGGGTTGCGCCTGCAACTTCGCTTCGAGCCCTGACATTGGTGCCCGCGTCCACCGCCTGGACGAGCGGGTTTTACTCCCCGGCCCCGGCCGTTCCCTCGGGGAGCAGATGGCGGACCAGGAATTCGGCGATGCGACTTAAGCGCTCGACGCGACGGTCGGGCCGGCCGCTGCGGGATAGATCGTGCGACTCGCCCGGGAAGCGCACCATTTCCACCTCGCGCCCGAGCAGGCGCAGGGCTCCAAACATCTCCTCCGCCTGCGAGATCGCGCAGCGCAAGTCCATCTCGCTGTGCACCAAGAGCAGCGGCGTGTTGATGTCCTTGGCGTACCGGATCGGTGATCGGCGCCAGAGCTCGTCCGCATCCGGCCAGGGTGGCTCGCCCAGCTCCAGCCTGCCCCAGAGCACGATGTCGTGTTGGGCGTACTCGCTGACCAGATTGGAGATGGAGCGCATCGCGACCGCGGCTCGGAAACGATCGGTGTGGCCGATGGCCCAGTTGGTGAGGTAGCCGCCATAGGAGCCGCCGGCCACACCCAGCCGCTCGCGGTCCACCCCCGGGTTCTGCTCCAGCAGCTGGTCGAGAGCGGTCATGAGGTCCAGGAAGTCCTCTCCCGCCCAGTCCCCCACCACGGCCCGGCAGAATTGCTCTCCGTACCCTTCCGAGCCACGTGGATTTACATAGAAGACCCAGAATCCCTTCGCGGCCAGGATCTGGAATTCGTGGAAGAATGCCCACCCGTACTGCCCGTGAGGTCCGCCGTGGATCTCCATCACCAGCGGGGCGGGTCGCTCTGCGGCCCGCGGACCGGTAGGCGGCATCAGCCAGCCCTCGATCGCGACCCCGTCGGCGGCCTGGAACACGTGCGCCTCAGGCTCCGACAGCCGGCATTCCAAAAGCCAGGGGTTGAGGTCGGTCAGGCGGCGCTCAGAACCTGACTCGGCCAGGTATACCTCGCCCGGCCGCAGGGCATCGATGACACAGGTCGCGAGCCGCCGCCCTCGAAGATCGAAGTCGTAGACCGCGTTCCGCTCCGCCGCCCGCTCCACCCGCGGCTCCCCCTCAAGGCCAACCGACATCACCTCGGCCACGCCCTCGGCGCTGGCCACAAACCAGATCCTCTCGCCCGCGTCGTCCCAGCAGAGCCGGACGCCATGCCCGCCCCGCATGTCGGTGCCCACCCCGCCCCCGACCGCACGATCGAGCACGGGGGTCAGACATCTGGGCTCCCCCCCCGTCCGCTCCACCACCCAGACCCGGTCGAACAGACCCGCTCCGGGGCCGGTGGGGGCGATGAACGCGATCTCGGCGCCGCCTGGGGACCAGGCCGGGTGCGACATCTCGAGGCCGCCCACGATGGGGGTCAGATCGCCTCCCTGAGCCGGCACCAGGTAGAGCTGGCGCGTGCGCCGGAGGTCGCCATCGGGCTCGGCGTCCCCGCACACGACGAGCTCGGAGCTATCCGGGGACCAGTCGAAGCCCTCCACGTTCCAGGCCCCGAAGGTGAGCTGACGCTCTGGCCCGCCGGCGGCCGGGACGACGAAGAGGTGGTGGTAGCGCCCGTCCACGAATCCGCTCCCGTCGTGCTTATCGTCGAGGCGACGGATGAGCCTGGCCACCGGGGGCCGGCGCGCCCGCTCGTCACCGTCGGGGGAGCGCGGATCCTCGACCACCGCCTCCGGGTTGGCGGCGACCGGGGCGGTGAAGCCAAGGCTCCGGCCGTCGGGAGACCACGCGAACGACGAGCAACCATCGGGCATCTGGGTGAGCTGGCGGAGTTCGCGGCGCCCGCTCCCCTGGAGCTCGGCCACCATGATCTGGTCCCGATTCTCTCGGCGGGCCAGGAAGGCGAAACGGAGCTCGTCGGGGGCCCACGCGGGCTGGTGGGAGCGCACGCCCTCCCCCACCTCGTGCGAGGTCCCCTGCTGCGGGTCCATGAGCATCACGGCGGAGCGGTTCTCGCGCGCCTCGAGGTCGGCCCGGGACACGGTGAACAGCAACCGGCCCGCGTCGGGTGAGAGCCTGACCTGGTCAACCCAGCGGAAGCGACCTAGGTCTTGGGGTGTGATATCGCGCTCGGACACTGATGGCCGATTCTCGCAGAAACTCGAACGCTCGCCTCACCGGGCTCGGGTCGACGCCCAAACGCTAGGCTGGACGGGCGATGGCGCGGATCTGGAACCCAGGCACGGCGGCCGGAGCCGTCGCCGCTTCGGTCGGCCTGGCGGTGATGTACGTGCTGTCCGCCCTGACCGGGCTGGCGGCGCTGCCCCAGGCGCTCCAGGAGCCGGTCCTGGCGCTCATGCCGGGCTGGTTGTTCGGCCTTCTGATCGACCGCCTCCAGCACGCCGGCAAGGTTGTGGAGGAGGTGGGACTGATCATCTTCCTGATCCTGGCGGGAGCGTTGCTGGGTGCCGTCCTGCACCTGCTGGAGCAGCGCTGGCACAGCGGCCAGGACACCATCCTGGCGGCGGCCGCGGCGTACGCCCTGATCGGTCTGGTGGCGCTGCCCCTGGCCGGCTCGGGGCCCTTCGGCCTCGCCCTGGGGCTGCAGAGCGTTGTCGAGTGGGCCCTGGTGGCCGCGCTCTTCGGCTTCAGCTACGAGCTCGCGCTACAGCGCCTGGATCTGCCGCCGCGCTCCTCGGACGCCGACTGGGGCAGGCGCCGGGTCATCCTGGGCCTGCCCGGACTGCTCGCCCTGGCCTCCCTCGCCACCATCGCCATCTTTCGCGCCCCAAGCTGGGCCCTCGGCCTCCTCGCCTCCTCCCAGAGCTCGGGACAGACCCCGGCCGAGACCCCGGTCGGATCCTTCTATCAGGTTTCCAAGAACTTCAGCGACCCCCAGATCTCTGCTCGATCGTGGGGCCTCGAGCTCAACGGCCTGGTCCGATCCCCGCGCCGCTATCTCTACTCTGAGCTCATGGCCCAGAGCCTGACGAGCGAGATCGTGACCCTCGAATGCGTCAGCAACCTGGTCGGGGGCAACCTGATCAGCACCGGCTCCTTCTCGGGGGTACGCCTGCGCGATCTGATCGCGGCGGCCGGCCCGGCGCCGGCGGCCAGCGCGGTCAACTTCAACTCCGCGGACGGCTACCAGGAGAGCATGGCTCTGACCACGGTGCAGTCCGACCCTCGGATCCTGGTCGCGCTCCAGCTCGACGGCGCACCGCTCCCGGTCAGCCACGGATTCCCCGCGCGCATCGTCTTCCCCGGGCACTACGGCATGAGGGGCCCGAAGTGGCTGGTGCAGATCGAGCTTGCGGGGGCGGAGCAGACCGGATTCTGGGAGGGGCAGGGATGGGAGCACGCGGCCGTGGTCAAGACCTGGAGCAGAATCGATGTGCCCGCCGCCGGCAGCATCGCGCACGCCGGGCATGTGCTCACCCTGACCGGCGTTGCCTTCGCCGGTACGCGTGGAGTGGCGGCCGTGGAGTGGAGTCCTGATGGTGGCCGCAGCTGGCGCCCAGCTCAGCTCCAGGCCCCGCTCTCCGAGCTGAGCTGGACCCTATGGAACGCCACCTGGACCCCGAGCGGCGAGGGCGCCCACAAGATTGTGGTCCGGGCCCGCGATGGCTCCGGCGCCTGGCAGGACGCGCGCGTGGAGTCGAGCTTTCCCTCAGGGGCGAGCGGGTACCACAGCGTCACGGTCAACGTCGCCAGCTGAACCCAGCGCCGATCCGAGCAGCTCGGAGGCCGGGACCAGCGCGTTTACCACCTCCCCGACCACGACCACGGCCGGGCCCTTGAGTCCGGACTGCGCGACGCGGGTGGCGAGCTCGCTCAGCGGAGCGCGCAGCACAGCCTGCTCGGGTGTGCTGGCTGAGAAGACGGCGGCCGCCGGACGACGCGGCTCCAGGACCCGGAGCAGGCGCTCGAGGGTGGCCCCAAGTCCACTCAGGGGCATGAGCAGGACCAGGGTGTCGACGGCCTTGGCCAGCTCCTCCAGACCAGGGCCCGAACCGCATCCCACCTGGGCGGTGGCGACGGCAAACGACGACGACAGCCCGCGCAGGGTGAGAGGGATGTGCGCGCTCAAAGGCGCGGCCAGGGCCGAACTGATGCCCGGTACGACCAGCACCTCAAGACCAGCCTGGGCCAGGGCCAGCGCTTCCTCGGCGCCGCGACCGAAGACGAACGGATCTCCCCCCTTGAGCCGCACCACCTCCCGGCCCTGGCGTGCGGCCTTAATCAACGCGGCCGTGATCGAGGCCTGGTCCGGACTCGGCCGTCCGCCGCGCTTGCCCACGTCCACCAGCTCGGCCCCCCCGGCCAGGGCGAGAACCGCAGGGCTGACCAGCGCATCGTGGAAGACGACGTCCGCGGCCGAGAGCAGATCCTGGGCGGCCAGCGTGAGCAGCCCGACGTCGCCCGGGCCCGCCCCGACCAGGGCCACCCGGCCCGCGCCCGCGACCGCCCTGACAACTTCCCGGGCGGCCCGCGCGCCGGCCTCAGAGCCGCCCTCCGCCAGCCGGCGGCGCACCCCTGAGCGCAGGAGACGGCGGTAGATCGCGAGCTGCTGAGCCGCGGGCACCCCGCGCGCCCGCAGCCCCCGCCGCACGCGCCCGATCAGAGCGGTGAAGGGGCCCCATTCGGGCCCGAACTGGGCCTCCAGCCGGGCCCGCAGAGCGCCGGCCAGGTGCGGGCTCTCGCCCGAGGTGGAGATGGCCATGAGCAGGGGGGCACGATCGACTACGGCCGGAGCGATGAAACGACAGCGCTGGGGCCGGTCGAGAACGTTGACCAGGATTCCCAGTCGCTCGCATTCGGAGAAGACCAGGCGGTTCACCTCCTCGTCGCCGCTGGCGTCGATGACCAGGCGCACCCCGCCGAGCTCGCCCGGCCGGTAGACCTCGCGCCGCTCGACCAAGGCCCCAGCGGAGACAAGGCCCGCGGACTTCTGCCGGGCGAGCTCGTCGGCGCCCAGGACGACGCACCTCTGGCCCCGCAGATCGAGGAAGACGGGATAGTAGTCCAAGCTCGAACCTAGACCGCCCCGGCGCCGCACCTGCTGCGCAGCCGCTCGAGCCCGACCTGGTGGCACCAATCCCCGAACCCCTGGTCGTGGACACGCTCGTGGGAAAACGCGAGCAGTGGACCGCGCAGCAGTTCTGGAATGTCCTCCAGGGGCACGTTGTGGGCGTAGATCTGGTTGAGCCTGGTGCCCTCGAAGTCTCCGCCCAGGAAGACGTCGTACTTGCCCAGCGTGGTGCCGACGAAACCGACATCTCCCAGGTAGGGGCGGGCGCAGCCGTTGGGACACCCGGTCATGCGAAAACTGATCCTCACCTGGCTCAATCCGAGCTCGTCCAGCATCCCGGCCAGCCCCCGGATGAGCTCGGGCAGGACCCGCTCCGACTCGGCCACCGCCAGGCCGCAGGTGGGCCAGGCCGGACAGGCCATGGAGTGTCGCAGGGCGGAGGGTAGATCCATGGCTGAGCCCACCCCATGTGCGCGCAGGATGCCGTCCACCTGCCTCCGATCCTGGGCGCCAAGGTGGGCCAGGATCAGATTCTGCTGGGCGGTCAGGCGGATCTGGGGACGGAAGCGAGCCACGATCTCGGCCAGGGCGGTGCGCAGCGCGTGGCCAGGGACGTCGCAGATGCGGCCGTTCTCGACAAAGAGGCCCAAGAACCAGGCCCCATCGCCCTCCTCGTGCCAGCCCAGATGATCGTCGACGGGCTCCCAGGGCAGCGCCCGCGACGGCCCCAGGGGAAAGGTGAGCTGCTCTTCCACCCGGGCTTTGAACCAGCTCAGACCGCGGCGATGGATCAGATACTTGAGCCGGGCGTGGCGGCGATCGGAACGATCGCCGTGGTCGCGGTGAACCCTGATCACGGCCTGGGTCAGTTCGAGCGCCCCCGAGGGGGGGATGAAGCCCAGGGACTGCGCTACGGCGGCGAAGGTGTCGGGTTTGTTGTGGGTCCGTCCCAGCCCTCCCCCCACCAGCACGTCGAAGCCGGCCAGGCCGCCGGAGGCGTCACGTCGAGCGACCAGGCCCAGGTCGTTGGAGTACACATCGACGCAGTTATCGCCCTCAAGCGCGACCGCGGTCTTGAACTTTCGCGGCAGGTAGGAGCTTCCGTACAGGGGTTCTGGTTCTGGTTCGGGCTCGCGGCGCGCGGTCTTAATCAATTCGCCGTCAATCCAGATCTCGTGGTAGGCCGAGGTGGCCGGTAGGAGCCCGACCGCCAGTCCGCTCAGCACCTCGGCCACCTCGCGCCCCAGCCGGTCGCGCTCGGGCGCGGGGCAGCACATGATGTTGCGAGCCTGGTCGCCGCAACCCCCCAGGGTACTGAGCAGGGCGGCGTTGATCGCCCTAAGGCTCGCTCGCAGGTCGCCCTTCAGCACCCCATGGAGCTGAAAGTCCTGGCGCGTGGTGACGCGCAGGGTGGCGTTGCCCCAGCGCTCGGCGATGCCGTCGTGGGCCAGATAGGATTCGGCCGAGAGCACCCCGCCCGGGATACGAGTCCTGATCATCATCTGGTGATGCTTTTCCAGCCCGCGGCTGCGCGCCTCCTTGCGCAGGTCGCGGTCGTCCTGCTGGTAGACGCCATGGAACTTGAGGATCTGGACCGCTTCCTCGCTGAACGCCGGTGTGTCCAGCGCAACCTCCTGGGCCAGGCTCCCGCGCAGGCCCAGGCTGCGCGATTTTATGAGCTCGACCTTGGACAAAAGTCCCCTCCCGGCGGGCGCGGACAGCTGGCAGCCGCAATCGGCGCACATCAGTCGCCGGCTCCGGCGGGGGCGGCGGGTGCGCCGAGACATGAGGTCGGAACAAGGTGCATGTGTCTACTCCAAAGAGGTAGGGGGCGCGCCTGGGCGCGGGCTGGAATTAAGGAGGCCACGCCCCAAGACAGGGCGCGGAACGAGCCGGGCTAGCTACAGGTGCAGCCGGCGCGGCGGACGAAGTCGATCACCCTGCGCCGGGTCAGAACTGTGCTCGGGTCGGGAAGACTTTGCATACCGGAACCTCAATGACGGTAGCAAAGTCGTACCGGTCCCAAGGGCCGGAGGTGGCCCCCAAAATCGGGGACGCACGCCAGGCAAAACGCTCCCTGTGCCGCTCTGGAGGGCGCGTGGACTGAGGCGGGAGCGGGCCTCCGGCCAGGAGGGCACTCCCCGCTCCCGGCGGGATCTACTCGGTCGCGCCCGACCCAGGGCCAGGGTCCAGCGCGGCGGCGACATAAACGGCGATGTCGTCCACCGCGATCCTCTCCCCGAGCTGCTGCGAGGCGATCCCTTCGTCAAACATGGCCAGACAGAACGGACACGCCGTCGCCACCTTGGCGGCGCTGGTGTCCACCGCCTGCTGCACGCGGACCTGGTTGACGCGCGGCTGGCTCTCCTCCATCCACATGCGCCCACCGCCCGCTCCGCAGCACATGCCCTCTGACTTGTTCTGGGCCATCTCCACCAGCTTCAGACCGGGTATCCGCTCGAGGATGTCTCGGGGGGGCGCGAAAACGCCGTTCCACCGCCCCAGATAACAGGAGTCGTGGTAGGTCAGCGTGGTCTCCAGGGGCTTGGTCAGGCGCAGGCGGCCATCCTTCAGGAGCTGATCGATCAGCTGCGTGTGATGAATAACCTCGTAGTTCCCACCGAAGTCGGGGTACTCGTTGGCGATGGTATTAAAGCAGTGCGGGCAGGACGCGATGAGCCGGCGCACGCGATTCCGATTCAGCATCGCCACGTTCTCTCGGGCCCGCTCCTGGAACAGATATTCGTTCCCGATCCGGCGCGCGGGATCTCCGGTGCATTTCTCCTCCGCCCCCAGAATCGCGAAATTCACTCCCCCCGCCTTGAGGATTTGGACCAGAGCCGTGGCAATGGTTCGGGCTCGGTCGTCGAACGAGCCCGCACACCCGAGCCAGTACACGTACTCGGCCTCGGGGTGGTCGACAATCAGGGGGACCCCCAATTCCTTGGCCCAGTCGGCCCGGGTTTGTTGGGGCAGGCCGTAGGGATTGGCGGTGCTCTCAATGTTTCTGAGCGCCGTCTCAGCCTGCTTGGGCATCCGGGATTGGTCCAGCACCAGGTGCCGGCGCATGTCGATGATCTTGGGCACGTGCTCGATGAAAACCGGGCACTGATCCTGACAGGCGCCACAGGTGGTGCACGACCAAAGCGTCTCCTCGTTGATCGTGCCGCCGATCAGGGGTCGCTCGCCACCGCTTTTTACCACCGCCCGGTCCACCTCCTCGGGCGAGAGCCAGGAGGGCTGGAAATGGCCAGGGTACGGGCCCGTCGAACCCGGCGCGCCGTGGCCCCCGGTCACCCACAGCGTGGCCGAGCGAGGCTCGTCGGGCAGACTTCTGATTCCAAGTGCGTCGTGGCTGCCGTGGTTGTAGCCACCGGCCAGGCGCTCGTGGGCGTCGTCGCGGAGATCGGTTATGAGCGTCTTGGGCGAAAGCGGCTTGCCGGTGTTGAAGGCTGGGCAGAAGTCCTGGCAACGCCCGCATTCGGTGCAGGTGCTGAGGTCCAGCAGATCCTTCCATGAAAAGTCCTCGAGCGTTCCCGCTCCAAACCGCACCGACGCTGGGTCGGACGCGTTCATGACCGCCTCGATGTCCAGGGGGCGGAGCCGACCCTTCGGCTTGAGGTTGGCCAAGTAGACGTTCGGAGCGCTGGTGACGATGTGCAGGTGTTTGCTGTAGCCGAGGTAGACCAGGAACCCGAAAACCAACCCCAGATGAAGCCAGAAGAAGGCCGCGTGGACGAACGTCAGAGTCAGACTGTGCGCCCCCAGCGACTCGAACGGCCGGGCCCACAGAGATGCGACCGGACGCCAGGCGGCCATCGCCTCGGGGCTTGCCTGCGCAATCTTGGTGGCGTAGTTGATCTCCATGGCGGTGACCAGGGCCAGAATCCAGACCAAGATCAAAAGAGCGTCGCCGTGATGACTGCCTCGGAATCGGCGGGGGTTGACGATGAGCCGGTTGGCCAGCGCCATCACCACGCCCACGGTCACGCAGACGTAGAAGGTGTCCTGTAGAAGTGCGATCGGTCCCGCCAGAGGGACCCGGTCGAACCGAAAGCCGACGAAGACCGCCTCCAGCACGGCCTGCGCAATGGCGGTGAGCAGGGCCAGAAAGCCGTAGAAGATGAGCAGGTGGAGAATCCCGGCATAGGGACGCCTCAGCATTCGAGCCTGGCCCAGAACGTAGACCGCAACGTTCCGCAGTCTCAGCCCCACCTGGTCGGTGCGAGCATCGGCCGGCCTGGCGGCGCGAGCCGCGGCGCTGAAGCGGCGAACGCGCCGACCGGTGAGCGCAAGCGACGCCGCCACGATCAACAACAGCGCCACCGGACTGGCTAGGGATTGCGTCATCTTTGACCCGCCTCCGCCCCCCTCGGGGCCAGATCTCGGCCGCCGGTTTCGTCGACTGGCCCCCCCGGCACGAGTGCTGACGCCCCGGCGCGCCGGCATTGCGTCACCGCCCAGATACTAGCCGGCTTTGGCGCGGGGCCGACGATAAGTCGACCAGGGTCTGCCGGCGCGGGTTGTGACCCTAACCTGCCGCGATCGCCCGGGACCCGGACTCCCTCCCCGGCCGCCGACCGGCCCACACCTGGCTTCACCCCGGCCCCCTGCGCACTCGCTACGAGCTCGCTACCGTCGGTTGTGGTTCCGGCGCCGCGTCCAGTTCGACAACCTCTCCAGTCTTTGCGGCGCGGTCGATCGCCAGGCAGAGGTCGAGGACGCGCGCGGCGTGCCGGGCCGTTGCCAGGACTGGGTGCGCCTGCCGGCTGATGACGCTGCCGACAAAGGCATCGGTCTCCTCCCGCATCGGTCCGTGCAGCGATCCGAGCGCCCAGTCGCCAGGCATGGCGGAGCCCAAAAAGCCGACGTTGGAGCTGTGCTGCGGGGTGTACGGCGCCGGTATCGGGTGCGAGGAGACGAGGACGGACTCGCGGTGCCCATCCTCAATCGATAGACAACCATCGCGCCCGAAGAGTTCGATCGCCATCTGGGCCGTCGCCGCAGGATGGAATTCTGGCGGTTCCCAGCTGACGCCGACCGTGGCCACACAGCCCCGACTCAGCTTGACCACGGCCCAAGTCGAGTCGTGCACCCCATAGCGCTCCATGAACGCACCCTCCGCGCCCACCGCACACAGCCGCAGCGGCTCATAGCCCTCGAGATACCAGAGCAGGAGGTCGATGACGTAGGTCAGAGTGTTGATCGAGGGCGAAGTGCCTCTCGAGCGCTCCATCACGGACTGCCCGACTGCGCGCGTGACCACGATCTTGCCCAGTGCCGTCGTGAGCTCCCCCAGTCGGCCCAAATCGATCTGCTCTCGAGCGTTCATGTAGCGACGCCGGAATCTCTGCGTATAGCCGACGAACACAGGGACCCCGCGCCTCTCTGCCGCATCGATCAGGATCTGCGCCTCGGTGGGCTTGACCACGAACGGCTTCTCTACAAGCAGAGGCTTGCCCAGCTCGATAGCGGCCATGCTGGGCGCAAAGTGGTCGTCCTCGCCACTGGCGACAATGACGGCGTCCACCTCGTCTAGCCCGATGGCCCGGAGATGATCGGTCCCCCAGTACGCCGCCCCGATCTCCCCTGCCACGGCCCGAGCTCGCTCCTCGACCAGGTCGCAGACGGCGATGAAGCCGACCGCTGGATTCCGCGCCAGAACAGTGGCGCGCAGGCGGCCGATGGTACCGCTGCCAATGACGGCGACTCCGAGCGGACGACGGACGGACGCTCCTTCACCCCTGCGCTCGATCTTCACGCTTGACCTCGCCCTCCCTGTGTCATGCGATGGCCGATAGTTTCACGTTTCCCCCCCGCGCTAGCGGTCCTGGGCCGGCTCAAGATGGGCCGGACGCCTGGGCCAGCCCCCAAAGTGGGCCGGGCGGGGCGTCCGCGTCGAATTCACCCCCCGGTCCGGCTCGGCCAGCATGAGGCTGAATGTTTTTTCACTTTCACAACCCACCGGGTATATGGCCCCATGATGGCCGAGGCGCGACGATCTTGGTCTTTAAAAGTTGCATTTCTAACTAGCTGCGGCGCTGGAATTGGCCGAGGCCGGGCAGAATCCAGCAAGCTTGGGGCGCGGCGGACGGTGGAGAGCAGACGCCCCCTGGGCGACGGACGCATAATCCGGCCTGATGGACGTGGTCGGCCTGACCGGCGGCATCGGCAGCGGCAAGAGCACGGTCGGAGCAATCCTGTCCGGGATCGGCGTCCAGGTGATCGACCTGGACCAGGTGGCGCGGGAGCTCCAGGCGCCGGGGAGCCCGGTCCTGGCCGCCATCGCATCAGCGTTCGGCCCCGCGATCCTGACCGACGCAGGTGAGCTCGACCGCGCCGCGCTGGCGGGGCGGGTGTTCGGCCAGCCCGCCGATCTGGAGCACCTCAACGCCATCGTCCACCCGGCGGTCGAGCAGCGCCTCGATCAGCTCCGGGCGGAGGCTGCGGCCGAGGGCACCGATGTCCTGGTGGTCGAATCCCCGCTCCTGTTTGAATCCGGCCGCCGGGACCGCTACGCGGCGGTGATCCTGGTCCAGAGCTCGCAGCCGGTCCGGCTCCAGCGCCTGATCAAGGTCCGTGGCATGAGCCCAGAGGCGGCCCAGGCCCGCATCGCATCGCAACTTCCTGACCCGGAGCGGCTGGGTCGCACCCCCTACGTGGTCCTGAACGAGGGCTCGCTGGAGCAGTTGCGCCAGGACACGCTCAAGCTCTGGTCCGATCTTCGCCGGCGCCTGGATCGGAGCCGGGGACAGCGGGCCTAGCGAGCGGCGGAGGCGGGGGTCGAGACCGCGGCCGAACTGGCAGCGCGGGGCGAGCTGGCCAGAGCGGAGGCCGGAAGCGTAGATCCGGCCGCACCGTGATTGCCGAAATAGAGCGCGATCGGGATCACCAGCGCGCCCAGTAGAACGGTCAACACGAAGGTCACCGCGCCCCACTCACGGCGCCACTGGAACGAGGTCACGCGCGCCCTACGCTCAGTCCGGTGATGGTTCGCCTTCCTTGCGGCGCTGGTTCAGCAGGCGCAGGAAGTCCTGAGCCCGAGCCAGCGCCTTCCAGCGCTCGGGAAAGAAGTCCTGGGCCAGGATGTCGCGGTTGGGCAGCTGATAGACGGTGACGCACCACTTGCTCAGAGTGCGCGCGACCTCAACCTCGAAGTCGTGCTCCGAGGTTTCATACCGCACCACGCGGTCGTCGTCAAAACGCCGTCTGCCTGATACTGCCATAGCCAAATTTCCTGATCGCAGTTACTCGCTCGCATAGATACGTGACCCGATTATAGCCGCGGTTTTTGATATCTCCAGGCCGCCTTGAGAAGCCCTCAAAGTCCGCCCGAAGGGTCAGGCGGGGCCGATCTCCGAAGCCGAGACCAAGTCCCTGATCACCTCCAGCATCTCCTGCCGAAGATCGGGGCGCTTGAGCGCCAGGGCCAGGTTGGCGCGCAGATATCCGGGCACGGTCCCGGTGTCGTAATGGTCACCTTCGAACTCGAGCGCCAGAACCCGACCGGAGCCGATCGTGCTCCGGATGGCGTCGGTGAGCTGGATCTCTCCCCCCGCTCCGCGCTCGGTCTGTCCGAGCGCGTCGAAGACCGGCGGCGCCAGCACGTAGCGGCCGAAGATGCCGAGATCAGAGGGCGCGTCCTCGGGCTGCGGCTTCTCGACCATGTCCACCACCTCGTGCATCCTTCCCCGGCTGGATCCGGGCCGGATGACGCCATAGCGTGAGATCTGGGATCGCGCCACCCGGCGGCAGGCGAGTATGGTCGCGCCGGTCTCCAGGTGGGCGTCGATGAGCTGGCGCAGGCAGGGGACCCCACCCAAGATCACGTCATCGGCCAGGAGCACGGCGCAGGCCTCGCCCTCGACCAGGCGTCGCGCCGTCCAGACCGCATGGCCAAGCCCCAGGGGCTGCTTCTGCTGCACGTAGGTGATATCGACCTGGTCGCTGAGCTCGTCCACCCGCTGAAGCAGCTCCAGAAGGTCGAATTTGCCCCGCTCGCGCAGGTAGTGTTCCAGCTCCGCGCTGTGATCGAAATGGTCGACGATGGCGCGCTTGCCGCCGCCGGTGACCATGAATACCTGCTCGATGCCGGAGGCGATTGCCTCCTCCACGCCGTACTGGATGGTGGGCTTGTCGAGGAGGGGCAACATCTCCTTGGGCTGAGCCTTGGTCACAGGTAGAAACCTGGTGCCCAACCCGGCGGCGGGGAATATGGCCTTACGAACCCGGCGGGCGCCCATCGCGGCCAATGTTATCCAGACCTCGTCATCGGGGCCCGGGGCCGGGTGCGGGCGGTCTTTTGGGGACGGAATCGGGAGCCGCCTTGAGCGCCGACCGCTCCCCTCGCCGCCGGGCGAGGATTAGGGCCAGCGCCCGAAGACCCGGATTATCCACCACCATCCGTCCCCGCTCGATCTTCCGAGCCCGCCCCAAAAGGCGGGCACGATCCCGCCCCGAGAGCTGTTCGGCGTCCTCATCCACAGCTCGAATCTAAACTTTCCTGACGGTGACGGATTCGGGCGCGCAGATTGACGTGGTCACCCCCGAGGCCGTCGAGCAAGCCTCCCGGGACCTGGCTCCATATCTGGCCCCAACTCCACTCCAGTATTCGCGCGCCTTCACGGCCAAGACCGGGTGCCACGTCAGCATCAAGATCGAGGGCATCCAGCCCACCCGTGCCTTCAAGGTCCGCGGGGCGCTGAACAAGGTCCTGCGACTCAGTCCGGACGAGCGCGCAGCCGGCCTCATCACCGCCTCGGCCGGCAATCACGGTCTGGGCGTCGCCCACGCCGCCCAGGTCTTCCGGGTCCCGGCCACGATCTACGTCCCGGCCAGCGCCAACCAGCTCAAGGTGGAGGCGATCAAGCGCCTGGGCGGGCACGTGATCACCCACGGGAGGGATTACCAGGCCGCGTTTGACGAGGCGTGGCGGGTGCAAAACCTGGTCGAGGCCACCTTCGTCCACGCCTTCGACGACCCCGACGTGATCGCCGGCCAGGGCACGATCGGGGTCGAACTCCTGGCCCAGGTGCCCGATCTCGACACCGTCCTGGTGCCGGTGGGGGGCGGAGGCCTGATCGCGGGGATCTCGCTCTATTTGAAGCAGCGCCTGCCCCAGGTGCAGGTGATCGGGGTCGAGCCGGCGGGCGCGGATGCCCTGGCGCGCTCTCTGGAGCTGGATCGGGTGGTCACCCTGGAGAGCGTGCAGACCATGGCGGACGGACTCGCCGCCAGCGCCCCCGGGCGCCACACCTTTGAGCTGGCACGGCGCTTCGTCGATCGCATGATCCGCGTCTCTGAGGCCGAGATGCT
Organism: Nitrosotalea sp.; assembly: GCA_035534295.1. GTDB lineage: Bacteria > Chloroflexota > Dormibacteria > Dormibacterales > Dormibacteraceae > DATKQJ01. Next base: position 80,441 of record DATLSE010000006.1, read on the forward strand.
GTCCGCCGTCCGGCTCTTCTTTGAATGGGAGCACCTGCTCGCCGAACCCTCCGGCGCCGCCGCCCTGGCCGCCCTGCTCTATCACTACGCGCCGGCCTCGGACGAACGGGTGGTGGTCCTGCTCTCCGGCGCCAACATGACCGACGAAGTCATGATCAGAGCTCTGCAGGCGCGCTAATCTAAGCACTGATGCGTCCACTCCCGCTGGAGGTGAGCCCATGAAGGCCTACGTACTCATCAATGCGTCACCGGGGCGGGCGCTGGACGTGGCCCGGCGGCTGCAGGCTCAGGCAGGAATCAGCGCCGCCGACGCGATCACCGGCGAATATGACGTGATCGCCGTCTGTGAGGCCGCGGACGTGAGCGGCGTCGGGCAGCTCATCGTGGACAAGATCCAGAGGGTCGAGGGCGTGTTCAAGACCATCACCTGCCTCGTGGTGACCTGACCGGCCTGGTTTTGGAACCGGTCAGGCTGAGCTCGTCGGAACATTCGGCCAGACTGGTGACCAGCGGCGACCAGACCAGATCGCGCCGAGAGCGGGCGTCGTCCAGCACCTGGGGCCGAGCCAGATGGTCCAACGCCTCCTGGCGCCACCAGCCCCGGCCCTGTCGCCCCAGGCCCAGCCCGGCGGCCAGGTGGGCAAGCTCGTAGGGCACCGATCCGATCCGAGCCTTGGGGTCCAGGGCCTGGGCCATCTCGCGCCAGGAAGCGACGAATCCGCCGGCGAGAAGCACCGATCCAGGTTGCCCGCGGCGAGCCGCTGCGCCCAACGCTCGGCCCAGATCGGAAGCGGCGATGAAGGTGCGGGGCGCCCTGCCCCCCGAGGGTAGGCGGAGACCGCCGAGCTTGAGCCGCGCCTTGAGCTCGGCCAGCAGCCTGTCGCCGGCCGCGGCCGGCTGGGCGCCGCGGAGGATGACGACCTGGAGCTCGCGCTGGGCTTTGAGCCAGCGTTCCTCGGCCCAATAGGCACGCTCCAGGGGGTGGCGGGGCTGGGGCTCGGTGAGCTCGTCGAGCCGGGCCCCGGGGCCGTGCGGGACGAGCGCTCCGTAAACGCAGGCCGAAGAGAGGTAGACGAGGCGCCGGACGCGCGACTGCAGCATCGCCTCGACCAGACTGCGCAGCCCTGTACCGGGCACCGCCCGCGGACGCCCTGAATCCGGATCCAGTTCGGGACCGCCCACGTGGTGGACGACGCTCACCCCCCGCAGGGCCCGCGCCAGATCGGCGCCGGGGGCGAGCTGGCGAACCTTGTCCTCAGAGGCAAGGCCGCGGATCAGGTGCGGGGTAACCTCCGCCTCCCCGCCACAGATCAACTGCACGAGGGCAGAGTTTAAGGGCGCCGGCGCCCGATAAGGCGCCCAATCACCCCGCCCAGAGCACCCCCTGTGTTGCCCTCCCTCCCCCGGCCCCCGAATGCCGCCATGATCGACGTCTGGACGCGCTCCAAGAGCCGTGCGACACGGGCGTTGAGGGTCCGGCTGCGGGGCGCCTCGGGCCAGATCGGAGGCCCGATTGAGATTTCGACCGCCGCCCGCGGGCGCAGCCTCTCAAGTCCGCTCAGCGCGACCGGAACGATGGGCAGGCCCGCCTGGAGCGAGAAATGGGCCACGCCGCGCCTGAGCGGTTTAAGGCTCCGGCCCGACGAGTAGCGGCCTTCGGGAAAGATGAGCACTGGAGCTCCGCGATCGAGCAGCTGATAGACGGTATCGAGCCCGCGCTGATCCAGCTCGCCGGCATTGGGTGAGATCGGGAACACGCCCAGGCGCCGCATCAGCCAGCGCTTGAGCGCGCGGTTGAAGACGGTGTCCCGGCGGCCCATGGTGTAGACCATGGGCCGCGAGGGAAGCACGGCCAGGATGAAGAGCGCGTCGTACCAGGCCTGGTGGTTGGCGGCGATGAGGTAGGGCGGCGGCGGCAGATTGTCGAGCCCGACGACGCGGACGCGGAAGAGCCTCGGCAGCAGGTGCGCGGCCAGCCAGACGACGAGGCGGTAGATCCGCGGCGGGCGGGCGGGGTTGGGGTGGAGCAGGGGATCGAGCTCGCCCCGTTGCAGTGCCGCCCGGTACTCCGCGCCCACCGGGCGCAGCTCAGCCGGCAAAATCGAGCAGCACCCGGTTGAACTCGCCCGACCGCTCCCGATGGGGGCTGTGCCCGGCTGACGCGATGACCCTGAGCTCAGCTCCAGCGATGAGATCCCGCGCCAGCAGGGCGTGGCGCAGGGGGAGCAGGGTGTCGCCGGCGCCCCAGACCAAGAGCACGGGGATGGCAATCTCGTGCAGGCGGGAACGCAGGTCATGGACCCCGCCCCGGAAGGGAGCCGCGAGCGAACGCAGCGTGGCCAGATAGGCGCGGGCGAAGCCGGGCGAGTCATGCATCTCACGCAGCTGGCCCAGGTACTCGGGATCAGGCGCGGACTCCGCGTGGGCGCCGGTGGCACGCCGGCGCAGACCCAAGATCAGGCCCGCTGGAGCCCGCCAGAGGGCGAGGCGAGTGGCGCGCATCAACAACTCACCCAGCGCCGGCAGCACCAGCAGAGGGTAGTAGGGGCGGGGACGGGGGCGACCCAGGCCGACCGAATTCACCAGCACCAGACGCTTGACCCGGTGGGGATGGTTCAGCGCCAGCTCGAGCGCCACCCGCCCCCCCAGCGAGGCCCCAACCATGGTCGCGCCGGAGATCCCCAGCGCCTGCATGTAGTCCTCCAGGGCGCGCGCGAAAAACTCGACCCCATACGCCCCTCGAGGCTTGTCGCTGCGCCCGAAGCCGGGCAGGTCGGGGGCGTAGACGCGGTGGCGCATGGCCATGGGATCGAGGTTTGAACGCCACTCGATGAAGCCCGCCGACCCCAGCCCGTGGACGAAGACGAGCGCGGGCTCACCTGAGCCCCCGAACAGGTGGTGGAGTCGGATCGGGCCGCACTGAACAAATCCGGATTGCAGCGTCACGCGACGGGCTCGGGCATGGCGTCCAGTTCCTCGCCGGGGCGATAAACCAGCCGCGTGTCGCCCTGGATCAGGGTCACAGCAGACTCGCCGGCGACCCGCCAGTGGCCGTCGGAGTAGACGGCCGCGGTGCGCTCGGGGAGTCCGATCAAGCGGGCCCCGGTAAGGTCCGCCTCGCGGGCGCGGGCGTCGGAGCCAACGAAATGGGGGAGCACGGCGGAGTTCGGCACCAATCCCAACCCGCGGGCCACCCCCCAGCCCCGCGCTCCCGGCACCAGGCAGTGCTCGCAGAGCGCCATGGCTCCGGCCGAGGAACCACCCAGGGCCGCCCCCTGGGCCCAGGCCCGGAGTAGGGCGGCTCCCACCCTGGTCCCCACCAGGGCCTCGATCAAAACGTCGGGATCCCCGCCCGCGATGTAGATCAGGCCGGCCCCCAGAACCCTGGCCTCGGCCTCCGGCGACTCGGCGTCAGCTCGGGTCAACACGCCTGCATCGTCGAGCTCGAGTCCGAGACCTGCGAACCAGTCCCGCGCCGCCGCCAGGGCCAAGTGGGGGCGGTGGCGGGCCACCGCGGCGCTCAGCAGATAGGCCGGACCGGGGCGCCTGGAGGCGATCAGGATCTGGTCCTGGGCCTGGTTGCCAGGCCCGAACTCCGCACCTCCGTTCAGCACCAGCACGCCAGGCACCCAACTAGTATGTGACCCGTGCCTCCAGCTTCGGTCCGGGTCAGGATGGCCCCCAGTCCGACCGGGTACGTGCACCTGGGCAGCGCCCGCACCGCCCTCTTCGACTTTCTCTTCGCGCGCTCTATGGGGGGCACCTTCGTGCTGCGCATCGACGACACCGATACCGAGCGCAACCGGCCCGACTACGAACGGGCGATCTACCAGGGATTTCAGTGGCTGGGGCTGGCCTGGGACGAGGGACCGGACGTAGGTGGGGCATACGGACCGTATCGGCAGAGCGAACGCCTCGATCTCTACCGCGAGCACGCCGCCCGCCTGCTCGCCAGCGGCGCGGCCTACCGCTGCTACTGCACGCGTGAGGAGCTGGACCAGGAACGGGCCCGGGCGGTGGCGGCCAAGGTGCCCTACCGGTACTCGCGGCGGTGCCTGTCCGATCCGCCGCGCGACCGGCGCGAGTTCGTGACCCGGCTCCTGGTGCCAGCGGGCAAAACCGGGTTCTTGGACCTGGTTCGGGGCGAGGTGGAGTTCGACAACGCGCTTCTGGGGGATCCGGTCCTGATCCGCAGCGACGGCAGCGCGCTCTACAACTTCTCGAGTCCGATCGACGACGCCCTGATGCAGATCAGCCACGTGGTTCGGGGCGAGGAGCACCTGTCCAACACCCCACTCCAGCTACTGGTCCTGGACGCCCTCGGCTACGAGCGCCCGCGCGCGTTCGCCCACCTGCCGGTGATCGTGGGCAAGGATCGGGTCAAGCTCTCCAAGCGGCTCCATCCCGAGACCCGCCTCTCCCTCTATCAGGAGCTGGGCTACCTGCCCGAGGCGGTGGTCAACTACCTCGCCCTGCTGGGCTGGAACCCGGGCACCGAACGCGAGATCTTCAGCCTGGCCGAGCTCGAGTCCGAGTTCCGCCTGGACCGGGTCCAGAAGGCCAGCGCCATGTTCGATTGGGACAAGCTGGACTGGATCGACGGCCAGTACATCCGCTGCCTCAGCGACGACGACCTCTCCCAGCGCCTGCTGCCGTATCTCCCCGACCTAGATCCGGCCACCGTGGCGGCAGCCGCCCCCGCCCTCAAGGAGCGGCTGCCGCGGCTCGACCGGGCGCGGGATCTGCTTGCCTACCTCACCACGCCACCGCCGCCGCCGGCTCTAAGCGACGAGCAGCGACCGCTGGTGGCCGCAGCCCGCGGAGCCCTCGACGCCTGCCCGTGGACCGCGGTTGAGATCGAGTCGGTCCTGGAGGGCCTTCGTGAGCAGCTGGAGGTGAGCCGGGGTCGTCTGTTCACCCCGCTGCGCCAGTCCGTGGCCGGGGCGGTGGCCCCGCCCCTGCATCACACCCTGGCCCTGCTGCCGCGGGCCGAAGCGCTGCGCCGCCTTGATCTGGCCCTGGCCGGCGCCTGATTTGCTCGCGCGGGGTCAGCTCAGGCGGGCGAGCAGGCGCAGCGCCATCCCCGGTCCGTCCACCTCGTGCTTGAAGTAGACGTGCACCTCCTGGTGGGCCCCGCCTCGTCGTGCCAGCTCTATGGCCCAGGTCTCAAGCGAGGCGTCGTCGTACTGGCGGCGCAGGCGGTAGTAGGCGAACGCGGCGGTGTCGACCGGCGGCGCCGCCGGCCACTTAACGTCGTCCGTGACGACCAGCGCGGCGCCATGGCCGCCAAGGATCCGGTATACCGCGGGGTCGAACCAGGAGGGATGCCGGAACTCGACCGCGGCGGCCCGGTCAAGCCGGCTCAGGATCAGCTCCAGGGTGGCATCATCGCGCGTCCGGCTGGGAGGCCACTGGATCAGGATCGGTCCCAGGCGCTGACCCAGGATTGAGAGCCGGCGGCCCACCTCCTCGGCCAGCCCGCCCTTGTCGAATCCGGCAGCCGAGTAGGTCAGCCCGCGAGGCGCTTTGAGGCAGAAGCGAAATTCGCTCGCGGTGGTATCCCGCCAGGTGGCCAGGACCGACTCCTGGGGTAGGTGATAGAAGCTCTGGTTGAGCTCCACCGCGTTGAGCCGGGCCTGGTAGTGGGCGAGCATCGAACCGGGGGCCAGTCCGCGGGGATAGAAGTCTCCGCGCCAGCTCGGATAGCTGAAGCCCGAGGTGCCGGCGTAGATCGTGGCCACGGTTCAGGCCGCGGTCCAAGGCGCCGCATGGAGCCCGTCGCAAGGCGTCGCGAGGAGTCTGCGCCCGCGGCCTCTGCCCGCCCCAGCCCTGCGCTCCACCGACGCCCACGATAGCCCCAGTCGGGCTATGTTGAGATTGGAGCATCCCAGGTGAGCCAGTCCCAGACGGCGATGGATCCCGAGCAGGTGCGCACCGCTTTGGTGCGGGTTCCGCGCTGGCAGGTGCGCGGACGCGAGATCCACCGCGCCTTCGATTTTGCCGACTTCGCCGCCGCCCTTGAATTCGTAGACCGGATCGGCGCCCTGGCCGCCGAGGTCGGACATCATCCCCAGCTGGAGTTGGGTTGGGGGCGCGTCGAGGTCCGTCTCAGCACTCACAGCGCGGGAGGCCTGAGCCCGGCCGACTTTGATCTCGCCGAGCGCATCGACCACCTCTAGCGCCTATCCCTACGCGAGGGTCGGGGCCGGCTCAATCCCCGCCTGCAGGGCGCGGGCCCGCAGCTGTCCGCAGGCGGCGGCCGACTCCCGACCTCGGGTGTCGCGCACCGTGACCAAAAGGCCGCCGTCGGTGAGCCGGGCGGCGAAGGCTCGCACCCGAGCCGGCTCGGGCTCGGCGTAGTCCGCCCCGTCGACGGGGTTGAACGGGATCAGGTTCACGTGCCCCACACCTCCGCGCAGGAGGCCGATCAGCTCCCTGGCGTCGCGATCGGTGTCGTTGACCCCGGCCAGCAGCACCCACTCAAAGCTGACCCGGCGCCGACTGATGCGCGCATACTCGCGAGCCGCCGGGATGAGTTGATCCAGGGGGTATTTCGAATTGATCGGTACCAGCTCATCCCGCAGCTCGTCGCGCGCCGCGTGGAGCGAGATGGCCAGGGTCAGGGGCAGGCCCTCGGCGGCCAGTCGCGTCATCCGGGGGACCAGCCCGGCGGTGGAGACGGTGATCCGGCGCGGGCTGATGCCGAGGCCCGAGCGGGCGCAGATGCGCCCGATGGCCTCGAGCACGGCGTCGTAGTTGGCCAGCGGCTCCCCCATCCCCATGAAGACGACGTGGGTCAGCTGGCGACCCTCGGCGCGCAGGATGCGAGCCGCATCCACGGCCTGATCAACGATCTCGCCCGGAGTCAGATTGCGCCCGAACGGGCCCCGCCCGGTAGCACAGAAGGGACATCCGATCGGGCAGCCCACCTGGGAGGAGATGCAAAGGGTCGAGCGCCGGGCGTATCGCATCAGGACCGCCTCCACCGTGTATCCGCCATCGAGACCGTAGAGGATCTTGGTGGTCAGGCCCTGATCGGCCTCCAGGCGCTGCAGGGGATCCAGCGCCAGGCTGCGAAAGGACCGTTCCAGGTCCGAGCGCAGCGGCGCGGGGAGCTCCTGCATGGCGGCGAACTGGCTTCCGGCCCAATAGCGGGCGCGAATCTGGACCAGTCGATAGCCGGGCGCGCCGCGCCGGCTCAGCCAGGCGCCGAGCTCATCGTCGTCGAGCTGGGACAGCGCCGGCCGGAGCGGGGACGCGGACTTGGTGCTCAAGATCCAACCATACCCGGGCCGCCGGCGCCCTCGATCTGGAGCCCGGCACGAGCCAGGCTGGCCTTAACGGCAAGCACGTTGCGACGCAGAATCCGAATCGCCTATCGCCGGGCCCGCGCCCTGGCCATCGATTCGCGCCTTCCCCGACCGGTGCGGATCCTGATCTGGATCGGGTTGCTGCCACTGCCCGGTCCGCTGGACGAATTCGCGCTGACCCTGGCCGGGGTGCTCTCGATCTGCTACCGACGCCGGGTGCGCCAGATCGGGGCCGACAGCATTCCTCTGGATGGAGCGATCACGCTGAGGCTCATCCGACCTCCGGCAAGAGCCAGCGCGGTTCGGGGCCGGCGCTCAAGATGCGCTGTGCTCGTCCGTCGCGTTCAAGCTTTTCCAGGTGAGCCCGGGTCGAGGCCAGAGCCGCCAGGTGCAGCTGCTCCGCCCCCGGTCGGGACCGCAGTTCGGCGCCGTAGACGGCGCGGCTGATCTGGTTCGCGTCCTGGGCGGTAGGGCTCAGCGCGGCCGCGATCTGAGCCTCTCGCTCGAGCCGGTGCCGACGGCACTCCTCGATCCTGGGACCGGCTGCGAGCACGGGATCGAAGTGGCCAGGAAAGAGCATCCGAGGCGCCAGTTGTGCCACCCGCGCGATCGAGTCGAGGTAGTCGCCGACGTCTCCCCCAGGCCATGCGATGACCGAGCTGCCCTGGCCCAAGATGAGGTCGCCACAGAAAAGGACCCGATCCTCGGCCATCCAGAAACTGAGGTGGTCGGGTGCGTGCCCCGGGGTGTGGATGGCCTGGAGCGAGAGTCCGGATACCAAGATCTCGTCCCCATCGGCAAGCTCGGGGTAGCGGGCGATGCGGCAGTGGTGCTCTAGGGCCAGGGCCTCGGCCCCGGCCAGATGATCCAGATGGTCGTGGGTGACCAGGATCACGCCCAGCGCGGCTCCCTCAAGCGCCCGTCCGACCGCCTGACGGTGGGCGTCCAGGTCAGGGCCGGGGTCGATCAGGACCCGGGCGGGACCGTCCCCGAGCAGCCAGGTGTTGGTGCCGGGCCCGGTGAACGGACCCGGGTTGGGGGCAAGGACTCGGCGCACCGTGGGCACGTCAGGCCGCCGTGACCACCGCCGGCAGATAGATCTTGGGTCCCCCCGGGTCGCTCGAATCGAGCCAGCCGTGGAGATGGGAATCGACCAGGGTCCGCACCAGGGGCTCGCCGACCTCGGGTATGGGCAGGGGCTGGCGGTTGGGAGAGGGGCCGAAGCTGAGCCGCCACCAGTCGCCCACGCGCTCGCCCTGGATCTTCACCCCAGCCCCTCCCATCCACTCGTAGGTTCGGGTCAGGGCGTCGACCAGTACCGTCTCGCCCACGCGCACGACCGCGGCGGCGGGGATCCGGCTGGCCGCCTCGGGGGCGGCCAGGGTGAGGACGGCTCCGATCACCACCGCCCGGGGCTCGTCTTTGGGATCGAGGGCCACCGATTCCAGGGCCGCGGCGCGTCGCCCGACCTCCTGCGCCTGGTCGTAGATCTGCTCCAGCAACTGGTGCTGCCCGAACGCGGCTTGACGCGCGGACTCCTGCAGCGCCAGCACCGCGGAGCGAAGCTTGTGGCCCAACCGACCCAGCAGGTAGGCGCGCCGCTCCCGCAAGATGCGGGCCGATTCCTCCGGCGCGCGCCGGAGCAGGGCCCGGGGAGCGCCCGGTGGGGCCCACCCCGCGAGCCCGTCGGGGCCGAAGAGCGGCTCCCAGGGACCGCCCGGAGGCGGATGATCCAGGTCGGCCGGCCCGTGGCGCAACCCTCCGGGGATCGACTCGAGGCCGCCACCCACCCGCACCCAGAAGGGTGCCGAAGCGTCGAGGGCCCCGCTCACCGCCCGGCCGTGACCCCCAACTTGCGGTCGGCCGCCTGGGGCACTGAGGGCACGGTGAACTTGAACACCGTCCCCTGCGGTCCGGTGCGCTCGAGCCAGATGCGTCCACCAAAGGAGCGCTCGACCACCAGCCGGGACAGGTACAAACCCAGGCCCAGGCCACCCCGAGCGCGGTTGCGGCCGGCCGGTCCGCCCTTCTCGAACAGACCCTCGACCCGATCTGGAGGCAGCCCCGATCCATTGTCCTGCACTGTTACCTCGAGCCAGTCCGCCTCGAGCCGGGCCGAAACCTCGACCCGATCCGCGCGCGTGTACTCGAGCGCATTGCCGACCAGGTTGGTCAGCACCTGATCCAGGTGGGTCGGCTCGCAGAGGGCGGCCGGGAGGTCGGGGTCGGCCGAGAAGGCGATGACTTCGATGCGCGAACCATAGCGGCTGCGCAGGACCGCGAGCACCTGCTCCATGGCCCGATCCATGGTCACGGTCTCGGGGTTGGGCTCAAAGCGCCGGGTCTCGAGCTTGGCGATGATGAGCTGGTTTTCGACCAGGCTCAAAAGCCGCTCGGACTGGTCGTAGGCCTCCTCCAGGAGCTCATATCGCTGCCCAGCTTCCATCACGCGGTCCCACTGCAGCAGGCCCGCGATGGTCGACTTCATGGCCGCCGCGGGGCTCCTCACCTCGTGCCCGATAGCCCGCAGCATGAGGTCCTTGGCCTCCAGGATCTCTCGTTCGCGGGTCACGTCCTCGTGCAGGGTGAGGATTCCGGAGGCCTGGCTGGCCGAGCCCGGAATGGGAACCCGGCGCAGCTGGACCACGGTGCCGCGCTCGGTCAGCTGGAGCTCGAGCGGGGCGCCCGGCTCGGCCTCGACGTCGGACAGAACGACCGCGCGCGCCTGCGTCAACAGGTGCTCTGAGCTGGTGCCGACCAGGCTCGAGGCGGAAAGACCGTAGATGCGCTCGATCTCCGGGTTGGCGTAGACCACCTGTCCCTGCTCGTCTTCCAGCGTGACCCCGACCGGGGAGTGGCTGAGAATGGCGTTCATCATCCCGGCCTGGCGATCGAGGGCGTCGACCAGGCGGAGCCGGTTCAGGACCAGCGCCGCCTGGCCGGCCAGGACCGACATCAGGCGCCGTGTCTCGCCCGGGGAGGTGCCCAGGGTCTCGGCCGTGAGCATCCCCAGCAGCTCGCCGTCGAGCATGATCGGGGTCCGGCCCGGCTCCGATCCCGAAGCCGGGCGCGCCCGGCTTCGGGTCACACCCACCTTTGGGGGGCCCGGATCGAGCGGCATGCGGGCGACGCCGCCGGCGGGCTCGGGGTGCCGCACCAGGTCGTCCCCGGCGGCCAGCCAGAGCGCTCCTCCTGCTCCCGCCAGAGCCCGCTCGATCAAACGCCCCATCTCATCGCTAGTGCGCTCGGGGCGGGTGATGTCGAGGTCGGTGAACGCCGCCACCGCCTCCAGGGTGTGGATGCGGCCGCGGGTCTCGGCCGCCAGGCGGGCGTTCTCGATCGCGATCGCGGCGTGGCGCGCGAAGTCGACCGGCGCCATGCCGGACTCACCCGCCACGGCCGCCGACTGCACCGCTCCAATGGCGCCGACCATGCGATCGGCGTACCAGAGCGGGATCAGCCGCCAGGCCAGGTTGCGCTGGGTTCCGGTCAGGTCGGCGTGGGGCGGGTTGCGCCAGGTCCGCACGTCGCTGCGTCCCGACCAGCCCAGGATCAGGGCGGCGTGCTCGTCGCCCTCGCTGGCACGGGCCGCCACCCGCCCCTCGTCGTCGAACGCCCAACACGCAGCGCCGGGGGCCTCAAACATGGTCCGAGCCTGATCCGCGATGCTCTCCACCACCCCTGCCAGGTCGTGACCGGCGAGGGCGGCGACCTCTTGAATCCGCACCGAGTGAGCCAGGGCCATCTCGTTGGCGCGGTGCAGGCGGACGGTGCGCAGGGCGATGCCGACGACGGGAGCCGCGCTCTCAAGGAGCTGGATCTCACTCTGGTTGAAGGCCAGCTCCTCATAACGCTGGGCTGACAGCGCACCTGCCACCCGGTCCCCCTGGAAGACGGGAACCCAGACCACCTGGGCGGGCAGGCGATTGTCCTCCGTCGCCCACCAGCTGCCCGCCTCGGGCCGGCGCAACTCGACCGGGACGGACTCGGCCAGGGAGACCCCGGACTCGCTCATGCGCCGGAAATAGAAGGTCTCGCTCACCGGCACCGGCTCCAGCGTCCTGGCCTCCGCTCCCTGCTCACTGCCGTAACCGGTCAGCCGAGCCTGGTTGTCAACCCAGCTCAAGACCAGGTGGGTGGCGGGGATGAAGGTGCGCAGGGCGGAGAACACGGCCTCGGAGATCTGGCGCTCGTCGGAGGCGCCGGCAACACCCATCTCAAGCACGTGCAGGGCCTCCAAACGCCGGCGCTCAGTCTGCAAGGCGGCGAAGTAGTCGGCGTTGGCCAGGGCCAGGCTGACGTGGGCGGCGACGTCCTGGAGGAGCTGTACGTGCCACTCGTCGAAGGCGTCACTGCGGTAGGACTGGAGCGAGAGCAGGGCGCTGATGCGATCGCCGTGCCGAACTGGGACCCAGACGATGGACCGCGTGGCGACCCGGGCCGACCGGGTGAAGGTGATGAGGGCCCCATGCCCCACCAGGCGGTCCCCGTCGTGCGCCTCGCGCTCCGCCCCGCGCGCCCAGGGCGAGCGGCGGATCAGGACCGGGAGGCCGGTCTCATAGGCTTCCCGGGAGGGTCCGGCGGTGGCGAGGGGTACCGCCGGAACCGTGCCCTCCTGTCCGGAGTCGAAGACGTAGCCCTCAGCGTAGGGGCCGTTCGGGGTCTCGCTCACCGTGGCCAGTGAGAAGAGGTCGAAATCGAGGTGGTTGGCGAGCTCGTCGCGGAGCGTGCGCATGATGGCCCAGCGGTCGAGGCTGGAGGCCAGGCGGCGACCGACCGCGTTCACCACCTCCATCCGGTGGCGCTGAGATTCACTGGCGGCAAAGCTCCAGGCGTTGCGCAGGGCGAGCGAGACCTCGTCCGCGACCTGCTCCAGGAAGTGGATGGTGGATTCCTCATAGGCCTCGGGCGCCCGGGCGTGCAGCGCCAGCACGCCGCGCACCTGCTCCCCCTCGAGGATGGGCACCCAGACCGCGGAGCGGTACTCGGAGGTGGCCGGCGCGACCTCGCCGAAGGCTGGCTTGCCGCTCTTCAGGACCCGACGCGCCTGAGCCAGCCGGCGCGCTCCCCTGGCCATCCGGGTCGTCCTGACGCTGCCCTCGCGACCGATGCGCAGGGCCCGGACGGCGCCCTCCGGCCCGTCCTCGGGCACGATCAGCTCGAGCATCTCGACCGGGAGCAAGGGGGCGATAGTCTGATGCAGCGCCGCCGCCACCTCCTTTTCGTCCAGGGTCGAGGAGAGCGCGCGAGCGATGGCGTTGAGGGCGCTCAGGCTGACCGCCTGGTTGCGCGTGATCTCGTTCAGGTAGGCGTTGCTCACCACCACCCCGAGTTGGCCGTGGACCCCCTCGAGCAGGCGGAGCTCGTCCTCCGGCACGTCGCGGAACTCGTAGGTCTGGTAGCTGATGGCCCCGATGGCCTGGCCGCGGTGCAGGATGGGGACCCATATCAGGACCTCGGGGCGGCGGCTGACTCCGGGCCCGCGCCCGCGCTCGTAGCTGATCTCGCCGTAGTCGGGCAGGATCACGCTGACCTTGGGGTCGGCGTAGTTGCGCGCGAAGTTGGACTCGGCCAGGAGCCGGCGGCGGACGTCCTGGAGGACGCCGCGGTCGATGGGGACGGAGTGGTACCAGCCCTCGCGCTCGAGCACCTGCAGATTGATCGTGTCGTAGCCATAGCGCGGGTGGAGTTCGGCGTACAGCACCTGCACGATGTCGGCCTCGGTGGCGCAGCTGGCCAAAGCCTGGCTCAGCTCGCGGCGCAGCCCGAGGGCGGAATTAGCGGCCTTGGTCGCTGGACTAGCCATGGCTCTCCGTATACTGCGCGAAAGTAGTGCCCTTCACACCGCCCAAGCCGATCGAACCACCGCCTGAGGAGCTCAGGGGGGCGAGCGTGCTCGTCGTCGACGACGAGCGCGCCTGGCGTGTGATCCTGGAGACCGACCTCAAGATGCTGGGGTACCAGGTGTCTGTGGCCCAGGACGCCTCCGAGGCTCTGGTCAAGGCCCAGGAGAGCGTGCCCGAGGTGGCCATCATCGATCTCATGCTGCCCGAACCCATGGACGGGTGGGCGCTGCTCTCAGAGATGCGCAGCCAGGGCATGTCAATTCCCGTCATCTTCTACACCGCATACCCGGTATTTCCCTCCGGAACCGAGGACCCTGACGTCATCGGATATATGAGCAAGGCGGTCGACCGGGCCGACCTCTACGCGCTGCTGCCGCCCGCCATACGCCGTACCCGAGACCGCCGTCCGGCTTAGTCATGCCGGGGCCCGGGCCGCGCTCGAGGCCGGTGCGCCCCGACGGGGCCGTCGATCGTTAGTATCTTGGTCCGGGTCATCGATCCAGCCCTGGTCCGCGGTGGACGGCTTGGGTTTAGATGGCATTATCGGGATTTCGCGCGACTAAGTGGTTAACTACCTGCTAAGCAATGCAAACTATGCTGGAAAACACAAGCACTTTGCCGGGCGTATTGCGTCTAGTTCGTGAGCAGGCCAGACTCTTAGCCAAGTTGAACCAGCCCCCGCTCACATTCCCTCCCCACTGGCATGCTTAAAAGCCGCCTCAAGGCGGGCCCGCCGCCGCTGCCCCCCGGGCTCGAGGTATATCGACCGATCGAGGTGCTCGGCTCCTCGGTCCTCGTGGTCGACGACGAGACGCCGATGCAGGTTCAGCTCCGGCTCGATCTCAACGATCTCGGCTACCAGGCCTCGGTCGCGGGCTCCGCGCCGGAGGCGATGGAGATGCTGAGTCGGGACCGGGTCGCCGGTGTCCTTCTAGACCTGGTCCTGGACGAGGGGGAGGAGTCGGGCTTCGACCTTCTGCGCTGGATCCGGCAGAACCACCCCGGGCTGCCCGTGATCGTGCTATCGGCGGCCCAGGTTAGCTCGGCGGCCATCCGGCGCGCCTACGAACTCGGCGCCAGCAGCTACTTCGTCAAGGGCAACGTGCCCATGGCCCACATCTACAGCGACCTCGCAGCGCGGCTGGTCGAGGGGGGCACCGGGCGCTCGGGGAATTATCGCTTCGGCCGCCTCGACTTCGATCCGACCCATCGCACCATGACCTTGGGCACGGTCCAGCTCCGTCTCACCTCGCAGCAGACCGCGCTCGTGGTCCACCTGGCCCAGGGATCAAAATCGGCAACGGCGTCCGATCTGATCGAGGCCGGCCTCTTCCGCCCCAACGCGGCCCGCTCCACCGTGCACTCCGCCCTCCTGACCCTGCGTCGCAAGCTCGACGAACTCGAGCCCGACCTCGGCTCCAAGTTCCTCCACTCCACCGCGCGGGGATACTCGATCGGCCCCGTCGTCTGAGTTCTGGGCCCCCTCGCGGGGTGCTAGCGTTGGCGCCGTGAGCATTGCCCCCTCCGCCTCGATCCTGGACGAGGTGGTCGACGTCCGCCGCCAGTTGCACCGCCATCCCGAGGTTGCCCACGAGGAGAGCTGGACCACCGATTTCATCGAGAGCCGGATGCGCGAGCTCGGTCTGCACCTGCCGGGCCGCCTCACCCCCACCGGTAGCCTGGGACTGCTCGACACCGGGCGCCCGGGGCGCACGGTCATGATCCGGGCCGACATCGACGCCCTGCCCCTGCAGGAGGAGAGCGGACTGGCCTTCTCATCCGACCTCGACGGCCGGATGCACGCCTGCGGCCACGACGGCCACGCCGCCATCGCCCTGGCCACGGCGCGCACCCTGGCCGAGCACCTGGAGGATCTGCGCGGACGCTTCCTTTTCTGCTTCCAGCCGGCCGAGGAGATCGGCAGCGGCGCCCGGGAGATGATCGCGGCGGGGATTCTGGAGCGCCATCAGCCCGACCTCGTGCTCGGGCTGCACCTCGCCGCATTTCTCCCCGCGGGTCAGGTGCTGACGCGTCCGGGACTGCTCTGGGCCGGGGCCGACGCGTTCACCATCACCATGACTGGTCCCGGCGGGCACGGCGGCATGATGGGCCGATCGGGCAACGTGATCGCCGCCCAGGCCTTCTGCCTCGAGCGCCTGGGGCAGGTGGTCCTGGGTCTGGAGCACGAGGGCACGCGATGCCACATCGCGGTCGGGGCGGTGCACAGCGATGGGCTCTGGAACGTGGTCTCGCGCCAGATTCGAATCGAAGGCAGTCTGCGCACCTTCAATCCCGATCTGCGGCGCCAGGCGCTGGAGCGCCTGGCCGCGCTCCTGGCCGAGTGCGACGCCGAGTTCAACATCTTCTGCGAGCTCGGCCTGACCCACCGCACCTCGCCCCTCATCAATCATCCCCGGGTGACCTCGCGCGTGCTCGAGAGCGCCCGCGAGCTGGTGGGAGAGAGCGCGGTCCAGCTCAGCACCCCACTCACCGTAAGCGACGACATGGCCGAGTTCTTAACCCAGGTCCCGGGCTGCTACCTGATGCTGGGCGCGCAACCGCGTGATGCGGAGGGACCGGTGGCACACCATTCCCCCGGGTTTCGTATCGAGGAGGATTGCCTTCAGACCGGCGTCCGCGTCCTGAGCCTGGCCGCCTCGCGCCTGGCTGATCCCTCGCTCACCGCCGACTAGGGCGATGCTGCTTCTTTTCGGGGGCGCCCTGGGCCTCCTCGGCGGGCTCGCCCTGGGCGGATCTTTGGCCCCGCTGGGTCGAATCCGACTGCGCTGGCCCCTGGTGGTGCCGATCGCGCTGATCATCAAGGAGCTCGGGGTCTGGGGCCCCCTGGCCACCATGGGGGCCGGCCCTTGGGTCTATGTGGTGTCCGCGGTGGCGCTGTTCAGCTGGCTGTTGTATCACCGCCGCGAGCTCCCCTGGGACTGGATCATCGCGGTCGGCATGGCGATCAACCTGGTGGTGGTGCTGGCCAACGGCGGGCACATGCCGGTGCGGGTGGCGCTCGCGCACCGTGGCCCTCCCCAGCTGCTCGAGTTGGGGTCCTGGGGACAGTACGTGCTGGAGGGCCCCCACACCCGGCTCAGATGGCTTGACGACACCATCGGTCTACCCGGTCTGCTCGGTCGGGCGTTCCCTCAGGCCTACAGCGCCGGCGACATGGTGGCCGCCCTCGGCCTGCTCGTGACCCTGTTGCTAATTACCCGGCCCACCCGGCTGCGGCGCCTTACAAGTCGTTGACCGGCGCCGCCAAGTGGCGGGCGTATAGTCGAACCCTCCCGCCATGATCATCTTCTGGATCTTCACCCTCCTCGTCTCCCTTTCAGCCTTCTTCTTTGGCTACGTTTTTCTGGGCCTGGGAGCCGGCTCGGCGCTGATCTATGCGCTTTTCGCCGCTCTCCTACTGCGCGGGCTGTTCAGCTGGATTCGGCGCTCCCTCGTCCTGCGCGAGAGGATCGCGGACTACGACGACCAATCCCAGCGCACGCTGGAGACCAATCGCTACATCTTCTGGCGCCGCCTGTTCTTCACCGGCGGTCTGCTCGCCGTCTATCTGATCGGCGCCTCCGCCCTGTTCGGCCTGGGCCCGGGTCAGGCCCTGAGCGTTCTGCCCCAGCTCATCTTCCAGGCCCTGGGCCTGGTACTCCAGCTGGGCGCGCTCTTCCTGGCCAACTTCGCGCTCTTCTTCGGCCCCTTCATCCTCTTCGGCAAGATGGGCCGGGAAACCCTCGAGCCCGGCGACGCCAACTACGACGTCAAGATCGAGGACGTGCGCGGGCAGCGCTCGGCGGTGTCCGAGATGATGCGCATCCTGCGCCTGATCGAATCCGGTCGCAACTACGTCAAGGCGGGCGGCAAGCGCGAGCGCGGGGTGCTCATGGTGGGGCCTCCGGGCACGGGCAAGACGATGCTGGCGAAGGGCATCGCCTCCACCCTCCACACCCCCATCATCATCACCTCGGGCGCGTCCTTCTCGGGCATGTTCATGGGCATGGACATGGTCTCGGTCTGGATGATGATCCGGGCGGCAAAGAAGAAGGCCAAGCGCTGGGGCGGCTGCACCATCTTCATCGACGAGTTCGACGCCCTGGGTCAGCGCCGCTCGGGGATGAACGGCGGGGGCGGCGGCATGATGGGCGGGATGATGGGCGGAGGCCAGCTCGGACTCAACATGCTGCTGGTCCAGATGGACGGTGCCGACAGCCCTGGATTTGTCAAAAAGTTTCTCCGCCGCACGGTCAACGTGACCCTGGACGGCCTCTTCATACCTCGCACCTGGGGCCGGGGCTCCAGCGCTCGCAGCCTGCGCGTACCGGCCCTGAGCCCGCCTCGCTACAACCTCTTCTTCATCGGTGCCACCAACCGGCCCTCGGTGCTGGACGAGGCGGTGACCCGGCCGGGCCGCTTCGGCCGCACCATCACCTTCCGCATGCCGACGAGAGAGGACCGACGCGACATCGCCGATCTCTACTTCGCCAAGAAGGCCCACGATCCCGACCTGGACGGGATCGACAAGCGCGACGAATTCGCCCGCGTGACCAACGGCTATTCGCCGGCGATGATCGAGCAGGCGCTCTCCCTGGCCCTCATGTACGCCTTTGAGGACGGGCGTCAGCTCTTCGCCTGGAAGGACCTGCGCGAGGCCATGGGCAACATCGAGTCGGGACTGGTGCAGCCCATCGAGTACACCGACCGGGACAAGCTCGCGGTCGCCCGCCACGAACTCGGGCACGCCGTCGCCACTCGCTTCTTTCAGCCCGATCAGGCTCACGTCCGGCTCAGCATCCGGATGCGCTCGGACGGATCCCTGGGGCACCACCGTTCGACCCAGGAACAGGAGGAGTTCATCCGTTTTCGCTCCCAGCTCGCGGCCGACGTGCGCAGCATGCTGGGCGCCATCGCGAGCGAGCGCGTCTTCTACGGAGAGAATTCGAACGGCGTCTACGCCGACCTCATGATGGCCACGGCCGAGGCCTGCCACATGGTCGGGCTGGTGGGCATGGGCGCCGACCTGCTCCCGCTCGAGATGTCGAAGAAGGCGGTCAACATCGGCGAGAATCTGCTCTCCACGGCGGAGATGGGCGGGGGACTGCTGGAAGGCGGCTCGCGCGTGACCTCGGTCCTGCAGAATCCCCACTCGCGCCGGGTGGTGGCCCAGATCCTGGGCGCAGCCTACATCGACGACTGGCGCTTGATGCACGCCAACCGCGAGGCGATCGACCGCGCGGCCGAGGTCTTGATTCTGCACGGCGAGCTGGTCGGCGACGAGATCAAGGACCTGCTCGACTCGGTCGCTCTGCGTCCGGTGCTGGACTCCGATCCCTACCCCGACGACTTCCCCACCGTGCCCCTCTCCCTGTCCGAGGAGCTGCGCCAGTCCGCCGCCGAGCGCAACGGCTCGCGCACCAAGTCGCCCAGCGCCGCGGCCCGGACCGGGGGCAACCAGGCCGGCTGAGCGGGGCCCGCGGCCCAGCGCTGCAACTTCGGCGACTCTTTCATGACCGTTGTTTGACATTTACTTCTGCGCATGAGGGTGTAATAGGGATATGGCAACGCTGAACTCCAAGCCTTCGCCCTGGCGCCGCCGGGCCACCTGGAGCGCCATCGCCGTCGGCGCCGCGCTCGCGCTCAGCGGCTGCTCGCTCCAGATCCCCTCCCTGCGCCACCCCGCCCCCTCGGCCTCGCCCAGCGCCGCCCCGACCGCCGTCCCCGTCCTCCCCACCACGGCGCCCGGGGTGAGCTCGGCCTACAACCCGGTGGCGGCGGCCCAGGCCCTGCTCCCCTCGGTCGGCATGGTCATCGTCAACGTCCCCGGGGGTGAGTCGATCGGCAGTGGGTTTGTGATCCAGAGCTCGGGCAACACCAGCTACATGGTCACCAACAATCACGTCGTGACCGGCGGCCAGAGGGTCCAGGTCCTGATGCAGGACGGCAGCCACTGGCTGGTCCAGGTCCAGGGCACGGATCCGATCGAGGACATCGCGGTGCTCAAGATCCCAGCGTCGCTCCCCGTGGCCCAGTTCGGCGACTCGACCCAGCTCCAGGTGGGTGAGCCCGTCGTCGCCATCGGCAGCCCCCTGGCCAACCAGGGCTCGGTCACCGCTGGCATCATCTCCGCCCTCCACCGCACCCTGAGCGCGGTCGCCAACGGCAGCGGGGGAGCCGAGGATCTGCCCGATGTGCTCCAGACCGACGCTCCCATCAACCCCGGCAACTCGGGGGGCCCCCTGGCCGACGCGGCCGGTCACGTGGTGGGCATGAACACGGCCAACGCGAGCAGCGCCAATTCGATCGGATACGCCATCCCGAGCGTCATCGTCAAGCGCATCGCCCAGGACCTCATCGACGGCAAGCAGGCCGGTCATCCCTACGTCGGAGTCTGCTTTGAGACCATTGACCAGGCCCTGGCCGCGAGCTCCAATCCGCCCTCTGGCTACGGCGCGGTGGTCACCGGGACCGTGCCCGGCACTCCCGCCGCCACGGCCGGCCTGCAGGTCGGAGACGTGATCGAGAAGGTGGGTTCGACTCCCCTCAACAACGGCCAGACCCTGGGCGGCGCGCTCCAGCTCCACAACCCCGGCGACACCGTGCAGCTGACCGTCCTCCGCTCCGGATCCGCGATCACCCTCAGCCTGACCCTGGCCCAGCGGCCGGCCTCGGGCGGCGGGAGCTGCCAACCCTAAGCGTCGCGGCGGCCGCGGGCCCAAACCTGGGCTTTGTGCGAGTATCCACTCATGGAGTACCGGATCGAAGATCTGGCGCGCGCGGCTGGGGTGGCGGTCGACACCATCCGTTTCTACCAGGGCCAGGGCCTGATCGAGGCGCCGCGGCGGGCGGGTCGGGTGACCTGGTATCAGGAGCTGCACCTGGAACGCATCCGCCGCATCCGCGAGCTGCAGCAGCGCGGATTCACCCTCACCGTCATCCGGCGCTTCCTGCAGGGCGAGCTCGAGCCCTCAGACGAGGCCCTGGTGGAGGCGGTCACGGCTGGTCCCGAACAATCCGGCTGGACCCTGGACGAGCTCGCCCAGCGCTCCCAGGTGGCCGCGCCGATCCTGCGCCGCCTGGCCCAGGCGGGCCTGCTCGAACCGGTGGGAGACCGGGGCCAGGAGCTCTATTCACCGGGTGATCTGGAGGCGATCGAGGCCGGACTCAAACTCGTCGACGCCGGCATCCCCCTCACCGATCTGCTGGAGCTCGGCGCCCGCCACGCCACCTCGGTGGCCGAGACCGCCCGGACGGCGGTGGAGCTCTTCGACCGCCACGTGCGCGAGCCCATCCAGGCCTCAGGCGGCCTCGACGCGGACGCCCAGGCCGAGCTCCTGGAGAGCTTTGAGCGCCTGCTTCAGGCGAGCGCCACCCTGGTCCGCCACCACTTCAAGCGTGCCCTCTTGCGAGCCGCGCGGGAGCGCATCGAGCGCGCGGAATGAGCGTCATCGAGCTCGGCCAGAGCCCCGATCTGATCGCTCTGGCCGGCGCCGCGCGCGACGCCGGTCTCTCCGCCCTGGTGATCGAGCGCCCGATGCCGGACGCGGTCAGCGTGATCGGCCTCGGGCGGCGGATGGACCTGGTGGGGATGGGGAGCGGGGCGGTCCTGGAGGACGCGCGGGGCCGGACGCTGGATGTCGAATCGGGACCGGACCCGATCCTGGCCGCCGGACGCCTCTGGCGCCGCCTCAGCCTGCGGGAATCCTCCTCGCTGGCGCCCGAGGAAGGGGGCCTGATCGCGCTCGGAGGATTTGCCTTCGACCCGGCCCGGGAGCCGGGTGAGCCCTGGCAGGGATTTCCCTCCCTGCGCTGGCGTGTGCCCGAGCTGGCCCTGATCCGGGTCCGAGGCCGCACGTATGCGAGCGGGGACTTGGACCTGCTCGATCTTCCGGACAGCTATCGCGGGCCGGCCGCGCGCACCCTGGTCCGGCGCCAGGATCGGGGTGAGAGCGAATTCATGGAGGCGGTTGCCAGGGCGTCAGCCGAGCTCCGCCGGGGCGTGGCCGACAAGGTGGTGCTGGCGCGCGAGGTGATCGCGCAGGGAGACGGGGTGCTGGCCGCCTCGGCCGTGCTCAGCTCCCTGCGCGCCGCCCACCCCGCCTGCTACTCCTACCTCATACCGGGCGACGACGGCAGTGCCCTGGTGGGCGCCTCGCCCGAGCTCCTGATCCGCCGCCGGGGGCGCCAGCTCACCTCTCAGCCCATGGCCGGAAGCGCCCCCCGCGGCTCCGACGAGGCGCACGACCGGCTCCTTGCCGCCGGCCTCAGGCGAAGCGCCAAGGACAGCACCGAGCACGAGATCACCGCCCGCGCGGTGGCGCAGTCGCTGGCCCTGGTGGCCACCTCGGTCAGCGCCTCGCGGCCCCAGGTGGTGCGCTTCACCGACATCCAGCACCTGGCCACCACGGTCCGCGGCCGGCTTCCCGATTCGGCACCGAACCTGCTCGAGGTGGCCTCAGTCCTCCACCCCACCCCGGCCGTCAACGGCTTTCCGGCCGCCCCCGCGCGGCGGCTCCTGGACCAGATCGAGGGTCTGGAGCGGGGCTGGTACGCGGGTGCGGTGGGCTGGATCGACGGGCGCGGCGACGGCGAGCTGGCGGTGGCCCTGCGCTGCGGCCTGCTGCTGGAGGACCAGGCCCGGGTCTACGCCGGGGTGGGGGTGATGCCCGATTCTGACCCCGAGCTGGAGCTGGCCGAGACCGAGCTCAAGTTGCGAGCCCTGCTCGGCGCCCTGGGTGTCGGCGCCCGCTCCTAGGGCGGTGGGCGACGTTTCCTTGTTACTGACTCTTTTACGCCCGTCGGAGCCACGATCGGGCGTGACGTCGCGAACTCTTCCCCGGCGCGGGTCGGCCCCCCCGGCCCGCGCCCTCCCCCCACCCTCCGCCCGGTCGCGGTCTGGCGCCGACGCGAGCCGGCTCCAGGCTACGCTCGCCCGGACGCACCGGTGAACTCGCCGCGCGAGCGGCTCAACCAGCTCGGAGCCAGGATGTCGAGCCCCCGACCACCCGCGGGCCCCGGAGCCTCGCAGCTGCGCACGGTCCGTTTCTGGATCCCGCTCGTGGTCCTACTCCTGGCCAACATCCTGATCACCAACCTGTTCTTCTCCTCCCACCAGCCCAAATCCGTGGTCATCCCCTACAACGTCTTCAAGCAGGAGGTGGCGCAGGGCAACGTCAGCAGCATCACCAGCACCGGGGATTCGATCGTGGGCACGACCCGCCACCCGGTCGGTAGCTCCCCCACCAGCACCAACCGCGCCACCCACTTTTCGACCCAGCGTCCTGCCTTCGCCGACTCCGGTCTTGAGACCCTGCTGGAAAAGCACAACGTCACCATCAACGCCGAGCCCAGCAATCCGCCGACGCCGTTCTGGCAGACGCTTCTGTTCAGCCTCGGACCGGCGCTTCTGATCGTGCTCGCCGTCCTCTACTTCAGCCGCCGCATGGCGGCCGGAGGCGGGCTTCTGGGCGGGCTCGGGCAGAGCAAGGCGCGGCTCTACGACCCCGACAAGGTGGGCGCGACCTTCGCCGACGTGGCGGGCATCGACGAGGTCAAGCAGGAATTGCAGGAGGTGGTGGACTTCCTGCGCCGGCCGGAGGTGTACCAGCGCCTGGGAGGGCGTGTGCCCAAGGGCGTGCTCCTGATCGGCCCCCCGGGGACGGGTAAGACCCTGCTCTCGCGGGCGGTGGCGGGCGAGGCGGGGGTGCCCTTCTTCAGCATCTCGGCGGCCGAGTTCATCGAGGTCGTGGTCGGAGTCGGCGCCTCGCGCGTGCGCGATCTTTTCGCCAAGGCGCGCGCGGCGGCACCGGCCATCATCTTCATCGACGAGCTCGACGCCATCGGGCGCAGCCGCGGCGGCAGCCTGCGTCTGGGCGGACACGACGAGCAGGAGCAGACCCTGAACCAGATCCTGACCGAGATGGACGGCTTCGACGCCAGCGAGGGCGTCATCGTGCTCGGGGCCACCAACCGCGCCGACGTTCTCGACTCAGCCCTGCTCCGGCCCGGTCGCTTCGACCGCCGGATCACGGTCCAGGCACCCGACCGCCGGGGACGCGCCGCAATTCTGGCCATTCACACCAAACACGTGCCGCTGGGACCGAACGTGGATTTAAACCAGATCGCCGCCCAGACTCCGGGGCTGGTCGGGGCCGACCTGGCCAGCCTGATCAACGAGGCTGCGCTGGGGGCGGCGCGCAAGGGGGAGACCGAGGTCTCGATGGCTGATTTCTCCGAGGCCATCGAGCGCACCCTGCTCGGAAGCGAGCGCAAGCTCGTGCTCAGCGACATCGACCGCGAGCGCACCGCCTACCACGAATCTGGGCACGCGCTGCTCGGGCTCCTGGTGGCCGGGGCCGATCCGGTCCGCAAGGTGACCATCGTGCCCCGCGGCGCGGCCCTCGGGGTCACCTTCCAGAGCCCGGTCAACGACCGCTTCAACTACGGTGAGGACCACCTGCGAGCCAGGATCACCGGTGCTCTGGGCGGCCGCGCAGCCGAGTCGCTGGTCTACGGGGTGGTCACCACGGGGGCCGAGAACGACCTCCAGCAGGTGACCCAGATCGCGCACGAGATGGTGGTGCGCTGGGGCATGAGCCCCAAGATCGGGCCCCTGAGCTACGCCGAGGACTCCCCCGGCGGCCTGGGCGCGATGCGCCGGCCCTACAGCGAGGCCACGGCCAAGCTCATCGATGACGAGGTCAAGCGCATCGCCGAGGAGTGCGCCAGCAGCGCGCGCGAGCTGCTCACGCAACATCGCTCCAAGCTCGACGCCCTGGTCCGGGCCCTGCTCGAGCACGACGCTCTGGACGAGGCGGCGATCCTGGAGGTGACCGGGCTCGCCCCGGCGGCCTCCGTCGACGTCCCCGCCCGCCACGATGGGGACGCCATCTGGCCAGTGCCTGAACCCCTGGCCGCGGCCCCGACCTCCTAGAGCAGAGCCTCGGAGACCGCCGCCCAGCACTCCCGATGACCGCGCACGCTGGCTCCGCGCTCGAACCGGGCACAGAGCAGGGTCGGTCGGCCCGAGTTGAGGGATTGCTCGATCTGGGGGCCGAGTTCGGACGCCCGCTCGACCAGACGCCAGTCGAGATCATAGAGCTGGGCCACGTCCTCCAGGCGCAGGCCCAGCGGGGTGGCGAAGACCTCTTCGAACACGTCCGGATGGCGCGATGGGGGCAGGAACTCAAAGATGCCACCGCCGTTGTTGTCGAGGACCACGATCAGCGGATGCAGCTCGTGCCGCCGAACCGCCCAGAGCCCGTTCATGTCGTGGTAGAGACTCAGATCGCCGAGCAGCATGACTCCCGGACCGGGGCTGGCAGCCGCCACGCCGAGCCCGGTCGAGACCAGACCGTCGATGCCACTGACGCCGCGGTTGGCGAAGAAGCGCAGTCCATCGGCGTGAGGCGGCCAGAAGCTGTCGACGTCGCGCACGGCCAGGCTCGATCCGACCATCACCGCAGACCGCGCCGGCAGGCCGTGGGCCAGGGCCCGGACCACGTGGCCCTCGTGGAGCGAGCCGTGGTCCAGGGCGCGGTCAACCGCCGCCGCGGCGATGGCACCCCCGTCCCTCCAGGCCCGGACCCACTCCCGTCCCTCCCCTCCGCCGCCCAGGCGCTCGGAGGCGAGCTCGAGCAGGCGCAGGGGATCTCCGCGCAGAATGGCCGCGGCCTCCTGTCCGGGGTCACGCCAGCCCTCCTCGTCGACCAGGATCTGGCTCGCGCCGGACTCCGCGATGAGGGTGTTGAGCGCCCTTGAAGTCGGCGGGGCCCCGAGCCGGATGACCAGATCGGGCTTGTGGGCGGCGGTCCACTCGGGCTCCCGCAGCAGAGCGTCATAGGCTTCCACCAGGCCCACGAGCCCGCGCCGCCGCAGGTGCGAGGTGGGCTCGGCCAGGATGGGCACGGGCGCCACCTGGGCGAGCGCCGCCAGAGCCCCGGCCAGCCGCGCTCCCGAGCGCATCTCTCCCAGCACGAGCAGGGGCCGCCGAGCCTGACGCAGGGCGGCGGCCAGATACTGCACGGCCGCTGGGCTGGGCTCGCCCAGGCTGCGCTCGAGGCGCAGCGGGGCACCGGTGACCGGGTCCGGCTCCACCGCCGCCCCGGGGTCGGGGGTCAGGGGCTCGCGCAGGGGAAGGTTCAGATGCACCGGCCCCGGGGGCGATCCCAGTGTCTCCGCCAGGGCCCGATCGGCCAGGCGGCGCCAGCGTCGGGCGTGGCCCTGGGTCTCGTCCGGCGGCCCGGGGTCAAAGTACCAGCGCACCGCGCCCGAATACAGGCGGGACTGATCGATGACCTGATTGGCTCCCACCCCGCGCAGCTCGGGCGGGCGGTCCGCGGTCAGGACTAGGAGCGGGGTCCGGGATTGGTCGGCCTCGAGCACCGCGGGGTGGAACTCGGCGGCCGCGGTTCCGCTGGTGCAGAGCAGGGCCACCGGGCGCTCGGTCGCCTTGGCCAGACCGAGGGCGAAGTAGGACGAGCTGCGCTCGTCCACGTGCACGTAGACCCTGATCGCACGATGGCGCGCGAAGGCGATGGCCAGCGGGGCCGAGCGCGATCCGGGCGAGATGCAGACGGCGAGCAGGCCGGCGCGGGCCAGCTGATCGACGAACGTGGCCGCGAAGCGATGTGTAATCTGGGCTGCAACCTTGGACGCTTGGTCTTCGCCATCCTCCATCGAAGCCCCCTCAGAGCTGTCCGCGCAGGTGGACGGCGAGGGCCCGGCGGTGACACTGCTCCACGGGTTCAGCCAGATCGGGGCCAGCTGGGACGAGATCCGGGCACGGCTGCCGAGGGGACATCGCTACATCGTCCCCGATCTCCCGGGCCACGGGGCCAACGCCGCGGCGCGAGCCGACATGGAAGGCGCCGGAGACGCCCTGATCGCGCTCTGGAACGAGCTCGGGGTGGAGCGGAGTCACGTGATCGGATATTCCCTGGGCGGGCGCCTGGCGCTGGACCTGGCCACGCGCCATCCCCAGCGCCTGCTCTCCCTGGCCGTGATCGGAGCCCACGCCGGACTCCAAGACCCCGCGCTCCGACGCCAACGGGTCGAGGCCGACCTCGAGCTGGCCGGCCTCATCCGGGCCCGAGGCATGGAGTGGTTCGCCGACTACTGGGCCGGCCTGCCCCTGTTCGCGGGCCAGCGCGAGCTGGGTCCGACCTGGACGGCGCGATCGCGGAGCTGGCGCCTGGCCAACAACGCGCCCGGTCTGAGCGCCAGCCTGGCCGGTATGGGGCAGGGCAGCGCGCCCGACCGCTGGTCCCACCTGGCGCGGATCGACGCTCCGACCCTGATCATCGCCGGGGCCCAGGACGAGATCTACTCCGCCCACGCCCGCCGCCTGGCTCAGCTCATTCCTCGCGCTCGGCTGGCTCTGGTTGCAGGTGCCGGCCACGCCTGTCACCTGGAGCGCCCCGAGGCAACCGCGCGCCTCCTCGAGGACCATCTGCTTCACGGCTCAACACGGTAGCGCCTCAGGGCGTCGCGATCTAGCTCGACTCCCAGCCCGGGC
This sequence comes from Nitrosotalea sp., assembly GCA_035534295.1. Lineage (GTDB taxonomy): Bacteria > Chloroflexota > Dormibacteria > Dormibacterales > Dormibacteraceae > DATKQJ01. The sequence continues at coordinate 107,116 of DATLSE010000006.1, forward strand.
GAGTCGGGAAGCGACATCAGGGGTCCGGGCGGGCCCAGGCCGACGCCGGGATCGACCTCGAGCAGAGACGCGGTGGCCAGGCCGCAGGCCCTGGGCTCACGCGGCAGCGCGCAGGCCACCTGGAGCGCGGCGGCCAGACCGACCGAGGTCTCGAGCGATGATCCGAGGAGCACGGGGCCGGCGGCGACCCGGGCCAGGCCGAGGGCGGGGCGCGCTCCACCCACGGTGGCCAGCTTGATCGCCAACACGACGCCGGCCGCACCCAGGGCACGACCCAGGTCCAGATCGGCCAGCGATTCGTCCGCTCCGGTGCCGGGACCCATCTGGAGCCAGGCCGACAGGGGTGCGGTGGCGGGCAGGGGTTGCTCGATGAACTCGAGCCGAAAGCGGGCGAGCGCGGCGGGAGACAGCTCTGGACCACTCTGGTTCATGTCCAGGCGGAGCTGAGCGCCAGGCCCTCCAGCCTCTCGCGCAGCGGCAAGGCGCTCCTGATCGAGGGCCCCGCCGCGATCCAGCGCCTTCAGCTTGAAGGTCTCAAATCCCGCCCCCCGGGCGCTCGCCACCTCCGCCCCAACCTGGGCCGGGGACTGGGCCCGCACCAGGTGAGAGCAGCGCACCTGGCGCCGGCGCACCCCGCCCAGGAGCTCGGCCACGCAAAGTCCGCGCTCCCGGGCCTGGAGGTCCAAGAGTGCCGACGACCAGGCCGCGCGGGCGGCCGCCGAGCGCGGGCGGCCGCGCGTGAGCTCAGCGCAGATATCGGCCAGGGAGCCGCCCCGCTCGGGCAGGGCCGGAGCCTCGCCCAGGCCCTGAACCGAGCCCCGGTGGAGAACCAGGATGGCGCTCCGGAGGTGACCTCGGTCGAGCGGGATCTGAATCGGCAGAACCTCTATCCGGTCGACCGCGGGGGGCATCAGATCAGAAGCCCGAGTGCGATCAGGAGCGCGAGCCACAGTTCCATCGCGGCCGTCTGACGCAGGGCTCCTACCAGGCGCGCTGGCTCAGTCTCGCCGCTCCCAATCACGACCCGCAGTCCGAGCGGCGCTGCGAGCAGGGCCAGGAGAAGGAAGGGGCGGTGATAGAGCAGCGCGGCCACCACCGGCGCGAGTACCCCAACGCCTAAGAGCAGCCCCACCTCGACCCTGGTCCCGCGCCGCCCCAGGCGCGCGGCCAGCGTCATCTTCCCCGCGCGGCGATCGCTCTCGATGTCGCGCAGGTTGTTGACGCCCAGAATGGCGCAGGCCATACAGCCCAGCGCTGAGGCCAGCCACCAGGTCTCGGGCGGGATCTGGAGCAGGAGGACGTAGACCGTGCCCGCCGTCGCCACCAGGCCGAAGAAGATAAAGGTGAAGACCTCGCCCAGACCGATGTAGCCGTAGGGCCTGGGCCCACCGGTGTAGAGCCAGGCGGCGAGGATGGCCGCCGCCCCCAAAAAAATCAGCCGGGGATCGGTGAGCAGACTCAGCGCCAGCCCGCTCACCGCGGCGATGGCAAAGGCGATGATGGCTGCCAGGCGCACGGACCCGGGCGAGACCAGACCCGAGGCAGCCGCTCGCACCGGTCCTCGGCGCTCGCGATCGGCGCCGCGGCGATGGTCGGAATAGTCGTTGGCGTAGTTGACCCCGACCTGAATCGCCAGGGCCACGAGCAAGGCAGCCACGCCCGCCCACGCTCTCACCCGACCGACCGCGGTGGCCAGGGCCACGGCCGCCAGTACGGGCGCCACCGAGGCGGCCAGGGTGGCGGGCCGCGCCGCCAGCCACCAGAGCCGGATCCGGCTCAGCTCAGGGGCGCCGGGGGAATCGACCAAAGTCGGGCTTGCGCTTTTCCAGGTAGGCGTCGCGGCCCTCCTGGGCCTCCTCGCTCAGGTAGTAGAGCAGGGTGGCATCCCCCGCCAGCTGCTGGATCCCCGCCAGACCGTCGTCGGCCGCGTTGAGGCTGGCCTTGAGCAGACGCAGGGCGAGGGGGCTGTGACGCAGGATCTGACGCGCCACAGCCATGGTCTCCTCCTCCAGCCGGGCCAGCGGCACGACCCGGTTGACCAGGCCCATCTCGAGCGCCTGCTGGGCGTCGTACTGCTCGCATAAAAACCAGATCTCGCGCGCCTTCTTCTGACCCACACTGCGGGCCAGAAGTCCTGATCCGTAGCCCCCGTCGAAGCTTCCCACCCGAGGCCCGGTCTGGCCGAAGCGAGCGTTGTCAGCGGCGATGGTGAGATCGCACACCACGTGCAGGACGTGGCCCCCACCGATGGCGTAGCCCGCCACCATCGCGATCACGGGCTTGGGGGTGCGCCGGATCTGGATCTGCAGGTCGAGCACGTTGAGCCGTCCCACCCCGGCCTCGTCGCGATAGCCGTCGGCGCCGCGAATGCGCTGGTCACCCCCCGAGCAGAACGCCTCCGTGCCCGCCCCGGTCAGGATGATGACTCCAATGTCCGAGTCGTCGCGGGCCACATCGAAGGCGCGGCTGAGCTCGAACAGGGTGGTGGGCCGGAAGGCGTTGCGCACCTCGGGCCGGTTGATCGTGATCTTGGCCACCCCGTCCAGCGTCTGGTACCAGATGTCCTCGTAGTCTCCACCGCCGATCCAACCTTCCAAGCCACCACTCCTGAGCCCTAGCTGACGGGGTTTTCATGCTAGCCCACCACCGGCCCCGGGTCCGTCGGCGGCAGGTCCGGCAACCCGCGGTGCATGATCAGGGCGTGGACGATCCCCTGCGAGCAGCCGCCGTGGCGGCGCGGGCCCGGCGGGCTGTCATCGACTTGGGCCAGGACTACTGGGTGAGCTGGTTTCAGCTCGACGACCTCGCCCACCAGTGGAGCCAGCGTCTTAGCCGCCAGGGGCTGATACCCGGGCAGCGGGTGGCGCTCCAGGAGCCGGCCGGCGTCCGCTTCGCGGCGATCCTGCACGCCTGCCTGCGCTGCAGCGCCGCCCTGGTCCCGATCTCGCCCTCCGCCCACCCCGAGGACCTGGCCCGAATTCTGGCCGACGCCCGGCCTCGCTTCCTGATCCGCGACGCCGAGGTGATGGAATTGGAGAACCCCGCCGCAGGCGATCCCGAGGACGCGACCGTGCTCTACACCTCGGGCACCAGCGGTCCGCCCAAGGGGGTGCGCCACACGCTCTCAAACCATCTCGCCTCGGCCCGGGGCTGCCTGGATGCGCTCGGGGTGGACGCGCGCGACCGCTGGCTTCTGACCCTCTCTCCCCACCACGTGGGCGGACTGGCCATCTTCATCCGCAACTCTCTTGCCATGGCCAGCTGCATCACGCTGCCCGAGTTCGAGGAGGGCGCGGTGCTGGGCGCCATCCGCGATCACGGCGCAACGCTGATCTCCCTGGTGCCGACCATGCTCGAGCGCCTGCTGGCGGCCGGCGGCGAGGACGAGCTTCGCCGGCTGCGCGTGATATTGATCGGGGGCGCCCCCGCGCCCGCTGAGCGCGTGCGCGAGTGGATCGAGCTGGGGCTCAAGGTCGCCCCCAGCTACGGGATGACCGAAACGGCATCCCAGATCGCGATCGCCTCTCCGACCGAGGCGTTAGAACACCCGGGTTCAGCCGGAAGGGTGGGGAGCCACGCCCGGGTCGAGATCGAGGCCGGTGAGATCGTGGTCAGCGGGCCCAGCCTCTTCGCCGGCTACGTCAACCCGGAACTGAATTCGGAGCCCGACCCGACGCGCTTTCACACCGGGGACCTGGGACGCCTGGACGGGGACGTCCTGAGCGTGCTGGGCCGGGCCGACGACACCATCATCACCGGCGGCGAGAACGTTCGACCCGAGGAGGTGGAATCGGTCCTGTCCTCGCACCCCGGCGTGCGCGAGGCAGTGGTGGCCGGGATCGACGACCCCCTCTGGGGACAGGTCGTGGGCGCCTGGGTGGTGGGAGAGGTGACGCCGGATGAACTCGGCGCCTTCTGCCGGGAGCGGCTGCCCAACTTCAAGATTCCCAAGCAGTGGATGGTGGTCAACGCCATCCCAAGGGGGTCCGGGGGCAAGGTTTCGCGCCGCACCTTGGGAAAAACCCGCACCAATTTCACTTAAGAGGGATGAAATACGCAGACCCTCGGCTACATTTGCTCACATGTTAAAAGGAGTGGGGCGAACAGCCCTCGCGATACTGGCTCTTCTGAGCCTCTCGGGCTCCGCCGCGACCAGCTGGTCCGACGGATGGGTCGATGGCTGGGTCGATGGGGGAAGTAGCGGTACCGCCCTCAGCGCCAACTGGGCAGGCTACCTGAATGCCGTCGGCCCGTTGACGTCGGTGACCAGCACTTTCAACGTGCCTTCAGCGACGCAGCGTAACCCAGGCCAGGCTGAATACGCATCGGTCTGGGACGGAATCGGTGGTGCATCAATGGCCACCACCGCGCTGGTGCAGGCGGGCATCCACATCCAGGTCAGCCCAGATGGGGCGGCGACCTATTCGACCTTCGTCGAGGGACTGAGTTATAGCGGCGCCTTCGTCTACCAAACTCCCGTGGCGGTAACCCCGGGCAATCGGGTGATGGTCAGCGTGACCGAAATCGGAAGTACGCAGGTGCGATATCAGATTCTGAACCAGTCGACGGGGGTGGGGTTTGACCACACCTATGCGTTCGGGGGCGACAGCACTTCGGCGGAGTGGATTGTCGAGGCGCCACATTACAACGGCACCTTGGCGATCACGCCACGACTAAGCGCGGTGCGCTTTGAGGACACGGGCGTCACCCCAGGGCCGGGCGTGATCCCAATCACGATGGCTACCTACCCCACTGGGGCTCCGATCTACGTGGCCTCACCGCTCGCGCACGGTGGGTTCACGGTGCACTCACAGCTGGGTTCACCAAAGTCGCTCGACGGTGGTCCTCATGCGTGATCTAAACCTTCTGCCAGTCAGGCGGAGCTACCGATCATGACCTGGTAGAAAGACCGCCACTTTAACCCCGGGGGCGCCCCCCGGCCGGCCGTTAGGCCGGTCGGGGCCGGCGCCCTCACCAGTTATTGGCCCTTGGAGCCCGGG
>DATLSE010000007.1:0-22947 GCA_035534295.1 Nitrosotalea sp.
TGCCAGGAAATGCGGTGTGGAGGTCGACATTGCCGTGCTGCTCGGGGGTGAAGCGGCTGAAGGCGCCCAGGGCGAGCGGGTTGGCTACCGGGAGCAGGACCAGGACCCCGCGCAGAAGGCCGCCGTCAAGGCTGTCCATCAGCCTTCGAAGCAGGAGCAGCGACATCGTCTCGTCGCCGTGGACCCCTGACATGATTCCGAGCGTGGGCCCCCTCTCCACGCCGCGCAGGACGGAGAGCTGGAGGCTGAGGTCCTGTCCGGTTGAGAGCGTGGTGACGGCCATCCGATGGCGAGTCCAGCCCGGGGCCGAGTCCCGCCAGAGGGGACCGCTCATCTCGGCACCGTAAAGCGCAGCCGGGCAAGATCGGGTCGGTAGACCGAGCGACCGACCATCAGCGGCTCGCCCGCCCGGGAGCGCAGCTCCATGCGCCGCACCAGCACCTGGCGCGCGCCGCCGAGTCCGAGGCGGATCGCATCCTCATCATCGGCCTGGTCCAGATAGATCTCCATCTCGCCCGGTCCGACGTCCAGCCCGAGGACGTTGACCATAAAATCGGAGAGCGAGCTCCGCGCGGCCTGGGCACTGGTCAGCCGCTCCCCCACCGATCGCACCAAATAGCGATGATCGATGGCGAGCGGGCGCCCATCGAGGTTTCGGGAGCGGCGCAGGTAGAGCACCTGGCCGGGCTCACTCCAACCCAGCCACTGAGCCACGTCCGGGGGGGCCGGCAGCATGGTCATCTCGTCGATCCGCAGACGCTCCCCCAGGCTGGAAGAGAGCCAGGGATCGAGATAGCCGCGTAGCGACACGCGCTCGGTCATGGCTGGGCCTCGCACGAAGGTGCCGTTGCCCTGAATGCGATACAGCAGACCCACGCGCACGAGGTCGCTCACGGCTTGACGCAGGGTGAAGCGACTCACCCCGAATGCGGTGCACAGCTCGCGCTCGGTGGGCAGGCGGCCCGCCCCGTCACCCGCACGTTCGATCGCGGCCAGGATTCCGCCATAGACCTGGCGGTGGATGGGTACTCCGCTGCTCGGGTCCACGGGGTGGAATTCCCAGGCCGTCTCGGAAACCGATAGAAGAGAGCTCATAGATACGGACAACCGGATCTTATCGGAGGACCCGGCTCCTGGCTAGGCGCAATCCATCGGGGGGCGGGGCCCGTGGGCGTAAACGATCACGTCCCGCATCGGAGCCAGGACCGCGCTCTGCTCACGGTCGCTATCAGCGCCCGGTCGAGTCCCTCTGGGCCTTAGTCCTGCTTCCACTGCGGGTGGTGGCGGAACAGTCCTCCCCATTCGATGTGGCTCCAGCGCTGGGGCCGGTAGGCCGGCAGGCTCGCCACCTGGCTCGGAGAGAGGTCGGTGTGGACGGCGCTGGCGGTGATCGTCGATATCTCGTCCGCGGCCACCTCAACCAGGGCGCCGCCGGCTTTTAGACGGACGACGATGCCGTGAAAGATGTCCTCCTGCTCGTCGGCCAGGAGGGATTCAGCGGTGCCGAAGTCGACCCCTGCCGCACTCAAAACCGGAGCCCGATAGGGCATCGCGCGCCAGGATATGGGTGTCGTCTGATCTTCCATGTCGAAGTCTCCCCGCGGCCAGGGCCGCCTACGGTGCTTTGTTACCAGTCACCATCGTGGACCAAAGAGCGCTTCCTGCGGGGTGAACGTATCGCCCAGGCGGACTCAGGCGAGGCAGGATCCAGCGGAGGCGGTGGGAAGCTGGGCCAGCGTGGCCTCGAGCGCGAGCGCCCGTCCGCCCCTCAGCACCGTCAGGGTTACGCGCTGGCCTGCTCGCAGGGTTTGGAGCAGGGCGGGCAGCGCCGCCCCGCCGGCCAGGCTGCTCCCGGAGGCAGACTCGATCACGTCGCCTGGGCGCAGCCCGGCCGCGGCTGCGGGAGATCCAGAGGCAACGCGCGAGACCACAGACCCAACGGCGGAGCTGGGGACGGCGGAGGACGCCAGAGCCTGATCCAATGAGACCGTGCACACGCCCAGGTAGGGATGGTCTGGGGTCCGTCCGTCGACCAACGATTGGGCCACTCGGTAGACGATGGAGCTGGGAATGGCGTACCCGATAAGGTCAGCGCCACTGGCCCCGGCCGAGTTGATCCCGATCACCTGGCCGGCGGCGTTGATGAGTGGACCGCCCGAATTGCCGGGGTTGATGGCGGCGTCGGTCTGGAGCACGTCGGGCAGGGTTTCGGCTCCTCCCGCCCCCCCGGTAACGTTGCTCAGGGTGCGATTGAGCGCGGAGATGACACCGGCCGTGACGCTGGCCTGCTGGCCCAAGGGACTGCCGATCGCGACCACTGGCTGGCCTGACTGGAGCTGGGATGAGGCGGCGAACTGGGCCGCGGGCAGGGTGTGATCCAGGCTCAATACCGCCAGGTCCTCGACCGAGTCGGAGCCGACCAGCCGGGCCGCGTAATGCTCCCCGTCGGGCATCAGGACCTGGATTCGCTGCCCCCCGGCGACGACGTGGGCGTTGGTTACCAGGTAGCTCCGCCCCGGCTGACTCGCGATGACGACCGCGCTCCCGATCGCGGTCGATCCGGGGGCGTTCACGATCACCATGCCCACCGCGGGGGCCACCGCTGCGGCCACCTGGACTGTATCCATGGTGAGCGCCGGCGAGGCGGGCTGGGCCAGGGCCGGGAGGCGGATGACGGTCGCGGGTACCTCCGCGCCGATGGTGGCGGGCACGGTCAGCTGCGCCGAGCACGCCGCGAGGGTTACAAGGGCCAGACTCGCGATCAGCGGCAGGCGCCAGGTTCTCGCCCAGCGCTCGATGGCGTACATCCTCCCTCTATTACAGGGCGCCGAAGTCCACCATCTGTCAGAGCAAGATCAGAACTTGGTACTCACTTCTGCGGACCCGATCCGATCTCGTCACCCGCGAGCTCGAGATGCCGGGCCAAGAACGCGGCCACCTCGGCCTCCTGCCGCCACGTGCGCTCGCGTCCGGAGGGACCGGCGTGGCCACCATCGCGATGGACACGAAGCAGGGTCGGGCCCGAGCCCAGGCTCACCGCCCTCATCGCCAGAACCCATTTGAGAGGCTCGACGTATCCCACCCGGCTGTCGTTCAGGCCGGCGGTGGCGAGCACCGGCGGATATCGCGCCGGATGCAGGTTGTCGTACGGAGAGTAGCTCTGGATGTATCGATAGGCGTCGATCTGGCGCGGGTCCCCCCACTCCTCGTACTCGGTCACGGTTAGTGGCAGGGAAGGATCGAGCATGGTCCCAAGGACGTCGACGAATGGCACCTGCAGCACCGCGCAAGCGAAGAGCTCGGGTTCCATGTTGAGAGCCGCGGCGACGCTCAGCCCGCCGGCGCTGGCGCCGCGCAGACCGAGCCGGCCGGGCGCGGTCAGCCCGCTGGCCAGCAGCTGCCTGGCGCACGCGACAAGATCGCCGAACGTGTTGCGCTTGTGATTGAGCCGGCCCGCCTCGTACCAGGCCCGTCCCATCTCTCCCCCACCTCGCACGTGCGCGATGGCGAAGAGCAGGCCTCGCTCGAGCAGCGCCAGCCGCTCAGCGCGAAATCCGGGCTCGACGGATTGCTCATAGGCGCCATAGACGTAGAGGACGGTGGGGGCGGGCCGGAGCAGCGCGTCGGCCCGGCCGACCAGGGAGATCGGGATCGAGGTCCCGTCCTCGGCCCGGGCCCATATCCGGCGGACGCGGAGGTCGCCCGGTCGGTGACCGGGCACGCACTGACGCTTGAGCACGCGCACTCGCTGGGTTCGCGCGTCCCATTGCCGGGTCTGCGTCGGCGAGGCGAGCGAGGAGTGCTCGAAACGGACCGCGCTCGAGTCGAAGTTGGGATCGGGCACCAATCGCAGAGAGCGCACCCCTTTGGCCGGGCTCAGGCGCTGAGGCTCGCCGATCCCGGGCCAGATCTCGATCTGGCTCAGCCCGCCACTTCGACCGGTCAGGACGACGAAGTCGCGATGGGCCTCGAATCCGGCCAGTCGCACCCCGGCGCGCTCCGCCAGAACTTCGCGCCAGGGCCGCCGGGGCCCACCGATGGCGGCCTCGACGAGACGGAATTGGGGCGCGGAATCATTGGTCAAAATCAGGAACTGCCCCCCCGCACGGTGCTCAGCCGCATAGTCCACGCCGACGCGGCGGGAGCGGATGAGGCGAGGCTTGGCGTCGAGGCCCTGTGCGGGCAGGTAGTGCCACTCGGCGCTGGTCTCGCTCCGCGCCGAGATCAAGATGAACTCTCCGCTGGCGCTCAGCCTGACGTCGACGAAGAAGCGTTCGTCATCCTCCTGCAGGACCAATCGGTCCGGCTCCCAGCCGCCCAGGCGGTGCCGCCAAACCTGAAACGGGCGCATAGAAGCGTCGGGGCGCACGTAATAGAGTTCTGTCTCCAACTCGGAGAAGGCGGCGCCGTAGCTGACATCGGCGGCGACTGTCGGAAGGTCGGCTCCCGTCTGCAGATCGCGTAGCCGGAGTTCGAAGAGCTCACGCCCCGAGCCGTCGACGGCGTAGGCGAGGAGGCGACCGCTGGGGCTCAGGCGGCGATATCCGAGGGCGAAATAGTCCCGGCCCCGAGCCAGTTCGTTCTCGTCCAAGAGGACCTCTTCGGCCCCTCGCATCGACCCCCGACGGCGGCAGTGAATGGGGTACTGAAGGTCGTCCTCAGTCCGGCTGTAGTACCAAAAGCCGGCCTGGTGGCGGGGCACGCTCTGATCCTGGAGTCGAATCCGGGCCCGGATCGTGGCCAGGATCTGGTCCTCGAGCCCCGCCCAGGCCTGCTTGGTGACCTCGGTGTAGGCCTCCTCGGCGGCCAGGTGGGAGCGGACTTGGGGATCGTCCGGCCGGGCCAGCCAGGCGTACGGGTCTACCCGGAGCAGGCCATGGACACGGCTCTTGCGGGGCCGCGCCGCAGCTCGGGGAGGCTGGGCCTGACTTCCCCGGTGGCCGTCCGGCGGGGGACCAGCCATCCGCTCAGGCGGCGGGGCGGGACTCGGTTTCCGAGCGCTCCAGAGACGGAGCCCGGACCTCGGGAACCGAGCGCAGACTGCGATCGCGGAGCAGCGCGGTGGCCGTCCCGCCCATCAGCGCGGCGACGAGCGTGATCCAGAAGATGCCCGCGACCGAGCTGGCGAAGGCCTGCTTGATGGCGTCCAACACGGCCGGGACCAGAGGTAGCGCTGACGCTGGCAGGGTATGGTGCAGGACGGCTCCCAGATCACCCACCCCCTGGAGCTGACCGCTGAGCCGGACCAATCCGGGCAGCAGCGGGGCGGGTACGTGGTGCTGGCGGAGATCGATCGGGAGATGCCGATCAAACGAACTCAAGAAGACCGTGTTGGCCAGGGCGAGGCCGACAGATCCCCCCATCTGGCGCAGGAATGTGAGCGTGCTGGTGGCCACGCCCAGTCGGTTCAGTGGAACCGAACTCTGAACGATGATGGTGAAGCCGGCCATGGACGGGCCGAGGCCGACACCGAGCAGCAGGAGCCAGGCCCAGAGCTCCCAGTCCGGCACGCCGGCGGTGAGGTGGGTGAGGGAGAACGCCCCCACCGTCAGGACCGCGATGGAGCCGAGCATGAGCCACTTGTAGCGCCCGCTGCGACTGATTACCTGGCCTGAGGCGATGCTGGATCCCATCAGACCCAGGAGCAGAGGCCAGATGAAGTAGCCTGACTCGGTGGCGCTCACTCCACGCACCGCCTGATAGAAGCGGGGCATGAAGATGACGGCGGTGAACATGGCCATGCCGAGCAGGAAGACGGCGGCCATGCTGGCCGAGTAGTCACGCCCGCGAAACAGGTCCAGGGGCACGATGGGCTGAGCCACCTTCGACTCGGCCAGGATGAACAAACCGAGCAGTACCAAGCCGAGCAGGATCAGCCCCCCTACGTTGGGGTCGGTCCAGCTGTAGACCGAACCCTGGGACGACAGCTCGCCCTTGTTGGTAAGACCAATCAAAAGCGGCACCAGGCCGGCTGAGAAGAGCGCGATGCCCAGGTAATCGAGATTTCTCCAGCTCGACCGCCGCGCCGGGGCGGCCGGCAGCACGGTGGCCAGGACCAGCAGCGCGACCAGACCCAGGGGCAGGTTGACGTAGAAGACCCAGTGCCAGCTGATGTTGTCCGTTATCCATCCGCCGATCAGCGGCCCGACGATGAAGCTGAGACCGAAGACGGCTCCGAATAGGCCCTGATACTTGCCCCGCTCGCGGGGACTGAACATGGCTCCGACGATCGCGATCGCGATCGGGAAGATGGCGCCCGCGCCGAGGCCCTGGAGGCAGCGAAACAGGACCAGCTCGGTCATGTTTTGAGCCAGGCCGGAGAGGGCGGAGCCGAGCAGGAAGATGACCACGCCAATGATCAGCATGGGCTTGCTGCCGAAGGCGTCGGAGAGCTTGCCGTAGATCGGACCGGTGATGGTCGAGGAGAGCAGATAGCCGGTCACCACCCAGGTGTAGAGGCCGGCGCCGTTGAGATCGGTCACGATTCGGGGCAGCGCGGTTCCGACCACGGTTTGGTCGAGCGAGCTCAAAAAGGTGGTCAGAAGGATCGCCCCCATGACCGCCCAGCGGGCCCGGTTGTCAAGTGCCAGAGCGGCTGCTCCCCGCCCCGAAGCGCCCCCTCCCGCGGGGAGTTCCAACTGATTTTTCTCCACAGACATAGCGACCTCCTCGCGTCCCGCCGTACGGCGGCGGCGCCCAGAGGCGCTCCAGAAAAAACGGCCGCGACCAGGCCGCGCCTAGTCCGGGTCGGCGAGGTGCCGACCCCATCTCAAACCCCGCTCCCTACCGGTCCATTCCCTGGCCCGGCGATCTCTCGGCCTGAAATCGCCTGCCCGGCAGGCTTGGCTCGGCTGCTGTCCGAGCTCGCTCCCTCACTCGGGTATGTAGTCATGGCGCAGGCCCAGACGCTCGGGGACGTGCAACTGGAGCATTTTGAGCGAGACCTGCCCGGGCGGATGAGGCAGGGCCAGAGACACCGAGACCATGAGCGCGAATGAGAGCGGGATGGTGACGATCGCCGGCTGCGAGAAGATCACGGCCAGCCCCGAGTTTCGATCCAGAAATGAAGTCAGGGCGGGACTTGCCGGTTGGAGCATGGTGGTGACGATGCCGGCCGTCGCGGCCAGTCCGCCCAGGGTGGCGCCGAGAGCGGCGCCCAGGGCGGTCAGCCCGCGCCACCAGATGCCCAGGACCAGGAGCGGGAAGAAGCTGCTGGCGGCGATGGCAAAGGCCCATCCGACCAGGACGCTGATGTCGAAGCTCTGCACCGTCAGGCCGAGCCCGGCCGCGCCCGCGCCGGCCACGATCGCCGCCAACCGAAACGCCCGGCGGCGGGCTCGCGGCGACGACTCCGGTCGCCACCAGCGCCCGTAAAGGTCGTGGCCGAGAGCTCCTGCGAGCGAGACCAAAAGGCCGCTCAAGGTTGAGGTGAAGGCGGCGAAGGCCCCGGCCGAGACGACGGCGGCCATAAGCGCTCCAAGCCAGCCTGGGAATAGGAGCCGGGGCAGCAGCAGAACCACTGAATCGGTCAGCTTCTGCGTGTACAGTGCGGGGTCCTGCAACCGGCCCAGCACCCCGTACAGGGGCGGCCAGAGATAGAACAGCCCGAGAAGCACCAGAACCAGCCAGGCCGTGCGCCGCGCGCTCCGGGCGTCGGGATTGGTATAGAAGCGGACCAGGATGTGGGGCAGTCCCATGGTTCCGCAGAGGATGCCGACCAGGAGCGAATAGGTGAACAGCAGTGGGTGGCCACCGCCCCCGGCCAGGGGACCGAACGGTAGCGCCCAGGCCCGGTTGCTGCTGGCCGGCGTTGAGGCTCCAAAGGGAACGGGAGCGCCGGCCCGGAGCCCAACCCGGCCGGCGTCAGAGAAAACCACACTGCCGGCCGGAAGCGTCTGCTGGGGCGGTCGAAGGATCAGTGTTCGCCCCTGGCCTGCTCCGCTGCCGGTCGGCCCGCCCAGGGCGGGATAGGTCCCCCCGGCGCTGCTGCGCGGCGGCAGCAGCCGCACCCGGAGAGGCGTCTGGGGCAGGACCGAGGTAGGCCGGGCGAGGGTCCACTCATCGCCCGGGTGGACCGTGAACTGGACCGCCGCCGGCAGCTGGGGATCGACGCGGGAGCCGAGCTGGGCGAAAAGGTGAGAGGGCGACCCAAACTCGACACAGAGCACGAACACCGGCAGGCTGATGGCGAAAATCTTGACCGCGAACTGGAACGCCTGAACCACCGTTATGCCTCCCATGCCTCCTCCGGCCACTAGCGCCACCACCACCGCGGCGATTGCAACGACTCCGATCGGGTAGGGGGCTCCGGTCGCGGCCGAGACCGTGATGCCGGCCGCCTTCATCTGCGGCAGCATGTAGAAGAGCCCGATCAGGATCACCAGGCACACCGCCACGCGACGAAAGGCGGGGCTGTCGAACCTGCCTTCGGCGAAGTCGGGGATGGTGTAGGCGCCGAAACGGCGCAGCGGACCGGCGATGAAGATGAGCAGCACCAAGTAGCCGGCGGCGTAACCGACCGGATACCAGAGCACGTCGTAGCCGAACTGCATGACCAGACCGGCGATGCCCAAAAAGGAGGCCGCGCTCAGGTACTCCCCGCTGATCGCAGCCGCGTTCAGCCGCGGCCGCACCGTGCGCGCGGCGACCAGAAGGTCGGAGGTGCTGCGGCCGAACCGACGGGCATAGACCCCCAACCCCACGGTCAGTGCCAGCATCAACACCAGCCCGACCGCAGTCGCCGGCGAGCTGCTCATCGCATCAGATCGCCGAACTCGTCGTCGATCGACTCGGAGCGCCCGAGGTAAAAATAACCGGCAACAACCAGCAGCGGATAGGTCAGCAGTCCGAGCACCAGCCAGGGCACCGGGATCGAGAACAATGCCGCCTGGCGGTAGGCCACCCAGCGATCCAGCAAGGGCTGAACCCCCAGCACCGCGAGCAGGCTCACCGCAACCCCCAGGCTCAACCGGAGCTGCCGGCGCATCAGTGCCGCCAGGTAAACCTCGCCGACTCGAGTCTGCTCTGCGAGCTCGGTCAGATGGTCGATCTGGGCGCTGGCAGAGACCTCGTTATCGCTCGGCGAGGGCCCGACCTCCAACTAGAACCCGACGACGGTGCGGAAGTGGCGGGCGTGGCGGCGCGAAACCGGTACCGTGAGGTCGGGCACGTCGTCGACCTTGAGCAGGTATGTGCCGTTGAAAAAGGTCTCAATCGCGCTCACGTGGCGCAGGTTGACGATGTAGTGGCGGTGGACCCGTAGGAATGTGCGCGGCGGCAGCCGTCCCTCCAGACCGGCCATCCCCAGGCGGGTGGCATAGCGCCGCTCGGGCGTAACCACAATCACCCCCTCGCCGTCGGCGATCAGGACCCGGATCTCGTGCAGTGGCAGTAGCAGGATCGATCCCCGGCCGGCCACGGGAAGCCGGTCCTCGAGTCCAAGGGCGGAGCCGGACTCTGCCAACGACGGCGGCGCGGAGGTAGTCGAGCTGTGGAGCAGACGCTGCAGGGTGACCTGCAGGCGTTCGAGCCGGACCGGCTTCAGCAGATAATCCACCGCTCCCAGGCCAAATGCTTCCACCGCGTGGCTCTGATGGGCGCTGACGAACACCACTGCCGGGGGCGGGTTCATCGTCTGCACCAGCCGAGCCAGACCGAGCCCGTCCAAACCGGGCATGCGAACGTCGACAAAGAGGGCATCGAAGTGCTCCCGCCGGAGGCGCTCGAGGCACGCACCGGCATCTTGGGACTCCACAATCGAGCCCACACCGAGGCTCTGGCGGAGGAGATAGGAGAGCTCGTCGCGCGCCGGCCCCTCGTCGTCCACCACCAGCACGTTCAGCTCGCGCAGCGCCGGGCTCAAAGCGGACGCACCCCGGGACGGTACTTGGGTACGCGCATGTGGACGGTGGTGCCGATGCCCGGCAGCGACTCGATCACGAGGCCATGATCAGCGCCGAAAACCTGGCGCAGGCGGCGATCGATGTTGGCCAGGGCTCCCCGCGATTGCAGATCTCTGGCGTCGACATCGAATCCGTCACCATCGTCACCGACGCTGAGGCGGCATTCGTCGTCCTCGTCCTCAGCGACGATGGTGATCGTTCCCGGACCCCGCTTGGGTTCGATGCCGTGTTTGATCGCGTTCTCGATCAGGGGTTGAATGGCGAGCACCGGCACGTTCACATTCAGGATCTCGGGGTCGACGGTGTAGCGCACGCTCAGCCGATCCCCCAGTCGCGCCTGCTCCAGGTTGAGGTATTTATGCACGAATACGAGTTCGTCGGCGAGCGAGGCGAAGTCTCCCTGAGCACCGCCGAAGGCCCGACGGCTGAAGTCGGCAAACTCCAAGAGCAGCTCGCGCGCTCGAGCCGGGTCGGTGCGAACGAAGGCGGCGATGGTCGTGAGCGTGTTGTAGAGAAAATGGGGCGCGATCTGCGCCCTCAGCATCTTGAGCTCCGAGCTGGCCAAGGTGACGCGCTGGTCGTCGGCGTGCTGCAGACGAAGCTGGGTGGCGAGCAATTCGGCCAGGTCGGAGGCGATGCGAAGCGCGGCCGGGCGTGGATCATCGACGTGATATGTGGCCAGACCTGCCACCCAGCTTCCCTCCACGATGATGGGGGCGATGATCACCGAGCGCAGTTCGCAGCCGTCCATGGCCTCCAGATGCGCCGCCACCAACTGCAGCCTGCGCCCTGCCAGCGCCCGCTTGACCGCGCCCGTACCCGCCTCCAAGTGCAGGCGATGGCTCTCCCCCGGTCCCGCCGGCTGGGCGTGGAAGGCGAGCAGCCGCTCTCGGTCATAGAGCGCAACCGCGGGCGCCCCGGACTGGAGTGCGACGGCCGGCAGTACCCGCGCCGCGCTCTTGGGACTGAGGCCGGAACGCAGCTCGCGCAGACTTGAGGTGGCGAAGGCGAGCGTGCGCAGCGTGGCCTGCTCCTCGGGACTGCCGAAGCCCCGCTGGCGCCGGCGCAGAAGCGCAAAAATGACCACCGCCGCGGTGGCGGTGAGCAAGCCCTGGACCGCCACTAGGGCCAGCAGCATGGCGCCATGATCAGGCCTGGCCGGGGCGCGCGCAAGGGCCAGTCTCAAACCCAGATGTGGGTGGACGTGACATACCGCTGGGGAACTGATAGCAGCCGTTGGGCAGCCCTATTCCACCGCTCACGGAACCTGACTGGACAGCCCGCGACGGCGGACGCACGCTGCCCAGCACCTGCCGCTGCGCGTCCCACATGTGTCGGGCGGCGCAGACGTGGCGCGGATGCGGCCGACTTGAAGGAGGGAGAAGAGTTGATCGAGCAAACTAGGGAAGGCACCGGGGTGGCCACGCAGAGGCCGGTGGTGCCGGCGCTGGCGAACCCCGCGGCGCTGGGACTGGGGGGCTTCGCCCTCACCACGTTCGTTCTCAGCACGCACAACGCGGGCCTGGCACCGGATTTGACCTGGGTGGGACTCGCCTTCTTCTATGGGGGACTGGCCCAGTTCTGCGCCGGCATGTGGGAGTTTAAAGCTGGCAACACCTTTGGCGCCACCGCCTTCTCGACTTACGGTGGATTCTGGATGTCCCTGGCGACCTTCATCGTGCTGGTTCTGGCGGGCAAGGTGGCGGCCAAGGATCTGACCACCGACCTGGGCTGGTTCCTGCTTTCCTTCGCCATCTTCAACACCTACATGACGGTGTGGAGTCTACGCGTCAACATGTCAGTGTTTTTGGTCTTCATCTTCCTTGAAGTGACCGAGATTCTTCTCTTCCTCGGGTTCTTCTCGGCCAGCACCGGCCTGATCCAGCTCGGCGGCTGGTTCGGGATCATCACCGCGCTGGTCGCGTGGTACGCCTCGGCTGCGGTTGTCGCCAACAGCCTGCGCGCCACGCCGATCCTGCCGGTGGGCAAGCCAATCTGGTCCAATTAGGCGATAACAAACTAGCTCAGGAGCTGGCAATAAGAGGTATAGGCAGATGAGTCAGAGCCCGTCCGAGGGTCACGCGATAGAGACCATGCAGGTGGAGGAGCGGCGCTACGTCCCTTCACCTGAATTCAGCCGCCAGGCCAACGCCCAGCCCGAGATCTACGAGATCGGGTTCGAGGAGTTCTGGTCGCAACAGGCCGAGCGGATCTCATGGTTCCAGCCTTGGACCAAGCTCTACGAGTGGAACCCGCCCTACGCCAAGTGGTATCTGGGAGGAAAGCTCAACGTCTGCTACAACTGCGTCGACCGCCACGTCGAGTCCGGACTGGCCGACAAGGTTGCCTTCTTCTGGGAGGGAGAGCCCGAAGGTGATCGCCGTGCGATCACCTTCGGCGACCTTCAAAGGGAGGTCGTCCGGTTCGCCAACGGCCTAAAGAAGCTGGGCGTCGAAAAGGGCACCCACGTCGGCATCTACATGGGCATGGTGCCCGAGCTCGCGGTGGCAATGCTCGCCTGCGCTCGCCTGGGGGCCCCGTTCACGGTGGTATTCGGCGGGTTCAGCGGAGAGTCGCTCTCGGGGCGCCTCAACGACATGCAATGCAAGGTCTTGGTCACGCAGGACGAGGGTTGGCGGCGCGGCAACCGAGTGCCGCTGAAGCGCAACGCAGATGACGCGCTCGAGAACTCGCCCACGGTGACCAAGTGCGTCGTGGTCAAGCGCACCGGCGGCGAGGTGAACTTCGTGGCTGGCCGCGACGTATGGTCTGACCAGATGCTGGAGGGCACCAGCGACGATCCTGGATCCTGCCCATGCGAGCCCATGGATTCAGAGGACTTGCTCTATCTCCTCTACACCAGCGGGACCACGGCCAAGCCCAAGGGCATCATCCACACCACGGCCGGATATCTGACCGGCGTTTCCGCGACCCACCACTACATCTTCGATATCAAGCCCGACTCGGTGTTCTGGTGCGCGGCCGACATTGGATGGGTCACCGGCCACAGCTACATCGTGTTCGGTCCGCTCTCGAACGCCACCACCGGAATCGTCTATGAGGGCACGCCAGACTTTCCCGACAAAGACCGCTGGTGGCAGATCGTGGAACGTTATCGGCCCGACGTCCTCTACACCGCGCCGACCACGATCCGCACCCACATGAAGTGGGGTCCCGAGTACGCGCAGGGCTACGACCTGAGCTCGCTGCGACTTTTGGGCACCGTTGGTGAGCCGATCAATCCGGAGGCCTGGGTGTGGTACCGCGAGCACATCGGCCTCAACAAGACGCCGGTCGTCGACACCTGGTGGCAAACCGAGACCGGGATGATCATGATCACCCCACTGCCCGGGATTACGACGCTGAAGCCGGGGTCGGCCACCCGCCCCTTCCCCACCATCGACGCCGCGGTCTACAGCGAGCAGGGCGAGACGGTCCCGGCCGGCGGCGGTGGATACCTGGTGATTCGCAAGCCCTGGCCAGCCATGCTGCGTGGGATCTACGGCGATCCCGAGCGCTACGTCCAGACCTACTGGAGCCGGTTCAAGGACACCTACTTCGTCGGCGACGGAGCCCGGGTTGACGAGGACGGCGACTTCTGGCTGCTGGGGCGCGTCGATGACGTGATGAACGTCTCCGGTCACCGGATCTCGACAATTGAGGTGGAGAGCGCTGTGGTCAGCCATCCGCTGGTGGCCGAGTGCGCCGTCTGTGGGCGCAGCGACGCTCAGACGGGGCAGGCGATCGTCGCCTTCGTCACGCTTAAGGGTGGGCGCGAAGGCTCGCCAGAGATGCTGCGTGAGCTGCGCGAGCACGTCGGCAACGTGATCGGGAAGTTCGCTGCTCCGGCGAACATTGTCTTTACTCCCGAGTTGCCCAAGACGCGATCGGGAAAGATAATGCGCCGCCTACTCCAAGACGTCTCAGAACAGCGCCCGCTGGGCGACACCACCACTCTGGCCGATCCGGCGGTGGTCGACGAGATCGCTCGCCGGGGGAGAGCGGAGACAACGCACGAGGAGTAGGACCGCAGGAGTACGGCCTGATGCCCACCCCACCGAGCGCTGGCATTGGGGTTGGGTGTCAGGTCCGATCCAGGTCAAATGGAACCGTCTCGGAGCAGCTTGAGTCCTTAGTCGGAGGCTCAAAGTCCAAGTGCCTGGGGTTAATTGGACGTTAAAGGAGGGGTCGGTGGAGATGGTCGATCAGCGCGAGAAGATCGCGTCAGACTGTTTGGAGGCGGTTGGCGCGGCAATCGAGTTCTGCGAGAGCTGCTCCGACCAAGACTGGAACGCCATCACCTCAGAAGAAGGCTGGCCGGTGGCCGCCGTCATCCGCCATATCATCGAAGCCGGCCCGGTGCTGATCGGCTTCGCCCAGGAGATGGCGGCAGGGCGAGACGTCTCCAAGACGATGCCCGAGATCGACACCTGGAACGCGAGTCAGCTTCCGGAATGGTCGAAAACCACACGCGCCGAAGCAATCACGGGATTGCGCCAGGTGGGAGATCGGGCCGCGAATGCGGTTCGCAGCTACAGCGATGAACAACTGGCGGGTGAGCACACATTTGCCATCTATGGAGAAACTCGAACTACCGCCAGGATGGCTCAGGGCTTCGCGCTGCACGTGAACTCGCACTTGGAAAACGCCAGGGCGGCGACGACCTAGAATCTTCCGCCCTCGGGACGCCGTACTCCGCGCGACGTCGTAGACGCTTTTACCAACTGTCGCTAAGACCACTGAGCGTGGCTCGGCGTCACCGAGCAGATGAGCAGCCCGTGACCCGCACCGTGGCGGGGCAGACGTGGCCAGCGCGCTGGCGCGGCGCGGCCCGGATGACCGAATCAAATGGTCTTAGCGCGTCTTTTGACCCAGAGGCGGCCTCAGCGCCCCGCCGAAGGTCGATGGTCCCGGGGTTTCAGCCTCCAGGGCCGCGGCTGGCGAACGCTGCGCGCGAGCGACTAGTCTTTGACCGTGATCGATTTCGAGCCGCTCCGTCGTAAACAGAGGACCATCCAGGAGATCGCCGAAGGGCTGGACGGTGAAAAGTTGGCCCGCTTGACCAACGAGATGTGCGACCTCCAGCTTGAGGCCATTGCCGACGCTGAAGATGCCGACGTGGTCTTCGTCCCCTATGACCCCGAGGCGAAGGACGTGGTCGCCGCGAGCGAAGGAGAGGTCGAACTCGCCTGGACGCTCGGCCATGTCGTGGTCCACGCTACCGCCTCTTCGGAGGAGTCGGCCGCTCTTGCGCTGACCCTGGCTCGGGGTCTTTCGGTTGAGGGGCGATCGCGCTACGAAGTTCCCTGGCAGGAGGCCACAACTGCCGCCTTTTGCCGGCATCGGATTGAGGAGAGCCGGCGCATGCGGCTCGCCATGCTGGCCGCCTGGCCCTCCTCCCCCCACCTCGATAACGTCTATCAGCCCTACGAGTCATGGCCCGCAATGAACGCAATCGGCCGCTTCATCACTGGGTTGTTCCACGACGACGACCATCTGCCGCAGCTGCGCAAGATCATGGTCCAGGCCCGCGCGCGCCGAAGTGGCGGCGCACCATCCGCCGAGGCCGGGGACGCATCGATTCCTGCTCGATGACTGTTTTCTCCTAGTCGGCGATCGGGCCAGTCCAACTAGTGGCCAGACCCTCAGCCGAGGCCGCAGCGGCCCGGTCTTAACCCACCCAGACCACGTTGGACAAGCCAGCGCGGCGCGCGTGTGGGAGCTGCGCGAAACCCTATCTGCCTACGATGCGTCCTACGTTGCGCTGGCCGAGCAACTCGGTTGCCCGCTCCTCACGTGCGATGGCCGGATCAGCCGGGCACCCGGGGTCCGTTGCCCAATCACCGTGGTTCCCGGCTGATCTCCTGCCGGCTGGCGAACTGCCTCGGCGCCGAGCCAGGCTTGAAGGCGATGTGTAGCCGCCGCCCCGGTGCAGTGAAGGGGATGGCGGGGCGTCGTAGACGTCTTTCGAACTTTTCGGCGTTGACTTCAGCGGTCAGGCCTGACGGTTCGTGTGACTCCCGGAAAGTGCCTGGTGTTGAACGTTGCCAGGTCGTCTGAGCGCTCGAGGGCGGCTCCCGCGATTAGGGCGTCGCCTAACTGGACCCCGTGCGAGGGCGCAAATTTGGCCAGTTGCTCGCCCGCAATCTCGCCCGTCGAAGCCTCGATCGCGAGCGCGGTCAGGCTGCCGAAGAAGGCGGCGATCGCGGCGCGTTCCGACCCGCGCGAGCCCGCCCGAATCTCAGCCCGACTCACGGGCGAGTATCGCAAGGGCACCCCCGCCGCACGGCGGGCGCGAAGCCATGCGATCGTTGCCGGATTGCCCCGAAGGACCTCGATTATCACGTCGGAGTCGAGAATCAAGGGCTCGGAGCCCCGCGTCGGTCTTGACGCACCTTCCGGACATACTCATCGGTCGAGCCGATATCCCCCCGGTCCGCCCAGATGCCCGCGACGCCGGCCAGGGCACGCTCGAAGTCGTCCACCTCGCCAACTCGCGCCAGCTTCTCATCGATCGCGTCTCGGATGATTTCCGAGACCGACTTGGCAGAGGTCTTGGCAGCGGCCCGGAGCTGAGCAACCTGTCCGTCATCAAGGTAGATCTGAGTGCGGCGCATGATGTATGTATCATACACCACCGAGAAGCGCCGTCCTCCTGGCGGCCATGCGTTCTGCGCCTGCTCGATGAGGCCGATCACACGAGCAGCGACGCGATTGCGGTGGGTGGAGAGAACCGGCACCTCCTTCGTGCCAAGGGCTACCACCAGTTCGTCGGGATCGGCACCAACCCGGCGCACTCGGGGGGCAGGCCAGGAGCGGTTGGGCATCGTCGACGCCTTTCAAGAGCTGGACTCCGAGCGGGCGGCGGCGATGCCGTGCGGTACGACGGCGCTGGGTCCGCTTCTCCAGGTAGGTGAAGCTCCCGTCGGCGTTCTAGGTCAGGGTGGCCATCACCATTCGGGGGCGGAGCAGGTCCCGCTTACCTGCGTGAAGGGGATCTGGCTTCCGTTGCCCAAGACCACGGTCGCGGTGCCCGCGCTGGAGTTCACGACCAGGTGCGTGCCGTAGCTGAGGGTCCACTCATCCCCCACCGCTGCTGGTCAGGCTAGAGCCGATCCGCCGCCGAGCGCCACGCCCTGAAGGAACCGTGTTGCACGCGCCCTAACTAGATCTCGCACGTCCTTCCGGAGGTCCTCGCTGGCAGCGGCGGCCAGAAGTCGCTCGGCAAGGTCGCTGCTCACACGCTCTGAACGTCTACGGTCGTGGTGCCAGCGCTCAGCTTCAGCGACCAGATCATCACGCTTCACCGCCGCCAGGGATGACACGCCGTTGGCGGTCATGGCCAGCTCCGCGCGGAGGTTCTGCCAGAGCAGGGTCGGAACGGTGTCGTAGACCGGCGCCAGCGTGATCCGCCCTGGCGCTGGATGGAGAAGGGAGACGTTGCGGCCGTGGGCGTCGGCGTTGCCGATGGTCGCGTTGAAGGTGGTGAGCGAGAGAAGCTGGTCTAGATCAGCGGCAGGGGTGGCCGAATGCCTGTCGAGCAGGCCGGCGATCTCGACCAGGCGCGGCCCGCCCGCCCGCTCATACCTGCCCCGACCCTGGTCCGCATCCGGATTGCGCGCGAGGGCCTGGCAGGCGTCCTCCTGATGGATGCGGCTGACGCTGCCGTCCTCCTCCTGGCGCCGGTCGAAGCGCGAGACGATCAGGCAAGGGATGTTGGCGATCGTCTCGACCACGATGTCCACGGTGGTCAGCCCTACGGCGCGTGCAAGCCTGAGGCAGCTCGCCTCGGCTTCGATCAGCCCCGGGTATCTGCGATCTTCGATCTTCAGGATGTGGGTCGATGGAAGACCGCTGACCGGCCTGGCCCAGAGACCGTCCTCCAGCTTCACGAGCAGCAGCTTGTCCTGAAGACCCGCGATCGACAGCTCGCTGTCGTCGTAGATCGCCAGCGGTCGATCGGGAAGCGCGAGCACCTCTGCCTCCAGGCCCTCGGCGGTATATGGCACGAAGCGTCCCGCGCGCGGCGCCGGGGCCTCGGCTGAAATCACGGCTGCGCCCGCCACGTCACGGCCCAGGCGACCGAGCAGCGCGCGTACGTCGGTCACCGACACGCCCATGGACCCCGCGACCGCAAGCCGATGGCCGCCCTCGGGCAGCAGGCCCGCTGCGAACACGCTCGCGTCCTGGCGCTTGCGCATCAGCGGCAGCGAGCACGACAGGAGCGGAATGTTCGCGGGCCACGTCTCCAGCGCCTCGTCGGTGTACGCGCACTGGATGATCCACGGCCTGGGCGCTGTGAACTGAGCGATCCGGCGGCCGTACAGCCAGACGCCGAGCAGCTCAGGGCGTGGCATCGTCCTCGTCCAGGGAGACGGTCAGGTGCCCCCCCGCCCGCCGAAGCGCCCTCAGCATGTGCTCGAGCACACTGGAGGATCGCCCCGACTCAATCTGCGCGAGGTACACCCGGGAGATACCGGCCTGCTGCGCGAATTCCTCCTGCGTGAGACCCCTCTCATGGCGGATCTCAGCGATCGCTCGGCCCATATCATCTCCAGAACGGATAGCCCATCGCCGAGCAGGTCGGCCGCCAGTCAGTTGTGACATTATCGTCACATTGTACCCGATAGCCGAGTTGTGACAACACTGTCACGACCGCGCCATATCCGGCGTTGTTACGAATATGTAGCAACTCGGCGCGCCGCCGGGGAGCCATCCGGCTGCCATCTGTCGAATAATGTGCACCCGCTGGGTTTGGCGGGGCATCGTAGATGTCTCTCGAACTTTCGCCTCGGTGAGCGAGCAGGGACCGCGGGTTATCGCTCGGCCGGGCAGGCCATAACTTCGGCCATGGCGCGGCAAAACTCGCGCCAACGTGCCGGTCCAACCCGGCCTGCACGCCGCAACAACCTGTTGGCCGGAATGAGCTGGATGTTGTCGAGGTTGGCCACGCACCCGGGCTTGAGCCCTTCGGCTTTGCCCAGGGCGACCTCGGTTTGGAGATCACGAACCGTGGTCGTGACCGGCGCGACGAGAATTCGCGTGAGCTGCGACGCCACCCGGCGCCGTGTCAGGACGACCACCGGCTGCACCTTGTCGAGATCGGCCCACCACACGTCACCGTGGCCCAGCGCCTCGCGACCGGGTGGCGGCTGGCTGAGAGGGGTCATGCCGATTTGCGTCTCCGCTCCAGAGCCAGCTGAGCTACCTCGGACGGGATATCCCCGTCGTACGGCAGGTCCGGTCCGGGGGGAGCCTCCCAAGCCAGGTCAGGGTCATCCTCATAGGGATGGGCGGTCAGGGCAGCGAGCTCCCGCTCCTGTTCGAGACGCTCGATCAGCGCTGCCAGCGCGCGATCGAGGAGGCTGCTATCGGAGCCTGGCAAGAGCAGTCGCGCCCGATCCAAGGCTCCGGCATCGACAGTGGTTGATACTCGGGCTCGACCCATGCCACGAATTATGCCACGGTCGGAGTGCGCCGCTCCAATCGAACTGCCTGCGGGCGCCGCGGCCCGTGATGCCGGCGTGGCGGGGCATCGTAGACGTCTGTCGAACGTCGCCAGCCTGACCGATTGTAGTATCATTTGTGGACACATGATCCAAATCGGTGTCCGGCAGTTGAGAGAAGGTTTGTCGGGGGCGCTACGCCGAGTGCGTGCCGGAGAGACGCTGGAGGTCACGGATCACGGTCGCCCAGTCGCTCGGCTTGTGCCTGTGACCGCAGCCGCAGCGGGACTCGAGGATTTGGTCGCTGCGGGCACGCTGATCCCGGCGCAGGACCGCAGGCCCCTTCCTGAGCCTGTCGACCTGCCCTCCAGTATGAGTAGCGAGGAAGCCGTCGCCATTCTTCGCGGTGGTTGAGCGCCCCAGGGTCGTCTACCTCGACAGCTCGGCGATAGTGAAGTTGGTGGTCCGTGAGGCCGAGACGGGGGCGCTACGGACGTTCCTTGGATCTGCGGAACTGATCTCCAGCGTGGTGGCGACGGTCGAAGTCCCCAGAGCCGCATATCTCAAGACTGGAGATCCGGCGACCATTGGGCAAGCAGAGCAGGTATTGGCTCGGTTCTTCCTGGTCAACCTTGACGGCGGAATCCGAAGCCTGGCCGCCCGAGTCCAGCCTGCTGGACTGCCGACTCTCAATGCCATACATCTGGCCGCCGCGCTACAGGTCGGTTCGCGGATTGAAGCCGCAGTTATCTACGACCAGCGACTCGCGGACGCCGTACGCAACGCCAACGTGGTCGTCCACGCCCCAAGCTAGCAACCGGGCCCGTCTCGAAGGCGATGGCTGGGCATCGTAGACGTCTTTCGAGCTCTGGGTGAGGTCCGCCTTCAGGCCCCGGGGCTCAACACCGGAAGACCGAGTTCGCCGGCGGTCCGAAGCAGGCGCTGGTCGTAGCTGACGAAGGCCTGCAAATCCGCACCGACGCTCACAGCGGTGGCGATATGGATGGCGTCGAGCGTGCGCAAGTCCGGCTCGGCCAGCGCCGCGGCTGCGGCGCGTACCGGTGCGTCAATCTCCAATCGGTAAAGGCGAGCAAGGGTTGCCGACACGGCAGGCAATGCCTCCGGCGCGACCCGTCGGATCGCCCGAGTGACCTCAACCTCGGCCAAGGACGAGCAGATCAACGGGATGCCGGGGCGCTGGTTGAGCCATCCCACGAGCTCCCGGGTCGCCGCCTCCAAGCGAACCAGCTTGACCAGGGCGGCCGAGTCGAGGTAAATCACCAGCGCTCCTTAAGACGGGCTTCGGCCACTTCGTCTGAGGCCGAACGTGCGGTATCACCAGCCGCCACCGGTATCGGGATCGTCCCCCTTGCCTCGGGAGGTAGAGCTCGGCCTTCTTGCACTAAGCGACCAAGCAGACCCGGGGTGTCGGTAATCGGCACAACTCGGGCGACGGGCGTACCGCGATCTGTGACCTCGATCACCTCTCCATTGCGGACCCGATCGATCACCCTCGACGCATGTTGGTTCAATTCCCGGATGCCAATTTGCTTCACCCCGCCATTGTAGGACACCACCTCCTACATTTGAATTAGCGGAGGGAGAGGTGGCGGAGAGGGTGGTGTGAGAATTCAGGAGATAGTCCTCAGATGTCGCAAGACATAGTGCTCACCAACAAGCCGAAGGTGTTCACGTGCCGGATCTGGGGCGCCACCTCGTCGACTCAGCGGTGACCGAGATCCAGCGAGCCGAGGCCGCGGACAGCCTGTACGGGCAGCTCCTGGAGACTGCTCCTGCCCGCATCCGGGACGCCCGACCGCGCTACGTCGATGCCGATCCCTATACCAAGCGACTGCTCAACCACAACATGCTCGAGAGGATCGAGGTCAAGGACGGCCAACTCGTGTCCGTGGAGCTGAAACGGCCCGTCAACGGCCTTTTCCTATTGGCCGGTTCAAATAAGGGCAGCTTGGCCGGGGGGACGGGACACTTTTCGATCACGCCCCAGCCCCAGCATCATGAAGGCGAGTGCGATGATGACCACACTCTCGATCGCGGTCTCGGCGCGGTGGCTGAACTCGATGAATGTGGATACGGTGAAGTCCGGGATGAGCCGCCCGTTACAGAGCGGTCAGTCTCGGCCGCAGCCCTGGGCCGACCCCGTCGAGGTCACGGTCGCTCCCATGACAAGCACGAGCAGCATCCCGAACGCGGCGGTGATGCCGAGGCCCACGGTCAGCCGCGCCAAGCGCGCTCGGTCGAAGGCTCTACGCGCCGCCAGCGCTGACCACCATGTCGGTGATGAATCCGGCCGCGAGCCCGATCAGCACTCCCGCATAAAGGAGATTCTTGCGCCCCGCCTTTTGGGCGACGCCGAGGAGCTGGATTACTACGTAGAGGATGGAACCCGCGGCCAACGTCAAGAAAAGCATGCTGACGATGTCGGAGGTGAACTGGCGGCCGATTGCCGTGCCTAGAAACGTCGGCCCGCCTCCGATCAATCCCATCAGAGCGAGGAAGCTCCACGAGGGCCGCTCGCCCTCCGCCGCGAGCGGGGCGACAATACCGAAACCCTCGGTCGCATTGTGTAGGGCGAATCCGATCACGAGCAGGGTGGCGAGGCTGATCGCACCGGTGGCCGCGCTTCCACCGATCGCGAGGCCCTCTCCGAAGTTATGGAGTCCGATGCCGACCGCGATGAGCAGCGCAAGCCGGCGTGCGGCCGACCAGGAGGCGATCCCAACCTTGCGGGCGGCAAGCTCACCGCCGCTCGCGGCGCCCGGCCCATAGGTCGCGGTCAGACCACGCCCTCGCCCGGCGAGCCAGCGCTCGTAGAGAACAAGGCTCATGAGGCCGATCGTCAGACCTGATAGGAAGAGCGCGGCGTAACCAAGGACAGGTGCGACTCCGCCCCTGTGATCGTGGTAGGCGCCGAGTGCACCGTCGAGCGGCTGGTAGGCGTGCGTGAGGACATCCCAGATGAGGAACAGAAGAATGCCAATCGCCAAGGCGTTGAGGAACTGGCGAAGGCCCGGGCGCGGGCTCCGGAGCCGGCCGAGGGGCAGGCCAAGCAGGATCGTCACGCCGGCGATGAAGCCGAGGATCAGCGTCTGGGCTTCACTCAAGCGATCGATTCCTCCACCCGTTCGATATCGAGTTAGCGTCTACTAACCCGGCGATTAGCCTACCGCGGGTCGCGGACCAACAGCGCTGTAAAAGTGAAACGACGTAGTCTCCTGCGGTAGGTCTGTAAGCCACCACTGGAGGACTACGCCTTGACGAAGAGATTAGCGCCCAGCGCCGCCTTGGAGACGGCCATCGAAGAGTTGTTGAGCCAGGGGTTGGGGGACGCAGAGCAGCTGGCCGAGGTGGGCCGGCTGGGAGCCCGGCTGGTGCTCCAGCGAGCGCTGGAGGATGAGGTGGCCGAGTTCTTGGGGCGTGCCCGCTACGAGCGCTCAGCCCAGGCTCTGGGGTCTCGCAACGGGGTCCGGCCGCGGCGGGTGCAGACGGCTGAAGGCGAGCTTGAGCTCCAGATGCCGCAGCTGCGCGACACCGCCGACAGGTTCGTGAGCCAGGTCCTGCCTCAAGTCCGGAGCGTG
>DATLSE010000008.1:0-9935 GCA_035534295.1 Nitrosotalea sp.
AGCTGCTCGGCAAGCCGCCGCTCGCGCCACTCGTCAAGGCCGGGCAACGACGATGAAAGCTTCCCGCACGCCCAATAGACCTCGACGCCCGTGACCTCCCTTCCCAACCGCTTGGAGAGGCGCTTGGCGGCACGCAGCTCGGCATCGGACGGGAAGGGCCGGCCGCGAAGGTCGACGCCGGGCAGGTCCTGGAGAGCATTGGAATCTAGCCCGCCGGGGACCATCTTGAATCCGTCGCGGTTCCGTGGAAGCATTCCAAGCAGCTCACGGATTTGACCGCGCGACAGGGTGATCTCCCCGCCGACCCTAACCTGATCGCCGCTTCCCCCTGGGCACAGCCGCTCAGGATTGATATTGAGATCGCCCAAGAGCGCCCTGAGCGCTACCAACTCTCCGATTTCGAGCAGGCGGCGGCGGCCCTTTTCCAGCAAGCCCACCGTGTCTTGGTTCCAGGGCACTGAACTGACCCGCATCAGCCTCGCGATCTCTTCCTGGGTCAGTCCCTGTTCCAGTCGTATCTGCCGCAGGGCGGCTCCGATCACCGCGCCGAGCCAGGGGGGATTCGCCGCCATGGCCGAATGCTACACCAGGTCGCGTCCGAGCCGACATTGGACGTGATACGCTGCTGGCGTCCGGACTAATCGCGGACGCCAATTTCAAGGGAGGTCATTTCCGTGGAGCCAGAACTCGTAGACGTCGATGCAGCGGCTCGTCTTTTGGGAATCGGCAGAACCGCCCTCTACGCCCTGCTGCGGCAGGGCGAGATACCGGTCATCAAGATCGGCCGCTCAACCCGCGTCTCGGTCGTGTCCCTGCGCGATTTCATCGAGCGCAAGGAGGCCGAGGCGATGGGTCTCGACTCCATTAGTCCGGTCTGATGGGCCTTCAAGACCCTGAAGCTGAGGCCGCCGTGCTGGGCTCACTGTTGCTCGATCCGGCCCGCATCGATCAGGTCAGCGGCCAACTCCAGACCGAGGATTTTGGCCTCCCCGCCCACGGCCGCATTTACGCCGCCATGCTCGGCATCCAAGCCCGGGCGGGGGCCATCGACTCCATCACCCTGGCGGCCGAGCTCGAGCGCCGCGGTGAACTCAAGTCCATCGGTGGGCGGCCACGGCTGGCTCAACTCCAAGAGGGAGTGCCCACAGCCCGCAACCTGGAGCACTACGCCGAGATCGTCCACGACCTGGCTGCTCGCCGCCGCCTGGCAACCCAACTCGATTGCTTGGCGGTCGCCGCCAATGACCCGAGCACCCCACTCGCTGACATCGAACGCAGGGCGCGTGAGGTTTCTGACGCCGTTACCTCCCCTATAGGGCCGTCAGAAAGAAAACTGCGCTTTCTGACTGCGCTCGAACTGGCCGCTGAGGCGGACTCGAAGGTGGAGTGGGTGGTGAGGGGGCTGGCCGCCAGGGGTGGCATCACCGAGCTGGCCGGGCCGCCCAAGACCAGCGGCAAGACGACCTTTTGCCTCCGTCTGGCGCGCAGCGTCATCGAGGGTCATCCCTTCCTGGGCCTGGAGACCCGGAAGGGCCCGGTCGTGTACTTGACCGAGGAGCGCCGCCCCAGTTTTTTGGCCGCGCTCGGGCGAGCGGGACTGGCGGGTAACCGGGATTTGCACGTGCTGACCTTCAGCCGGAGCCACGGCATCGCCTGGCCCCAGGTGGTGGCGGCGGCCATCGCCCTGGCCGAGAAGGTCGGGGCCTGCCTGCTGGTGGTCGACACCCTGCATCGCTGGGCCGGCATCAGCGGCGATTCCGAGAATGAATCGGGCGCCGCGGTGGTGGCCATGCAGCCACTTCACGCCGCCGCCGCCGCGGGCCTGGCCGTGATCGCTGACCGCCATGAGCGCAAGTCGGGCGGGGAAGTGGGACAGGCCGCCCGGGGATCAAGTGCCTATACGGGCGAGGTCGACATCGCCGGCAGCCTGCGGCGCTGGCCTGGCGGCCGCCCCAACTTGCGCGAGCTGCAAATGGTGGGGCGCTTCGACGATGTTCCCGAGCGCCTGCTCTTCGAACTCGATTCGCTTTCCGGGACCTACCGCCTGGCCGATGGCGCCGAGGTAGAACGCGAGCGCCTGCTCGGCGTCATCCCCGGCAGCGAGGCCGAGGCCGCCACCGAGCCCGAGATCTCGCAGCGGCTGGGGAGAACCCGCGCCACCGTTCGTGACCACTTGAGCGCCCTGCTCGAAGCGGGAGCCATCCATCGCGCGGGGGGCGGCAAGAGGGGCGATCCGTACCGCTACTGGCGGCCGCAAAAGCTTTCTGACGGCCCCATAGGGAAGGTAACGGCGTCAGAAACCCAGCCACTGCCGCTCGCAGCCCAGCCCGTCCAGCCCAACGGCAAGCACCCGGTGGGAGTCTCGCGGTGAGGATGGTCTCTACCTCTTTATTGCACCTGCACCCGCTGGCCGAGATCGTGCCCCGGATGCCCGCCGATCAGTGGCGGGCATTTGTCGCCGATATCGCCACTCGCGGCGTCGTCAGCGCCCTCCAGCTTTCCCCCGATGGCCGCACCGTGGTCGATGGCCGGCACCGCCTTTTGGCCGCGCAGGAACTCGGGCTCAAGACCCTGCCGGTGGAGCAGGCCCGGCTGGGCGAGCTGAGCGAGGAGGAATGGATGGTGCGCGCCGCCCTCCTGCGCCGTCACCTCTCCGATGATCAGCGCGCCGTTCTCGCCGCCCGCTTCGCCGATCGGCTCTCCCAAGAGCGCCAGGGCGAGCGCGCCACGACCGCCGCTCAGGCGCGCTGGTCGCCCGATGCTTGGGGGTCGGTAGTGACCCCCAAGCATGAAGGGGAAGGAGAGCGGCCGCGCAGCCGGGAGTGGGCGGCGGAGGCCTTTGGGGTCCCCACCCGCAAGGTGCGCACGGCGGCCGCGCTGCAGGTGGTCGATCCAACCCTGGGCGAGCGCGTCCTGGCTGGCGAGATGAGGCTCAAGGAAGCCGAGAAGGCGTGGCAGCGGCAGCACAACCTGAAGGCTCTGGCGGACGCGCCCCAGCCCGCGCCCGGAGAGCTGGGCCGCATCCTCTGCGGCGACTTCCGCCAGCTCGGCGCCCAGATCGCCGATGAATCGGTCGACCTCGTCTTCACCGACCCGCCCTACATGGAGTCCGCGCTGCCCCTCTGGCGCGAGCTGGCGAGCCTGGGCCGCAGGGTTCTAAAGCCGGGCGGATTCCTCATTACCTACACCGGCCATCTCTGCCTGCCGCAGGTGTGCGAGGCCCTGGGATCCGAGCTCGACTACTACTGGCTGGCGATCATCCCCTTCAGGGGCCAGCGGCCCAGCGTCCACGTGCGCCAGGTCCGCAGCGGATACCGGGGCGTGCTCATCTACGTCAAAGAGCCGATCGCCAATCGGCCCTGGTTCTCAGATGTGGTAGAGGCCGACCGCAAGGGCGACAAGCGCTTCCACGACTGGGGGCAGTCGGTGGGACCGGCGCGCTACTTCGTGAGCCACTTCTCCGCTCCCGGCGAGCTTGTGCTCGATCCCTTCTGCGGCGCCGGTGCCTTTCCGGTGGCGGCGGTGCTGGAGGGACGCCGGGCGCTGGGTATGGAGCTGGATCCTGATCATGCCGAGGTGGCCGCAAAGCGCGTCGGGCTGGCCGAGCAGGAGTATCGCCGGAAGCGAGATGGCGACCCGCTCCAAAAGCCTTTTGGTGCAGGTGAGGGTGATGGCACCGAGCAATAGAACGCCGAGGGTAGCCATCTACGCCCGGGTCAGCACCCGCGACAAGGACCAAGACCCCACTACCCAGCTTCTGCCGCTCCGCGACTACGCCCTGGCCCAGGGCTGGGAGGCATCCGGCGAGTACGTGGATCAGGCTCCGGCTGGGGATCTGGCCGCCCGGGAAGCCTGGCGGGAGCTGCTGAAGGAAGCCAGCCGCCGCAAGGTGGACGTGATCCTGGTCTTCCGCATCGACCGGGCCTTCCGCTCTGTGCTGCATGCGGCCCAGACCTTCGAGCGGCTGCGCGGCTGGGGGGTGGGGCTTCGCTCCTACTCCGAGCCCTGGCTCGACACCACCTCTCCCTTCGGAGAAGCCCTCTTCCACATCACGGCCGCCTACGCCCAGCTGGAGCGAGCGGTGCTGGCTGAGCGGGTGAGGGCGGGCATGGACAGAGTCCGCCGCGAGGGCAAGCCGATCGGGCGGCCACGGGTGGAGACGAGGCCCGGATTCCGCCGCCGCTGGGCCGAGGTCAGCGCCCGGGTGGCGGGGGGCGAACTGTCGCGGCGCAGGGCGGCCAAGGAGCTGGGGGTCGGCATAGCAACTGTGGCGAGACTCCTCGCGGCGGAGGGTGGCCCGGGGCCGTTCGAGGAAGCAGGAGGGCCCATTCTGGGGGACGGCGGCGACGCCGCGGCATGACCCAAACTCGCCGCCACCTCCTCCAATCTCGCCGGATTCGATCTAGGATCGCCCGTCCTATGGCGCCCCCCGTCCGCCCAAGTCCGCCCGCGTTCGAAGGCTGCCGTGCCGCCTCGCGGTGGTTCGGCCCGGGGGCCCGGCGGTGAGCCGAAGAGGCAACGGTGAGGGCAGCGTCTTCCAGATCAAGAGTGGGCGCAAGGAGGGAGCCTGGGCGGGTGCCCTGAGCCTGCCCGGTGGGCGCCGCAAGATCCTCTACGGCAAGACCCGCGAGGAGGCTGGACGCAAGCTCGCCGCCATGCTGCGGGAGCACCACCTGGGGGTCCTGCCCAAGGCCGGGAACCTCAGCGTTCGTGAGTACCTCAGCTCCTGGCTGGAGGCCAAGGAAGACACCGTCCGGCCCTCCACCATGCAGCGCTACCGGCAGATCGTGGTCAACGATTTGATCCCGATCCTGGGCAAGATCCGCCTGGAGCGCCTGAGCGCGGGTGAGGTGGAGTACATGATGCGGGCCAAGCGGGCGGCCGGGCAGTCCCCGAGGACGGTCCACCACCTGCGGGCGGTGCTGCGAACCGCTTTGAATCACGCCCGGCGTCAGGAGCTCATCTTCAAGAACGCGGCCGAGCTGGCCCAGCCGCCCAGGGTTCCTCACACTCCGGTGGAGCCCCTGGACCCCGAGCAGGCGGGAAAGCTCCTGGAGGCGGTGAGGGATGACCGGCTCAGCGCCCTCTATTCGGTGGCCCTGGCCTTGGGTCTGCGCCCGGGGGAGATCCTGGGTCTCAAGTGGGAGGCCGTGGACCTCACCCTCGGGACCATGCACGTGGTCCACGGGCTCCAGCGCATCAACGGGAAGTTGAGACTGGTCGAAGTAAAGACCCGAGGCTCCCATCGCACCCTGCACCTGCCCGCCAGCATCCTCGCCGAGCTGCGCGAGCATCGGCAGAGGCAGATCAAAGAGCAGCTCGCCGCCGAGTACTGGGAGGAGAGAGGGTTCGTCTTCACCACCGAGCATGGCTTGCCCCTGGATGGCGACCGCCTGCGTCGGCATTTCCTGGTGCTGCTGGCAAAGGCCGGGTTACCCCACATGCGCTTCTATGACTTGCGCCACTCCTGCGCCAGCCTGCTGCTGGCCCAGGGGGTGCCGCTGCGCTCGATCATGGAGCTGCTGGGCCACTCCAGCATCGCGCTCACCGCGAACACCTACACCCACCTCTTGCCCGCCCTGCAGCGGGAGACGGCGTCGGCCTGGGACCGGCTGGCGGCCGGTTTCGGCCAGCCCCGGTAACCCTCCACCCTCCTCACTTGGAGTTCCCGCGGCACCCGTTGCTATCCACGTTGCTATCCACGGGGTCAAAAAGCCGATGTCTGGCGTAACGACCGTTACTGACAGGAAGCGATTTTGAGTTCAAATCGGGGCTGGTGGGCCGGGAGGGAGTCGAACCCCCACAGCTTTCGCGGCGGTTTTACAGACCGTTGGGCTCAACCACATGCCCTTTGCCGACCCAGCCCCGAAACCCGACTGGATTTGGTGTCTCCATATCGTAACTGCCGCCATGCTGTTGCTGGTGGCCTGGCTCCTCGGCGATCTTCAACCGACCTGGGGTTCGCGCGCGGAACATGCGTCGAACGATGGGCGCTTTCGGGTTAGGACGGGCGATGAATTCGGTACCACTCCCAACCTCGGCCCTGCTTCCGCGATAGCTGCTGTTCAGGGCTTTACGGCCCACCTCCAACTCCGATTCGCCGCAGCGTCGGAAATGAAGTGACTCGCCGCCTCTGGACCCTGCTGCTGTGCTCCCACCCAGAGCCGGTTCTCGCCGTCACGGTGGTGGCGACGCTGCTTAGTATCATGGCCGGCCGCGGCGCAGGCACGTTATGGGTTACGAGCGCGGTCTTGTCTGGCCAACTTGCCATTGGCTGGCAGAATGACTGGATCGATCGGGGCAGAGATTCCAGCCAGTCGCGAAGCGACAAGCCCTTGGCGCGGGGCGCGATTGGACCGGGAGCCGTCCGCCTGGCCTCCGCCCTGGCGCTGGTGATCTGCGTGCCCCTGTCGTTCGGCTCTTCGGCTCCAAGCGCCGCCGTCCACCTGATCGCGGTGGCGGTGGCCATGACATACAACGTGGCCCTGAAATCGACCTGGCTCAGCGCGGTGCCCTTTGTCGTGTCATTTGGTCTGCTTCCGGCCGTCGTGACGCTGGGACTGCCAGGTGAGCCCTGGCCGCCGCTCTGGCTGCTGGCTGCTGGAGCAACCCTAGGCGCCGCCGCCCACTTCGTTCAGGTGTTACCGGACATCCCGCGTGACCGGGAGGCTGGGATTCGCGGGCTGCCCCAGCGTCTCGGCCAGCGCGGGTCGATACGGGCCGCGCTGATCCTCATGTCGCTGTGCGACCTCGCCGTCGCGATCGGGCTGGGCCTTGAGTCCTGGCGTGGGTGGACGGGCCTGGGGCTCGGTGCCCTCATGGTCGTCGCCGTCGCCACCTCCAGTTGGGAGACCAACCCAAAGCTCACTCTTCGCCTGCTCATGGTGTTCGCCGCTTTAGCCGTGGTGGGTTTACTGCTGGCGGGAGTCGGCGGGTCGGATCCGCTTTCGGCTTCTTAGTAGATGAAGCCGATCAGAGGCACCCCGCCGGGGCTGATGGTTCGGTAGTCAACGATTCCGGGTCCCTTGTAGTTCATCTCCGACACCACCCATGAACCATTGGGATTGACCGATTCCACGTAGGCGACGTGCCCGAGGCTGCTCTCCCAGGTCACCATGATGGCGCCGGCGCGAGGTGTCATGCCCGTAGACCATCCATAAGCCTTGGCGTTGCCGAACCATTGATAGGCGTTTCCGATCCATGGCACCGGCCTCTTGTTGTACACGTACCAGGTGCACTGACCGTAGGGGAAGGTGTTGCCCCGGGCCGCGTGATTCACGAGTGGCGAAACGGTCTGGATCACGGTCGATGCACCCGTCGAGCCGACTGCGACCTGGGGTAGCGTCGAGCCGACTGCGACCTGGGGTAGCGGATGGAAGAGTGCCGGTCCGTGCCCTCCGGGCACGACGATAACCTCGCCCGACGTTAGGGGTTGGCTGGACTGGCTGCGGATGTAGTTGAAGTCCATGACCGCGTTCACGTCGCCGTGGTACGTGGATGAAAGTTGCTCGATGGTGTTGCCGGCCTGGGTCACGACTGCCACTCCATCGACGGGCGGGATGATGAGCGAATTGCCCACGCCCACGTCGGCGGTGACGTTCTTGAGCAGGCTGTAGTTGGACCAGCGGATGCTGTCTTCCGAGACGTTGAACCGACCGGCGAGCGAAGCCAGCGTGTCACCACTCTGGACTTGGTATTTGATCGCGTCGTGGGAGACAGCCGCCACCGTGGGCATCGCGATCGGTTTGACGATTGTTCCCAGCCGACCCATCTGAACGGCTCCGGTCTGTCCGCCCTGGCTCATCATCAGCCCTTGGGCGTTCACCGACCCTAGGCGCAGGCTCAATTCCGACGGCAACTGCCGGTTGAGCGAGACGTAGCCCGAAAGGACTATCGCCAAAACGAGCACCAAGGCGTGCGAAAGGTACCGACTTGCCGCCAAATTCCCCCCTGACTGGATCCCGCCGACCCGATGTGATGGCTACCGAAATAGATCCCGGCCACACTACCAGCCTGGCCACCCGACAGTCAACACCCGTGGCGGCCTAAGATCGGAGCCATGACCGAGGAATCTCGCGACCGAATCCTGCTTGGCGACAAGCCGCTCACGATTATCGGGGCTGAACTCCACGCCGGAGACAGGGCTCCCAAGTTCGAGTTGTTCGGAAAGGGGTTCATTCCTGATCGGGTCAGTTCGGAGGACTTCGCCGGCCAGGTCCTGATCCTGTCCTGCGTTCCCTCCCTGGATACGTCGGTGTGCGATCGGGAAACCAAGCGCTGGGATACCGAGGTGCAGAAGCTGGACGGCAAGGTCAGCATGCTCACCGTGAGCATGGACTTGAACTTTTCCCAGGCCAAGTGGTGCGGGGCAAACGGAACCCAGCACACCACCGCATCGGCCCACGGCCATCCAGAATTCGGGGTGGCTTACGGCGATCTGATCAAGGAGAACGGACTTTTGGCTCGGGCCGTGTTTGTGGTGGGAAGGGACGGTTCATTGGTCCACGTCGAGTACTGTCGCCACATCGGCGATGAGCCCAACTACGAGGAGATCTTGGCCAAAGCCGTCGCGGCAGCCTGACGAGCAGGCTTCGCGGACTGCGGATCACGATCGGAAGCGCATCGACGCGACCTGGCGCATCCATTTCCGGCTTCAGGTGCCCACCCTTCGGGTCAGGTTCTGGTGGGGTCGGGCCCTCCCGGTCATCGCATTTGGACCATCTCCCAGTCCCTCCGAGATGTGCTTGGCTGACCCGAACTGGGGCGGCCGGGAGCAGCCCCCCCAAGGGTCGTAAGCCTCGAACGCCGGTCGCAGGCGCCCCCCTCAGGCTGCCTGCTGGGGCTCAGCCGAACCCGGGACGACGCGGATGGTTATGCGCCGCTCACCTGGCTGGAGCCAGGGATATTCATCGACGCCGAGGTACTTCTTCGCTAATCCGTTGATGACCTGGTTGGCGCCCTCCTCGATCAGCTTGGCCTGGCCCTTGATCAGGACCTGGGTGGCGTTGGGGTTGGCGGGGTCGTTGACAGCGATCATCACGCGCGGGTCGCGGCGAATGTTGCGCTCCTTGCGGCGCCCGATCGCCGTATTCATGATCACCGCGTCTCCGTCGGTGTCGACCCAGACCGGCGTCACCTGCGGCGAACCATCCAGGTTGACGGTGGCGATGTAGGCGAGGTGTTTCCCATGCAGGATCTTTACCTGCTCGTCCGTGAGTTTGCTCATGCACGCTCTTACCGATGCTTCCGGCTCCGTATTTCGCTCCGCCATCGACCGCATCCGGCGGCGGCCCACCCGCGAGGCCCCTGACGGGTGGGGTTAGGGACGTTTGGTCACCTCGCGCGCTCCGTAGGACCCGGCGGGCGAGGAGCCCAATCCGGACCGCCACACGCCTCACCCAGTGGGCGCCCTCACCGCCCGCCTCAAGGCTGGACCCCCCAGCTCAACTCCCGCCACCCATTGCCCGGTTCGCGCGGACGGCATCGACGACCTCCGGCAGCGTCACCTTCGGGAGCTGATCCGGTTCCGTCCCGTCGCTGTCGGGCGCGACTATAGGCACCAGCAGGTCCGCCTGCTGGTCGGTGACGCCGAAGTTCGGGTCCTGGTCGAGGACGGTTCGCTAATTCGCCAGCTGGCGCTGGATCCAGGCCGCGCCTAGGCTCACAGGCCTCGCAGCTATGAGTGCTCGACCGCCGGCGACTCGGACAACCTCGCGCTGCTGCCAGGTTAGCCGGCGGCTTTTGAGTGCGATTACCCTCAATACGCGGTCGTTCACTGTCGTGGCCGCCGACTAACCCGGACATTTCAGTAACTCGCCGCCGGAGGTAGGCCGGGGAGCAAAAGCGAGTGCCCTCTTGAACTCGGATACTTGTGATGTTCTACGTCGCAACACCCGTTCCAGGAGAGCACTCTGCAGGTGAAGCCTACCAACAGT
>DATLSE010000009.1:0-117450 GCA_035534295.1 Nitrosotalea sp.
ATTGTTGGCGAGGCAGACGAATGGGGCGCTGATATTATCGTAATGGGACTTCCGTACAAACGAAGGTTCGGCGAATTCAATCTCGGAAAGACAGTCCCGTATGTGCTGAAACATGCGTCGTGCAGGGTAGTCTTGCTGCGCGAGACACTACGACCCTAAATAGAGAACTTAGTCTCATCTCTGCGAGGAGCAGGGTTGGTCCCATTTGCTCATCGGGGTCAACCATTTACACCTAAACCCAGATCGATGGAGCAGGTATCTCGCAGCAGCCGCCAAGGTTTTTAGTCCGTAAATTGAACTGGCCCGTAAGCCGACCGAACTCGCCTCCCTGAAATATCTGCCCACCGCAGGAACCTCTGCTATCTTAAAGCCGAATGCCGCCGCCTGTATGAGCATCTGACTGTCGAAGACAAAGTCGTTTGAATTGTCTAGGAAGGGTGCCACTTCCAGAAAGCGGCGCGAATAGGCTCGGTACCCGGTGTGGAACTCCGACAAGCTTAGTCCCAGGATTCGATTCTCGCACCAGGTAAGCATTCGATTACCTGCACGCTTCCACCAGGGCATTCCGTATTCCCTCGGGTTGAGATCGAGCCACCTAGAGCCCAAAACTACGTCTGCATCGCCCGCTTCGATCCTCTCGCAGAGTAGCGGAATGACGGATGGATTGTACTGATTATCTGGATGGAGCATAACAACAACGTCCGCTCCCATTGCCAGAGCATGCATGTAGCACGTTTTCTGGTTACCTCCATAACCGAGATTTGCGGGATGCCGGATCACCTCAAGCTTAAGAGCCTTGGCAATACTTACAGTCGCATCACCGCTGGCGTCATCCACTAGCAATACTCGGTCCACAGATCCGGCCGGTATCCCGTCCACCACCTCCTTTAGCGTCAAGGCCGCGTGGTATGCGGGCAGGACCACGACCCTAGTTGGACGCGGCACCAGAATCGCCCTTCATGCTGGGGGCATCTTGTCGACCGTCAACTGGAGATGCTCCGCCTGGCCGACCGCCCCCGGTCGGACTGGCAAAATAGAGCGATAGCATCTCGTAGACCATCATTCTGCCGCCAAGGTAATGATACTTAGGAGAACGCACACGTCATTAACGTCGCTCGCCCGCCTACCAACATTCGGTACCCGGCAGTCGGGTCCAGTGGTGAGCGACGCGTAGTGCTCATCGTCCTCTGTCAAGGCGGTTACCTAGCCGCAGCGGCAGGCCTGCACGCGCCATGGCGTACTTGGTAGCTTCGCGGTCGTACTTAACCCGTCTAAACTCAAAAGTCCTGCGAGTAATGTCCCACAGGCCATAGCTTGCGTCTGGATCACCGTCGCGAGGCTGCCCTACACTGCCAGGATTGATAAGCAACCCGCGGCCGAGCTCAACGCACCCGATCGCGTAACTATGTCTCACAGCCAGACCGATTCGCTCGAAGATACCCGGTACATGGCTATGCCCATGAAAGCAAAGCGAACGACCCACGAGCGACAGATTCTCCCCGGCAGTGATGGTGTCAAGTACATACTCATATGTAGGGTCTCGCGGACTGCCATGAACGAGCATGGCCCCGCCGTATGTTGCTGCGGAGTTGAGCGTGCGTAGCCACACCATTTCATCATCCGATAGCGTGTTGATCGTCCATCTGATACAGTCCGCCGCGTCAGGGTTGAACCGTTGCATCGCGATAGGGTTGGTACATGCTCGGTCGTGATTTCCAGCGATGGTCAGCCATCCAGAACTTCTCACGAGATTTATACACCACGCCGGATCTGCTCCATACCCCACAAGATCGCCTAGGCATAAGACGGATTCGATGTGGCCCGGCAAGTCAAATACGACAGCCGACAATGCCTCCCGGTTCGCATGAACATCCGAAATTACGCCGACAACCGGCATTGGCCCCGCCCTATACGATGACAGCGTGGGCTACAGGCAGCCGTCCCTGCCACATAATTTCTCGCGTGTCGGTCGTCCTGATGTCGCGAGTCCGCAATATATGAGGCGAGAGCATATCCGCATCACCGTACCGCATCTCGCATGACATGGGCTTGTTTTTGGCTCCTATCTCCGCCAAATGGGGCGTCCATCTTCCAGTGACCTATCGCCGGATTGCGTTCATCGCTACACAAATCGGAATTGTGGTCGTCATGATCGCAGCTTGGCTAGCCAACAACGGACTGACAGTTCGGCCGGTTCCAGTCGCATACCTACTGGTCATGTCGATATTCTGCACGCTCTTTGCAGTAAGAGTCGAAAACGGATTCCTTAACATGAGCGCGATTGCGACGCAAAGCGCCGGCATTCTTCTGAATCCAGTTGAGGCTTTGTTTCCAGCCATGGCCGTCGCCGTCGCTAGAGCCGGACGCAGACAGGCCCACGCACCCAGATCTCAACTTATAAGCGTCACTCTATGGACTGTATCCGGTAGTTTCGTCCATGGGCTTGTGTGGAATCTCACTCATTTATGGATCGCCTCAGCCATCGCGGCCATCGCCGCGAACGTGGCAATGAACGTGGTGGCTACATCGATCGCCGTGTCGATTCGTGATGGTCAGACGGTTCGCGCCATCCTCGTTGGCAACGTCGATCGGACATTCTGCGTCGCGTATGCGTATTTTGGCGTGGCGGCCATCCTCGTATCGTCGTTAGTGGCTACCAGCTATTGGGGGTTCTTGCAGGGCGCCGTGGTAGTCCTCTTGTGCGTCTCCATGACTCGGATGCTGGATGCCGCACGAGGCCGCCGGATGGCGGCCTCCCAATTGCTGGAGTCAAGTCCGCATGTTACCTTCAGTCATTCGGTGGCTGTACTTCTGCACAACCTCCGGAACTGTATTTCGCTCATAGTAGAACACCTGGACGAGGGTACGATAATGCCATCAGGCATCAGCGAAGTCGAGCGTCAAGAGGTGGTGCGTAAGTCAACAAGGCATGCGCTGGATCTAATTGAATCGATAGAGCGTGAATCAGATGTGGCGTGGTCGGTCTCGTTCGGACCCAACGATCTAACTGAGCTCGCGCGGTTCGCAGTCCAGTTAGTTGGACCTGCTCTCCGGGCCCGGATGATAAATATAACTACGGACTCAAGTCACGCGAGCGTCACGGTCGATTGCAATGAATTGCTCGTTCGCGAGGTGCTGACAAATCTCCTAATGAATGCGTCTACGCATAGTCCGTCTGGCTCGA
The DNA here is from genome assembly GCA_035534295.1 of Nitrosotalea sp. Lineage (GTDB taxonomy): Bacteria > Chloroflexota > Dormibacteria > Dormibacterales > Dormibacteraceae > DATKQJ01. Next base: position 3,185 of record DATLSE010000009.1, read on the forward strand.
CCGTCAGAGTGTCTGTTGGAACTGACTCTAAGGGCGCGTGGGTGCAGGTAGCGGATTCCGGACCTGGCATGCTAACGGATGACATGACCCGTATCCTACGCGGCGAGACACGTTCCCCTCGTATTGGCCATGGGCTTGGACTATTGGCGTCGCGTGAGATGATGATAGCTCATGGTGGTGACTTGGTCTATAAGTCCGGTGACCCTGGGTCTGTCTTCACGGCTTGGTTTCCCATCTCGGTGGATACTTCCAGTCCAAGCTCGAGTTAGCTTAGAAGTCCTCGGCTGTGAGTATTCCTTGCTTGAGTCCAGCCCGCACCGCCTGTCCCCGGCTAGATACGCGCAACTTTCTATATAAGTTGTGGAGGTGAGTGTCTACCGAGCGCCTACTTATGTGAAGGTTGCCGGCGATCTGTTTTGAAGACTCGCCGCTGGCTAGTCGGCGGAGCATGAGCAGCTCTCGCGGGGTTAGGACATCGACCGTGTTGCCGTCGTCGCTCGGAATTATGGCTTTGGCAATGACGTCAGGAATTAATCGCCTAGGCATGGGTAGGTCGCCCGTCAGCGCCGCTCTAACTGCACGAACTAGTTCCTGAGGTCCAACGTCCTTCAATATGTACCCTGAGCAACCCGTCCGGATCATGCGAATGAGGTCATCCGCAGCGTCAGACACCGTCCACGCGATAACGGTGGGGCGTGGTGGCCCTAATTCAAATATGGCACGAGCCGTCTCCGCTCCCGACAGACCCGGCATCTCGACATCCAAGAGCACGACGTCCGGACGGAATCGAATCACCAGTTCAATTGCCTCGAGCCCGTCGGAAGCTTCTCCCACCTGCCGTAATCCATCGGCCTCGGCCAATATGGTTCGCATAGCGACGCGCGGTAGGGCGCGATCATCTACCACGATTACGGTCCTATCGTCACTGAGGTTAGAACCTTGTCCGTAGCGTCGCTGCTCACTGGGGCCGTTCACCATGCGCAGAGGTTACTCCCGTGACCCGGATTCAGTCGATTGGGTGGCAGGATATACGTGATCTTACCGATCTCGATGTCCGTGATATCTCCAGGTCTAGCTGCGGATATTTGCCGATGGTGCGGTGCGTCTGTAATGGTGACAATTGCCGTGCCTGCTTCGTTGTCTGAGCGGCATCAATATCGTAGATATCCGGATGGGAGGGAGGTTGCATGAGATTGCTTAGGAAATGGTTCCAGACGTCGGTCGGTCCCCAGATCTTTGGGGGCTGGGAGACCTAGGCTCCTAACTATTTTTGGAAAGCCCTCTAGCACCTATACATATTGCTAGGGGGCTCGCGGGCACATACACTTGCCCTGCCGTGCTGGAAGCTGATCGACCCTACATGGTGGTATGAGCCCAAGGTCTCCCCAGCGCCTCGGGCCCAGCGGAACCATATTTGTTGCCGCGATCATTGTCGCAGGCATACTAGTAGTTCCTGCTGGATTCTTGATCGCGCCGATTTCCGCCTCCTCGATTGGCGAGCTTGTCTACTTGGGCCTCCTCACCCAAATCGCATCGATGATGCCGATCACGTGGAGGCAGGGCGCCCAGACCTTGGATACGATGCCGCTAGTAGCGGCCGCATTGCTACTTCCAGGTTCCGGCGTCCTGTTGATCGCATGGTTCTGCAAATTTAGTCGGCGCGAATTCACATCCGATTTTCCCGCCTGGCGCGGCGCGTTCAATCGATCTAAGACAGCCCTCGAATTCGGACTCCCATCCGTTCTCGTTGCGCATATTCACCTGGCCGGGCCTATAGAGACCCCCGTGAGGACCCTGATCCTTTCTGCGCTTAGCATCGCGATTGGGTATCCAATAGTAGCTAGGTTCTTTGCGTATCTGGAGCACGATCGCGTGATCTCTGTGCTGCGATCCAACGTTGGGCTGTACACATTGCAGTCCAATCTGGTTCTTGGCTTTGGGGGCGGTGCTCTGTCGATGCTTCTTCGGCTTCCAGCTGGCTACGTAATGGGGCTTGGGTTGCTTGGTCTTCTATGGACAGTGAGATCCAATATGTTAGGGATTCAGCGGCAGCGCGACCAGCACATTCAGACGCTTGAAGTTTTAGCGCAGGCGCTAGATGCCCGCGATCCGATGACAGAGAGACACTCACAGCGTGTCGCGGAATTAGCTGCCAGGATCGGATCGCTGATGAAGTTGCCGAGCGCAACTGTTGACGCCCTTCGGACAGCAGGGCTGCTTCACGACATTGGCAAGATAGGCGTACGAGATTCGATACTTAGTAAGGGAGGACCACTTTCGGCCGAGGAGTGGCGCGTCATGAAATTGCATGCTGGCATCGGCGCTGACATGGTCGCCAGCCACTCTACTCTGGAGTCGATCGCTCCCTGGGTTCGCCACCATCATGAGCGCTGGGACGGAAGTGGTTATCCGGATGGACTTGTGGGTGCTGCCTGCCCACTTGGAGCACGGATACTGGCCGTAGCCGACTCGTTTGACACAGCTACCGGCCCCAGAATCTATCGTGGCTCCGTCATGACGCCCGAACAAGCCGTTGAGGACATAACTAATTCGGTGGCGCTATATGACCGCGAGGTAGTGGATGCGCTCCGCGCTCTCTATGGGTTGCCGCGACTTAGTGATCGCAATGGTCGCGACGCAGCCGGCGCGAGGAGCTACTTTGAGGGTCTCCATCTGCTTCGCTCGAGTAGTGCCTTTCGTCTCTTCACGGCCGGCAACTGTATCTCGAGCTTGGGCGATCCATTAACCACACTAGCCATAGTGCTCACGGTCTACAGCATTAGTCGTAATCCCGTCCTAGTGGCGATGGTCTATGCGGTCAAGGCATTGTCGACCGCAATGGCGGCGAACCTACTTGGGGGAATCTCGGATCGTCTTGACCGCCGACGGGTAATTATTGTGTCGGATCTAGTGCGCTCCGCCACGTTGCTATCGCTCCCATTTGCTATAGGACACTCGATTTGGTGGCTGTTTCCGGCAGTCGTGGCATTGTCTGCCGCACAGTCTGTTGGCCAGACCTCCCGAGATGCAGCTATACCAGCCCTGCTCCCGAATCATCAGGTAATCGCCGGGAATGCTGCCATAGGAGCCTTCAGTATGGCCGCCGGCGCGATAGGATATCCGCTGGCGGTTGCACTCTTCGCCGCAGGTCACGGGACTACCCTTTTATTTACTGTAGACGGCCTTACTTTCGTGGCCGCTGCCGCCTTAACAGGGCGACTGCCAGGACTGCTTGGCGGCGGGCGTCGCTCTAGCCCGATAGGTGGGGCCACGCGCAATACATTTAGTCTCCCGGTAGTTCGGCTACCGCTGCTCTTTTCGGGAGTTGCTGCGTTATTTATATCGATGGCGCAACCTACCATCGTGGTACTTGCTGCTGACATCGGGGGCACAGGGGCGCGCGCCTATGGGTTTCTAGAGACCGCGATAACAGTCGGTCTCATCGCAGGTAACGTAGCGCTCATGATTGTCAAATTTAGGCCAGGCTTTAGCGTGCCGTTCGTAGGCCTGCTAGTAATGGGAGTGCTCAGCATCGGTGTCGCAAGCAGCAAATCGCTTAGCCTATCGGCTGCACTTCTACTTGGTGCCTCAATAGGTAATGCGCTATATACAGTAGGCATTAGGTCGCTGCTTCAACATATTGCGCCGTCATCAATGCGCGGCACTGTGATGTCTACACGGTTTATGATTGTTCAACTAGCGTCTGTAGGTGGATCGTCCCTGGGTGGCTTAGTCGCCCTAAAGCTGGGACCTACAGTTGTTTTTGCCGCCCTAGGGTTGTCCCTTATCGCCATAGTAGCGGTAGCGTCCACGCTTCCAGGGGTACGAAGCACGTTTAACGAGATACGAGTTCCCGTAACAACGGTATGAGTATTGCGAGGTCGAGAGGCTTTTGCATTACTCTACTCGCTCCGATCCGCGCGCCAATGCGTTGGGCCATTCGCATATTTAGTCCCGTCATCACTAGGAGTCGCGCAGAGTCAATTTCCATAAGCCCAGCCTGAGAGAGATCTCGGAGACATCCGAGATCGACAAGATACACGTCGGTCGGGCCAACGGTGGTGGGCAAAAGGCGACCAGCAGAAACGACGAGTCCCTGTCCCGCTATGCGCTGGCATAGCAGGCCAGCATATGTCGAATCGTCATCAATTATCCAAATCACCAGATATCGCATCCTCAAGCTGGGAGAGCACTGCGAGTGCATCGGTTAATGATTCAGTCAATATGGCGGCGTATGGATCAGTAGGATTCTCGCGCAGATCCGTTAGGAGCATGACTCGAGCGAGTATCGTGCGCAAATTATGAGCCAATTCAACCGCAGTGCGACTATTGTCCGTCATCGGTGTCTAGCAGTCGCCAACCTAGACCATAGACGGTCTGAATGCATTGGCGGTCCGACAGGGCTCGCCGTAATGTGTGAACGGCTTGCTCCACTGCGTGGTCGAATCCCCGGTATTCAGTATTCCAAACCGTTTTGAGAAGCGTGTCCCGAGACACAGTGCGACCACCGGCTATTATTAACTCGTTTAATAAACGCATGGGCTTCGCTTGTAGCGTGAGTGTCCGATCACCTTCCCACGCTTTGTGCTCGCCAAGGTCGACGGTAAGGCGCCCGAATGTTCGGCGGCTCGTGCGACTTACTCGCCGAAGTGCGCTGTCTACTCTTGCTAGCAATATCGGGGTGGGTGATCCCTTCCGTATGAAGTCAGAGGCTCCGTGATGGAAGCAGGAAAGCTCGTCTGCTTCAGTCAATGCGGCGCCAGTCAGTATCACTGTCTCGACGTGGATGCGCGGGAGCATTCTGTAAATAGAGTCGAGGAGCTCGATGGCCGTTAATCCCGGTAGTGCAAAGTCCATGACAATGACGTGGGGGCGCCATGCCTGCAGTATCGCTAGCGCTTCAGTCCCGCTGCCGGCGGTCCGCACGTCATGTCCGGCTCTTTCGAATAGTGTGGTCAGCCCAGCCAGATAGACAGGGTCATCCTCGACTAGCAGTATTTGCGGCGCCAATTTGCCTCTCCGTATTTATGGCGTGTGCCGGCTATGGGACGGTCCGTCGGCGAGGGCCTATAAGCACCTGCCGTCGGCGACCATTGGAGGTTAGAGGTTCAGCGATTGCTGAGCAAGTCCTCGTTATCGCCTCTACATCGTGAGTCGGAGGTGAGGATTGAGTTTGGAGATGGCTGTTAGTCTCCCAAGGTGGAAGCCGATCAGGGTGTCGACGCAGCGCTACGCGGCGCCTTGGCGCTAGTCGCGCATGATGGCTGGACCCTGCTCGCGGTTGCAGACGATTCGCTGAAAGTACTTCATTCCTCCTCCAGCCCGACGAGGTCGACCTCGTGGATTCTCGATGATGGGGTCTGGCGTCGTTCGCTTGAGACTAATAGGCCTATCGCCGTCGTTACCCCTTATTGGGACCAGCCTTCGGACAAACAAATAACATCTTTGGATCGACGCTACCGGTCTGTCGTTTATATCCCCATCGTGGGTCCGTATCGCTATGCGCTTGGAATGCTGGCCGTGTATAGACGAGCTCCGCGGCGATTTAGTCGCCCGGACGCTGCATATCTTCAGGCGATTGCGGTCTCCTTGTGGCATTACCTGTGGCGTTGGTCGATACGTGTCCCTGATTCGTTGCGCCATCCTGCGCCGAGTAGGTTTGCCTCCTACGTAAAGCTTGCCCGGACTTCGGGACGTTTCGCAGATGGTGGTCCCCGCGCGATAGCTGGACCTATCCCGAGGTAATTGGCTCGCTTAAGTGGTTACGTAGACGTAGCCTCCGGCCCGAATAGAAACACGGTCGTACCTCGGCCTGGAGTGCTTACCACTTCAAGACGCCCACCTATGCCTGCGGCTCGCTCCCTCATGCCGACGAGCCCATAGCCGCCGGCACCCGGGTGCTCAAAGCCTCGGCCCTCGTCTGTCACCTCGATCATGAAGGGATGGGCGGCAAATCCCAGCCGCACGCGGCAGACTGTGGCTCCAGCATGGCGTCGAACGTTCGCGAGAGCCTCGCGGACGATGTGGTAAATAACCTCGCGCTGCCCTTGCGTAACCTCGTCTTCCCGCCCGCTGGTCCAGAGTTCAACGCGTATCCCATAGACTCTTCCAAACTCCTCTGCCATTGTCCTCAGGGCTACGACCAGCCCTTCCGGGCCTAGACGCCGGGGACGCATATCCCTCAGCGTGTTCCTTGTATTGTCCAGTAGGACATTGAGTACGTCGAAAACGTTCGACAGCACCTGTTCGGCCTCAGGTGTGTCGCGCGCAGACTCGAAGTAATACTTGAACAACGCTACAGCGGTGGACAGGTCAGATGCCAACCCATCATGTAACTCTCGTGCGATGCGGCTTCGCTCCCGGGCGACGGCATCATCTACCGCAGAGAACGTAGGTCCAGCCTCGCTGACGATTGCCATAGGGTCCTCACTAACTAGTTCCGCCTCTGTATGGCGCCGGGCCCGCTCTCTCCGCTTCAACGTATTGACCTGCAAGACCAAAAGGGGACCCCCATGCACCAATCCCCTTGCGCTTTATGGTGCTCCGCGCGGAGTAAAGCCTCTACTCGTATCATGGCGGACAAACCGCTGACCTGCGCCAGTCCTCTACCTATATCGCCGGCCAGGATACGGTAAGCCTTCATCACGCGCCTGGCACGCACAGCCAGATACAAGAACTCAACACCGAGCGCCACCGCGGTAAGGATCGCTAATACTGATAGGACGCGACTTAAGGCATTCATCAGTCGTCCTCAATTAGCAGTCCGATTGGCGCCACGCCCACGACCTGGTCATCCCCGCTGATCCTCATGACAATTACGCCCTGTGTCTGCCGCCCGATCAATGAGATCGAGTCAACCACGGTGCGCAATACCATGCCGGAGGCTGTGATTAGCAAGACCTGCTCCTCGGGATCACTCACTACGCGCAGGGCGGCCAGCCGTCCGACGCGCTCCGTTACTCTCAAGGTGTAGACGCCCTGACCAGCACGATGGTGGAGCGGATACTCGCTAAGCGAGGTGCGCTTGCCAAATCCGCGTTCGGTTACGACCAGCAGTTCTCCGTCGGGGACGGCAACCGCCATTCCACAAACGAGGTCGCTTCGGCCCAATCGAATGCCTATCACGCCCTGGGTGTCGCGACCCATGGCGCGAACTTCAGATTCGCTAAATCGAATGGACTTTCCCTGTTGGGTGGCTATTATCACGTCGTCTGCACCGCTGGTCGGTGACACCCAGAGCAATTCGTCCTGATCTTGCAGGTTTATCGCGATCAGGCCATTGCGTCGTACGTTCGCGTATTCCTTCATGCGCGTCTTCTTGATATAACCGTTGCGAGTCACCATCAGCATGTACTGAGCGCCCGGGTCGTCGGACTCCGGCCGAACAAAGACCGCCGTCACGCGTTCACCGTTGTCGATCTCGATTAGGTTGTTGATCGGCACTCCCTTGGCGCTTCGGTCGCGCTCTGGGAGCTCATGGACACGTAGCTGGAAGACGCGCCCGCTCTGGGTGAAGAAGAGAAGCGAGGCGTGGGTGTGCGTCGCAACCATGTGCTCGGCGTAGTCTTCCTCGCGCGTGCCGCTGGGCGCATCGGACCCAGCCGTGGGGCGGGCGCCACGCATGCCGACTCCGCCGCGATTCTGTGACCGGAAGGCGCGAGACGGTTGGCGCTTCACATACCCCCGATGGGTGACTGTTACGACGACTTCCTCTTTAGGAATTAGGTCCTCAGCCGACAATTCAACCGCGTCCTGATCTGAGATTTCGGTCCGCCGGTCGTCGCCGTATCGCTTGGCCAGATCGGTCATCTCTTCGGTGATGAGCATCTTCACCTTCTGATCCGAGGCGAGAATCGATTCGAGATAGGCGATGGTACGAATCGTCTCCTCGTACTCCTCGTCGATCTTCTTGCGCTCGAGCTGAGTCAGTCGAGACAACCTGAGGTCCAGAATTGCGCGCGCCTGGCGCTCACTGAGACCGAACGTCGATTGCAGCTGTGCGCTCGCGGTTTCGGTGTCGGGCGCAGCGCGAATAGTCGCGATCACCTGATCCAGATGATCGAGGCAGATCTTGAGACCCTCGAGTATGTGCGCACGTTCCTGTGCCCGGGCCAGATCAAAACGGGTGCGCCGGACGATGATGTCACGTCGATGCTCGATGAAGAACTGCAACATCTGCTTCAGGCCCAGGACCTGAGGCCGTCCATCGACAATGGCCAGCATGATCACGCCGAACGTCTGCTGCAGTGATGTGTGTTTGTACAGATTGTTGAGGACGGTGTATGGGCGTGCCTCGCGCTTGAGTTCGATCACGACCCTCATACCGCGCCGATCCGACTCATCGCGTAGGTCAGCTATCCCGTCCAGCTTGCGATCTGATACCAGATCGGCAATCTTGGCCACCAGGTTGGCCTTGTTGACCGCGTAGGGAAGCTCGTCGATGATGATTCGCTCGCGGCCATTCGGGGCCTCCTCGAACGTGTGTCTCGCCCTGACTACGATCTTGCCGTGCCCGGTCGCATAGGCTTGGGTGATTCCCGACCTGCCCATGATGATCCCACCAGTGGGGAAGTCAGGGCCCTTGATGAAGCGGTTCAGATCGTCGCTGGTGGCGTCCGGGTTGTCCAGCAGGTGTACGACCGCTCCGGTAACCTCGCGCAGATTGTGCGGGGGAATGTTGGTGGTCATGCCAACCGCGATGCCGGTGGCGCCGTTGACCAGGAGGTTGGGCATCCGGGCGGGAAGAACGGTGGGTTCCTCCTCCTGCCCGTCGTAGTTCGGGATCATCTCCACGGTCTGTTTGTCGATGTCGGCGAGCATTTCGGCGGCAATCGGAGCCAGGCGGGCCTCGGTGTAGCGCATGGCCGCCGGAGGATCGCCGTCGACGCTGCCGAAGTTTCCCTGGCCATCGATGAGCGGGTAGCGAAGGGAGAACGGCTGCGCCATCCGAACCAGGGCGTCGTAGATGGCGCTGTCGCCGTGGGGGTGAAAGAGCTTCATCACATCGCCCACGTAGGCGGCTGATTTCTTGTGCCGCGAGGCCGCGGTGCCGCCCGCGTTGTTCATGGCGTAAAGGATTCGACGCTGTACCGGCTTCAGTCCGTCCCTCACCTCGGGCAGGGCCCGGCTGATGATTACGGACATCGCGTACTCCATGTAGGAGGTCTGCATCTCGTCCTGCAGGCTTTTCAGCAGAACCCGCCCGATCTGCGGGTCGTCCTCGATCGGGGGTGACTGATCGTCCGACATGTCTAATCCTCCAGCCTACGGAAGACGACCGTGCAGTTCTGGCCGCCGAAGCCGAATCCGTTCGAAATGGCGGTCCGAATCTGCATCGGACGTGCCACGTTGGGCACGTAGTCAAGATCGCACTCAGGGTCCGGAGTGGTCTGATTGATGGTGGCGTGAACCATGCCCCGATTCATCATGAGGAGGGTGGCGATCCCCTCGACGGCGCCCGCCGCTCCCAGCAGGTGGCCGATCATGGATTTGGTACTCGACACGGGCACCCGATAAGCGTGCTCCTTGAGGGCCATCTTGAGCGCCCTGGTCTCCGCCGCGTCGTTGAGGCCAGTGGACGTACCGTGCGCGTTGACGTAGTCGACTTCCTCGGCTGCGATTCCGGCATCGTCCAGCGCGATCTCGATGCACCTCGCAGGAGCAGTGCCGCTCGCATCCGGCGCGACCGCGTGGAACGCGTCATTGGTACACCCGAAACCCAGCACCTCACCATAGATTCGCGCCCCGCGCTCACGGGCGTGCGTCAACTCCTCGAGCACCAGCGTTCCAGATCCCTCACCGGCCACGAAACCGTCCCGATCGCGGTCGAAGGGCCGACTTGCGGTAGCCGGATCGTCGTTGCGCGTCGAGAGCGCCTTGATCGCATTGAAGGCGGCGATACCGGTCTCGCACAGCGAGGCCTCACTACCCGCGGCCAGCATCACGTCGGCATCTCCCCGCTCAATCGCCCGGAAGGCCAGGCCAATGCTGTGGGTGGAGGCCGCGCAGGCGGTGGCAATGGTCGCGTTCGGGCCTCTCAGGCCAAAGTTCATCGCCACCTGGGCGGCCGCGATATTCGGGATCACCATGGTGGCGTACAGGGGTTGCAGCCGGCCTCCATTGAGAAATCGAGCCGCGTCTTCGGTCATGACCTCAAAGCCGCCGATCCCTGTGCCCATCTCGACCCCGACCCGAAAGCGATCCTCAGCTTCCAAGTCGAGTCCGGAGTCCTGCAGCGCCAGGCCGGCCGAGGCGACCGCGAACTGGGCGAATCGAGCCGAGCGCTGAGCCACCTTGCGATCCATGTAGACGAGCGGGTCGAAGTCCGGAATCTGGCAGGCGAACTTGGTCACCAAGCGCTCCGACCTAAAGCCGGTTATCGGCGCCGCCGTACTGCGGCCGGAAATCAAACCTTCCCAATACGAGTCCAGCGTTGAGCCCAGGGGATTCACCGTGCCCATGCCGGTGACCACCGCGCGCCGGATTCCGCCCACCTTCCTCATCGCCCCACCCTGAGCCGAATCTTATCGACCAAGCCAGCCTCGACCGTGTGCTTGGCTACCCGCACTGCGTTGCGCACGGCCACCTTGTCGGATCGTCCGTGCGCCACCACGGCGACGCCGTCGATGCCGAGCAGCGGGGCACCTCCGAACTCTCGCCAGTCCATGCCCTGGCGAATCCCCGCCACGGCCGGGCGAATCAGCAGCCCGCCCAACCGTCCGCGCCAAGTTCTGGGGATCTCATCCCTCATGGTGCGGAAGATGAACTCGGCGGTGGCCTCCGCCATCTTGATCGCCACGTTGCCGACAAAACCGTCTGCAACCACCACGTCGGCGCGCCCGGCCAGGACCTCCTTGGGCTCCAGATTGCCGATGAAGTTGAGACCCTGCTCCCGAATAAGGCGGGCGTGGGCCTGCTGCACCAGATCGTCCCCCTTGCCCTGCTCCTCGCCGTTGCTGAGCAGGCCCACGCGAGGATTGGGCCGGCCCATGACCGACTCCGCGTAAAGAGCCCCCATGTGTGCGAATTGGACCAGATACTCAGGGCGCGACCCGACGTTGGCCCCGACGTCGACGAAGTAGCACTGGCCGCCGGCGACCGGGAGCACCGTGCCCAGGGCCGGACGCTTAACCCCTCGAAGCCGCCCCTGGACCAATATCGCGGTGGCCATGATGGCGCCCGAATTGCCGGCCGAGACCCAGGCGGCCGCCTGGCCCTGGCGACAGAGACGGGCGCACACACTCATGGACGAGTCGGGCTTGGCTCGCACGGCACGCGCAGGATGCTCCCCCATGGTCACCTCCTCGCTGGCGGCCACGATCGTGACGCCGGCACCGGCGCCAACCAGTGGGGTGAGAAGTTCAGGCTTGCCCACCAGTGCAATCTCCACCCCAAGGTCGCTGGCCGCCATCAGGGCCCCGTGCACGGTTTGAGCTGGAGCAAAGTCGCCACCCATTCCATCTATGGCGATGCGCACCTGCGCGGCGCCTAAATGTCGAGGTTGCGCACGGCCTTGGCGTGCGCCTGGATGAACTTCCGTCGCGGCTCCACCTCGGGGCCCATCAGGCGCTCAAAGGTGTCCGACACGACCTGGACGTCACCCACGTCGACACGCAAGAGGGTTCGTGTGGCCGGGTTCATGGTCGTCTCCCAAAGCTGGTCGGCGTTCATCTCGCCCAGACCCTTAAACCGACTGACCTCGACCTTGCCGCCCATCTTCTTGAGCTCGGCGTCTCGTTCCGACTCGCTGTAGACCCAGCGCGACGCCTTGCCCTTGGTCAGCTTGAACAGTGGAGGCTGGGCCATGTACAGATACCCACGCTCTATGACCTCGGGGAAATAGCGGAAAAAGAAGGTCAGGAGCAAGGTGCGAATGTGGCTGCCGTCCACGTCAGCGTCGGTCATGGTGATGATTCGGTGGTATCGGATCTTGTCGATCTCCAGCCGCTCGCCCACCCCGGCCCCCATGGCGGTGATGAGATTTCGGATCTCCTCTGACGTCAGGACCTTGTCGAGGCGCGCCTTCTCCACGTTAAGGATCTTGCCCCGCAGCGGAAGGATCGCCTGGGTGCGGCGATCGCGGCCGGCTTTGGCGGTGCCACCGGCGGAATCCCCCTCCACGATGTAGAGCTCGCATTTACTCGGGTCGCGCTCAGAGCAGTCGGCCAGCTTACCGGGCAGAGTCGAACTCTCGAGCAGGCTCTTGCGCTGGACCAGATCGCGCGCCTTGCGCGCCGCCTCTCGGGCCCGCGCAGCCGTGAGCGACTTCTCGATGATCCGCCGACCCTCGCCCGGGTTCTCATCCAGATACTGCGCCAGCCCGTCCGTCAAAACGGCGCTGACGTGACCCTGGACCTCAGCGTTCCCGAGCTTGGTCTTGGTCTGGCCCTCAAACTGAGGTTCTAGGAGCTTGACGCTGATGACGGCCGTCAGGCCCTCCCGTACGTCCTCGCCGGACAGGTTGGAATCCTGCTCCTTGAGCAACCCCGCCTTGCGCGCATACCGGTTCAGCGCGTTGGTCAGGGCGGCCCGGAACCCGGTCAGGTGGCTGCCCCCCTCGGCCGTGTGGATGTTGTTGGCAAAGCTCAGAACGTTCTCTACGAAGCTCGAGTTGTACTGCATCGCGATCTCGATCTGCGTCGATTCGATCTCACGATCGACGTAGAACGGGATGGCATTCACCAGCCCCTTGCCCCGATTGAGGTGGCGAACGAAAGAGACGATTCCGCCTTCGAAGTAGAAGGTGTAGGACCAGCCCAGCTCCTCGTCGGCGAGGATGATCTTTAGGCCCTTGTTCAAGAAAGCCATCTCGCGGATCCGCGCGATGATGGTGTCTCGATCGAGCTTGGGGTCGGGAAACATCTCGCGATCGGGCCAGAACCGGATCGTTGTCCCGCGCAGCTTCGACTTGCCGATGGCGGCGACCTCGCCCTGGGGAATGCCACGCACGTACCCCTGGTGGAACTCACGCCCGTCGCGGCGCACGTAAGCGTCGAGCCGCTCGGAGAGCGCGTTGACCACCGACAGGCCGACTCCGTGCAAGCCCCCGGAGACCTTGTAGCCACCACCGCCAAACTTGCCGCCGGCGTGAAGTACGGTCAGCACCACCTCGAGCGCCGACCGCCCGTCATCCATTTTGTCCACCGGGATGCCGCGCCCGTTGTCAGCCACCGAGCAGCTTCCGTCAGGGTGCAGGGTGATCAGGATCTCATCGCAGTGTCCGGCGAGAGCCTCGTCGACCGCGTTGTCCACGATCTCCCAGACCAGATGGTGGAGGCCGCGGGAATCGGTGGAACCGATGTACATGCCGGGACGCCGACGCACCGGCTCCAGGCCCTCGAGCACCTGAATCTGGCCCGCGTTATAGGCCGCGTCGGCGCCCAGGGCGCGCGGACCCACGCCTCGGTTCACTCCGCTCACGGCGCTCCCAGCGGGCGCTGACTCAGTTCGGAACAGCTGGGGTGTCGAATGGGGTAATTCTACCCAATCCATCCCTCGATCCGCTGTGCGCATGACCGGTCGCGCGCGCGCGCGCGAAGGGTCAGGCGGGTCGTTCCTCAGGCCTCCAGCGCAACACCGGCCGGCGGGCGGCCGCGACCTCGTCGAGTCGACCGACCGGCAGGCTCACGGGGTCGGCGTGCAAACGGTCGGGATCAGTTCGAGACAACTCCACCAACTCCGCCAGCGCGGCCACAAACGCGTCCATGGTGGCCTTGGTCTCGGTCTCGGTGGGCTCGATCATGACCGCCTCCGGAACGATCAGAGGGAAGTAGATGGTGGGAGCATAGAATCCGCGCTCAAGCAGACCCTTGGCCAGGTCCAGAGCCCTGATGCCCTGGCTCGACAGGGTGCGGGCGCTGGCCACGAACTCGTGCATGCACGGTCCGGGGTGGGGCACGTCCAGCAGCTCGGATACTTGGGCGCGCAGGTAGTTCGCGCTCAGGATGGCATCCTCGGAGGCCTGAGCCAGTCCGTCGCCGCCCATCGCCACGATGTAGGCGTAGGCCCGCACCATGACCCCAAAGTTGCCGACGAAGCTCCGCACGCGCCCGATGGATTGCGGGCCGGAGGGGGCAAGGCTGAACGATCCGCTCGGAGCGCGCTCGACCAGCGGTCCGGGCAGGAAGGGCACCAACTCTGACTTCACGCCGACCGGGCCCGCACCGGGTCCTCCGCCTCCATGGGGAGCGGTGAAGGTCTTGTGCAGGTTCAGATGGACGGCATCGAAACCCATATCACCCGGGCGGCACACACCCATCAGCGCGTTCAGATTGGCTCCGTCGTAGTAGAGTCTGCCGCCCGCACCATGGACCGCCTCGGCCACGCTCAGAATGTCGCGTTCGAACAGGCCGAGAGTGTTGGGATTGGTCAGCATCAGGGCCGCCACCCGCGCGTTCAACTTGCTCTTGAGATCAGCCAGGTCCACCCTGCCATCGGCTCCCGAGCGCACCTCCACGACCTTGAATCCACAGAGGGCGGCTGACGCGGGATTAGTACCGTGCGCGGAGTCGGGCACGATTACGACGTCTCGGTCGTCGCCGCGCGAGCGGTGATAGGCCTGGATGATCCGAAGCGCGGTCCACTCGCCGTGAGCCCCGGCGGCGGGCTGCAGGGTTACCCGATCCACCCCGACGATTTCGCACAGCGCGCGCTCCAGGTTCCAGATCAGCTCCAGCGCGCCCTGAGCGGTGGCGTCGTCCTGGTAGGGATGCAGGTTGGCGAATCCGTCGAGTTGACCCAGCACCTCGTTCACGACCGGGTTGTATTTCATCGTGCAGCTGCCCAGGGGATAGAAGTTCTCGCTGATGGAGTAGTTGAGGGAGGCCAGACGGCTGTAGTGACGCATGATCTCAGGCTCGCTCAGCCGCGGCAGATCGAGGGCCTGGCTGCGCCGTAGGTGAGATGGAATCTCGACGGTGGACTCAACTCCCGCTTCCGGCAGGCGGGGACCGGCCAGTCCCGGGCGGCTCCGCTCGAACGACAGGGGCTCGGTCATGATAGGGGGCTGCCCAGCGCCACCACGAGTTCATCGATCGCCGCTGGATCGTTGACCTCGGTGCAGCAGAACGTGTACACCCCCTCCAGATCTGGATACCAGCGACCCACGTCGAGTCCGGCCAGAATGCCACGCCGGTTGAGGTCCGCAGCGCGAAGCCGTTCCGGATCGATGCGGAGGGGAAACTCGTATAGAAAGGGCCTTCCGGGGAACGCCGCCGTGACCCCGGGCACGCCCTGCAGGCGCTCCGCCAAGGCGTGGGCGCGGGTCGCGCTCACCTCGGCCACCTGCCGCAACCCATCCGGGCCCATGTAGGTCAGGTAGACACTGGCCGCGAGAGCGCACAGCGAGTGATTGGTGCAGATGTTGGAGGTCGCCTTCTCGCGCCGGATGTGCTGCTCGCGCGCGGTCAGGGTGAGGGTGAACCCGCGTCGCCCCCGGCCATCCAAGGCCTGCCCGACCAGACGTCCGGGGAGCCGGCGGATAAGTTCCTCGCGGCAGGCGATGAACCCCACGTGAGGTCCGCCATAGCTCAGTGCCAGACCCAGCTGCTGGCCCTCGCCGACCGCGATGTCGGCGCCGTACTGGCCCGGGGGAGCAAGCAGGGCCAGGCTGATCGGATCGACGCAGGCCACCGCCAGCGCGCCCGCCTGGTGAGCGCGCTCGGTCAGCTCCGGCGCGTTCTCCAGCAGCCCCAGGAAATCGGGCTGCTGAAAGATCACTGCGGCGGTGAGCTCACCGAGTTCGCCCTGCTCTCGCACCAGGATGCCGCGCCCGCCGGCGTACGTCCTCAGGACCTCCAGGTATTCGGGGTGGATGCGCCCCGCCACCAGGACCTCGTGCCTTCCGGTCACGACCGTCGCCATCATTGCCGCCTCCGCCAGCGCCGTGGCGCCGTCATACAAAGAGGCGTTGGCCGCGTCCATGCCGGTGAGCTGCGCGATCAAGGTCTGAAACTCGTAGATCGATTGCAGGGTGCCCTGGCTGGCCTCGGGCTGGTAGGGCGTGTAGGCGGTGTAGAACTCGGGCTTGGAGGTCACGGCGGCGACCGCGGCGGGAATGAAGCGGCGATAGACCCCTCCACCGATGAAGCAGAGCCGATCGGCGAAGACCCGGTTGCGAGCGGCCAGGGCCGAGATCTGGGCCACGGTTTCGAACTCCGAGCGCCCCGCGGGCAGACCCAGGGCCGGTAGCCGCAACCGGGGCGGAACGTCCACCAGGAGGTCGTCGATGGATTCCGCCCCGAGGCGGCCCAGCATCTGCTCACGATCCGCGGGCGAGTGAACCAGGTAGGGCACCTACTGCAGACCCGCCACGTACGATTCGTAGCCCATTTCATCGAGCAGGCCAGCCGTCGCCTCCCCGTTCAGGCGGACCTTGATCAGCCAGCCGCGCCCGAGCGGATCGGCGTTCACCAACTCCGGCCTCTGGCTCACCTCGGGGTTGGCCTCGAGCACGGTGCCCGCCACCGGCGAATACAGATCGCTGGCCGCCTTGACGGACTCGATCACACCGAAGTTGTCCCCGGCTTCGAGCGCCTTGTCCGGGGCTGGCAACTCGAGGAAGACCACGTCCCCGAGTTGGGCCTGAGCGAAATCGGTGATCCCTATGGTGGCGATATCACCGTCGACCAGCACCCACTCGTGGCTCTCGGTGTAGTAGCGATCGGCCATGCTCCCCTCCCTCTCCGCTTATGGCCGCGGGGCCGATTCAGAATCGCTGGTCGCGATCCGGCCTGCGGAACCTCTGTACATGGGCAGCGCCAGAACCTCGACGGCGCCCCAGCCGTTGTGAACCTCTACCTCCAAATACGCATCCAGCGGCACCTGCGCCTGCACCAGGCCCAAGCCGATGCCGCGCCCGAGCCAGAACGAGTACGTCCCGCTGGTGACCGTGCCCAGCGCTGCCATCCGGCCGATGCGGGCGCCATGGCGAGGAATGCAGCGCTCCACGCCGCCCAGTCCTACCAAACGACGCGCGGGGCCGCGCGCGAGCTCCGCGGCCAGAGCGTCGTGGCCCACGAAATCCCTCTGGTCGAGCTTCACCGTCCAGCCCAGGCCCACTTCGAGCGGGTTGGTGCTGCGATCCATGTCGGCACCGTAGAGCCTTAGACCTGCCTCCAACCGCAGGGCATCGCGCGCCGCCAAGCCACAGGGCTTGGCGCCCGCGTCCACCAGGCCACTCCAGAGCCCGGCGCTGCACTCGGCGGGGGCGAACAATTCAAATCCGTCCTCGCCCGTGTACCCGGTGCGCGAAACCAGCATGTCCACGCCGACCACGTTGGCACGCGCAACTCCAAAGTAGGGCAGGCTCGCCAGGTCGCATCCCAGACTGCTCAGCAAGCTCTGAGCTCTCGGACCCTGCACGGCAACGAGGGCCGACTGCGCACTCTGGTCGTGGACCTCGGCATCCAGGATGCAGTGTTGCCGGATCCAGGCCAGGTCGGAGATGCGATTGGCCGCGTTAACAACGCAGTGCCAGTCCCCTTCCCAGTCGCGATAGACGACCAGATCGTCAATGATCCCGCCGTCGGACGCGCACATGAGCGTGTATCGGGCGCGGCCCGGCTCCAGGTCCGAAATCCGGTTGGTCAGTATCCGCTCCAAGACCTCTGGAACTGCTCGGCCCGAGAACGAAAAGCGCCCCATGTGGCTGACATCGAACACGCCGGTGTCGGTGCGCACCGCGGCCTGCTCTTCGCGCACGCTGGAATATTGCAGCGGCATCTCCCAACCCGCAAAGTCCACCATGCGGGCACCGAGGCGAAGGTGCTCCTGGTACAGCGGGGTCCGGCTAGTCGTCATCGTCGACCTCGGACGGCGCGTCCTCCTCCTGTGCTCGCAGGTACTCGAGCAGCTCCAGATCGTGTCTGAGCCTGGCCTCCTGAACCATGCGCCGAACCTCGGCCGCCCGCTCCGTCTGCCACTCCAACCTGGCCCCGACCTCGCTCGTTTCAGGGACCCGCCCGCTGGTGCGGCCGATCTCGAGCTCGATCTGCTCGTATTCCTCGGCCGCCTTCAAAATCAGGGCGTCGGCCAGCCGGAGGCCTCGCGCGGTCGCGATGGCGCGATCCATCTGCTCTGAGACCGCGCGCCGCAGGTCCGCGTCCGAGATATCAGCGGCGGCGAGGGCCCCCAATAGACCGAGCGCGCCCTCCTGGACCAGATCGGCATCATCCACGCCCTGGCCGCGGCGCTCCAGAGCTGCCGCCTCGATCCAGTCCACCTGCTCCGGGCTCATCGCAACGCCTCCGCCGTCCACGGGAAGCCTCCGCATGGCCTGGAGTAGCGCGTGAATGCGGTCCGCGGGCTGGGCATCGACGCCGGCCGTGTCCTCGGGTGGGATGGCCATTCGTCTAATCAAGTTTAGGCCGACCAACCCCGCGGTCAGAGGCCCCTATACCATCCAGCAGTGCTCGCCTTCGCTCTCGACCAAGAGCTCGCGCTGCTGCTGCCCCTTCCCGTCATCTACATGGCCAACCTGGCGGTCGACCCGGACCGGTCCGAGTCCACGCGCAGGTCCTTTGGGCGCGTTATAGCAGCCTGCATCGGCGCGCTCGCACTGGCTCTGCTCTTGTCCGCCGTGGCGGCGCTTTCGAGCTCGCCACTGTACGCCCTCATCACCCTGATCACGGCGCTGGTGGTGGCAAGCCTCAGCTCGGTCCGAACCCGATTCATCTGCGGCGCCCTGGGAATGGATCCGAAGAACACATTGCACGCCCTGGCCGCCGCTCTCACCGTGCTCCTGCTCGGGACCCAACTCGCCGCCCAATTTGCCGGGAACGCACTCGCCCAGGAGGCTCGGAGCGGAGTTGCGCTCACTCCTCTGGCACTCCTGGCGCAGGAGGTCCCGTTTCTTCTGGCGGCGCTGCTCGGAGTCGGCCTGCTGAGCCGGCGGGGGCCTCGAGCGACCGCCGAGCGCCTGGGCTGGGTGCGCCCTACCCCCTCCCAGCTGGCCTTGGGCCTGGTGGCGGCAATCGTCTTCTTCGGCCTCGGCAGCGGAGCCGACTGGCTCAGCTCGCGCCTGACCCCGGATCTGGCGCGCGAGGTGGCCGCCGCCAACGGACGCCTCTTCGGTGGTCTGGATTCGCCACTTGGCATTGCGACCGTGGCCCTGGCCGCGGGGGTGTGTGAGGAGGCCCTGTTCCGGGGGGCGTTGCAGCCTCGGATCGGGCTCGTATTGACTTCTCTGGTCTTCGCACTGCTCCACTCCCAGTACGGCCTCAGCATCGACACCATGGCTGTCTTCGTACTGGCCATCGGGCTCGGTCTTTTGCGCCGATTCGCCAACACCACGACCTCCACCCTGACCCACGTCGTCTACAACACCTTGGTGGGAGTTGGGGGCGGCCTGCCCCTCCCCATAGTCGCCACCGCGGTGCTGCCGCTCGCGGCCCTGGCCTGGGTTGCCCGAGACCGCTCTGGGACCCACATAGGGTCGGACGGAAGAGGCAAAAAAGGAGTTGGAGGCCGGCCCGGGCAGGATTAGACTTTCCGAGTGGCCCCACATCTTGGCACTTATCCAACAGTTAACCCCAAGATGTTGATATCTCGAGCCAGAACCATTGCAGTAGTGAACCAGAAGGGCGGGGTCGGCAAGACCACCACCGTGATCAACCTGGGAGCCGCGCTGGCTGAGTCGGGTATGCAGGTGCTGGTGGTCGATCTCGATCCCCAATCCAACGCCACAAGTGGCCTTGGAGTCGACCCCCGGCGTTCGCGACCCACCACCTACCGCCTGCTCTCCGGGGAGAGTGACGTCGATCAGGTGGCGGTGCCGACCTCGACCCCCGGCCTCTATCTACTGCCGGCCGAGGTCGGCCTGGTGGGGGCGGAGATCGAACTCGCATCCCAGCCCGAGCGGGAGTTCCGCCTGCGCCGCGCGCTCGAGGCCCTGTCCGGGGGATATGGCATGGTGCTGATCGACTGCCCCCCCTCGCTGGGCCTGCTGACCCTCAATGCTCTGGCCGCCGCGGACGAGATCCTGGTTCCGATGCAGGCCGAGTATTTTGCCCTCGAAGGACTGGCCCACCTAGTCCACACTCAGCGCATGGTGCGCCTTGGAGTCAACCCCGAACTTCGCCTTGGCGGCATCGCCATGACCCAGTTCGACGCCCGCACGACTCTGGCCTGGGACGTACTGAACGAGCTCCGCCGGGTCTACGGGGACCTGGTCTACAAAACCCTGATACCGCGCAACGTGAGAGTCGGGGAGGCGCCGAGCCACGGACTTCCCGTACTGCGATACGACTCGGCCTGCCGCGGATCCCAGGCCTATCGGGAACTGGCCCAGGAGGTGCTGAAGCGATGAGCCGACCATCGGGGCGCGGGCTCGGGCGGGGCCTGGAGGCACTGATCGAGATGCCCGAGGGCGGGGCGGCCGTGCCTCAGATGATCGCGTTGGACGAGATTCAGCCCTCGGGAGAGCAGGTGAGGGTTCGGTTCGAATCCGATGCCCTGCGCGAGCTGGCCGATTCAATCCGCGTCCACGGTCTGCTCCAGCCTGTCCTGGTGCGCCGCCGCGAGCGCGGATACGAGCTGATCGCCGGTGAGCGCCGCTGGCGAGCGGCGCGAATGGCGGGTCTGGCGCGGATCCCGGCCATCGTGCGGGGTTCTGATCCGGAGGACGCCAGGGAGGGCTCGGACGAGCGCCAGGCACTGATCCTGGGCCTGATCGAGAACCTGCAGCGGGCTGACCTGGACCCCATCGAGCAAGCTCGCGGCATTCGCCGGCTGATCGATAGATTCGGCCTCACCCACGATGAGGCAGCGCGCCGGCTGGGCAAGCATCGCGTGGCCGTGACCCAGGCCCTGAGTCTGCTCACCGCAGCGCCGGCCGTGGTCTCGGCCACCTCCAACGGCGCGATATCGGCCGGCCACGCTCGCGTTCTCGCCACCCTCGACGACCATGCCGCACAGGAGCACGGACTCAAGGTCATCCTGGGCCGTCGGCTGAGCGTCCGCCAGACCGAGGTCTGGGCCCGCGGGATGAAGCAGACTCGGCCCCGACGCCGACGCGATCTGTCGACCAGCTCTGAGTTGGCCGAACTTCAACGCCGGCTGGAGGCGCGCCTGGGGCTGGTCGTGGCGGCCCACGGCGGAGCCGAGCAGGGGCGCCTGGTCCTGGAGTGGACCACCCCCGCCGAGTTCGAGGAGCTGCGCCGCGCCCTACTTTGAGTAGCCTGGATGTTGCACGTGCTACATGACTCGTCGACCGCCGCCCCGACGGTGCGCCCGGCGCGCAGCCTACTGGCCGAGATCACCGAGGTCTTGGTCCTGGCGCTGGCCATCTATCTCGTGGTTGGTTTCGCGATTCAGACCGTACACGTGGTGGGAACCTCCATGTATCCCACCCTGGGCAACGGGGACTACCTGATCGCGAACAAGCTCGAGTACCACTTTCACAACCCGCAACGCGGCGACATCATCATCATGCGCGACCCCTACGACCAGTCGCTGGACTTCATCAAACGCGTGATCGGGTTACCGGGCGAGCGGATTCTGATCCGCGATGGGAGCATCTACATCAACGGGCGCCTGCTTCACGAGCCGTACCTCAAGGGCAACGAGCCCTGGACGGTGGACGCGAACCTGGCTGATCCCGGAGGCAACCCCGAGGGGTTGCTCATTCCCAACGGCTACTACTTCGTGATGGGTGACAATCGAAACCATTCGAGCGACTCTCGCTTCTTCGGACCGGTGCGCCGAGACGAAATCGAAGCCCGAGCCATCTTTCGGGTCCTGCCTTTGAATCGTGGCGGCGGGATCGGCGGCCCGGCCCCCTTCCTGGGAGCGTCGCTACTGGCCGCCTGAAGGGCTCAGGCGTCGATGGCCGAGCGCAGAGCCGACTCTTTGGCGAAGGGGCCGATCACGGCCATCTGTACGGGCTGGGTGAGGACGCGCTCGGCCACCCGCTGGAGGTCCTCGGCGGTCAGCCCATCGATCGTCTCCACCACCTCGGCCACCGTCTTGATGCGTCCGAGCAAGAGCTCCTGCTGGCAGAGCCAGCTGGCCAGCGAATTGGTCCCCTCCAGACTCAGCTTGAGGCGACCCTTGGTGAATTCCTTGGCCTTGATCAGCTCCGGCTCCAGGATCGGCTCCCGAGCCAGGCGAGTCATCTCCTGGCGCACCGCCTGGACTGCTTCCGCCGCCTTCTTGGGGTCGACCCCCATGTAGACGCCGAAGTAGCCGGCGTCTCGGTGCTTGCTGGTGAAGCTGTGCACGTCGTAGGCCAGGCCTCTTCTTTCACGGATCTCAAGGAACAGGCGCGAGCTCATGCCCTCGCCCAGGACGCAATTGAGCAGGTCCAGTGCGTGGCGCTCGGGGTCGTGGTAGGAGACGGCCGAGGTGCCCAGGCAGATGTGAGCCTGCTCGGTCTTGCGGTTGAGCAGGTGCAGCCTGGCCTCGGTGGGCGCGGTGGGGGCGTCAATGGGGCTCGGTTCGAGCACCGACGGCAAGCGGAGGTGGGGACTGATCAGATCGACGATTTGATCGGGCGCGAAGCTCCCCGCCACCCCGACCACCAAGTTGGGGGCCGCGTAGTGCCGCGCAATGTACCCGATGAGGTCGTCGCGGGTGGTGCTCGACACCGACTCGATGCTCCCGATGATGTCCCGGCCCAGCGGGTGCCCGGGCCAGAGAGTGTCCTCAAAGAGGCTGTGCACATAGTCCTGAGGCTGATCCAAATACATCTTCAGCTCTTCGAGGATCACCATGCGCTCCCTCTCCACGTCGTCCGGGGCAAGTTGGGAGTCGGTGACGATGTCGCACAGTACTTCCACAGCCAGGGCCAGGCTGTCGGCCGGCACCCGGGCCCAGTAGGCCGTGATTTCCTTGTCGGTCGAGGCGTTGATCATCCCGCCCACGCCCTCGATAGCCTCCGCAATGAGCTTGGCCGTCGGCCGCCGTCGGGTGCCCTTGAAGAGGAGGTGCTCGATGAAGTGCGAGGCGCCGGCGATGTGGTCGGACTCAGTCCGCGAACCCACCCCGAACATGAGCACCAGACTGGCCGAGGCGCGATCAGGCAGGACGGCGGTCAGCAATCGGGCCCCGCCGTCGAGGACGTGGCGAGATTGGTTGGCGGCAAGACCCATCGCCGCCAGTATATCGGCGGTCTCCAGCGGGCCCACGGGAGGGGTTGCGCGTGTAACACGTGCAACCACCGCGCTCAGTCCTGGCCCAAAACCCCCAGGGCAGCGTACAGCGCCATCGCCACGTGCTCGGCGGGCATGCCGTCGGAGACCGAGTCCAGGGACTCGACCAGATAGCGCCGAAGACGCGGAGAGTGATCGCCCAGCTCGGGCAGTTCCAGGGCGTCGCGGATGGTCTCGGCTATGGCCGAAGGGGTGACCTCCTCGTCACCGGCCCCGTCGGCGGCGGCCTCCACCAGGTGAATGGCGGCGGAGATCAATTCCTCCAGTTCGGAACCCTCCGTCTCGCCCTCCCGCTAGGACCGCTCGGAGGCGGGACGAGGTCCGACCACCACGCGTCGATCGGGATCCTCGCCGATGCTCACCGTGGTCACGTCCGGGTCGTCTTCAAGTGCGAGGTGAATGGCTCGACGCTCGAATGCCTGCATGGCGTCGAGCGTGATCGGGTCTCCGGTGACCTTGACCTGGCGAGCGGCGCGCAGCGCGATCTCGCGCACTGTGTTCTCTCTGCGCTGACGGTAGCGCTCGACGTCGACCACAACCCGATGGTCGGGGCCCAGACGCCGACTGGCCAAAAGGTTGGTGACGGTCTGAACCGCGCGCAAGGTCTCACCGCGCCAGCCGATGAGCTGGCCCAGGTCGCGGCCCGACACGTCGACCGCGATCTGGTCGCCGCTGACGCGGGCGCTGACCTGACATTGAATTCCCATCAGCCGGAGCAGCTCCTCGACCATCTGGCGCGCGGTCTGGGTCTGGTCGTCGCCTGCGGAAGATTCCTCGGCCTCGGCCCCGGCCACCACGCTGACCTCGACCACGGTCTCCTCGGCATCCTCAGAGATGACGCGTACGTCGACGTCCCGTCGTGACTCCCCGAGCGTGATGAGGGCGGCGTCGATCGCCTCGTCGAGGGTGGCTCCCCGCCCCTGTGCGGACTTCATCGCGTTGGCTTCCTTCGCTTTTTGGCCGGAATGGGGTTCGACGCCGGCTTGGAGGTGATCGCCGCTGCGACCACGGGCGCCGGCCTAAACCCTCCCCAACCGGTGACGAGATATTGCTGGATGATAGCGAAGCAGTTGGACACGAACCAGTAGAGTCCCAGCCCGGCCGGGGTCAGGATGGCAAAATATCCGATCACCAGGGGCATGATCACCTGCATCTGGCGCGTCATCTGCTGGGTTTGCTGCTCTTGATCTGTGGCCAGCGGGTTGGGGGGTTGCTGCATCATCCGCGACTGCACAAAGGTGGTCGCCGCGGCCAGCAGGGGAATGATCAGGTAGGTCAGATCGGGTATGGGCAGCCCATGGAGCATGGGGTGGTGCGAGGGCAGATCGTTGAGGTGGGGCACGAAAAGGAAGTGGTCGGAGAAACGATTGGCGTGCGCGTTGCCCAGGAACACCCAGTAGAGGGCGGTCAGGACTGGAAACTGGAGCAGGGCTGGAAGGCAGCCCATGAGGCCGCCCAGGGGATTGATCCCGTGTTCCTTGTACAGCTCCATCATGGCCTGCTGCTGTTTCTGCGAATCGCCCTTGTACTTCTTCTTGAGCTCCGCCACCTGGGGTGCCACCTTGCGTTGCTCCTGCATGGAGCGGCGCGAGATGCGGAGCTGAAACTGGTAGAGCGGCGAGAGGATGAGGCGGATCATGAGGGTGACGATCACGATCGCCAGGCCGTAGGCACCCACCGCCGCCAGGGCGGGCACCGAGCTCACCGCGTCGTAGACGTGGGTCAGCCCCCAGCTGATGGTCTGGCCGAAGATCGCCCACCAGACGTCGTGCACAGGCAGGAAGACGTCGAACGCGTGGCGCAGGTTTATTTCAGGTCACTCCTAGCGGCTTGGTCACGGTACCGGATCGTAGCCGCCCTTGGCGAGGGGATGGCAGCGAAGGATGCGCCTTAGACCCATCCCGGATCCGCGCAGCCAACCGTACTTGGTGACCGCCTCGTAAGTGTAGTGAGAGCAGCTCGGGTAGTACCGGCAGGAGCGGCCTAGGAGGGGCGAGAGGGTGGCCTGATATCCCCTGATGAGGGACAGCAGCAGCCGAGTCAAGCCCGCCGCAGGAGCCGTTGATACGCCTCCTGGACCTCCTCGGTCACCAGCGGAAGCGAGATCTTGACCATCTCTGGCCGGGCGATGACGACGATGTCTAAGCTCGCCGACCCGGGAGCGTCGAGGAGCCCGACCCGGACCGCCTCGCGGAGCCGCCGGCGGGCCCGGTTCCTGTTCACCGCCCCCTTGATGTGCCGGCTGGTGGCCACACCGACGCGCAGCCGACCGAGATCGGAGGGCACCCCAAAGGCGATGAGTGCCCGGCCTTGAAACACCTTCGGGCGGCCGAGCAAGCGCTGGAAGTCACTCTGTCGGGTGAGCCGGGCGCGCTTCTTCAAGCCACTAGCCGGGGCGCTACCTCGGCGTCAGCCGGTGGCGGCCCTTGCGCCGGCGGTCACGGATGACTCGCGCCCCGCCTGGGGAGGACATCCGCTGCAGAAATCCGTGGACTCTGCGCCGATAACGTTTTTTGGGTTGATAGGTGCGCTTGATGGATCGATCCTCGTATGCGATGGACGCCCTTGGCCGAAGGGCGCAATGGAGTATACCGCCCGGGTCTGGCCGGGCCCCCGCAGCCGCCCATTCTGCTCCCCAGGGGAGGTCGGCAATATCCGTTTCTTACCCGTCCCCGTCTGCTACGCTTGCCAGCCGGAAGTGGTCGCGAGGTCACATCCAGCGTCGGTCCAGCCGCATCACAGCAACGCTCCAGCCCTCCGATACAGCACCCTATTTCGTCCGCGTCCTTGTACTCGCACGTAGCCGGCGGAGGGGATAGGACACACCCCAAAGGACGCTCGGGGCGATTCGGGTGTGTTTTCCACAGAGTCTCAACAGGGAGAGGCAGAGTTGCGAGCCAGGTCCAGAACCTGCTCTGCCGTCTTCCCGACCGTTGATAGCGGTCGTGGGGGATGGCGGTGCCAAAAGGAGAGGGGGACCGGCTCGGAGACAGTTATCCACAGGCTCTCCGCTGCTTTGGACCGGTTGTCCCAAGTCGGTGCAGATTCCAGCACCAGTTATCCACATGCGAGCCGGATCGGGACGCGGCCCTCTTCCCGCTGCGGCCGAGAACGCGGGCCCGAGCGCGCTCCTTGGCGCGCTGGACTTTTCAACAGGCGGCAACGCCGAAGGGGCGGAGGATGAGCGTTAACCCCGATCAGATCTGGAGCGCGGTTCAGGAGGAGCTGAGATTTCAGCTTGCCCGGCCCAGCTACGAGACCTGGCTTAAAAACGCCACGCTGCTCTCCGCCGACGGAACCACCTACCGGGTCGGGGTTCCCAGCAAGCTGGCCAAGGAATGGCTGGAGGATCGTTTCGCCGGGCTGATCATGGAGACGCTGCAGGCGGTGACCGGAGGCGGCGAGGTGGAGGTGGACTTTGTGGTCTCCAACACGGCCCAGCACGCCACCCAGCACGAGGAATTGCCGAGGACCGAGGAGCCGATCGAGGAAACTGTGATGGTCACCGACCTGAACGAGAAGTTCAAATTCTCCAACTTCGTGGTCGGCAACAATTCCCGCTTCGCCCACGCCGCCGCGCGCGCCGTGGCAGACGCGCCGGGGGAAAACTACAACCCGCTCTTCCTGTATGGCGGGGTGGGGCTGGGCAAGACTCACCTCATGCACGCCATCGGGCACGAGGTGAAGATTTCCCACCCCAAGAAGAGGGTCGTGTACCTGACGTCTGAGCAGTTCATCAACGAGGTCATCAGCTCCATCCAAACCTCTCGGATGGGAGAGTTCAGGACCAAGTACCGCACGGTGGACGTGCTTTTGATCGATGACATCCAGTTCCTGGCCGGAAAGGACCGGACCCGGGAGGAGTTCTTCCATACCTTTAACGCCCTTCAGGAGCTCAACAAACAGATCGTGATCTCGTCCGACCGCCCTCCCAAGGAGATACCCACGCTGGAGGACCGCCTGCGCTCCAGATTCGAGCAGGGCCTGCTGGCTGACATCCAGTCGCCCGACTTCGAGACCCGGCTCGCCATCCTCAAATCGAAGATCGGAGCCTCCGCCAATCTCGTCTCCGAGGAAGTACTCACCTTCATCGCGCACAAGGTCCAGAAGAACATCCGCGAACTCGAGGGAGCGCTGACCAGGGTCCTGGCTTACGCCGCCATCCACCAGCGGCAGATCGACGAGGAGACGGCGGCCAAACTGCTCGAGGACATCATCCCGACCGGGATCAGGCGCCCGCTCACCATTCCCCGTATCCAGCAGGTGGTGGCCGATTACTACCAGATCCCACTGGATGACATGTGCGGTAAGCGGAGGGACAAGCACATAGTCTTCCCGCGCCAGGTCGCCATGTACATAGTCCGCGATGAAACGCCATCCAGCCTGCCGGTCATCGGCCAGGCGTTTGGAGGCCGTGACCACACAACCGCGCTGCACTCGATCGAGAAGATTGCCAACGAACAGAAGGACGACGAGCGGCTGCGCTACGACCTACAGGAGATCAGGGAGCGGCTGTACAACAATGGATGAGGCTTTACACAGCGACCTGTGCAAGGTCCCAGCTCAACCTGTGCCAACCTTTAAGGCAGGTGGGTTAACCACCGCCAGCGCACAGTCGGGACGGAGATGGGGGTGGTTTGAAGACCTCGTTATGCACCGGGCGCACAAAGCTGGGTTCAATACGTTGAGCACAGTTTGCACAACCCCTACTGTGACGGCGGCGATCTTTTTCTTTCGTTCCAGTAATGAAGTCATGGGGATAAGGAGCCGAGCTTGAAACTTTCCTGCCGTCCCAGCGTTCTGGGTCAAGCACTGCAGACCGTGAGCCGGGCAATTTCGACCCGTACCACGCTGCCGATCTTGAACAACATCCTGCTCGAGACCACCTCTGAGGGTCTGGCTCTTACCGCCACCAACCTTGAGGTCGGGATCCGAAAGCTGATCCCGGCGGAGATCCAAAGCGAGGGCGCCACCACGGCGCCGGCCCGTCTCTTCACCGATTTCGTCGGCACCCTTCCCGATGCCGACCTGCACCTCGAGCTCGACTCGGAAGGTGAGAATCTGCACGTCCGCTGTGACCGATTCGACACCCATTTCAAGTGCATCGAGGCGGAGGAATTCCCACCCGGACCGCGGCCAGACGAAGGCGACAGACTCACCATTCCATCTGACGATTTGATTCGCGCGATCGAGCAGACCCAGATGGCTGCCTCCTCTGACGAGTCTCGTCCGGTTCTCACCGGCGAACTCCTTCACATCGACGGAACCAGCCTTACTCTGGTGGCCACCGACGGTCACCGCCTGGCCGAGCGCAAGCTCAAAGCATCGTCTTCCGGCGCGCTTGACGCCAGGCTTATCGTTCCCGCCCGGGCATTGGCGGAGCTGCCTCGTGTCTTCAAGGGAGAGGGAGGCGAGATCGAAGTCATCGTCTCCTCCACCCGCAATCAGGTCTTCTTTCGCTCCGGATCGTCCGAGATCACGAGCCGGCTGATCGACGGCACGTATCCCAACTACACCCAGGTCATCCCGAGCAAGAGTTCCACCGTGGTGAGGGTCGATCTCGCCGACTTGATCCAGACGGTGAGGGCGGTGTCGCTGTTCGCTCGGGACAACGCAAATGTGATCAAGATCAAGGCCGGATCTGGAACCCTCACCTTGAGCGCCACCACCAACGAGGTTGGTGACAGCAAGGCCGATATGGCAGCCGATATCGAGGGAGAGGAGATCCAGATCGCATTCAATGCTCGTTATCTGTTGGACGCGCTAGCCGTGATCGGCGAGAGCCGAGTTGAATTCAGTTTTGACGGTCCTCTCAGCCCGGGTATGATCCGGGCCCCCGGTTCTGACTCCTACCAATACGTGATCATGCCGGTCCGAGTGGCGATGTAGCCCCATCGGTTGCGCATACTCCATCTCGCCCTGCGCAACTACCGAAATTACGGTCGTCTGGATCTTGATTTTGGGCCCGGAATGAACCTTTTCATCGGCGACAACGGGCAGGGAAAGACCAATCTCCTGGAGTCGGTGGCCATCCTTGCCTTATCCACCTCTCCCCGAGTGCGGCGGGAGAGCGAACTCATCGGTCCGCTGGGCGGCGAGTGCCGGATCGAGGCCGAGATCGAGAGTGGGGGCAGACGGCGCGAGATCAAGGTCAGCGTGCGGTCTGCAGGGGAGGGCAGCAGGCGAGCGATCGAGGTCGACGGAGTCTCAAAGCGAGCCCTCGACCTGCCAGGAATACTGCGCGTAACTCTGTTCTGGCCCGATGACCTGAGTCTGATCAAGTCCGGTCCCGACCACCGCCGTCGTCTACTGAATCAAATGCTGGTCCAGATCGTGCCCGGCTACGCTCGACACCTTGCTCGCTACGCGCGCGCCCTCGACCAGCGCAACCGCCTGCTCCGGCAGGTAGGTAGAGGTGAGCAGAGACCCCAGGCGCTAGACGCCTGGGACGCGCAACTCGCCGAACTCGGAGATCTGATCACCGCAGCCCGCGTCCCCGCCGTGCAGCGACTAAACCTGATCGCCCAAACCCATCATCGTCAGATCTGCGGAGACGAGCTCTCCATCGCCTACCAGGGTTCAACCTCTCCCCTTTTGGAGTTGCTTCAAATGACCCGCGTCGATGACGTGCGGAGGGGGGCCACCGGGGTGGGACCGCACCGAGACGACCTGGTGATCCTGATCGGAGGTCGCCCCGGGCGTTCCCATGCCTCCCAGGGTCAGCAGCGCACGGCCGCGGTCAGCATGAAGTTGGCCGAGGCGGACCTGGTCACGGAGTCATCGCAGGAAAATCCCGTCCTGCTTCTGGATGACGTGCTCTCCGAGCTGGACGGAGAACGCCGTCGCGCGCTTCTGGAGCGCCTGGGTCCTGGGGGTCAGACCGTGATCACCGCGGTCGAGGCGGACGCTTTCGAGGGTCGCCTCAACTCCCAATCGAGCATCAGCCGGGTCGTGGCGGGCACGGTGATCCGCGGTGGATAGGCTGGGTCAGATCCTGGGTCGGGTGGTTGGCAGCCAGCCCGGTGGGGAAAAGCTGCGTTCGGCCCAGATCCGGCAGGCCTTTCTGACCATTCTGGGCGAGAGCCTGGCGCGTGAGATCGACACCTGCGAAATGCGAGCGGGGGTCCTCCACGTGTCCACCTCCAACCCCTCCCTGGCTCACCAACTGAGCAGCGACAAAGACCATCTCCTACAGGTGCTGAACCATGGGTCGGGCGGCGGCATCAAGCAGTTGCGGGTCAGAACCGGACGCGGTCCAGGGTGAGCCTTCATCTCAGCTCCGAGCAGCTCCAGGCGTTGGATCCCACCTGGGGTCCGGTCCGAATCATCGCCGGCGCCGGCACCGGGAAGACGACGGTCATAGCCGAGCGCTACCGAAGGCTGGTCCAGTCCGGAATCGATCCCAGCCGGATCATCGTCATGACATTCACCGAGAGAGCGGCGGGAGAGATGCGCGATCGCATCGTCACCGCCACCGGACTCGAGTCGGTGAGCGGGGTGGGAACGTTTCACTCACTGGCCCTGGGATGGCTGCGCGAGGAACCTCCGGCGGCCGGCCTGGAGAGCGGATTTCGAATTCTGGAAGGCCCTGAGCGCTGGATCGCAATGCGCGAGCTGATGTGGAACTCGGCTCCCGCAGCGCTCCTGGAGGAGGACCGACCGGACGATCTCATTCCGGCCATCCTGAGCCTGCAGGAACGCTTAAAACAGGAGTTGGTCAGCCTCAACGCCTATGCCGCCTGGGCCGCGGCCATCCCCGACCCGGACCTGCGGCGCCGCCAGCAGGCGGTGCACCGGCTGCTGCTTCGATACCAGCGCTTCTGCCGCGCCGGTCGCCTGGTCGATTTCGACGACCTGCTCCTGGGCGCCGTCCGCCTGCTGGAGACCAGGAGCAGGACCCGGCAGCACCTGGTCGGGACGTCGAACTGGGTCATGGTCGATGAATACCAGGACAGCAATCGAGCCCAGGAGAGGGTGGTGCAGCTGCTCGGCACACCGTGGGGAAACGTCTGTGTCGTGGGGGATGACGACCAGAGCATCTACCGTTTTCGGGGGGCGTCTCGGGCCAACCTGGAACACTTTTTGGAGCTCTTCCCCGCCGCTCAGTCGCGCACCCTGGGTACCAACCGCCGCAGCGTGGAGGCGGTGGTGAAGGTGGCCGCGCGCCTGATCGAGCACGACCGGGCGCGCCTGGGCAAGGAACTCGGGAGCGCGGAGGCTGGGCCGGGCCGGGTCTCGGCCACGAGCTGCGGCACCGAGGGTTCGGAGGCCGAGCTGATCGCGACCGAGATCAGGGAAATGGTGCTGGGGGGAATGCAAGCTGGTCGGATCGCCGTTCTGGTTCGCACCAGAGCCCTGGCCGAGCCCATCGCCCGGGCCCTGGCGCGCTCTCAGATACCGGTCACGAACTGGGCCGGGCGCGGCTTCTACGAACGCCCTGAGGTACGCGACATGGTCGCGTACCTGCGCCTCCTGGCCAATCCGTCGGACCTGATCTCGCTCCTCCGCCTGCTCCAGCGCCCCCCCTTGGGTCTTCCCCTGGAATTGGTGTGGGAAGCCATCGGAGCGGAGCCGGGCGCTGACCCGCTTCCGGCAGTGGCCGAGTTGGACCCGGCCCGGGAGTGGGCACTGGAGATGGTTCGCCTGCGCCAGGAGGCAAAGCAGCTTGGGGTGGGAGACCTTCTCTTCGAGGTGATGCAGCGTACCGGTTACCCGGTGGCGGCCGAGGCCGCTGCCGAGCCCGCGACGGCCTCTCTGGTCGGGGCGCACATAGGGCGTTTCGCAGAGATCGTAGAGCAGTGGTGTGAGCGCTCCCCAGACCAGAGTCTGGCGCTCTTTCTGGCTCACCTGGAGCTGGTTCTGATCTCCGGCGTGGACCAGGAGCGGATCCAGCCTGATCTGGGCTCGACCGGGGTGTCGGTTCTCACCATCCATCAGGCCAAGGGATTGGAATTCGAGGCCGTCTTCGTCCCGTCGATGGTCGAGGGTAGGCTGCCGCACCGCCGGATCGGCGCATCGTCCATGGAGCTACCCGGAACCCTGGCCGGTCCGATCGGGCGCGCGCGAGAGGACCATCTGGCGGAGGAGCGCCGCCTGCTATACGTCGCCCTCACTCGGGCTCGCTCACGGGTGCAGCTGACCCTGGCCCAGCGCTACTCGGGGGTCGCGGTCTGGAAGCCGTCTCGCTTTCTGGCCGAGATGGGCCTTCCTCCCCCGAGCGAGGTGGCCACCGAGGAAGCTCCGGAAGAGGAGCTAAGGGCGGCCACTCAGATCGGGGTCGAGGCGTCGCCGGTGCGGCTCTCCTTCTCCTCCATCAACGCCTACCGGACGTGCCCGCGCAGCTTCTGGTACCGCTACCGCCTTCGCATCCCGGCACCGGCCTCGATCGAGGCCGAGCTGGGGACGGCGGTGCACCAGGTTCTGATGGAGGCGGGTCAGGCTCGACGGCGTGGCGTAGAGCTGAGCCAGTCCCTGCTTGACGCCATGTACCGATCGGCCTGGAGCTCGCTGCCAGCGTCCGACGATCGCCGCTGGGCGGCCCTGTACCGCAAGGGGCGAGGTCAGCTCCGGCGCCTGCTCGCCGGCGGCGGACTCAATTCAGTCCCCGATCTGGTCGAGGAGCGCTTCACCGCTGCCATGGATGGTTGGGAGCTGAGTGGGGCCATAGACCGGGTGGAGCGTTCGGAGCGCGGCTGGACCATCACCGACTTCAAGACCGGGACCGCACTGCCCGCCAGCCGCCTGCGCCGCGATCTTCAGCTCGCCCTGTACGCGCTGGGGGCGCGTCGAGGATTGGGGCTGAGCGGCCCGATTGAGCTTCAGATCGTGTATTTGCAGGATGGCGGCCGGGTTCTGCTCGATGCCACCCAGGAGCTCTTGGATTCAGCCCTGGAGGCGGGACGTGAAGTTGCGGACGGGGTTCGATCAGGCGCCTTTGAAGCCCTTCCCCAGGCCCGGAGCTGCCGCATCTGCCCCTATCGCATGCTCTGTCCGGATGCCATGTGAGAGCGCGCCAGGATCAGGCACTGGCCGGCGATGTCGAGCGCAGCGTAGGGGCGGGCCACAGCCCCTGTCCTGTCGGCCAGGTCGGTGACGCCCCTCCCTCCGTCCTTCAGGAGCTCGACCAGGGTGGACTCGAGATGCTCTGGCCGGGGGCAGTAGACGCCGATTCCAGAGCTGGTCACAAAGTCGACGTTGCTCGTCTCCTGGCCGGGAAGAAATCCGGTCAGGATCAGCGGAATGCCCGTGGCCAGCGCCTCCGCAATGGCGCCGGGGCCGGCCTTGGTCACAATCAGGTCGCTGGACCGCATCAGCTCGGGCATGTTGTCAACGAAGCCCAGGACTAAGTTGGGAGTGGAGAAGCGAACGCGCGCCAGCCGCTGGCGCAGGCGTTCGTTACGACCACAGACGGTGACCAGCTGCCAGGGATGAGCGGCCCAGGCCAGAGCCCTCACCTGGGCCAGGATGCCACCGGCGCCCTCACCCCCTCCCGCCACCAGAACCGTGCACCTAGTCTCATCCAGACCGAATCGCCGGCGGAGGGCGGCTCGCTCGCCGGGGGCCGGGGGTCTAAAGCCAAGGTCCACGGGCAGTCCCAGCAGGCGCACCCGACTGGCCGGAATGGATCGGGACAGGACCAGGTCGCGCGCCGCCTCGGTGGGCACCACGATGAGGTCGGCGGTGGCGCAGATCCAGCCCCGGTGGAGATCGACCAGGTCGGTGACAACCGTGACCAGGGCGCGCTTACGGCCCGAACCGGCGATGGCTTGGTGGGCGACGTGATTGAGCAGGGGATGGACCGAAATCACCAGGTCGGGGTCGAGGCGGCGTAGATCGTCGCTCAGCCGGCGCCGGACCTGCCGCCCGAAGACCGAGCGGATGGCGGCGAACCCGGCGGTAGTGTTGGAGGATCGGTAGACCACGCCCCAGGCAGCTCGGGACCGGTTGATGATGGTCGGATAGAGCTGGGCGAGCTGACGCACCACGGCCGGTCCTTGGCCGATCAAGGGATCCAGCAGCTGAACCTTGACGGAGTGATCGGAAGCCCGCAGCCCGCGCTCCACGGCGCGCGCGGCGGCCCGGTGCCCGCCACCGGTGTCGGAGAAGAGAACGAGGATGCGGGCCGGAGGGGCGGCCGGCGGCCTCAGCTGCGGCGTCCCGTCTCCCCTCTTTCCGCGGCTCGGCGAGCTATCCAGCGCATGTTGTAGCGCGAGAGCAGGTAGGTGAGGAAGACCATCATCAAGACCGAAACCGTGATCCAAAAGACGGTGCTCCGAGCCAGATCCTCGGGGGTCAACGCGGCCGCTCCGCCGCTCTCGTTCTGCTGCAGGATGAAGGACACCACGTCCTTGATGTCCTGCGGGCTGAGGGTGCCACCGAACTTGGGCATGGCGGCGCTGTATCCGGGATCGCCCGAGCGCCCATTGGTCACGGTCGTGATCAGGTAGTTGGGATCCTTGGGGTTCTTAACCCCGGGCAGCTGGGTCAGCGGATTGAGTCGAGGACCCACGCCACCCTCCAGGTTGGCTCCATGGCAGGCGGTGCAGTTCTGGCTGAAGACGCTGGCGCCGTGGGTGGGGTCGCCGGGCAAAGCGGTGGAGGATCCGGCCGCGAAGACGGCGGTCAAAGTCCAACCGGCGAGGATGAGGGGGACGGCGACAGCCAGAGCAGCTGGAATGCGCCATCGTCTTTGTCCGATCATGGTCGCATCGAAATGTACCAGACGGGGATGGGTCGGTCCGAGCGCGCGCCCGGTGGAATAGTCGCGCGCGACAGCCGCTTAGACCGCTATATGTGTTCGATTTCCCCCGTCTCCGCTTCGAGATTGGCGAGCCGCAGTCGGCGCTGGCTCGATGGGAGAGCGTCCTTTCGTGGCTGACCGTGTCGACTGGGAGCCGGCGCGGGCCCAGGGCCCTCGGCCACGTCTGGCTCTGATCTGTCTGCACACCTCCCCCACCGCGTCATTGGGTCAAAGCGCCAACGGCGGCCTCAACGTTTACGTGCGCGAGATCTGCTCCGGTCTCAGCGCCTGCGGCATTGCCACCGACGTCTTCACCCGGAGCCACGGTTCGGGCTCGATCCAGGTTGAATCGCTGGCCAACCTGAGCCGGGTCATCTACCTACCGGCCAGCCGGCCGGCGCCAGACAAATACGCGCTGCTCGATGAGGTGACCGATTTCGGACTCCACCTGGCTGGCTTCATCGCCGACTCCGGCCTCAGCTACAGCGCCGTCTATTCCCACTACTGGCTCTCCGGCGCCGTCATGCTGGGGCTGCGCGAGAGACTGCACCTGCCCTGGCTGCACACGGCGCACACGCTGGCCCGGGTCAAAAACCGGCACCTGGCCCCGGGGGCCAGGCCGGAGCCCGAGGTTCGCGCTCGGATCGAGACGGAGATCGCGCGCGAGGCCGATCTCCTCATCGTCTCGACCAGCTCGGAGGGAGAGGACATGGTGCTTGAATACGGCGCCGATCCCGCTCGCCTGGCGGTCATCGCGCCCGGGGTCGACCTGCGCGGATTCTCGCCGCGGGAGCGATCGCGGGCCCGCGCCGCCCTCGGCCGAGAGGGCCAGCGCCTCCTGTTGTTCGTAGGCCGGCTGGAGCGGCTCAAGGGAGTCGAGATCATCCTCCGAGCGTTCCACCTGGCTGCCGACCGGCGCCATCCGGACGCCCGGCTGGTCATCCTGGGAGAGGACTCCGATCCGGGCATCCCGAGCGAACGGGCACGTCTGGCGGGCATCGTCGGTGATCTCGGACTGACCGGGAGGGTTGAGTTCGTGGGTCCGGTGCCGCAGCGAGAGCTCGGTCTTTGGTATTCCGCCTCCGAGGCGTGCTTGCTTCCGTCCTACACCGAATCATTCGGCCTGGTCGGCCTTGAAGCCCAGGCCTGTGGCACCCCGGTCATCGCCTCGAACTTGGCCGGGTTCGCGAGCGTGGTGCGCGATGGAGTGACCGGCTTTCTGGTCGACGGTCCCGACCCTGCGATGTACGCCGAGCGCATGGGCCGGATCCTGGCCGACCCCGATTTGTCGTTGACCATGGGCCGGCGCGGCACGCTACTGGCGCAGCGCTTTTCCTGGACCAGAACCGTCGACTCCCTGATTCGGTACCTGGATGAGCTGACCTCGATTCAGGGCGACGTCCAGGCCGGCATCGCCACCGAGTAGGGAAACGCGCGAGGGTCCCAGTCGGTGAGCTGGCGGAGCCCGGTCCCGTCGGCGTTCATGACGTAGAGTTGGCGGCCCTCAGCCCGCCCTGAGGCGGATACGAACGCGATCTGATGACCGTCCCCCGAGGGAGCTGGAGACGTCACGTCAACCGGCCCCTGAGGCATCGCGTCGGCGGCTGAGATCGTGACCGGGGCCGTCGCCAGGGACAGCACGAAGACCTTGTCCCCAGTCCCCGCTCCGCCCGGCGCTGTGACCAGTAGGTGCTGGGGGTCGACCCAGAGCGGATCCGACACCTGGCCCCGGGTGACGAGCCGGCTAGCGCCGGCTCCGGTCAGGTAGCGAACCTTGATCTGGCTCGAGCGCCCGTCGGGGGCGAGCATACGGTAGGCAATCGCACTCGCATCTGGGGCCCAGGTCAAGCCGTCAACATTTCCGTGCTCAGCCTGAATCAGATATTGCGCCCGCAGCCCCGGGTCAAAGGCGCGGATCTGGGTCTCGGATCCGGCGGTGACGGCGAACGCGATGCGTCGGCCGTCGGGGCTGACTGACGCGGTTGTCACGCCCTGGGCGACGCTCACCACCTCTCCACCCGCGGTCAGAACGCTGAGTGATCCGGCCCCGAGATAGGCGTAGCCCAGGCCTGGGGCGAGCGCCCCAGCCCAGCTGGCGTTGAATGGCAGGGGCAGCGCCGGCCGGCCCAGCGGAGCATCGATCCAGCCCCCGGTCAGGGTGTGGACGAGGAGCGAGGTTCCGTCCGGAGACCAGGAAAAGGCGGAGCTGGGAACGCTCAGCAGGGGTCGCGGCAGACCGAGCTGGTTGACCACGTAGATCCCTCCTCGGGCCGAGGCCGAGGTCGGACTGACCGTGAAAGTAATCCACTGTCGCAGGGGTTGCACGGGGCCGGTGTAGAAGTGGAATCGCTGCCGACCGGGGAGATCGTTGCCGTGGCGGTCGCGGGCGGCCGACGAGACGGCGACGTCGTAGCGGCGTCCAGGCTGGAGCAGCGTCGCCGGTACCAGGTGGACGCTGTTGGCGTCGGACGCGTCCGGTACCAGACTGAAGCTGGTCTGGGGACTGATGCTGATGGCACTGGCCAGGGTCGACAGATTCATGGGGCGGCTGAAGGAGAGATCGATATAGGCCGAGGGATCGACACCAGACTGCCCGGAGGACGGGCTGGAGCCGGTCATGCTCGGCGGTGACTCGGTGTGAAAGGGCCAGCTGTGGGTGAGTCCGTTGACGGCACCCGCCCGGCTCGCGTAGCCACTCGCCAGGATGGCGCGGTAGTCGGTGTCGGTCCGCAGCACGGCGTGGCTGAACACCAGCGTGTGGTCGTCCGGCCAGCTGATGGAGCCCCGGGCAGCGGGCTGGAGCCGAAAGCGCTGGTTCACCGACGCCTCGTTCATGGCCCGGTCAAAGACGATGCTCACCGTCTGGTCGGTGCGTACCCCGCGCGCACCCCGCGAGGGGGTGATCTGAACAATCTGGGGAGAGCTGCCGCAGGCGCCCAGGGCCACCGCAGCCGACAGGCCCAGGACTAGGCCGGCCAGCCGTCTCAAACCGCTATTGGAGATGGCTGCGGAGCCGGTTCCTCAGGTCGGTGGCGAGGGAGTCCAGGCGCGAGGAGTCCACGAACAGGATGGAGATGGACGGGATCTGATCAATCGCGCCCTCCAGCCCGGCCTGGCTGCGGGGAGCTCCCGCCAGCACGTCCTTGACCTTGCGCGATCGATTGCCCAGCGCCTCATCGGTGAGCTGCTGGAGATCTTGTGCGACCGCTTCCCAATCAATCGCGCCCGGATTCGAGTCGGTGGGCGGGGGACCAAGGTGGGACGTTGCCGGGGACGCAGGCAGGGGCGGGGCGAAGGTCGGGCCGGGGTCGTGGGCCAGCGCGGGTGCGGGCTCGGGAGCCACAGCGAGGGGGGGGCGAGACACGGCGGGGGGGCCCGGGGGAGCCGCCACCCGGGCCGGCTGGCGGCGGATGCCGACCACCTCATCGACCTCGAGCGGGTCTCGTCGGGCGTCGCCCTCGGCCTTCACCTCGATCATGGCGCCGGGATCGGAGCAGATTTCCAGCACTCGATCGGCGGAGTCGGAGATCTCACGCGAGTCACTGGTGTAGGCGCCGGCGAGTCGTCCGTGATCCAGGATGATGACCCCGGTGCCGCCCTGGCCGCGAACCATCAGGCTGCCCGACAGGCCCTTCTCCTCGAGGAACTTGATCAGTCCCTCCATGTTGACCCAGGAGGCGTAGAGCTCGGTGTACACGGGCCGCGCCACGGTCAGCTGGTGCAGGCCGTCAACCAGCTCCTTGGACAGGCTGACCACATCCAGTACCCCGTGCCCGCGGGTGACCTCGTCGTTGAACTCGCGCAGGGCCTGGCGCCCAAGCAGCAGGTTGGGCTCCGCGCCGGCGTCGTACACGCACTCCAGAGGCACGCCCTCGCGAAAAAACATGAGTCCAGCGGCGTTGTCGGTCAGGAGCCGGACGTAGCCGGTGTAGGTCTCCCGCTCCAGGGTTGTGATCAGGCGCGGGAAGTCCACGAACGAGGTCTTGAGGGAGTCATAGAGAACCTGGCCTGCGGGCACCGGAAAGGGTTCGCGCCCGTGCTTGGGAGAGGGCCGGTGCTTCACCCCGCGCGGGGGTTCCGGATCGCTCTCTGGCTCCGTCTCCACCGGCTGCGGAGGTGGGGGGGCGCTCAAAGGCATGGGGGGTGGGGGCGGCATCGCGGCGGGCGCTGGCGCCTGGGCCCAGCTCGGGCCGGAGGCCGGGGGCGCGGTCGCCTGCTCCGGTGCGGGCGGCTGGACCCTGGGCTCGGGTTCGGGTGCGGCCTCTGGGCTCATCGACCGCTGAACCAGGTCGGGAACGCTCGAGCGCACGGTCTCATCGGCCGGGAGCTTGGCCTTGGCGTCGAAGTCGAACTCTCCCCGCTGCCAGCTCAGAGCCCGGAGTACGACTTCATCGCCGCTGGAGCCCTCTGCGGTCGCGTGGAAGAGATGGCCGAAGAGGAAGAAGAGGGTGACGCTGCGCGACTCCCCATCGCGCAGTGAGAGCGTGCCGGTGGCGCGCTCTGACTGCGCCTCTTCCAGGAGCGATCGGAGGTCGGTCTGGGAGAGGGAACCCTTGGCTTGCAAGAACAGATCTCCAGTGAGGCGCGGAACCAGTCTGGTGAGACCAGCGATTGAAGCTAGTATAAACAGCGTACGATGTCCCGGCTCCCTGCCCAGCGCCGGGGAATCCCGCCTCCCCTGGGCCCGTTTTGATCTCCAACCCGGATGCCGCAGAATGGGATGCTTTGCTCGCGGCCCGCGGCCATCCTCCCTCTCTGCTTCAGTCCTGGGGCTATGGGCAGGTGCAGCAGGACGAGGGGTGGCGCGTGCAGCGCGTGGACCTGGGATCGATGGCGGCCTCCGTCCTCCTACGCGGTCCCGGCCCCCATCCCTGGGGCTACGTACCCCGCGGCCCGGTGCCGGCGAGCCGTGAGGCGCTGAGCGCCCTGGTCGAATGGGCTCGCGACCGCCATCTGAGCGGAATCAGCGTCGAGCCCGAGGCTGGAGAGGAGCTGATTCCAACCTTGCAGGGATTGGGATTTGGCCCCGCCGCTGAACTCCATCCCCGCACCACGCTCCTGGTGCCTCTGGCGGAGGAGGATGCGATGCTCTCCCAGCTCAAGCCCAAGCATCGCTACAACCTGCGCCTGGCGCTGCGAAAAGGCGTCGAGGTCGAGGCCGGTGACGATGCGCACGAGCTCCACCGTCAGTCGGTCCAGACCGGCGTCCGGCAGGGCATCAGCGTACCCGCGCTGGCCGCCTACCAGCGCCGGCTGCGCTGGCTCGCCTGGTGCCGGATCTACGTCGCGCGTTTTGAAGGAGAAGCTCTGGGCGCGATCATGGTGGCGCGGTTTGCCGGTCGTGCCTACTACCTGTTCGGCGGTTCCAGCGTGAGCCGCCGTGAGCTCATGCCCAGCTACGCCCTGCAGTGGAGGGCGATGCTGGATGCCCGCGCCGCCGGATGCGTGGACTACGACCTCTGGGGCTCGCCCCCAGGTCCCGACCCCGACCATCGCTGGGCCGGGCTCTGGCAGTTCAAGTCCGGCTTCGGCGGCCAGCTCGTCAACTATTGCGGCGCCTGGGAGATGACCCTCGACGCTTCGGCGGCGCGGCTCTTGCGCACCGTTGAGCCCCTCTCGCGCCTGGCGGCCCGGCTCCGGAGGCGTATCGGCTGACCCGGCCCCCCATGTAAAGAAGTAATAACCAAATTAAGGTCTGCCCCATAAGATCGAGAACTGATGAAGACGGCCGCTGATCTGATCGAACCGGCGGTTCGACGACTGCTCATCGTCGACGGCGACCCCGGGACCCGCCGCGAGCTCCGCCGCGCCTGCGAGCAGCAGGCCTTTCAGGTGGTTGAAGCCGAGAGCAGTCAGCTCGGCCTGCTCCGGTTCGAGGAGTCGTCGCCGTCGCTGGTGCTGCTGGACTCCAGACTGCCCGACGGCTCCGGACTCGATCTCTGCCGAGAGCTGCGCCGGCTCGACGCCGACATCCCGATCCTGATCATGGGCACCAGCGCGGACGAGATCGACGTCGTGGTCGCGCTCGAGGTCGGCGCCGACGACTATGTGACCAAGCCCGTCCGGCTGCGGGAGCTCCTGGCCCGGATGGCGGCACACCTGCGCAAGAGCCGCTCCAACCGCGGCCTGCAGCAGCGCGGCCGGCTCGAGTTCAAGCAGCTGCGCTTGGATCTCAACGAGCGCAGAGTCCAGCGCCGCGCCGAGGCGAGCGAACCCTGGGAAGATCTGGAGCTGACCCACACCGAATTCGACCTGCTCGCCTACCTGGCCGTCAACGCGGGCCGGGTGCTGAGCCGCGAACGCATCCTGAACACGATCTGGGGCTACGACTATCCGATCGAGACCCGGGTCATCGACGTCCACGTGCGCAACCTGCGCAAGAAGATCGAACCCGAGCCCTCAAGCCCGGTGCTCGTCCTTGCCGTGCCGGGGATCGGGTACCGCTTCACCAACTCCCAGGACTGATCCCGAGCTCGGCCAGCGGCTCGAGCCAGAAGGCGCGCTCGAGGATCTGGGGGTGGGGAACCACCAGGTCCGGCTCCTCGATCCTCTGTTCTGAGAACAGCAGTATGTCGACGTCGATCTCGCGCGGACCCCAGCGGATGGAGGCAGTCCGTCCGATCTGCGACTCCACCGACTTGGCGGCGTGCAGGAGCTCGCGCGCGCTACCGGGCCAGCTCACCTCCAGGACCTGGTTTAAAAAGCGCGGCTGATCCACCATCCCCCAGGGTTCGGTCTCGATCACCGCACTGGTCCGCAGCAGCCGGGCGCCCTCGGCCTGGAGCAGCGCCCGCGCCTGCTCCAGCCGCCCTGCCCGGTCGCCCAGATTGGAGCCCAGGGCCAGATGAGCCACGACCGGGGTTACAGGGCGCATCGCCTGGGCCACGTCCACCACCCCGCGCATCTGGGCCACGTCGTGGACTCGGACCCAGCTCGCCCCGGCCAGAACGGAGGCGCTGACCGCGGCGGCCGTGCCCCAGACCCGTTCCGGCATCTCCTGGCCGAACAGGCGGTGCAGGAAGCTCTTGCGTGAAACTCCCACCAGGATCTCGCAGCCGAGCGCCTGAAGATCCTCCAGTCGGCGCAGCACCCAGACGTTCTGGGCCGCGGTCTTGCCGAATCCGATGCCTGGATCCACGATGACGTCGGAGCGTTCCAGGCCGGCGTCGAGAGCCACCTGGAGCGAGCGCTCGAGGCCCTCGCGGACGGCGTCGACGACGTCGCCGGGATAGCTGTGCCCGATCTGGTTGTGCATCACGACCAGGCGCAGGTGGTGACGCGCCGCGAGGGCGGCGAGGGCCGGCTCACGGGTCAGGCCCCAGACGTCGTTCACAATCCGTGCCCCGCTCGCCACCGCCGCCTCGGCCACGGCCAGCTTGCTGGTGTCGATCGAGACCAGCGCACCCTCCGACGCCAGCGCCCTGACCACCGGCAGCACCCGCCGCATCTCCTCGGCAGCCTCGACCGGGGTGTATCCGGGCCGGGTCGACTCCCCCCCGACGTCGATCGCATCCGCCCCCGAGGCCAGCATCTGCCGGCCCCGGGCGATGGCGGCGTCGGCGCTCAAACCGTCGCCGCTGAATGAATCCGGGGTCACGTTGACGATGCCCATGACCCGAACCGCTGGCATGGCCCCAAGTATGCTCAGTCTGAATGCGGCTCTCAGACCTGGCTCGAGGGGTCCCGGGGGCGGCTGTGCTCGAGGGGGCGGACTACGACGTCCGCCGCGTGCACCAGGACTCCCGGCAGGCGCAGGCCGGGGATCTCTTCGTGGCGGTACCGGGCGGCACCGTCGATGGCCACGACTTCGCCCCCGCCGCGGCCGCGCGCGGCGCCGCGGTCGCCGTCGAGCGCGAGATAGCGCTGCCACCGGGGACCGCGGTCGTCCGCGTCCGCGACGGCCGCTGGGACCTGGGTCAACTATCCGCCGAGCACCTCGGCCGTCCCGCCCGCGCCCTCCTCATGGCCGGGGTCACCGGCACCGACGGCAAGACCACCACCACCCACATGGCGACCCACGTGCTTCAGAGCGCGGGTATGGACGCGGGCGGCCTCAGCACGGTGATGTTTGACGACGGTAGGTCCCGGTCTGCCAACTCCAGCGGACTCAGCACCGCCGGCGCCCCCCAGGTTCAGGAATTTCTGGCCCGCCTGCGCGATGGCGGAGTCCGTGCCGCCGTGATCGAGACCACCTCACATGCCCTGGTCCAGGGCCGGGTGGCGGCGTGCGAGTTCGACGTGGGCGCGGTCACCAACGTGGGAGTTGATCACCTTGACTTCCATCGAACCTGGGCCGCCTACGCCGCCGCCAAGGCCAGCCTGGTCGAGCTCACCGCCGCGGCTTGGCCCAAGGGCGTCCCCAAGACCGCGGTCTTAAACCGCGACGACGCCGGCTTCGAGATCCTCTCCCGGGTTCCGATCGAGCGCCGCTGGACCTACTCCCTCCGCGACTCCAAGGCCAGCTTCGCGGTCGAGGACCTGGTCGAATTCGAGTCCGGCTCGCGGTTTTCGCTCCTGAGTCCGGCCGGTCGGGTGGAGATCGAGATCGGGATTCCGGCCCGCTACAACGTCCAGAACGCGATCTGCGCGGCCGCAGTCTGCCTGGCCCTGGGCCTGGAGCTGGACGCCATCGCCGCCGGCCTGAACTCTTTTACCGGCGTGGCGGGACGGCTCGACGCCATCCAGCTGGGGCAGCCGTTCCGGGTCGTCATCGACTTCGCCCATTCCTCCGGCTCCCTGGCGGCGACCCTGGCCGAACTGCGCCGATTCACCCCCGGACGGGTGCTGCTGGTCTTTGGCGCCACCGGGCGCGCCGATCACGACCGAGCGGGCATGGGCCGTGCCGCCGGGCAGGGATCGGACTTCTTCTTCATCACCACCGACGACCCGGTCGACCAGGATCCGCTCGAGATCGCGCGCGAGGTGGAATCCGGCATCGAGGCTCGGCAGCCGGGGCGCGACTACGCCATCGTGCTCGACCGCGGGCAGGCGATCCAGCGTGCCCTGGAACTGGCCCAGCCCGGTGACACCGTGCTTCTGGCCGGCAAGGGACACGAGGCAACGATGAACTTTGGTCTCCGCCATGAGCCCTGGGACGAGCGGGCGGAGGTGGAGGCTCGGCTGCGCGCGCTCGGCTATCGCTGACCGCGGAGTCAGAGTTCGGCCCAGACCTCCTCTGGCAACCAGAACCAACGCAGGTGCTCAAAATCGGCGCTGAGTGGGGTCGGCGGTGGCTCCGGGGCGGGCCGGCGTAGGATCTCGCCGGCCCGCCCCAGGTATCCCTGGAGGGCGGACTCGGGCGCCCGGTGGCGATGGGCGAGCGAGCCCGCGACGGTCCCGTCGTAGGTGATGTCGCTGAGGCTCAGGGGTGGCTCGGGCGGACCACCGCGGTGGTGCCACATCCCGCTGGCGGGATCAAACCGGT
This sequence comes from Nitrosotalea sp., assembly GCA_035534295.1. Taxonomy (GTDB): domain Bacteria; phylum Chloroflexota; class Dormibacteria; order Dormibacterales; family Dormibacteraceae; genus DATKQJ01. Next base: position 47,496 of record DATLSE010000009.1, read on the forward strand.
ATTCGGGAAGCAGCCGCCAGCCGTCCTCGGCCACCAGTTCGACCGCGCGGAGCAGGAACTCGAAGACCGGTTCGGATTCGAAGTAGTTGAAGTTGACCCTGACCCACCCGGGCTTGATGCCCTCGCAGCCGTGCCCGATCTCGCGCTCGAATTCGAGCGAGCGATCGAGGTCGATGCCGAGCAGGCGGTGGCCGTAGGGACCGGCGCAGGAGCACCCGCCCCGGGCCTGGATGCCAAAAAGGTCGTTGAGCAACGCGACCACGAAGTTGTGGTGCAGGAACCGTCCCCGATGGCGAACGACGAAGGAGACGATCGAGAGCCGGTCGAGTTTGGGGTTGCCCAGGATCTCCAGGTTCGGGTGCGCCCCCCAGCGGTCCAGGGCGCGCCGGATGAACCCCTCCTCCAACTCGCGGATGCGCTCGCATCCCACCTGCTCCTTGAGCTGGAAGACGAGGCCGGCGCGGATCGACTCCACGATCGCCGGCGTGCCCCCCTCCTCTCGCTGCTCGGGATCGGTCAGGTAGACGTGCTGGCTCGGATTGACATACGCCACCGTCCCCCCGCCGGGGGCGCCGGGTACCCGGTTGTGGAAAAGCTCCCGGCGCGCGGCCAGCACGCCCGGGGTGCCCGGACCACCGACGAACTTGTGCGGGGATATGAATACGGCGTCCAGGTAGGGCTGCTCGGGACCTCCCTGGGCCGAGCCCATCCGGATCTCGGAGTGGGGCGCCGCGGCGGCGAAGTCCCAGAAGGAGAGCGCCCCGTGGCGGTGGAGCAGGACCGACAGCGCCCGCCAGTCGCTGATGATGCCGGTCACGTTGGACGCAGCCGAGAAGCTGCCTATGCGCAGCGGGCGCTCGCGGTGGCGGATCAGCTCCTGCTCCAGACGCTCCCGATCGACGTGGCCGTCGGCGTCCTCGGGGATGACCACGACCTCGGCGATCGACTCGCGCCAGGGGAGCTCGTTGGAATGATGCTCGAAGGGGCCGATGAACACCACCGGCCGCTGCTCGCGGGGGATGTGGCTGGAGAGCCCGTAGCGCTGGTCGAGCTCAAAGCCCAGGCGCAGGTTCAAGACCTCCACCAGGCGGTTGATGGCGGCGGTCGAACCCGAGCCGCAGAAGATGATGGCGTGCTCGGCCGTCGCCCCCAGCGAGTCCCGGATGATCTGCCGGGCCTGCTCGCGAAAACGCGTGGTCTGACGCCCGGTGCCCGAGGCCTCGGTGTGGGTGTTGGCGTAGAGCGGCAGCACCGCCTCGCGCACGAAGTCCTCGATGAACCCGAGCGCCCGACCCGACGCGGTGTAGTCGGCGTAGGTCACGCGCCGAGCCCCGTAGGGGCCCAGCACCGCCTCGTCGAGGCCGATCACCGAGGCCCGGATGGTCGAGATCAGGTCCCCTCCCGGCTCCTCCGTCGCCCCGCCCCCGACCATCCGGACGATCTCCAGGACCGATCCGTCCGAGATCAGGGTGGACGAAAACTCCTCCCGGGCCAGGATCCGCCCGTCGAGCTCGATCGCCACGCTACGCGCATCGACGCCCAGGCTCTGGAGGTGATCGAGGACTGGGACCGGTCGCTCCAGTTCCAGCTCGCGGCCGTTGATGCGGACCCTGATCACGGTTCGAAGTAACCGATGGCGGCGAAGCCGGCGGCTCCCAGCTCCAGGCAGTGGGCGAGGTCGCTCTCGCCCAGACCGCCGATCGCGATCACCGGGATCGACAGAGCGGCCGCAACCTCGCCCAGCCGGTCCCAACCCTGGGGCGCCTGCTCAGGGTGGGATGTGGTCGGCCGCACCGGTCCGAAGATGACGTAGTCACACCCCTCCCCCTGGGCGCGCAGCGCGGAGTCGATGGAGTGCACCGAACGACCCACCACACCGGAGGCCAGGATCCGCCGGGCTGCTGAGACGGGCAGGCCCGACTCGGGCAGGTTCACCCCGGCGGCGCCCACCGCGGCCGCCACGTCGATGCGATCCGAGACGATGAGGGGGAGACGGACCCGGCTGCGCACCCGCTGCGCCTCGGTTTCCAGATCGCGAGCGCTGCTCCCAGGCATCCGGAGCTGGATCGCACTCGCCCGGCCGGCCGCCGCCTCAGCTCGCTCGGCGCTGGAGACGATCGCCATCCGGATCGGTAGTTGGGTCAGGAACGCGGCGAGATCCCGGCCGTCGGTGAGCTGGGCGCGGCCTCAGAACGCGCGATGCGGCCGGCCAAAAAGCTCTTACGCCCCGCCTCGACGCCGAGCGCTATGGCCTCCGCCATGAGCGCCGGTCGGCCGGCCAGGGCAACGGCGCTGTTGACCAGAACCGCGTCCGCGCCCAGCTCCATGGCCAGAGCGGCGTCCGAGGCACTTCCGATTCCGGCGTCCACCACCACCGGCACCCCGGCGGCAGCGATGATGAGCTCGATCTGGCGCAGGGTGACCAGACCCTGACCCGAACCGATGGGCGAACCCAGCGGCATCACGGTGGCGCATCCGACCGCCTCCAGGCGCTGGGCCAGAACCGGGTCGGCGTTGATGTAGGGCAGCACCGTAAAGCCCTCCCGCACCAGCTCTTCGGCCGCCGCCAGGGTCTCGATCGGATCAGGCAACAGGTGGCGCGGATCAGGGATGACCTCGAGCTTGATCCAGTCCGACAGGCCCATGGAGCGCGCCAGGTGGGCGACCCGGATGGCCTCCTGGGCGGTGGCGCATCCCGCCGTGTTGGGCAGGATCCGATGCCGGCTCCAATCGATCACGTCGAGGATGGTCTTGCGCCCGGGGTCGTCCAGGTCCAGTCGGCGCAGGGCCACCGTCACCACCTCGCTCCCGGACGCCTCCAGTGCGTCCAGCATCTCCTGGTCACTCGAATATTTCCCGGTGCCCAAGAAGAGACGCGAGCGGAGGGTGATGCCCGCCACCACCAGAGGGTCTGACGCCGCCACGCTGGTCGCCACGAATACAAAGTCTAGGTTTGTTTCAGCGCCGGTGACCAGCGGTCAGGAGCTGTCCTTGGAGCGGCGCTCGAGATCAGCCCAGAGGGCGCCTGGAGGCCAGCCCGGCGCGGCGCGGGAAGCGCTGCGGCGTCGGCTCGAGCTTTCGCACCTGGAGTACGGTGCCGCGCCCACGGGCCGCACTGGGGGCGTCGAGCAGCTGCGCCGGCGCGCCCCCGAGCAGGCGGCTGGTCGTCTCCTCCAGCATCTGACCCGAGCCCATGAGAAGGGCGCGCCCACCGATCCGGACCAGCGGAAGGCAGAGCTCGGCCGCCCCCGATGGCGGGGCGAGGGCGCGGCAGCACGCGATCTCGAACGACTCTCTCCGGGGACCGCGCGCGAGCGTCTCGGCTCTCTCGCAGACCACCTCGACGTCGTCCAGACCCAGCTCGGCCAGGGCGAAGACGAGGAAGGACGCCTTGGTCTGGTCCGACTCAAGCAGCGTCACCCGTAAATCGGGTTGCGCGATCCGGAGCGGGATTCCCGGCATCCCGCCGCCAGTGCCGACGTCGATCAGGCTCGACCCTGACTCCAGAAAGGGGAGCAGCACCAAACTGTCTTCGACCAGCCGCTGGGGACGCTCGCCGCTGCCGATGAGCCCGGGCCACGAGGCCAGCAGACGGCAGTAGTCGGCGAGTTTAGAATCTATCGCCATGCCGATCTATGAGTATCGCTGCCAGTCCTGCTCCAATCGTTTCGAGGTCCTGACCAGCTTTGAGGGCCGTGAGTCAAAGGGCGTCTGTCCCGTGTGCGCCTCGGCGCGGACCCAGGTCCAAGTCTCTAGGTTCGCCGCCAGCGGCTCCGCCGACGGTGCCCCCGAGTTCGGGGGCGGGGGCGGCTGCGCCTGCGGGGGCTCCTGCAGCTGCTCCAACTGAACCTCAGCTGATGTTCCTCCCGGTCACGTACCGGGTGAACGAGCACGGGCGGGTGGAGATCGGCGGCTGTGACCTAAGCGATCTCGCCCAGCGTCATGGCACCCCGCTCTACATCTACGACGAGGCCACGGCTCTGGATCTGGCGGCCCAGTACCTCCACGCGATGGGAGCGTCGGGGCGCGTTCTGTACTCGGTCAAAGCCTTCTACTCGCCCGCGTTTTTAAGCCTGCTGCGCCAGGCCGGGCTGGGCGCCGAGGTGGCCTCCGGAGGGGAGCTGGAGATGGCCCTCAAGGCCGGCTTTGCCGGACCGGATATCCACGTTCTGGGCAACAACAAGAGCCGGGAGGAGATCGAGGCCGCCTGGCGTAACGACGCGACCCTGGTCATCGACGGCGACAACGATCTGGATCTCATCGCCGCCTCTGCGCCCGGCGCCCGCCGTCTGCGCTGCTCGATCCGCATCTCGCCCGGGGTCCGCCCGGCCACCCACGACTTCATTGCCACCGGCCAGCTTGATTCCAAGTTCGGTTTTGCGCTCGACGGCGGGGATGCTCGACGAGCCGTGCTGCGGGCGCTGGGCGATCCTCGTCTGGAACTGGTCGGACTCCACTTCCATGTCGGCTCGGGCATCTTTGACCTCGGCGCCCACCGCGCCGCGCTCGAGGTCACCCTGGATCTGGCCCGCGAGCTAAAGGCGGAGTGCGGCTGGGCTCCGCGCGCCCTGAGCGCGGGTGGGGGCCTGGGCATCGCCCAGCTCCGCTCCGAGCAGCCGCCCGCCCCCGGGGAGTTTGTGCAAGGACTGCTCCAGGTCCTCCGCGCCGGCTGTGCCGAGCGTGGGCTGGACGTGCCCGAACTGCTGGTGGAACCCGGACGTTCGATCGCCGGACCCTCTGGACTGGCGCTCTACCGGGTGGGGGCGATCAAGTCGGTGCCTGGGGTCAGGCGCTACGTCGCCGTCGACGGTGGAATGGGTGACAACCTACGACCCAAGCTCTACGGCGCCCGCTACGAGCCCCTGGCGGTGCAGGACCCGGACGCCGATCCGGCCGATGAGGTCACCATCGTGGGCCGATACTGCGAGTCGACCGACGTCCTGGCCGAGAACGTGCGCCTACCCGAGCTCAGGACCGGGGACCTGGTCGTCTTTCCCGCCGCCGGGGCGTACCACATGTCGATGGCCTCCAATTACAACGGCTTCCCCCGTCCGGCGGTGGTGCTGGTCGGCGGCGGCCAGGATCGGCTGATTCGGCGCCGGGAGACGATGGCCGATCTCCTCAGCAGCGAGGTCTTCTAAGCCCGCGTCAGGCTCGGATGGTGAGGGAGCCGCTGGCGCAGGCGCTGGGGCCGCTGACGGGGTTCTGGCAGGCCATCACCGTGGCCGGACCGGCCACCAGCCGGGAGCTCGGGACACCGATGGTGCTCTGCCATCCGCCGCCCGCGCCGACGCTACCAGGGTGACCCTCGATGGTGACGTCACCCTGACGCAGGACCACGGTGTAGGGCGAGCCCGGGGTGAAGCCGGTACCCAGCACGCGCAGCGTCGTCCCCAGGCGCGGATTCGGGTTGCCGAGCAGGATCTGCGGTTTGAGCCCGCTCAGGCCGGAGCCCGTGCCCGTCACCTGGAGGACCTGGCTGAGCGGGCAGGTCTGGTTCCAGCACACCTCAAGCAGGTGTTCACCCACGGCCGCGCCGGGCGGGATAACCACCGTCGTTCGCATCGAGCCCGTCGCGCTGGCGCTGAACAGACCCAGGACGACCAGGCCACCGCTATCCATCGACACCTGCCCGCTCTGTCCGGGTTTAAGCCCCGTGGCCGAGACCACCAGGCTGCCACCGGGCCCAACCCGCGCGGCTGAAAGCGTCATCCGGGGAGTGGCGAGCGGCGAGTTCGCCGCCGCCAGCCGGAGGTGACGGAGCATTCCCAGGCCCCCCGCCAGCGCCAGGAGCAGGATCACGCCCACCACCCAGGGTGCGATCTGGCGGCGCGGGCCCACGCCGGCAACGCTCTGCGGGGTCACGCGCTGGGTGGACGCGATCGCCAACGGAGCCGGAGTATCAGGTTGCGCCAACGCCCGCTCGAGCCCGTTGACGAACTCGACGCAGCTGGCCGGCCGCTGCGCCGGATCCTTGGCCAGGCCCGCCATCAGCACCTGGTCCACCCCCTGGCCCAACTCCGGGCGATGGGCGCTGGCGGGCGGCGGTGGGCGATGAACCTGGGCGTACAGCACCTCCATGACCCCTGCTCCCTCGAACGGCAGACGACCGCTCAAGAGCTCGTAGGCCACCGCCGCCAGGGCGTAGCGATCGGCCGCCGGGCCCACCTCGTCGCCCAGGACCTGCTCGGGCGCCATGTAGGCCGGGGTGCCGGTGGTGACGCCGGTGGCCGTGGCCAGTGTGCTCGACTGGAGCAGCTTGGCGAGCCCGAAGTCAGCCAGCACGGGCGCGCCGTCCGCGGCCAACAGAATGTTGGCCGGCTTGACGTCTCGATGCACGACGCCCAGCGCATGCGCGTAATCGAGGGCTGAGGCGAGCGGGCGCAGAAGCGCGATCGCATCGGGCGGCGCCATGGGTCCGTTCGCCCCCCGGCTCCGACCTGCCAGGTTGCCCCCGGGCATGAATTCAACCACCATGTAGGGCACGCCATCCAGCTCGCCGTAATCGAAGACGCTGAGTATGTTGGGGTGGCGCATGCCGGCGATCGAGCGAGCCTCGCGCCGGAATCTTGCGGCCGCGTCCGCATCCGGGGCCAGGGCCTGCAGGATCTTAACCGCCGCCGGCCGCTCGAGTGCGCCATGCCAGGCCCGGTAGACCTGGCCCATGGCACCCAGTCCGATCAGGTCCTGGACCAGGTAGGGGCCGAGCTGGGTCCCGGGCGCGATGGACATGACCGCCGAGAGTCTAGTCGATGCGGCGCCCGCCTCCATCCTTCCATCCGCCTGATCCGCCGCCGCGGACGGCGAGCACTCCAGCCAGGATGGAGAGGGCGATCTCGGGCGCGGTGCGCGCGCCGAGGTCGAGCCCAATGGGGGTCTGCACCCGGGCTAGATCAAGCTCCGGGCTGAGCGCGGCGAGCCTGGGCTGGGTATGGCGGCGGCTGCCCATCACACCGATGTAGCGCGGCGGCGGGGTACGTCGCAAAAGCCACTCCACCACCTCGTCCAGCAGGGGAGCATCGTGGTCGGTGTGGACAGCGTAGAGATCGCCTCCGGTGAGGGATTCAAGCTCGGCAACAGAGTCCAGGACGCGGGTCCGAGCGCGCTCCTCCCCGCTCACCCGTCCCGCCCGCGTCTCGAGCAGGACGGTGCCGAAGCCGAGCTCGGGGGCCCAGCGCAACAGGTGGGAGGAGACTGGTGTGGCCGAGACGACCAGGAGCAGCGGGGGGGCGAGGTAGGGCTCAAGGTAGACCTCGATCTCGCCCAGATCGTGCTCCATGCGCTCGATCTGGGGTGAGCCCGCAGCCAGGCGGTCCGGCACTGCTGTCGCCGCCATGGCGTCGAACTCCGCGCAGCCCAGCGTGCCCGCGATCGGTCCGGCCCGCCCCAAGAGCAGCTTGGCCCCGCTCTCCGCCGGGGCGCCTCTCGCTGCTCGGACCACGGTCGCGAGGACCACTTCCTCGCCCGCCTCAAGGCGCCGGGCGAGCTCCATCTCAACCTCTTTCATCGCCGCCTCCCAGCACTTGGGCGATCACGCTCTCGGCCACCGACACCTCCTCGTCGCTGGTTTCCCAACCCACACTCAGGCGCAGACTCGAGCCCGCGTCGGCGAGTGAGAATCCCATCGCCAAGAGTACGTGCGAGGGGTCGAGTGAGCCCGACGCGCAGGCCGAGCCGCTCGACACCGCCAGGCCGGCCAGGTCCAGGGCCATGACCATGTCCTCGCCCCGGCGGCCCGGGAAGCACGCGCTGGCGAGGTTCGGGAGCCGGATCTTGGAGCCGGTCATCCGGCCTCCGGCTCGGGCCAGCGCACCCTGCAGTCGGGCGGCCTGGGCCGCGGCTTCGACCGCCCGCGGGGCGCGTTCCCCGCTGCATCGCTCAAGGGCCAGGGCGAGAGCGCTCGCGGCGGCCAGATCCTCGCGCCCGGGCACCCGCCCTAATTCCTGCGGGCCCCCGGCCCAGAGCGGCTCGAGCCGACCATGATTGGCGGCGTAGACCAGGCCCCCGAGCGCACCCAGCTTGGACCCGGAAAAAGACGCCAGGTCGCACGCCTCGAGGTCGGGTGCCAGCCAGCGTGGACCCTGGCAGGCGTCGAGGTGAAACCGCGCCCCCAGGTGCCGGGCGCGCTCGCCCACCTCGGACACCGGCTGCAGGCTGCCGACCTCGTTATTGGCCAGGCCCAGGCTGATCAGCCCGGCGCTGCTCGGTATCTGATCGGGGTCGGCGCGGCCGCTCGAATCAGGTTCGAGGAGGTGCACCGATCGCCCCTCCAATTCCAACTGGCGAACCGCGCCCAAAACGGCCTGGTGCTCGTGGGTCCAGGTCACGATCGAGCGCTCGCGGGGGAGCCTGCGGCCAGCACCGAGCAGGGCCAGGTTCACAGCCTGGGTCCCCGACGCGCAGAAAAACAGGTCGAGGGCGGGGACACCGAGCGCGGCCGCGGCGCGATCGCGGGCGCGGTCCAGCGCCGCGCGCGCCGCCCGGCCCTCGGCGTGGGGACTGGAGGGATTGGCCCACTCGAGTGCCGCCAACAGCGACCGCACCTGGGGCAGAAGAGGCGCGGAAGCGGCGTCGTCGAGGTAGATCCGGGCCACAGCCGAAATCTATACGACCCTTTGGTCCGTAGTGCGGTGGAGATCACCTCGACGCGCGGCGACGCCGTCTTGATCTCACGGGCGGAGTACGACGCGCTCGAGGAGTCGGCGCACCTTCTCCGATCGCCCCGAAATGCCCGACGACTGCTGGAGAGCCTTGATCAAGCGGCCAAGGGGCTGCGGAAAGAGCACCAACTTACTCGGTGAGGCTCGTCGTCACCCCTAACAGCGCTACTTGAACTAGCCGAACTGCCCGACGGCTGGTGCGGCTACGTCAAATCGCATTAACCCGCACGACGCCCTCGAGGCCCGCGAAGTCGCTGGGATTGCGGGTATAGAGGTCGAGACGGCTTGCGTGAGCGACGGCAGCGATCATCGCGTCCGCGAACCTGCCGCGGTGCTTGCGTCCGACACCGGCCATGGCCGCTACAACAAGACCGAAGCTGCGGGCAGCGTCTCTGTCAAAGTCGATCGGGTCGAACAGAGACTCAGCCTCCTGGAGCCTGGTCTGACGACGCGCTCGTTCGTGCGAGTTCAGGGCAAGATGTGGCCCGGCGGCCAATTCCGCCATGGTCACGGTCGAGACCCCGACCTCGTCTGGCAGGGCCGCGACCACAGCCGGATCGTCCCAATCAATGATTACGGACGTATCAGCCAGGCCAGCGCTCATCGATCGATTTCAGGGTTCAGGACGACGTCAAGGTCGGCGCGAAATGCCGTCGAATCGATGTGTTCCGATCGCGCCGCCACTGCTGCGAGGTCAGCGCGCGCAACCAGGTGGCCCCTGCCTCGACCGACCGGCCGAAGCTCGGCCACCGGCCTTCCGTGGCGAGTGACGACGAACGTCTGGCCCTGGGCAACACGGTCGACAATCGCTGCGTTGTCGTTGCGCAACTCCCTCTGGGGGATGATCTCAGCCATGTCGCCAACTGTAGCACGAAGCGCTACGCTCTGTCACCCTCGCGTCCGTGGCCACACGGTAGGGCGGCGATAGTCGGTCCGCGCCGATTTCGTGGCGGCCGATCTCGACGGCTCCGCGGTGGCGTCTACGAGGCTGGCCACTGACGTGACACGGGTGCTGGCTGGCCGAATCGACATCCTGGTGAACAAGGCCGGCATCTTCCCCGGCACGACCACCGCCACCACAGACGAGTCGACCTTCGATGAGGTCTACGCGGTCAACGTCAAAGCCCGGTACTTTCTGACCGCCGCCACATCATCGTGCGTGCAACCGATGCCGGCGTTGGGGTGAAAGTCAGTCGATCGGTCTTAGCCGGCTGATGCAAATCCCATGCGTCCCAGTCGCTCCGCACGCCAGAAGCGCAAGAAGGCCTCTGAAAACGTGTGCGCCTGTCCCTTCGGGATCGTCCGAAGATGCTGGTTTGCAAACGCCATCACCTCCGGCTGGTACCTGAACGGCTCGATAGTTATGCCCGACCGCGAGTGGGCACGGCGCATTAGCTCGTGGGCGAGCACAAGGGCACCGCTCGAGTCGTCCGAGATCATTGGGTCCGAGCGCGGATCCTCCTTATGTCGTTCGTCCCAGTCCGGCAGGGTGATCGGCCGCGAGGGACGATCAGGCTCATGAATAGACGCGTCCCAGGCGATCTCGCTCCGGTGGACCTCGTACGTGGCTGCGTCGTCACCTTTGGCATGTTCGAGCCCGGCCCAATAGCTCAGCAGCTGCTCAGACCACACGTCGAACTCCTGGCTGAATTCCGGGCGTCCCGGAGAGGGAACCAAGTCACCCAATCCTAGGCGAGTAATCGGCTTCTCGATCTGACGTAGGATCGCCACGAGGTTCGCAGTCCGGACCAAGCCTTCACCGGCTGCCGGGTCGTGTTCGAGACGGACCAGCTGCAGCATCACCGAAAAGCGAGCGGTCCAATCCGGTTGAAAGCTCGGCACCGGACCCGCCAGGTTTGCCAGCTGTGGCCCTCTTCCCAACCGATATCTGAACTGAGTTCCTGCCTTTTCGACTCTCACGACCCCGGTGAGTTCTAAGAGGTCAAGCGCAGCCGCAACATTGACCTTGGCGAAGGCAGAGTCGCGCGCGAGATCGGCCGCTGACCACCCGCGTGGGGCGTCGATCAGCAGGAGTCGAAGCACCTCGGAACGGCTGGCCACGCCGAAGAGAGCGCGCAAGTGAAGCTGGAGGAGAGCCGGCTGCTCCAAGTTTGGGACCTGGCTCTTGCCGCTTGGAACCAGACTCCGCGCCTTGCCTTGGCCAGGCCAGTTAGCTTTCCGGACGTTCGCCTCGACCGTTGCCGCATAGTCACCAAATGCGTCGGCGACGTCTGGATCCGCCTGCTTGAGCAGGCCGCGAAGGCGAATCACCGACACGAACCGCGAGTTTGCGATGCACCAGTCGAGGCTTTCATCGAGAAGGCGGTGATCGAGACGGCCAAGCCAGGCACTGAATAGGATTAGGGCCTCGAGATCGACAGCCTCGTTAGGGTGACGGCGCTCCCACCCGCTGATCCCGAGTTCGGTCCATAGGCTCCAGGCCGTGGTTAGTGCCAGGTTGCTGAGGCGGGAGCTAGAGGGCATAGGCGTGGCCCCGCGCCTCTAGCAGGTTCTCTAACCGATCTGGCGAGATCATTCGAAAAGGCTACCATGGCGGCGCGCAATGGTTACCGTAGCGCTCCGCAATCTTGCGGAATGCTCGGTGGACCAGAGAACAACTCGAAAGTTGAGTTCAGCTCAGGTCCCTCGCGGAGGTGGTCGGGGAGGCGGGATTTGAACCCGCGAACCCTCGTCCCCCAGTCCTGGCCGAGGGCCGCCGGGCCCGGGTTCGAGACTGCCCTGAATCTACAATCGCGCTTGATGGTGGGGATCGGACGGGCGCTGCCGGGCGGTGGCCCCCAGCGCGCGGGCGGAGAATGAAGGCCGTACTCCAGCGCCTGCTGGCGGGCGAACTCAGCCTGCAGGAGGCCGAGCACGAGCTGAGGCGGATCGAGCTCGAAGATCTGGGCGGCGACGCCCGCCTGGATCTCGGGCGTACCTCCCGGCGGGGGCTGCCCGAGGTGGTGCTGGCGTCCGGCAAGACGCCGGCTGAGGCGGCTCGCCTTGGTGCCTCCCTGGCCCGCGAACAGGGTCTGGGGCTGGTCAGCCGGATCGATCCCGAGCACGCCGCCGCGCTCCAGGCGGAGGCTGAGCAGTCTGGTTTGGAGCTGGTCATCCGCCGCCGCAGCGCGCGCCTTTCGCGTCCCGGGTTCCTCCCTCCCGAGCGCGCTGGCCGGATCGGCATCCTGACCGCTGGGACCTCCGATCTGGACGCGGCCGAGGAGGCCGCCATGGTGGTGCAGGCGGTGGGCATGCAGGCGCGGGTGGAGGCTGATCTGGGGGTCGCGGGCCTGCACCGGCTGTTCGTGCCACTGGCCGAACTCGTGGCCTGGGGAGCGCAGGTACTGATCGTCGCGGCGGGCATGGACGGTGTGCTGCCCGGGGTCGTCGCCGGCCTGGTCCCCCTGCCCGTGATCGGTCTGCCGGTCTCGACCGGCTACGGCGCCGGGGGCGCGGGTGAGGCCGCCCTGCTCACCATGCTGCAGTCCTGCGCCACCGGTCTGCTGGTGGTGAACATCGATAACGGAGTGGGGGCGGGGGCGGCGGCCGTGCTCATCGCCGGCGCCGCGGAAACAGCGTCGCCCACAGTGCGAGGATCACGGAGGCCACGATCAGAAGCACCAGCGCGGCGGCCGAGACCAGGATCGCCCAGCGACTGAGGGAGGCTCCGCCGGGCAGCCCGAAGATCAGGCCCAGGGTCAGGGACGCGAGCAGGAGTCCGACCAACAGACCGGGAAAGCCAGCGCGCTTGCGTCCCCAGAAGAAGAGCCAGAGCGGATTGGGTCGGCGCCGCTGTGGGCTCACCCAAGGCCCCCAAGGTATTCGGGCAGCTGCTCCAGCGCCGCGATCGAGGGGATCTGGGCTGCAATCGGGCCTGCCGCCAGGGCGCGGCAGATGACCGCCGCCATGCCGGCCCGGAGCGGCCCCAGGTAATCCTCCTCGAGGCGGTCACCGACGTAGATCACGTCTTGCGGCGCCCAGCCGAAGCGCTCGAGGGCGGCCCGATAGAAGCGGGGATCGGGCTTTCGGCATCCCAGCTCGCTCGAGAATACGGCCCCGTCCACGAGTTCAAGCAGGCCCTGACGGCGCAGCTGGCGGTGGAGCATGGGGCCGGGAAAGGGGGCGTTGGAGGCGACCGCCAGGCCCAGGCCCCGAGCGCGCAGGGTTCGCAGGGCGGAATGTACGCCAGGCGCGGGAATCACGGCCGAGGCCCATACGTCCTGCTCCAGGTCGATGATGCGCCAGAGCGTATCGGAGTCCAGATCCAATCCCGCGCGCCGCCACGCGGCGCGGTAGTAGGCGAAGTAGTCGGAGCCGCCGGTGGCGCGGTCGAACTCGGCCAGCCCCTCTTCCAGCGGGACCAGAACCTGCTCCAAAATCCAGTTCGCCGAGGGGGCGGGAGGGGGCAGCCAGCCTCGAACTCGCTCCATCGCGGCCAGGAGCTGGGGGCGGGGATAGCTGAAGGAGACCAGGGTCAGTCCGTAGTCGAAGAGTATGGCGCGGATCACCTGCATATCCTTACCAGGTGGAGAGCGGGAGGTTGACGCACGTCGACGAGGGCGGAGCGGCGCGCATGGTCGATGTCGGGGACAAGGCGGTGACCCGGCGCGAGGCCAGCGCCGAATCGCTGGTGCTCATGGCCGCCGCCACCATCGAGCTGATCCGCCAGGATCGCCTGGCCAAGGGGGATGCGCTCAGCGTGGCGCGCCTGGCCGGCATCATGGCCTGCAAACGCACCTCCGAGCTCATCCCGCTCTGCCATCCGATCCGGATCACCAAGGCCGAGGTCGCCCTTACCATCGTGGCCGAGGGCGTGCACGTCGAATCCCGGGTGGTTGCGGTCGATCAGACCGGGGTGGAGATGGAAGCACTGACCGCGGCGGCGGTGGCGGCTCTGACCCTCATTGACATGGTCAAGGGAGTCGAGCGCGGCGTTCAGATCGAATACGTGCGCCTGCTCACCAAGAGCGGCGGAAGGAGCGGTGAGTGGCGCCGGGAATGAGACCTAAGACCTGCATCCTGACGGTCTCGGACCGTGCCTACCACGGGGAACGGGCCGACGAGAGCGGTCCCCTCCTGGAGCGGGTGCTGAGCCAGGCGGGATTTGACGTGACCGGGATCGAGGTCGTGCCGGACAATCGGGAGCAGATCATTGACTTCCTGCTCTCCGCCGTGGGTGAGGCGCACGACCTGATCGTGACCACCGGAGGCACCGGGCTGGGACCACGCGACCTGACCCCACAGGCGACCCAGGCCGTACTCGACTATGAGGTCCCGGGTCTGGCCGAGACCATGCGACAGCAGGGCCTGATGACAACCCCCGCCGCTGCCCTCTCGCGCTCCGTGGTCGGCGTTCGCGGGCGCACCCTGATCGTCAACCTACCCGGCAGTCCGAGTGCTGCGCGCGAGTCGTTGGACGCGATTCTGGGAGTGCTCCCCCACGCTCTCGACCTGCTGCGAGGCGAGACCGAGCATCCTTGAGGCTCTGCGCCGACCTGGGCGAGGAAGGCGGTCACGACTCGGATCTGATCGAGCTCCTCGACTGCGCCAGCGTGGGCTGCGGCGTTCACGCCGGTTCCCCCCGGGAGACCGAGCGCGTGGTCGCGCTCTGCCGGCGGGCGGGTCTTGAGATCGGGGCTCATCCCGGATTCGACGACCGGGAGGGATTTGGGCGGCGTCCGGTCGATTTGGAGCCGGCCGCGTTGGAAGATTTGCTGGAGACGCAGCTCGGATTCCTGCTCACGCTGACCGAGCTCGGATTCGTCAAACCGCACGGCGCTCTCTATCACCAGTGTCAGAACGATCCCGAAGCGGCCGAGGTGCTGGTCCGGGTGGCCAGACGCCATGGGCTGGCGCCGATGGGCCAGCCCGGTCTCGAGCTCGAGGCAGCCATCAGGCGTCTCCCCGGGTCCTGGTTGAGGGAGGGGTACGCCGATCGCGCCTATGACGGCGCGGGCCGGCTTCGGCCCCGCTTAGAGCCCGGGGCCTTGCTCGGCCCCCAGGCGGCCGCGGATCAGACCCGGCGCCTGCTGAACTCGGGTGCGATCGACGTGATCTGCGTCCACGGAGATGGGGCGGGCGCGCTCGAGACCGCGCGCGCGGTGGCTCGGGAGCTGCGCCACACGTAGTCCTGATCGATCAGGACCGGATGGAATCCAGCGCGGCCCTCTGCTCCGCGCGCGCCTTTGCCGCCTGGTCGAGATCGACGAGCTCCAGCCTCAGGCGATCGTGGGGACGCAACTGAGCCGCCAGCGGTAGGTCGGCCGAGATCACCGTCACCGGTACGGGGTAGCCCCCCGACGCCGGATGATCGGACATGAGCAGGATTGGCTGCCCACCCGGCGGCAGCTGCACACAGCCGGTGGTGACCGGGAATGAGGCCAGATCGGTGGCCAAAGGGGCCATGGCCGGCCCTCGGAGGCGGTATCCCATGCGGTCGCATTCCTCGGTCAGCGACCACTCCGACTGCAAGAGCTGGTCGCGCGCCGGTGGCAGCAGGAGCTCAAGGTGAGGTCCGGCCAGGACTCGAAGCCGGGCGTGCCCGGAATACTGGGGTCGTAGCCCCCACTCCAGACGGCGCCCCGCCACCCCGGCCCCCGCGATCTCCCCCCGATCGATGCGATCGCCGGCGCCAAGCCGTCGGCCCAGCCCGCCCAGCCCCGCCAGGGCATACGTGGAGCGCGATCCAAGCCAGAGCTGGCCCAGAAATCCACCCCGCACCGCAACGTAGGCGCGCTCCCCCAGGTCCATCCCCTCCAGGCTGATGCGGTCGCCGGCGGAGACCAGGAACGAGGTCCAGGCCGGGGCTACCGAGCCGTTCAGGCGCAGGGAGGGCTCTCCTCCGGCAACGGCAAGGAGGGCAGGGCCGAGCGCCTTCAGGATCAGGCCGCCCCGGGTTATCTCCAGCGCCGCCAGTCCGTCCGGGTTGCCCACCAGGCGGTTGGCGGCGATCAAAGCGAAGCGGTCCATAGCCCCGCCCGGGGGAATGCCAGCTGAGCGATGCCCCGGCCGGCCGAGGTCCTGGAGGGTAGCCAGGGGCCCACTGCCCAGGACCTTAAAGCCCTCCGGCATCAGCGGTCCACGGGCTGGAAGCGGACCCGATCGCCGGCCTGGAGCACAGCCGGTGAGCCCGAGCCGGGCAGGAAGAGGGGGAGCGAGGTCCGTCCGATCAGGTGCCACCCTCCCGGGCATGCGATCGGGTAGACCCCGGTCAGGTCCTCGGCCATGGCCACCGATCCCGCCGGAACACGGGTTCTGGGGACCGAGCGCCGGGCCAGGCGGAGGGAGGCGGGCAGGGGTCCCAGGTAGCCCCAGCCGGGCACGAATCCGAGCATGAAGCAGCGATAGGTGGTGGCGGAGTGGAGCCGGACCAACTCGGCCACGTCCAGGCCCAGCCGGTCGGCGCAGTCGGCCAGGTCGGGCCCGTCATAGATCACGGGTATCCGGTGGAGCCGGCCCGGGACCTGGTCTGGGGAGGGAGCCTTAAGGCCGCGCGAGATGGAGGAGCGGAGGCGTTCGGCGTCGGTCTCCTCGGGATCGAAATGCACCGTGACCGAGGCGTAGCCGATGACCGCCTCCTCGACGTCCCGGCGCCGCTGCAGGAGCCGGGCCAGGGCCCGGGCGCGAGCGTTGAGAGCCGCCGGTGTTCCCCCTGAGAGGTCGACCATCAGGGCTCGATCGCCGAGATCGAAGATTGACGCTGCCGGCCTCCCGCTCAGAGCAGTTCCCCAACCAGGTAGAGCGAACCGCAGACCAGGATCATGGCCTTGGGGCCGGCCAGCTCCCGAGCCCGCTGCAACGCCAGCGCTGCCGGCTCGAGCGACTCCCCTCCGCCCCAGAGGCCGCGCAGGCATTCGGGGTCCTGACCGCGCTCGCCGGCGTCGCGGGCTCGGGTGAAGACAGCGCTCCGAATCGGTAGCCGGCGCAGCTGATCCAGCATTCGAGGCGCATCCTTGTCGACCATGGCGGCGAAGACCAGTCCCAGTGGGCGGCCCGAGCTGAGCTCCGCGATATCCGGTACGACGCTCTCCAGAGCGGCCGGATTGTGACCCCCGTCCAGGATCAGGTCGCCGCGGATCTCGAGCCGTCCGGGCCAGCGCGCGGACTCGATGCCGTGGCGCACGCTCTGTGCGTCGGCGTCCCCGAGCGCCTCAGCTGCGGCCACCGCCAGGGCCGCATTGGCCGCCTGAAAGGAGCCCAGCAGTCCCACCCGCAGGCCCCGGTGGGAAAACCCCGGACCGCTCACCTCGATCCGGCTTGCACCCCCGGGCTCCGCTCTGGCGGTGTAGTGGATCTCGTGCCCCAGACGCCAGAGCTCTGCTCCCTGCTCGCGGGCCTTCGATTCGATCACCTCCAGGGCCGGGCCCATGGCGCCGGTCAGGACTCGGTTCCCGGGTTTGATGATTCCCGCCTTCTCGGCCGCGATCGCCTCCACCGTGGAGCCCAGCAGATGGGTGTGATCGAGGCCGATGTTGGTGATCACGCTCACGCCCAGATCGAGCACATTGGTCGAATCGAGGCGCCCGCCCAGACCGACCTCGATGACCAATCGATCGGTGCGCCCGGAGAACCAATCCAGCGCCATCGCGATCAGCAACTCGAACTCGGTGGCCTGACCCAGGGTCGACGGCGCGCTCTCCAGAACCAGGCGCAGACGATTGGTCTGAGCGGCGAAGTCGACCTCGGACATGGGCTGGGCCCCGACCGCGATGCGTTCGGTGTAGGAGCGGAGGTGGGGGCTGGGGGTCATGCCGGTACGAAGCCCTCGAGCACGCAGGATGGATTCCAGGAACGCGCTCGTAGAGCCCTTGCCGTTGGTTCCCGCGATCAGGGCGCCGCGCTGGCCGCGCTGCGGGTCGCCGAGGCTGGAGAGCAGCTCTCGGGTGCGCTCCAGACCCAGCTTGACACCCAGGCGGCCTCGTCCCTGGAGGTATTCGAGCGCCTCCTGATAGCTCAGGCGGGCCTTCGCCGACACTCGGCCTCCAGGGTGTTGAGCAGGAGCATGGCGCGGGTGACGGGGCCGACCCCGCCCGGAACCGGGGTCAGATATCCGGCCTGCCGGGACACTTGGGGATCGACGTCTCCGACCATCCGGACTCCGACGGGCGTGATGCCGACGTCGATCACCACCGCTCCTGGGCGGACCATGTCGGCGGTCACGAACCCGGGCCGACCCACCGCTGCGACCAGGATCTCGGCCTCCCGGCAAACCGCGGCCAGATCGGCCGTGCGGGAGTGGCAGATGGTGACCGTGGCGTTGCGCTGCAGGAGCAGCAGGGCGAGCGGCTTGCCGACGATGTTGCTCCGACCCAGGACCACAGCGCGGCGCCCGGCGGGATCGATGGAGTAGGCGTCGAGCATGCGCATGACGCCGGCGGGGGTGCACGCCAGCAGTCCGGGCTGACCCAGCAGCAGGCGGCCCGCATTGAGGGGATGAAACCCGTCGACGTCCTTGTCGGGATCGATGGCGTTCACGGCCAGGGCCGGATCGATCTGTGGGGGCAGCGGCTGCTGGACGATGATCCCGCTCACCTCTGGATCCGCGTTGAGTTCGGCCACCAGCGCGGTCAGCTCCGCCGCGGAGGCGGTGGCCGGGAGCGGGTGGTCGGTGGACGCCATGCCCACCCGTTCGGCGTCGCGACGCTTGTTGCGCACGTACACGGCGCTGGCCGGGTCGTCACCCACCATGACCACGGCCAGGCTCGGGCGCTGCCCGCCTCGTCCCAGCCGTTCCTGGATGCGGGCCTGGACCTCGGCCAGGATCTCTGCCGCGACCGCCTTGCCGTCGATCATCACCGCGCTCATGGCAGCTCCAGCTGGCGCCGGGCGGCCTCGGTGGCGCGACGCATGATCAGGGCCACGTCCCCGCCCAGGCGCCTTGCGTCCTCGTACTCGGCGGCGACGTCCAGCACCCGGCCGCCCAACTCTTTGACCTTGACCCGAACCGGTCCGAACTCGGTTGCGACCTCAATCCAGCGCCGGGCCGCCAGATGCCGCCGGGCGGTGCTCGCTCGCACGCCCAGGGTGGTGGAGCGCTCGAGCATCACGTGCGCCAGCCGGACCTCGTCCTCGGGCTCGACCATGACCGCGAGCAGATGGCCCGGACGCCCCTTCTTCATCGTGACCGCACCCACGCTCACGTCCCGGGCGCCCATCTTCATCAGATCCTCCGCCAGGGCGGCGATGAGGTTAGGCGCCATGTCGTCGAGGTTGGCCTCGAGCACGCAGATCTCGCTCTGGGCGCCGACCCCCTCGCCGATCCAGACCGCCAGGGCGTTGCCCGGCGTGGGTCGCGAGCCCAGGCCCCAGCCGGCGCGCTCCAGGGTCAGCGCCGGACGGCTGAACCTCGCCACCTGGGTCAATATGGCCGCGCCGGTCGGGGTCACCAATTCCTCCTCCCTCGAATCCGGCTCCAGCACCGCTCCGCTTCCGGCCAGCAGCCGAAGCGTGGCCGGGGCGGAGTGGGGCGGGCGCGGCGCCGGGAGCGGGGATGCGTAAACCTGCTCCGGCCCCAGATCGTCCAGCAACCAGAAGGCCCCGACCAGGTCCACCAGCGTGTCCGCTCCGCCCAGCTCGTGCAGGTGCAGTTTTTCCGCCGGCAGGCCATGGATGGCGGCTTCCACCTCGCCCAGGCGCCCCAGTGCGCCCAGGGCGCTCTGCCGCACCGGCTCAGGAATCGGCGCCGCGGCGACCACCGAGGTGAGCTCGGTCAGATTCCGCGCCCGGGCCCCCTGGACCCGGACCTCGACCCGGACTCCTCCCAGGTGTCCACGCTCCTGATGGCTGAGCGCGATCTGCACCTCGTCCGCCAGCCCGAGCGCTGAGACCGTGCGCTGGAGAAGGTCCGGCTGCGCCCCGGCGTCGATCAGGGCACCCAGGGTCATATCCCCGGAGATTCCCGAGCGGCAGTCGAAGTAGGCGATCCTCACCGCTCCCGGGTCACCTCGATCGCGAAGTCGTCGAACTCACCGGTGACAAGTGGTCGCTTGTGCACCCGCACCCGCGCCAGGCTGACCCCGGGCTGGGCGATCAGGGCCTGGGCGATCCTGACGGCCAGGGTTTCGACCAGGTTCACCGGCTCGCCCTCGACCAGCTGTTGCACCTGCTCATAGACCGAGGTGTAGTCGAGCACGTCCTGACGCCGGTCACCCGCATCGTCCAGGGAGGCCGCCAGTCCGAGCTCGGCGTCCACGGTGTAGCGAGCACCAAGCTCGCGCTCGGCGGCCAGCGCCCCGTGGCGGCCAAAAAACGTCATCCCGCTGAGCAGCATCATATCCATGGGCCAGATCAATTCTGACCGGCGGGCAGGGGTAGGGGATGGGCGGGGAGGGCGAGCGCCGCCCCCATTCCCGTCCCGGCTAGGGTGTGGGGCTGGGGGCGGGCGCCCCGCCTCCGAAGGCGCCGAAGCCACCGGCTCGGGCGGCTCCGCCGATCGCGATGCTGCGCGCGCTCACCGTTCCGTTGCTCGACGCGGGTCCGACGACGGTGACGTTTTGCGACGTTGCCAGATCACTCTGGGTGGCGGCCACCTGATTCGTGATCGTGGTCGAGCTGTCGATCTGGACCTTGACGTCGGTGTTGGTGATGCGATTGTGGACGGTGATGGTGTTGCCGTTCACGGCCGTGATCTGGCCCACGATGGCGGCCGCGCCGCCCCCGCCCAGCCCGGCGAAGCCGCCGGCCCGGCCACCGCCGGCCGCAGCCGCGCGGGCGCCGGCTCCCGCTCCGGCTGCGCCGGTGTTGGAAGTCGTCACCGAGGCCAGCGGATGGGACTGGGCGTAATTCCAGCCGCCCACGAAGCCACCCATCAGGACGATGGCCAGAAACAGGATCACGGACAGATTCTTCATCACTCGTACCTCAGAGCTTCGATGGGGTTCAACGCGGCCGCCCGGTTGGCGGGATAGATACCGAAGAAAAGACCGATTCCGACCGAGACGCCGAATGCCAGCAGAACCGACGCGATGGAGACCACCGGGGTACCCAGCGAGCTGAGTACGGAGAGCTTCAGGCTGGGCAGCCAGAACGACCCGCCCCAGCCGACGACGATGCCCAGTATCCCGCCCACTCCGGAAAGGAACATCGACTCGATCAGGAACTGGAGCAGGATGTCCGTGCGCCGGGCGCCGATGGCCTTACGGATGCCGATCTCGCGCGTGCGCTCGGTCACCGTGACCAGCATGATGTTCATGATCCCGATGCCGCCCACGACTAGCGCGATGGCGGCGACCGAGCCCAGGAGCACCGTCAGGGTCTGAGTGATCTGGCCGTAGCTGGACAGAATGTCCTGCTGAGACTGGGTGGTGAAGTCGGCCTGGGCGGGATCGGAGATCTTGTGGTCGGTGAGCAGGATCTGGGTCGCCTGCTGCGTGGCCAGCGTGATGGTGGAAGCCGAGGTGGCCTGAATCACGATCTGGCTGATGTTCTTTCCCCTACCGCCGGTCAGGTAGTTCCAGGCCGCCGTGATCGGGATCACGGCCACGTTGTCCTGGTTGCCGAGCCCCTGCGAGCCCTTGGCCACAAAGACCCCGATCACGGTGAAGGGTTGGCGCTGAATCTCGATCGTCTGGTTGAGCGCCGACTGGGCGCTGCCGCCGAACAGGTTGTCCACCACCGTCTGTCCCACCACCACCACCCGGGCGCTGGAGTTGACCTGGCTCTGGGTGAAGAACTGCCCGACCTGGAGCGAATAGTTGCGCACCGCGGCGAAGTCCTGGGTCGAGCCGCTGACCGGAGCAAACCAGTTCTGGCTGCCGTGGGTCATCCGCCCCGGCGCGGTGGCGATGGGGATGGCCGCGGCGATGTCCGGGGCCTGGGTCTGATCGCCCAGATTCTGGACGTCGGTCATGGTCAGAGTCTGTCCGGCGCCGAAGCCCTGGGCCACCCCTCCGGCCGCGGTGGGGCTGCTGGGATAGACGTAGATCAGGTTCGATCCCAGGGACTCGATCTGGCTTGTGACCTGGACCGAGGCGCCGTTCCCGACCGCCACCAGCAGCACCACGGCGCCAACTCCGATCATGATCCCGAGCACGGTCAGGCCGGAGCGGAGCCGGTTGGCGTTGAGTCCTGAGATCGCGATCCGCAGCGCCTCGACCAGGTTCAAACTCGCGCCTCCACCGGGGCACGCTGGGGCCCGTCGCTGACGATGACCCCGTCGCGGAGCCGCACCACCCGGCGCGCGAAACGCGCGATCTCGTCCTCGTGGGTGATGAGCACGATCGTGCGCCCGGCTCGGTTCAAGGCCGAGATCAACTCGATGATCTCAAGGCTCGACTCCGAGTCCAGGTTGCCGGTGGGTTCGTCGGCGAGCATGATCGCCGGCTCGGTCACCAGCGCCCGGGCCACCGCGACGCGCTGTTGCTGGCCGCCGGAAAGCTCGCTCGGCTGGTGTTGGGCGCGGTCGCTCAGACCCACCGCCTGGAGCGCGGCCAGCGCTCGCTCCCGTCGGTTCTCGGTGTCCCCGGCATAGATCAACGGCATCTCCACGTTGTGGAGTGCGCTCGAGCGCGGAATCAGGTTGAAGGATTGGAAGACAAATCCGATCTTGCGATTGCGAATCAGCGCCAGCTGGTCGTCGCTCAAGTTGGCGACGTCGATTCCGTCGAGCGCGTAGCTCCCGCTGCTGGGCACGTCCAGGCAGCCGATGATGTTCATCAGAGTCGACTTGCCCGAGCCCGACGCGCCCATGATGGCAACGAACTCGCCGGCCTCGATGTTGAGGTCGACCCGCTTCAACGCATGCACCTCGAGCGACCCCATGCGGTAGGTCTTGGTGACCCCCGCGATCTCGATCATCCGCCGGCCCCTGCGGCCCCACCGCCGAACCGGCCGCCGCCCAGACCACCCAGACCGGCGCCGCGAGTCGCGGCTGACCCGGCCGTCCCGGCCGTCCTGAGGGTCACCGTGGGCAGCACCAAGCGGGCGCCGTTGCTGATCCCGGAGGCGATCTGTGTGGTCGTGTCGCCCACTGCTCCGAGCACCACCCGCGTTCGAGTCTGGGTCTTCCCGTTGGCGCTGAGAACCGTCACGAAGGAGGCCGAACCAATGGTTGTGATGGCCGAATTGGGCACCACCAGCACGTCCGGCGTGTTGATCACGGTCACCGACACGTTGCTCGTCATGCCGTCACGCAGGCGCGGATCGGTTCCGGTCAGATTGACCGTCACGTTGTAGTTGACGACGTTGGAGGTGACCGTGGAGACCGGAGCGACGGAGGCCACCTGGCCCGGCAGCGTCAGCCCGCTGACCGCGTCGAAGGTGACGCTCGTGGTCTGTCCCGGGCTCACCTTGGCGGCGTCGGTCTCGGCGAATGGGGCGACGACCTGATACGAGGTCAGGTTCCCGATCACGAAGAGGCTGCTGGAGGCTGCCGCCGTCGCGGTCGCCGAGGCGGAGACGGCGTGACCCGCGACCGCGTCCCCCACGCTGCCGTTCACCGCCAGGACGACGCCAGAGATGGGAGCGGTCAAGGTGGCCTCGGCGAGGTTGGTCTGGGCGGTCTGCAACGCCTGCTCGGCGTTCAGAATCCCGTTCTGCTGGGCCAGCGTCGAGTCCTGATTGACGCGCAGCTGGTCGCTCGTGACGCGCGCGGTGTCGGCGGTCACCTGGCTCTGGTCCCCCGTGATCCGGGCCTGGTCGGAGTTGACCGTGGCCAGGTCCATGTTCACCTGCACCTGAGCTCCCGTTAAGGGGGTTTGTGCGGCGAGAATGGCCGCGTCGTCGGCCACGCATTTGCTCGACGTGAAGTCGGTCATGCATCCGGCGGCGCGGGCCGCGGTGACCGCAGCCTGGTACTGAGCCTGATCCTGCTTCAGCGTAGCGGCGTCAGCGGCAAAGGCCGGATTCTCGTTGTACGCCGTCCAGTCCAGGTTGTACTGGTTCTGGTCGTTCTGGAGCTGGGTGCGAGCCGCCGACAGGGTGGACTGGTCGCTGGCCAGCGTCGATTCGTCGTTCTGGATCGAGGCCCCGCTCGCGGCCAGCTGCTGCTGGGCCAGGGCCACATTGTTCTGGGCCTGGGTCACGGCATCCTGGAGCTGAGTCGGATCGATCTTGGCCAGGACCTGGCCCTGGGAAATCGTGGCCCCGACCCCGGCGTCGACCTCGGTCAGCGTTCCCGCCACCGCGAAGTCGACGTCGGACTGCTGGGCCGGTGCCAGGTTGCCGGTGCCCGAGACGACCGAGCTCACCGTGCCCAGTTGAGCCGCGACGGTGGTTATGTTCGCCGCTTTGGGCGCGGTCGGGAAGACGATGTCCCGGCCGATGAAGAAGAGCATGAGCAGCGCGATCACGGCCAGCGCTCCGGGGAGCAGGCCCTGGCGAGGCGAGCGGCGCACTCCGAGCTGCGCCTCCAGTGTCGACATTAATTCGTCCCCCCAAACGTTCCAACGAGGTCTGATCCGATCCGCAAGGCAACCCGCCCCCAGCGGGTCCATATGGGTATGGATCGATTAAGAATCACCAGCGCTCGCCAGTTGTAAAGCCGGCATCAACGATTCGTTGCCGGACGCCTCTCAGATTGGAGGCCAGTGGGAGCGCGCATAGAGTTCGGTGGCCGGCGCCAGCAGCGAGTTCAGGCTTCCGCTCAAGACCAGAATCCCCATCGCGATGAGGAGCAGGCCACCGACCGCGTTGAGGACTTGGGCTCGGGCCGAGACCCAGCGCGCAGCGCCGGTGAAGCGATCGAGGAATATCGCCGCCCCGAGGAATGGAATTCCCAGACCCAGGGAGTAAAGGAGGAGCAGGAGCACCCCGCCCTGCAGGGTGGCGCGGCTGGCGGCCAGGGTCAGGATCGATCCCAGCATGGGTCCGATGCAGGGCGTCCATCCGAGCGCAAACGCGACCCCCAGAAGGAGCGAACCACGGGGTCCGGGCCGGACCCGAGCCAGGAGCGGCCGCGCCTCGCGCTCCGTCCAGGAGAAGCGGACCAAGCCCAGCACGATCACCCCGAAGGTGATGATCACGATCCCGGCCAGCCGGGTCAGGAGCAGTTTGTGGGCGAAGATCAGGCTGCCCAACTCCGAGGCCGCCGCTCCCAGAGCGGTGAACACGAGCGCGAATCCGATCACGAAGAGGGCCGCCGACCCCGCGGTTCGGCCGCGGCTGCTGCGCACGCCCGACATGTAGCCCAGATACCCGGGGACCAGGGGCAGGGTGCAGGGGGAGGTGAAGGAGAGCAGCCCGGCGAGCACGGCCAGCCCGGGCATGATGAGGGGCGCCAACAGCGATCAGACTAGCGCGCCCGGCGTCCCTGCTCCATCCCGCTCTGCGGGCTCTCCCTCCGCCGCGGGAGGGCCGGGCAAGGCCATAGAATCGCTGCCATGCCCCGCACTCACAGCCGCGGCTTCGTGGAGCGGGCCGGAGTGCGCCTGCACTACCGGGAATGGGAGGCGAAGGAGTCCACCGCGCCACCTCTGTTCTGGCTCCATGGGCTGTCCTCCAACGCCCTGTTCTGGGAGCGGCTGGCGCAACGCCTGCCCCACCGCCGGATCGTGGCCCTGGATCAGCGCAGCCATGGGTTGTCCGACCGACCCGATGAGGGCAACGAGCCGGCCGAGCTGGTGGCGGACGCCGCCCACGTGATCGATCAGCTGGGATTGGGCCGGCCGCTTGTCGCCGGGCACTCCTGGGGGGCGAGCATCGCGCTTGAGCTGGCCGCCACCCACCCCGAACTGGCCTGCGGCCTGTTCTTCATCGATGGACCCGCGCTGCCCATGAGCCAGTTCATGAGCTGGGATGACGTGGCTGTGCGCATGCAACCACCCTTTCCCGTCTTCGCCGACCTGCTGGAGGCCAATCTGCATCAGAAGGGCTACCTGGACTCGGCCTGGGACGAGGACCTGGAGCGATTCGTGGAGGCCGGCATGCGTCCGGTGGAGGGCGGGTACGCCTCCACCCTGACCTCGCCGGTCCGGCTTCAGATGCTCAAGGGCATGTTCACCTATCAGCCCCAGCTGCTCTGGGGCAAGGTTGAGGGTCCGCTCTGGGTCGCGCACGCGCTCCAGCGGCCCGGGGTGCCGGCGGCGGCCGAGGAGGCTCGGCGGAGGGCGAGCGAGGAGCTGACCCGGGTCCGCCCCGACGCCCGGGTGATCTGGTACGACGCCCGTCACGACATCCCGCTCATCCTGCCTGAGCTCATGGCTCTGGACGTGGAGAGACTGGCCGTCTGTGCCTCCTGGCGCGAGCTGGCCGCCCGCACGGCCGCGGTCGGAGGGGACCTCGATCGCCCCGTCCCCGGAGATGCTCCGGGCTGGTCGGCGCACGATCTCCTGGCCCACCTGGTGAGCACCCAGGTGGCGATGGTCCAGATCACCCGGAGCGCCGGCGCCGAGCCCAGGGCCGCCTCCGCGCCCTTCGATCCCGACCGCTGGAACGCGGGCCAGGTGGCGCGCCGGCGCGAGCGCACCGGGGACGAGCTCAAACAGGAGTTGGTGGCGGCCGAGCTCGACCTGGAGCAGGCCCTGGCGGAGGCGGATCTGAACGCCCCGGTCAACGCGGGGACTCAGGTCGGAACCCCGCTGGGAGAGGCTCATCAAGCGATGCTGCAGCACCAGCGCGATCATCTTGCTGATCTCGTGGCCGCAGTGGCACCGGGGCCAGGGCCGGAGCAGCTGTCATAAACTCCGCCCCCGCGGCGCTTGACTTGCAGTGACCTCCACCGCGCTGGCGCTGCGAGCCCTGACCAAGGACTACGGTCAGCGCCGGGCCGTCGATCATCTCGACCTCGAGGTCGCTTCGGGCGAGGTGTTCGGATTTCTTGGGCCCAATGGCGCGGGCAAGACCACCACCATTCGCATGTGTCTGGGTCTGATCAACCCCACGGCCGGGCGAATCGAGGTCCTGGGCATGGACGTACTCAGCCAGCGAAGCCGCGTTCTGCCCCGGGTGGGTGCGCTGGTCGAATCCCCCGCCCTCCACCCCTATCTGTCGGGGCGCGAGAACCTGCGCGTCAGCGGACTGGCCCTGGGCGGAGTTTCCTCCAGCCGCCTGGATCAGGTCCTGGAGATGGTCGGCCTTAGCGGGCGCGATCGGGATCGGGTCTCGGGCTACTCACTGGGCATGAAGCAGCGTCTGGGCCTGGGCGTCGCGCTGCTCCACGATCCCGACCTGCTCATCCTCGACGAGCCGGCCAACGGCCTGGATCCCGCCGGCATCCGCGAGATGCGCGAGATGCTCCTGGGCCTGGCCGCAGCGGGCAAGACCGTATTCGTGTCCAGCCACGTCCTGGCCGAGGTCCAGCAGACGTGCAGCCGGGTGGCGATCATCCATCGTGGGCGGCTGGTGCGCGAGGCGGCGATGAGCGAGCTCGTCACCGAGCACGGCGAGTTCGAGGTCAAGGTCGACAACCCCGACCAGGTCCTGGCGCTGATCCAGGCCCAGACCTGGGGCCGTGAGGCGCGCCTGCAAGATGGTCTTCTGATCACTCCCGCCCCCTCCGGTCGAGGTCGCGAGCTGATCCGCTTCCTGGTCGATTCCGGCGTCTACCCGGATCAGGTGGCGCCGAGGCAGCGCGACCTCGAGGACATCTTCCTAACCCTGACCGGCGGCCAGGAATGAGCCGGCCATGACCTCCAACCTGCGGCCCAGCTTCATCGGCCTGGTGCGCGCCGAGGTGCGCAAGATCGTCCTCCAGCGCACCACCTGGCT
Source organism: Nitrosotalea sp. (assembly GCA_035534295.1). Lineage (GTDB taxonomy): Bacteria > Chloroflexota > Dormibacteria > Dormibacterales > Dormibacteraceae > DATKQJ01. The sequence continues at coordinate 74,798 of DATLSE010000009.1, forward strand.
CATCCTCGGCGCCGCCCTACTCGTCTTCGCCGTGGTTGCATTGGGGCTCTCCTCGGCCTCCAGTTTCCGGCATCAGCTCGCACTCGATCCGACCTCGTGGTTCGAGCAGATGGTGGAGATCCTGTACTTGACGTACGCCACCGGCGCGGGCATCTTCCTGCTCATCGTCGGCGCCCGAATGGTGTCCATGGAGTACGCCTCCGGCACCATCCGCATCGTGCTCGCGCGCGGCGTGGGGCGACTTCAGTTGCTCTCAGCCAAGCTCGTGGCCCTCGCCCTGATCGCTTTGGTCCTGCTCGCCGCCTTCACGCTCCTCGCCACCGCGTTCCTCCTCGCCCTGGTGCACACCTGGACCGGCTCGCTGTCGACCCTGACCGCGCTTCCCGCGCTGGCGCGTGGGGAGGTCTGGGGAGTGCTCGAAGCGGCGAGCGTGAGCATGGCTGTCTGCATCCTGCTCGCGCTCGCGGCCGGGGTCGTGGGCCGGGCGCCCGGGTTTGCCCTGGGCTTTGCGCTGGGCCTTTTCCCGGCCGACAACTTCGGCACCATCATCCTCGCCCTGCTCGGTCGGGCCACGGGACAGACGGTCTGGCTCCAGATCTCCCAGTGGCTCTTGGGACCAAACCTCAACTACCTGCTCCACGTGCTTGAGCCCGGCATCCGGATTCGGATCGCGTTCGCCGCTCCCCTGGTAGCGGTCGACGCGCACCACGTGGCGGCGGTGATCACGGTCTGGGCACTCGCCCTTCTGGGCACCGCGGTCTACCTGACCTGGCGCCGGGACGTGCTCGAGTAAAGCCCCCCAAGTCCTCCGGCCGCCGCCGCGGCCGGAGGCAAGCTCTGGCGCCGAACCAGGGGAGTAACGCGGCTCAGACGCTCAGGGCGTCCGGGCGTCGTCCTCGTGCGCTCGTCGCGAGACCTCGGTCTTGGCCTCGCCCAGGCGCTGGCGGGCCTTGCCCTTGGCCTCCTCCACCGGGTCCTGGGTCACCCGGCCCTTGGTCTCCTCCATCTTGCCCTGGACCTTGTCCTTCATCTCTGGCTCCTCCCGGCGCACCGGTTGTCACAGATCTGCCGACGGTCAAAGGTTGCGCGGGGTACAACCAAACGCTCTCCCACGAAGACTCGGGGGACGGGCGTCCGGAGTCTTGTCGCAGCGAACCCTATCAGGTCTAATGATAGCATCGCTATGAGGTTGTGCCAGTGGTGATGCTCTCGGCGGAACCTCCCACAGATCCCGATTCCAGCCCCCGGCAACGCGGACGGCAGGCTCAGGTGCGAGAGATGAGAAAGTCGGCGACCGCCTGCAGCGCCTCCGACCGGCAGCTCATGCTCTCAAGCCTGATGAATCCATGGATCATGCCCGTCCAGCACTTCCAGGTGACATCGACCCCGGCCTGCTCCAGGCGCCGGGCGTAGACGTCTCCATCCTCTCGCAGGACGTCGCACTCAGCGCTGAAGACCAGGCTGGGGGGCAGGTGGCCGAGCTCGGGCGTGCGCAGCGGAGTGGCGAGGGGATCAGGCGGCTCGGGGCCGGCGTAATCGCTCCAGTAGCGCTCCATGTCGCGACGGGTGAGCCCGTAGCCGGACTCGAACTCGCGATAGGAGGAGGTCTTAAGGTTGCGATCCAGGACCGGGTAGATCAGCACCTGGGCGAGCAGATCGGGGGCCAGGGTGAGCGCGGCGCCGGCGGCCAGGTTGGCGCCGGCGGAGTCGCCACCGACGGCCACCCGCCGGCCCTGGGCGATCAGGCTTCGCGCGACCGCCACGCAATCATCCAGGCCAGCTGGAAAAGGGTGCTCAGGAGCCAGACGGTAGTCGACCGAGACGATCTCCCAACCGGAGCGGTTGGCGAGGATGGTGAGCGGGGCGTGCATGGTCTCGAGGTCGCCGGTGACCCAGCCCCCGCCGTGGCAGTAGACCAGCACGGGCAGGTCGAGCTCGGGCCGCGGGCGATAGAGGCGAACGCCGACACCCGAGATGCTGTCGTCGCGCAGGTGGTGGACCTCTTCGGCCGCCCCGCCCGCGGCCAGACCGGCGCGGCTCTGCCGGCGTACCTCCTCTGCGCTCAGTTGCCAGAGCGGCGGTAGGCCAAGCTCAGCTGCCCGGTCCAACCAACGCCGCGCGTCGGGATCCAGGGTCACCTCAGGGCGCCTGCTCCGGCCCAGAGCCAATCCAAGCGCTGAATCCAGGCGCTAGCGCCGGCCGCCGCTCAGCGCCCTGACCAGGGCCAGGAGCAGGGTGGCACCGAGAACGGCGACGAGCAGACTGCCGACGAAGCCGTAGGTGGCCGGTCGGGGCATGATCAGGCTCAAGAGGGTGCCGCCGATGAACGCGCCCAGCACCCCCACCACCAGATCGGCCAGGCACCCCATGCCGCGCCCGCGCACGATCCGGCCCGAGATCGCACCGGCGAGGATCCCGATCAGTGCCCAGGCCAGAATGCTGCCTGGCTGGAGTAGGGCCGGCACGGCTACAGCACCCGCCGAGGCTCGACCTTGGGGCCGAATTGTGGATGCGCTGAGACCAGCGAGTCGATGTAGCGGAAGCGTTCGTAGCGCTGCTCCAGGAGATCGTCCGGCGCCAGCTCGAGCAAGGGCTGGAGCTGGCGCCAGAGGGCCTCGTCCAGCGCCCGCGCCGCCGCGTCCGGGTCCAGATGGGCCCCTCCCTCCGGCTCCCAGACCACCTCCTCGATCAGCCCCATCGCAACCAGGTCGCGCGAGGTCAGCTGGAGTTGCTCTGCGGCCTCCACCTTGCGCGCGTTGTCGCGCCAGACGATCGAGGCCGCCGCCTCGGGCGCGGCGACCGAGTAGGTCGAGTTCTCGAGCATCAGCACCCGGTCGGCCACCGCCACTCCCAGCGCTCCGCCCGAACCGCCCTCTCCGATCACCACCGCCAGAACCGGGACCGGGATCTGGAACCATTCCATGATCGCGGTCCCGATCGCCGAGGCGATTCCCCTCTCCTCGGCCGCCGCGCCCGGAAAGGCCCCCGGAGTGTCCACCAGGGAGATCACCGGGAATCCGAATTTGGCCGCCAGACGCGCCATCCGCAGCGCCTTGCGGTACCCCTCAGGGTGCATCATCCCCCAGTTGCGCGACACCCGCTCGGCCAGGTTGCGACCCTTCTGGTGACCCATGAAGACCACGGTCCGACCCCTCCAGGTGCCCAGTCCGCCGACGAGCGCGGGGTCGTCTCCCCCGAGTCGGTCCCCGTGCAGCTCCACGAATTCGGAGCAGAGGCGGCCGATGTAGTCGGTTGCGTAGGGCCGATCGGGATGGCGCGCCCGCTCCACCACCTGCCAGACGCTAAGGCTGCCGCGCTGCGTCATCGCGCGAACATCCCGAGCAGCTGCTCAAGCCGAGGCCGGAGTTCGTATCGGGGTACGACCATGTCCACCTGGCCGTGGGCGAGCTGGAACTCCGCCGACTGAAATCCCTGCGGCAGATCGGCGTAGGTCGCCTGGCGAATCACCCGAGCGCCGGTGAACCCGATCGATGCCCCCGGTTCGGCGATGTTGATGTCGGCCACCAGGGCCAGGGAGGCACTGGTGCCCCCGAAGGTGGGGTCGGTCAGGATCGAAATGTAGGGCGCGCCGGAGCGGTGCAGACGCCCGATCGCCGCGTTCACCTTGGCCATCTGCATCAGCGCCAGCACCCCCTCCTGCATGCGAGCACCACCCGAGGCGGTGATCACGATGAAGGGCAACTGGGCGCCAGCCGCGTACTCGAGGCCGCGCGCCAGGCGCTCACCGGCCACGATTGAGAGCGTGCCGCCGACGAACCGAAAATCGAAGATGCCGAGGACGACGCGGCGGCCGCCGATCAATGCCGTACCGGAGCGGAGCGCCTCGTTCAGACCTTGCCCCGCAGCCTGGGCCAGGGTCTCTCGGTAGGGCTTGGGCAGCTTCCACTCGAGCAGGTCGTGGGGCTGCAGATCGGCCCCGCGCTCAGCCCAGCTCTGCGCATCGCAGAGCAGTTCGATCCAGCTCTGCGGCTGGATCCGGAAGTGGTGACCGCAGGTGCATACCCACGCCCGCAGGCGCAGATCATCGACCACTAACGTGACTCCGCACGCTGGGCAGTTGGTGCCCAGGTTCAGAGCCGACAGCGCTGCCAGAGAGGTGGTCACAGGGACAGGCCCCCGTCCACAACCAGCGTGTGGCCGGTGATGAACGCGCCCCCCGCTGAGCAGAGAAAGCCGACCGCGGCCGCCACGTCCTCAGCGGTGCCCTCGCGCCGCAGCGGCGTGGCCGCGATGATCCCGGCCATCATCTCCTCGCTCAAAGAGGCCCGGGTGAGCTCGGTCCGGACGTAACCGGGAGCAACCGCGTTCACGGTCACGTTGCGGGAGCCCATCTCCTTGGCCACCGAGCGCGTGAAGCCGATCAATCCAGCCTTGGCCGCGGCGTAGTTGGCCTGTCCGGCGTTGCCCGTGATTCCGACCACCGAGGAGATGTTCACGATCCGTCCCCAGCGCTGCCGCATCATCCCCGTAAGCACCGCGCGGGTGGTGTGGAAGGCGCTGCTGAGATCGGTCCGGATCACCTCGTCCCAGTCCTGCGGCTTCATGCGCAGGACCAGGTTGTCCCTGACCGTGCCGGCGTTGTTGACCAGGACGTCGATCCGTCCCGCCGCCCCGAGCATGGATTGGACCTCGGCATCCTGGGAGACGTCGCAGCGCACGGCCGTGCCTCCGATCTCGGCCGCGGTGGCCTCGGCCGACTCCGCGTCGCCGCGGTACACCACCACAACCTCGGCTCCCATGGCGGCGAGCTGGATCGAGATGGCTCGACCGATTCCCTTGCCCCCGCCGGTCACCAGTGCGCGCCGCCCCTGCAGGTCGAGGGCCTGCGGACTCACGCCGGAGCGGCGTCGGCGAACTCGATCAGGAGTTCGTCCGCGTTCCAGGTGTCGACGCCCGGAATGTGCTTTGCGGCCAGTGATGCCAGCACCCGGCCAGGTCCCAACTCGACCACCGTGCGAACCTGCATGCGGTGGAGCTCGACCATGGTCCGGGCCCAATCGACGGGGCGGAGGAGATGGCTCGCGAGCTCGGCTCGCATGCCACGGATCGAGCGCATGCGCTGTCCGTCGGCGTTGCCCAGGACGGGAAACTCGGGCAGCGAGAGGGGCAGGCGCTCGATCACCGAGCGGAATGCGGCGCCGGCCTTCTCCATGAGCGGGGAGTGGGCGGGCAGGGGGATGGTCAGGATCAGGGCCCGCCGGGCCCCCGCTGCCAGAGCCAGTTCCTGTGCCGCCTCGATGGCGGGAATCTCGCCCGAGAGGACGAACTGGACGTCGGCGTTTCGGTTGGCAACCCAGATCTGGCCTCGGCTCGCGGCCTGAGCCCGGATCCCCTCCACCTCGGTCTCGGTCAGTCCCACGATGGCGATCATTCCGCCCGGACGGTCCGCTCCCGCCAGGGACATGATCCGGCCTCTTTCTTTGACCAGCAGCAGGGCCGTCTCCCAGGTGATGGCGCCGGCGGCGGCCAGCGCGGTGAACTCACCGAGCGAGTGGCCGGCCATCACCCTCACCTGCTCCATGCCATAGCTCTCGCGGTAGACCTCGTAGGCCGCCCAGCAAGCGGTCATGACGCAGGGTTGCAGGTTCTCGGTCCGGTTGAGCTCGCTCTCCGGACCCTCAAAGCAGAGCTGGCGCAAGGGCATGCCCACCACCTCCTCAGCGTGCTCGAAGACCCTGCGCGCGGCCGGATAGCGGTCGTACAGCTTGCGCCCCATGCCCGGACGCTGAACCCCCTGGCCCGGAAACAGAAGCGCAATCGGACCGGTCAGCATCACTCCCATTCGAGCAGGCACGCCCCCCACGTCAGACCCGAGCCGAAGCCGGCCATGAGTACGGTGTCGCCGGCCTTGAGTCGGCCCTGGCGCACGGCCTCCTCGAGCGCCAGCGGGATGCTGGCGGTGGAGGTGTTGCCGTACTCGTCGATGTTGCAGGCCACCCGCTCCATGGGCAGCCCGATGCGCTCTGCCGCCGCCTCGATGATGCGGCGGTTGGCCTGATGGGGAACCCAGAGGTCGATGTCGTCAACCGAGAGCCCGGCCTCCTCGGCGCAGGCGTAGGCCTGACGGATCAGGATGTCGACCGCGAAGCGGAACACGTCCGATCCCTTCATGTCGATCACCGGGGAACCCTCACCGGCGGCATAGGCTCCGCAGGCGACGTTGCCGGCGGTGATCTGGTCGAAGCCGCGCCCGTCGGCTCCAAGACACCAGCTGAGGAATCCCGGGCCGTGTCGGGCCGGCTCCAGCACCGCGGCGCCGGCGCCGTCACCGAACACGACTGCGGTGGTGCGATAACTCCAGTCGACCATCCGGGTCAGCACCTCGGCCCCGACTACGAGCACGCGCTGGGCCCGACCGGCGGCGATGAAGGTCTGCGCGCTGGAGAGTGCGTAGACGAATCCCGAGCAGGCGGCGAGGAGGTCGAAGGCCGCCGCCCCGGGCGCGCCGAGCTCGTTCTGGAGCCGGCATGCGATCGAAGGAAAGGGTCCGTCGGGGGTTGAGGTGGCGACGATGATCATGTCCAGTTCATCGGCGCGCAGCCCGGCCCGCTCCAGAGCCTGGCGCGCCGCCGGCACGGCCACGGCGAAGGTGGGAGTGCCGGGTTCGGCCACGTGGCGACGGACGATGCCGGTGCGCTCGCGGATCCACTGATCCGAGGTGTCCATCAGCTTCTCCAGATCGGCGTTGCTGTACACCTTCTCTGGAGCGTAGGCGCCGAGACCGGTGATGCCCACGGGCACCCCCTGACTCTTAAACGCGCGCAGGGGCACGGCGTTGGAGCGCACGCGCGGCGCCGATCGTAGCGTTGCCACGGCCTAGGCGCCCGAGCCCTGCTGGGCCTCGAGATAGGCCCAGAGGTCGCCCACGTTGTGCATCTCCTCCAGCGTCTCCTCGGGCAGCTCGAGCTCGTACTTATCCTCCACCGCGGCGATCAACTCGACCAGGTCGAGGGAATCGGCGGCGAGGTCACGGGCGAAGCTCTTATCGAGTTGCACCTGGTCCGGTTCGACCCCCAGGATGTCGGCCGCGAGCTCCTGAAGGTCGGAGAAATCGAGTTCTGACGCCATGTTTGGGCTGGTGCCTCCTAGTTTGATTCCGGCCCGCGGATGAGCAGGGCGGCATTGTGGCCGCCGAACCCGAACGAGTTCGAGAGCGCGTACTCGACGGCCTTCGTGCGGGCTCGCTTGGGGATGTAGTCGAGGTCGCACGCGGGATCCTGACGGTCCAGGTTGATCGTGGGAGGCAGGATCCCGCGGTCCAGGGCCAGAAGGGTCGCGGCCGCCTCCAGCGCGCCCGCCGCCCCGAGCAGATGGCCGTGCATGGACTTTGTGGAGCTGATCGCCAGCTTGCCTGCGTGAGCCTTGAATACCGACTTGATGGCCTTGGTCTCGGCGATGTCGCCGAGCTTGGTCGAGGTGCCGTGGGCGTTCACGTAACCCACCCGTTCAGGCGCCACCCCCGCCTTGACCAGCGCCCTGCGCATGGCCCGGGCGGCGCCCTCGCCGTCAGGCTGGGGGGCGGTGAAGTGATAGGCGTCGGCGCTGGCCCCGTATCCGGCGATCTCGCCCAGAATCCGTGCCCCTCGAGCGCGCGCGTGGCCGAGGTCTTCGAGCACCAGCATCACCGCCCCCTCGCCCATGACGAATCCGTCCCGATCCAGGTCCCAGGGACGGCAGGCGGCGGTCGGATCATCGTTGCGCTCGCTGGTGGCCTTGATCTGGCAGAACGCGCCCATCGTCAGCGGGGTGATCGTGGCCTCGGCCCCACCGGCCAGCATCGCCACCGCGTCACCGCGCTTGATGATCTCAGCCGCCTCGCCGATGCCGTGTCCGGACGAGGCGCAGGCGCTCACGATGGCGAAGTTGACGCCGCGGGCGCCGGTCTGCATGGCCACGATCCCCGCCGCCATGTCGGCGATCATCATGGGCACGGTGAACGGCGAGATGCGCCGAACCCCGCGCTCCATGAGCGCGGTGTGGTTGCGCTCGATCTCCTCCATGCCGCCGATTCCAGAGGAGACGATCACCCCCACGTCATCGGGACCCATCCGCGCCGGGTCGAGTCCGGACTGGTCCAGCGCCTGGCGGGAGGCGGCTACCGCGAACTGGCAGTAGCGACCGATGTGGCGGGCCGTCTTGCGGTCCATCCAGAGCTCTGGTTCAAATCCCTTGACCTCGGCCGCGATCTTGGTTGAGTAAGACGTGGTGTCGAAGAAGGTGATCGGACCCACGCCCGACACCCCCTCGATCAGGTTTCCCCACACCGTCTCCAGATCGTTGCCGATGGGAGTGATGAAACCCATGCCGGTGACCGCGACGCGTCCGTTTGTATCGTTCATTCACCTAAAGCTTAGGGACGTCGCGTCTAAGATGTCTCGGCGCGATGTGGGAAAAAATTGGCACAGGGTTGGACATCCTGTCCAATTCCTACAGCAGGCGGCGCAGATCCAGGGCCAGAGTCAGGCGCTGCCGGACAGCCGAGTCGTCAAGGTCGCCGGGGATCAGCTCACGCAGCTTGTCGAGGCGGTAGAGCACGGTGTGGCGGTGGAGGTGGAGGTCCTCGGCGGTTGCCTTCAGCGAGCGGTGGCGGAGAAAGGACTCGAGCGTGGCCAGCAGCCCCCCGCGCTCGTCGGTGGCCAGGAGCCGCCCCAGGACGTGTTCGACGTAGCGTTCGGCCGCCAATGGGTTCTGGGCCAGGACCAGGTAGGGGGATATCTCATCGTGCTGATGCAAAGACTCGTCCGGGCGCAGCTTGCGGCCCAGCTCAACCGCCTGCTGCGCCTCGAGGTAGGAGCGCGAGATGCCACGCAGACCGGGGTGTTCGCCCCCCAAGCCGGCTCGGATCCGGCTCCCCCCGCGCGCCCGCAAACGTTCCAGCAGCTCGCTCGCCCAGCCCTGCACCTCGCTCCGCTCCGTCTCCGCGGGCAGGAGCACGATCAGGGTCACAGGATCGGCCACGTCGGCCAGGGCGCGGGCCGGCAGGTCGATGCCCCCGACCAGGTCGGCCACCCCGTCCTCGCTCTTGACCACGAGCGCGACGTACGAGGAGGCCAGGGGGAAGTTCAGGCTCAGCGCCTGCTTCTGCAGGTCGAGTTCGGAATCGAAGGTGTCGCTGATCAGCGAGTGGATGAGCCGAGTGCGCGCCCTGGTGCCGCGCAGCATGTGCTGTTCACGCGCGTGCAGGTAGGTCCTGGTCACCTCCGCCGCGACCTCGTCGAGGGCGGCGAAGACGTAATCGGCCGTCACCACCAGAGCCTCCGGAGAGGCGTCGGGCTGATCGCGCCAGGCGGTGAGGATGGCGTCCCAGGCGACGCGGGCGGCGATGCGATACGCATTCAGCACCGGCTCCACCGAGCGCGAGCCGCGCGCCTGTAGGATGCCCAGCTGTGCCACCTGGCGAAGCTCGCGGGCGGTGGCCGGACGCGCCTCCTTGGCGGTCGCGAGAAAAAGGTCGAGACCGGCCTCGCAGGCGTGGGCGATGGCCTGACGCTGCGGCGGAGCCCCCGCGCTCTCGTCCCAGCGCACCAGGGTCACAACCGCCCTCGTCATGTGCCGGGCCAGCCCGGTGCGGCGCCGCTCGAGCTCAGCCACCAGGGAGGGGGGCAGGCCGACGCCGCTGGGGCGGGCCGGCGAGCTCCGCATCGCGACCCCTCTCAGCTCGTCGCCGGCTCCCGGATGAAGCCCAGCATCTGTTCCCAGGCGTCGGCCGACTCGCCTGCGAAATCCACCTGGTGGCGGTCGAAGAAGGAGTGGGGGGCGTTGGGATATACCACCATTCGGTGCGCCACCTGGGCCTGGGTGAGCTCGGCGTCGAAGGCCTGAGATTCCTCGGGCGAGGTGCTCCGGTCCTGTCCGGCCGCGATGACCAGGAGCGGGGCGTGCATGGTCGCGATGTAGGGGCGGGATCGAGACGGCATGCCGTAAAGCCCGATGGCCCCATCCAACTGGTCCTGCAGGGCGGCCTGGTTCAAGGACGACGAGCCGCCGAAACAGAACCCGACCGTGAAGGCCCGGCTCACCGCGCCGCCCTGGGGGCTGCGCAGGTAGGCGAGGGCCGCCCCGACGTCGAGTGCGAGCTGGTCCATGGTCACCTGCTGAACGTGCGGCATGAACTCGAAGGTCTCGTCACGGGTGCCGTCGCCGGCAGTGCGCCCGAAGTAGTCGATCGCGACCGCATCGAGACCCGCTTCAGCAAAGCGCTGGGCCAACTCTTTATAGAACAGGTGCAGTCCGCGCACATCGGGCAGGATGGCCACGCCCGAACCGCTGGGCTCGGCTGCGCGCGCGAAGTAGGCCATGAACCGATTTCCATCCGGGGACGAAAGATGGATCTCGCCCTGATCGGAGGCGGCACCGCCCACCGGCGGCAAGGGGGGTCGGGCATTGTCGTCGTAGCACATTGCTTAAGTGAAACACGACCGCAGTCCCCAGTTCGAGGTTAATCTGCGGCCGGTTGGTCCCAGGGGTCGTGGCCATAAGTGTCCCGATACCGGGCTCGGACCTGGGTCAGGTCGAAGCGGTGCTCCACGGTGCCCGTCTGCTCGACCGCATAGGCTCCCACCACCGACGCCAGCCGGCCCGCGCGTTCGGGACCGAGTCCTGTCAGCAGGCCGCAGACCAGCCCCGCCCGATAGGCGTCACCGGCGCCAACCGGGTCCATCTCCTGCCGCGCCGGGCAGGGCGGGATTGCGAATACCTGCTCGCCGCGCTGGATCGCGGATCCCCGGCTGCCGTAGGTCGTCACCACGAACTCGGACATCCCCGCCAGTTCGGTGTCGCCAAGTCCGGTCTGACGGCGGATAAGCTCGAGCTCGTATTCAGACCCGATCAGTATCCAGGCGCCTCGGGCGCCCTCTAAGAGCTCGGCGGTGGAGAGCCGGGGCAGCTGGTGGGCGGGATCGTAGACCCAGCGCAGGCGTCGCTCCCGGCACTCGCGCACCAGCCTTGACATCGCCGCCGGAGCGTTGGGACCGATGATCACCGCCTCGGGCTCGGCCACCGTCTGGTCGAGCCCGATCTCGCCCGCCCGCAACATCGCGCCCCCGAAGTAGCCCGTGATCTGGTTGTGCGCGAGATCGGTGGTGATGAATCCGGTCGCGGTCTGCTCGCCCGCGAGCACGACCAGCCCGGCGCAGTCGACGCCCTGGCTTTCGAGCCAGTGCCGGTAGTCGCCCGCGTCCTCTCCGACCGTGGCCAGAATCGCGGCCGGCCGCCCGAGCAGGGCCAGGTTGTAGGCGTAGTTGCTTGCCACCCCGCCCCGCCTCTTCTCCATCGATTCGACCAAAAAGCTCAGGTTCAGGCTGTGGGCGTGTTCGATCATCAGGTGGTCGGCGAAGCGTCCGTTAAAGGTGAGGATGTAATCGAACGCGACCGATCCGCTCGCCACCACAGTCATGATGCGAGCAACGCTATCGGATCGGAGGCCTCCGCCGGCTGCCGGCTCACCGCTCAGCCCCCCCGGTCATGAGCTTTTGAGCGAACTCTCCAAAGACGTCATAGTGCGCGACACGACGGCTCTTCTCGGGTTGGATCCACTCCGGTCGGAGACCATGAAGCGCTCCCCACGCCTCCAGCTGTGGGCGCAGGCCGAGCACGTGGAGGAAAGGCTTGGTCATGATCACCCCGCGCCTGGAGCGGGTGCCGTGGTAGGTGTCAAGGTTGCGATGGAGAGCGATCCCCCCGGCCTCGGCGAACGCGATCGCCTCGTGGATCTGGCGCCGCTCGAAGTAGCGCACGGGCGCAGGCTCGGCCGGAAGCAGGGCCGGCATCGCGCTCAGCGCCGATGGGGGCGCGTTCTTTGCCTACCCCCCTCAGCGCTCGAGCTGAGCTCGAAACGAGCCCCAGATGAGTCCGCGGCCGAGTACCTGATCGTGCCCTCCAAGGCGCTCGATTGTTGCATCCATCCCCGCCCGGGACAACCCGCGGAGCGGAATTCATTCCCGCTCGGGCGCGGTTCGATCTGTCCGTGACAGGCCTCGGAGCGGATCCCCAGGTGATGATCGGGGACGCCCGGGGGAGCCTGCGCTGGATGGGACCGGACGCCCTGGCCAGGCTCGTGCCCTTCGCCGCCCTGGTCGCCATCGTCGAGCTGCGCTGGCGCCCGACCTGGCTCGGCGTCGGTCCAGGCGAGCTGGGCCTGCAGCTGGCGGTCGGCGTGGTGGGTGCGGGTGCGCTCTTCGCTTGCGCCGCCGCCATCCGCTCTTGGATCGCCCACCGCGGCGGCAATGCCGTGCTCCCCGGCGGTCGGGCCGACCTGGCGCTTCAGCTCGGCTACTTCCTGGTCAACGCGCCCCTGGAGGAGGCGTTCTTCCGAGGCCTGCTTCAGGGCGGCGGTGGGCAGCTGATCAGCCCCCTGGCCGCCGGTGTCATCGCAACCCTGGCCTACTCGCTCTACCATCGGCTCGGTGGTTGGCGATGGCCCGAGGTTGGTGCGACGTTGCTGGCCGGGATTCCACTGGCCTTGATCTTCCGGCTATTGCCCGGGCCGCCCTCGTTGCTGGCGGTCTCGATCGCCCACTTCGGGGCCACCTGCGGTTTCCTCGGTCCCGGGGTGGCCGTGCTGAGGCGGCTGCGACGGCTCTGAGCCGCCGGCTCGGGGGCTCCGGCAGGGTCTTGATTCTGTGCGCTCTGGCCAGCCTCTGGGCCGGCTACTCCGGCTCCATCCTGATTCTGGTGCTGCCCGCCGTCGGGCATCAATTCGGATCCTCGATCGGATCGCTGGCCAACCTGGGCAGCGTCTTGAGCCTGGGTACCGCGCTCGCCCCTCCGCTGGGATGGGCCGCTGATAGGATCGGTCGCCGCCCGCTGCTGGCCCTGGCCCTGGCTCTGGGCTCAGCCGCCGACCTGTTCAGCGCCCTGTCAACCGGCCTCACCACCCTGGCCCTGTCCCGGCTCCTGGCGGTCGGTCTGGAGACCCTGGCCCTCACCCTGGCCAGCGCGTTGGTGGTGGAGGAGGTCGTGGCCACCCGGCGGGGGCTGGCGCTGGCCGGTCTGGGGGTCAGTGCGGGAATCGGATTCGGTCTGGCCACCATCATCTATCCCGCGCTGGCTCCGAACTGGAGGGCGCTGTACTGGGGCGCGAGCCTGGGTTTGCCTCTGGCTGGACTTGTCTTCTGGCAGCTGCCCGAGAGCCGGCTCTGGGCGGCGGCCGCCCAAGGTTCGGCTCCACTGCGCCAGGTGCTCTCCGGTCCCTGGCGCCGTCGCCTCTGGCTGGCCTGCGGGTTTGGGATTCTGAGCGCCGCCCTTTATCGCCCTGCCGCGCTCCTGATCGCGTTCTACGGCAGTCGCGATCTGCATCTGGAGCCGATCTGGATCAGCGCCGTGATCGTGGTCTCCGGCGTCGTCTCTGCCCCCGCCCTGCTGCTCGGAGGCACGCTGTCCGACCGCTGGGGCCGACGCCGCCCGGGGGTGCTGCTCGGATTGCTCGCCGCTGCATTCACCGCGCTCAACTTCTCGCTGGGCCGAGCCGGATACTGGGTCGGCAGCGTGGGCGCCAGCCTGGGTTCGAGCGCTCAGGCTCCGGTCCTGGGGGCCTGGTTCGGGGAACTGTTTCCCACCCGGGCTCGGGCCAGCGCAGAATCCCTGACCGCTTTTGCCGCCGCCCTGGGCGGGATCGCCGGGCTGCAGATCCTGCCCGCCCTGCAATCGCGCCTCGGGCTGGGCGGGGCGATCGCGATCCTCGCGCTCCCCGCCCTGGCCGGCTCCCTGCTACTCCTCGGACTGCCTGAAACCCAAGGGCTTGACCTTCCCGAGTGAACTTGGGGCGGCCGCCGAATTGGGTTGGCTACTTGCGGTGGCGTAAAGTATTCGCGTAGGTTTAGAACGCCTTCTGGGCGCCGGTCCAAAGTGACGGCCCCGTTTCTTGCGCATTGAGCCTCAATTTGCTCCCTCCCGCCCACTGTCTGCAGGCCTGACCCAAATGAGCACGCCATACCCCGGCGACATACTCCCACTCTGGAATCCGGACATACCGGGCGAGGAGATCAACGCCGGTCGCCTGGGGATCAGGGTGCGGCCGGAGAGTCCGGCGGCGGCCAAGCTCGCCTTCATCCCCAACGGCCCGGAGTGGCTGCGCGAGGTGCTGGAGGAGCACCGGGAGATCGACGGCACTTACGAGGCGGCCAAACCGGACCGTCCGCTCGAGTTCACCGGTCAGGTCGACCAGACCCTCATCACCGGCCGCCTGGGGCGCACCCCGGGGGGACTGGCGCTCGAGATCACGGACATGCAGCAGCTCGAATCCGAATTCGTGGCCGAGCGCTCTCGACTTCGCCTGCACTACCGGGAGATGCAGCTGGTCAGTGAATGGGATGGAGAACTTGAGGGCTTCACCGCCTTCCAGCTCCGCGAGGCGGCCAAGAGCCAGCCCATCCTGGACTCGACGATGCGCTTCATCGAGCACCTGCGCGACTTCCGCGAGCGACTGGCCGAGGCCGCGGTGCGGAGATACGAGGCGTCCGAGCAGTGGGTCGAATGTCCCCATTGCGAGGAGATCACGGCCACGGCGGGGGGGACGGTTCACTGTCCGAGTTGCGGCGAGGACATGCGTGGCGGTGAGTATGTCCGCGCCTCCCTTCATTTGATCGATGACCAGGACGCCCGGGTCTATCGCGGCATCGACTCGCTGACCGTGCGCTCCCAGGGATTTCCCGAATACCGGGGCATGAGTGTCGACCGGGTTCAGGGCTCCAACCTCTACGTTTCCTTCCGACGCTACGATCCCCTGCCGGACGAGGGCGTGGTGCTGCCGACGGCGTCGGTCGAGATGTTCGAGGCCCAGCGCTCGGTCATCCGCCAGCTCCAGATCGGCTCGCCCAGGACTGGAGCGCTGGCGGCCGAGCTCGCCGATCCGGGCTGGCTCGGGTCGCCTCCACGGATCCAGCTCGAGGGCAAGCGGGCGCACAACCTGCCCCAGCCCAACGATGAGCAGGAGGAGGCGGTGTCGCGCGTCATGGGTATGCGCCCGGGCCAGCTCTACCTGATCCAGGGACCCCCGGGGACAGGTAAGACGACCGCCATCGTCGAATCCATCCGCCGCATCCTGGCGCGACAGCACGACGCCGCGATCCTGCTCAGCTCCCATTCCAACGACGCCGTCGACACCGGCCAGGAGAGGTTGCTCGGGTTCTCCCACGTCCGCCAGGCGCGCATCGCAGAGCCGGGGAAGGTTCCTCGGCGCCTGCGCCACACCCTGGTCGAAGGCGACGACCTGGAGCCGTATAACCTCGTCGCCGGGACGGTCAACCGGCTTGCTATCGATTCCCGGCTGCGCTTCCGCGTGTTCGATTGGCTGATCCTGGACGAGGCCAACAAGGTGCGCTCGAACGAGGCTCTGGCGCTGATGCCGCTGGCCAAGCGCTGGGTCATGATCGGTGACCTAAATCAGCTTCCACCGGTGATGGAGGAGGCGGCGCTCGAGTTCGAGATCCGCGGCGAGCTCGACCAGATGGTGCGCGACGCCAGCTTTTACGGATGGATCTGGGATCAGGTGCCCGCAACCTCCAAGATCATGCTGCCGCGGCAGTATCGGATGCGAGAGCCCATCGGGCGGGTGGTATCGGACCTCTTCTACGGTGGCCGCCTGATCCACGAGTCACCGCACCAGCGGATGCCCCTGCCCTGGCCTTTCGACCGCGAGATCGTCTGGGTCGACACCGGAGCTCAGGACGAGTACCGCGACGCCCAGAGGTCGGTCGCCAACGAGTTTGAGGTCGCGCTCTGCAAGGACATCACGGCGATCATTCGAAAACGCGTGCGCAAGGCCAAGCTGGCCGTGATCGCCATGTACAGCTCCCAGGTGAACAAGCTCGTCACCGCGCTCAAGGGCATCGTGCCACCCGACGATGTGGAGTCGGTCGACGCCTTTGAAGGTCGGGAGTCGGACGCCGTCATCCTCTCCCTGGTGCGCTCCAATGACCGGGCCGCGATCGGGTTTCTAAACGACCCCAACCGGGTCAACGTCGCCATCTCCCGGGCCCGCAAGCTCCTCGTCATCGTGGGCGACTCCAAGACCGTCATCGGTGGTGCTCCCGAGCTCTTCGGTCCGCTCTTCGAGCATGCCCGGGAGGAGGGCCTGGTGGCCGGTGTGGGCGCGGTCGTGACCGCCTGCCAGCGGGTCGGAATTCGCTCGCAGGTTCAGCGCCTGTCGCGGCCGCGGCGGGGCGAGAAGCGGCGCAGCCGGCGTCGGCGTCGATTCAAGGATGCGCCGGTGGGGAGTGAAAACGAGATTGGGAGTGCAGCCGGCGCCGACGCGGCGGCGGCTCCCGCCCTGGCCCCGGCGCCGGCCCAGATCGAGCCCGATTCCGCGCCTCATCTCAACGACGCCCAGGGTGAGCTCGTCGCTGCGCCGGCCCGCCGGGGGAGGCGACGGGAGCGCCCGGAGCCGCCCGCCGCATCTGAGCCGGCAACCCCAGGACTTGCGTCAGCCCAACTCGAACTCGATTCCCTTCCTCACACCAACGGCGCCCAGATCGCGCTCGAGGCCGTGCCCGTCAGCCGCGGGAGGCGACGGGTACGTCCGGAGCCGCCCAGCGGGTTGGAGCCGGTGGTGGCGACCCTGGTCGCCCCAGTTGCGCCGAGTGCCCCCCCCGCCCCGCGCCGCCCGGCCCGGCGGCGCGCTCTCCCCGTCGACCACGGCGACGAATCGGCCCCGGAACTGATCGAGGGCTGATCAGGCTCCGACCACCTGGACCTGCAACCTCCAGCTCCGGACGTACGCCGGACAGGCCAGACCGGGTGAGCACTGCGGGGCGGCCACCGCGCTGATCTCCGCGGAGCCCGGCCCCAGGGCCTCGAATCGGCCCACCGCCACTCCCCTGAGCGCGGTGGCGCGAACGTCGACCACCGGCATCATGACCAGCTGGTCATTGCTGCCGAGATCGGTCCAGGGGCTGAGTCCGGACTCCTGGTGGAGCGCGACCTCCACGATGTCGCCGGCGTGCAGCGTTATCGAGCGTCCGGAATCGGCGTTGCTCACGGCGACCGTGTGCGCGCTCGGGGTCGGACTCGCCGCAGCGCGCTCGCCCCCCCCCGCGCAGGCGGTCAAGAGCAGGCCCAGGGCCAAAAGGCACGCGGTGCGCGCGGTCTTCGCGCTCACGGCAAGAAAAACGATCATGAGGGCGAGGGGTAACGCGCGGGGCGTACCGGCGGCGACGCCGCGCTCGAGCGCCTCAAAATCCTCATTCTGGCGCCGCGTGGCGGGGTCCGCCTTCGGGTTCTGGCGCCGCCGGCGACTGAGGCTTGGCGTCCCCGGAGCCGGATCTTACCGTGACCGCCGACAAGGCGGGAAATCACCGTGATACGTTACCGCCGCCGGCCATGAGTGACCAAACACCCACCACGCCTCGGGGACGCACGGGCCAGGTGCTGCCCACGCCGGTGGGAAAGTTGCGCCGGATCGGGCTCGCCGCTTCCGCCTTCCTGTCGGCGAACGCCTTTGAGCGCTCCCAGGACTCCCGGCCCACTGGCCCCGTGGTCGCCCTGTCCCGGATCCAGCCTCCCCCGGCGCGCATGCGGGCCCGCCTCTCATGGCGCTCGACGGATTACATCGAGCGCCTTGAGACTGCTATCCGCGAGCCGCGGCTCAAGGCTGCGGCAACCATTGCCGTGATCTCGCCCAAGGGCGGCGTGGGCAAGACGACCGTCTCCTCACTCCTGGGCTCGCTCTATGCCCAGGTCCGATCTGACCGCGTGGTGGCGGTGGACGCTGACCCCGACTTCGGTTCCCTGGGCCGGGCGCTGGCCGCCAGTCATGGCGTCTTCGTCGACGACATGATTGAGATCCTGGACAGCCGGGGCATCAGCGTGACCGAGTTCGACAGCGCCATGGGACGCACCGGGCAGGGCCTGATGGTCATTCCGGCGCCCCGCGACCCCTCGCGCATGGCCGCGCTGGGCGAGGTCGAGTACACGCGCGTCATCCGCCGCCTGCAGGACCTGAGCGGGATCGTCATTCTGGACTGCGGTACCGGGCTGCAGAGCGGGGCGGTGCGCGCGGCCCTGGAGACGGCCGATCAGCTGGTCCTGGTCACCGACGCCGATCCGGCCACCGCCGCCCTGGTGGTGGAGGCCGGGCGTCTTCTGGCCGAGGACCGCGTGCCGCTGACCCTGGTGGTCAACCGGATGCCGGCCGGGCGCTCGCGCCTCGACCTGGCCGGGCTGGGACGCGGTCTGGCCCAGGCTCAGAACCTGGTCGTCGTCCCCGAGGAGCCCGACGCCTCGGCCGCGTTATCCCAGGCCCAGTTCAACTGGACCGACGCCCCGCAGAGCTGGCGCGTGGCCATCCGTGAGCTGGCGGTCGCCCTGTGCGCGGGCTGGCCTGGGCTCGGCCTCAGCGGCTGAGCGGGCCTCGTCAGGCGGTCTCGGTCCGCTCCGATTCGGTGCTTCGCCGCGGCGTGCTGGCCGACGAGCCGGACTGCATGGAGACGTTGCCGTTGAGCGTGGCGCCATCCTCGATCGCCAGCCTCGCCACCTTGACGTCACCGGTCACCACGCCCGAGCCCGCCAACACCAACTTCTCGCGCGCCACCACGTCTCCGTTGAGCGACCCGCGAACGCTGACGTTGCGCGCCTCCACCGGCGCCTTGACCGTACCCTGACTCTCGACGTTGACGTCTCCCGTCGCGCTGAGTTCGCCCTCCAGGGTGCCCTGAATTCGGATGTCACCATCCACCGTGAGCTTGCCCACGAGCACGTCACGCGGACCGAGTGTGATTGAGGAACTTCCGCTGCCCGACTGCTCGCCGCGATGGCGGAAACCTCTCGGCTGCGTGGACTCCTCGCTCGCGGTCTCTGCTTCCATATTCACACTTCCCACTTCAGTTGACGCGCCCATGGATTCGGGCCGAAGTAGCATCTTAACCGGAGTGCCGGCGACTTGAGGCCCATGCGTGCACCCGGGTTAGTGGAGGCCAACGTGCTCTTCTTCGACTCGGTGGCTGCCACCTATGAGGATTGGGCTGGCGGACTGCATCGGCGCGTTGCTCAGCGCCTGGTCGATCTGGTTTCGGCGCGAGCGGGAGAACGTGTGCTCGACGTGGGCTGCGGTACCGGTCTGGTCACGCACCCGATCGCGGACGCGGTGGGAGAACCCGGCCCGGTGATCGGGATCGACGTCTCCGAAGCGATGCTCGTCCGGGCTCGGCAGGGCGCCAGGGCCAACACCTCCTTCGTCCTACAGTCGGCCGACCATCACATGCCATTCCGTGATCGCAGCTTCGATCTGGTCACATTTGGTGATTCGTTGGCCTATCTTGCCTCCCCCAGCCGGGCGCTGCGGGAGGCAGCGCGCCTGACCCGCCCCGGGGGGCGGATCGGACTCGCCCTGCGCATTCGCTCCCTCGCCACCGCCGCCCAGCAGGAGTTCTTTCACATCCTGGAGGAGCTGAACGAATCCCATCCCCTGGTCATCCCGCGCCCCGGGCCCGAGCTGGTGGACATGGGCGAGAAGCCGGTCATCGCACACATGCTGAACGAGGCCGGCTTTGAGCAGGTGCAGACCACGACCATGGCCACCGGTGAGCGTATGGCCTCGGCCCGGACCTGGGTCGATCTCATGTCCGGTCTGGGGCCGCGTCCGCACGCTCTCGTCACCACGCTGGGACCGCAGATGCGGCGTCAGCTCGAGGCCTGGGTCGAGCGCGAGATGGGCAAGCTCGGCGAGGACGCCTTCCACTACCACGAAGCGTTCACGTTCGCCCTCGCCCGGCGCTCGGACGACCCGAACTGACCCCCGGTGCCTTCGGGCCGGAGAGCGAGGAGAGGCGCGGCAGATCCCGGTCCCTGGCTGCGGCCTGGGGCGCCTTCGTGGCCCGCCGCCGCTGGCTGGTGCTCCTCTTCTGGCTCCTGCTGCTGGTGCCCTCCGCTCTGCTTGCCCCGAGCAGTTCACGTCACCTCTCCCCGGCCGGATTTGAAACCTCGACCGAGGCCACCCGGGCGGCCCAGACCCTGCAGAGTCAATTCCCGCAGCGCGTGGTGCCGGTCCTGTTCGTCGTATTCACCGCCTCGGTGCCGGTCGGAGATCCGGGCTACGCGGCCGAGTTGGCCACCTACCGCTCCCGCCTGGGCGCCCTGGTCGCCGGGCGGGGCGCCCAGGTCAGCGCTCCGCTGGTGGGCCGCGACCAACGCACCGCGGCCCTCCTGATTGAATCCAACGCCACGGCCAACCAGTTCATCGGTCTGGCCCGCCAGATCGAGGCGATCAGAGCCGGCGGTCCCGCCACCGCCTTGGTGGGCGGGGGCGGGGCGGTCTACGACTCATTCATCACCGACTCGGAGAACGATCTGGCCCAATCCGAGAAGACCTCCCTGCCCATTGCGCTGGCCCTGCTCCTGATCGTCTTCGGAGGGGTGGTTGCCGCCCTGCTCCCAGTTCTTACCGGGCTCTTCACCGTCACCGTCGCAGTCGCCCTGCTGGGCCTTCTGGGTCGGGTGCACGAGGTCTCGATCTTCGCCCTCAACTTAAGCTCGGTGGTGGGCATCGGACTCGGGATCGATTACTCGTTGCTGGTCGTCAACCGCTTTCGTGAGGAGCGTCGCCGGGGCTGTGAGCGAGAGCTGGCGGTGGCCAACACCATGGCCACGGCCGGGCTTTCGACCCTGGTTTCGGGCGGAACCGTGGCGATCGGATTCGGCGCACTGGCCCTATCCCGCCTGAACGTGCTCTGGTCCATGGGCCTGGGCGGGGCGATCGTGGTCGCGCTCTCCGTCCTCGCCTCGCTGAGCCTCATCCCCGCCCTGCTCGCGGTCTTTGGCGACGGCATTGATCGGATGGCGCTGCCCTTCCTGCGCGGGCACGACACACGCCGCTTCTGGAGTGCCCTGGCGGCAGCGGTGATGCGACGCCCGATGCGCTCGATCCTCCTCGTTCTGGCCGTGGTTCTAATCCTCGCCGCCCCCGCGCGGAGCCTGCGCGTGGGGGTGGTGGGAGCGGAGTCCCTGCCTCCTCAGGACCCCGCCGCCCAGGCCCAGAGGATCGCCATCTCCCAGCTCGGCCTGCCCTCCCGCGCGCCCGTGCTGGTGGTGGCCTCGGGGGTGCCCGACCTGGCCTCAGCCGATCGCCTGGAGGCGGTGATCCGCGCCGCTGCCGGCGGCCAGCGCGTCATCGGTCCCGAGCAGTCGGGTATCCAGCAGAGCCTCTACTTCCGGCCCGGTCACGCCGTCTACGAGGTCAGCCAGCCCGGAGCGGACAACTCGCCGGCCACCCACCGCCTGCTCGATCGACTGGCGCGGGCCAAGCTGCCGCCGGGAGTGCACGTGCTCCTGGGGGGTGAGGCGGCCGGATACCAGGATTTCCTCTCCGCCCTCCTGGCCGACGTGCCCCGGATCCTGGGCACCGTCTTCCTGCTCACGCTCCTGCTCCTGGGACTGGCCTTTCGATCCGTCGTCCTGCCGTTCAAGGCGGTGCTGATGAACCTGCTCTCTGTGGGGGCGGCTATGGGCGCTCTGACCTTTATCTTCCAGCAGGGGCATCTGGCCCACCAACTGGACTTCCAGGCCGTGGGTTTTGTCGATGCGACGACCCCGGTGCTCATCTTTGCAGCTCTCTTCGGACTCTCCATGGATTACGAGGTGTTCCTCCTCAGCCGGATCCGCGAGGAGTGGCGCGCGGGGCGGTCCAACGCCCAGGCCGTGGCTGCGGGGATGGAGCGCACAGGCCAGATCATCACTTCCGCCGCCCTCATCCTGGTCGTGGTCGCGGCCACGCTCGCCCAGAGCCACCTGGCCATCAACAAGAGCCTGGGGGTCACGATCGCGATCGCGGTTCTGCTCGACGCCACCCTCATCCGTCTGATCCTGGTGCCGGCCATGATGAGGCTGCTGGGCGACCTCAACTGGTGGCCCCAGCGACGCCGCACGGATGCGGGCTGAGACGGGCCCGGCGCGCTGCCTAGAATCGAGCCATGCTCCGACCCGCCCGGCCTGAGGACGCACTCGGCATGGCCCAGGTGCACGTGACGACCTGGCTCCAGACCTACCAGGGACTGGTCCCTCGGGCCTATCTGGACCGACTTGACGTTGACGACATCGGACGCCGCTGGCGGGATCGCCTGGCCCCCGGGTCGAACCGCCTGACCTGGGTGGCGGAGGAGGACGGCGGCATCGTCGCCTACGCCAGCGCCGGACCCGAGCGGGAGGGGGGACAAGAGTTCGCACAGGAGCTCTATGGGATCTACGTCGCCCCGTTGTGGCAGGCCCGAGGACTGGGTCGGGGTCTGGTGCACTCGCTGGCCGGCCAGCTCGACGCCAGCGCCGGCCTTTTGGTCTGGGCGCTAAAGCAGAATTCCGCCGCGCGCGGCTTCTACGAGCACCTGGGGGGGCGCTGGGTGCGCGAACACGAGCTCGAGCTGGACGAGTTCAGATTGCTTGAGGTCGCCTACGGATGGGAGGCCACGGCCGATCTGTTGCGCTGATCAGGATCGCCGGCGGGCGGTGGCGACTCCGCGTCTTAAGGACATTTGCTCCTGGTCTGAGCCGCCCCGACGATGGATTCGGTCGGCGTGCTGAGTGAGCAGGCGGGGTCCGATCGGCTGGCCGGCCTGGACTGGGAGCTGATTGGCGCCGCACCCCGCGCCGCCGGCCTGCAACTGGCGCTGGACGAGGTCCTGCTCGACCGTGTGGCCAGCGGCCAGCGCCCTCCCACGCTGCGCTTCTGGGCCTGGTCCGAGGCGGCGCTGGTCCTCGGCTCGCACCAGGTGCTGGCCAACGAGGTCGACCTGGAGGAGGCGAGCAGGATGGGGATTCGGGTGCTGCGCCGGATGAGCGGCGGAGGCACCATGCTGAACCTGCCCGGTGCCTCCATCACCTACTCCCTGTACGTTCCGGCCGCACCGTTTGCCGATCTCTCGCTGGCCGCCTCCTACGCTCTGTTCGACTCCTGGGTGGTGGCCGCGCTGCGCGCGCTCGGGGTGCCGGCCTCCTACCGTCCGCTCAACGATCTGATCGACGGCCGGGGCAAGATGGGTGGCGCGGCCCAGGCCCGACGCCGGGGCGCGATCCTGCATCACACCACCATCGCCTGGTCAATTGAACCCGAGCTTATCCCCCGCCTGATTCGCATCGGGCGACCCCCTGTGGTCGAGCGTGGGGTGCGCAGCGCCGAGAAGGTGGTGTCGCCCATGACCCAGCACACCAGCCTCAGCCGCGAGCAGGTCGAGGAACACATGGCCCGGTGGTTCACCGCCCTGACTGGGGCCCGGCCCGGGAGCATCCTGGAGGACGAGGAGGCCGCAGCCCGCGAGCTGGCCGAGCAAAAGTACGAGACCGAGGGCTGGCTGCGCCGCCTCGAGTGAGGGTCCGGCGGCCGAAGGTCGGGGATCGGGGAGCGCTAGGGCAGGCGGCGCAGGAACTGCCCCTCGGCATCCTGGCCGGCGAGCAGGGCAAAATCGAACCGGTTCGGCTCCAGGGAGAGCTCGAGGTCACTGGGCGCAAAGCCCAAGACCTCGCCCGCGGCCAGGCGGAGGTAGCGCTCGCTGGCGCGGAGCGGAGCGAGCAGGGCTCTGGGATCTTCATCTCGGCCCTCCAGCAGGCCCTGGATGTAGGCCGCGCAGGCACGGTCCTCAAGGTCGCGACCTCGAATACCCGAGGCCACCAGGGTCACCAGGGCCGGGCTCTGGGCGCGAACGGCCCGGGCGGTCGCTCGGGCCACCACCAGCGAGGCGGCGAAGAGCTGGTCGGCGCCACCGGCCGCGGCGGTGCACTGCGTACCGGCGCTGCTGCGCTGAATCAGCACCCGACCGTTTAGATCGGCCGCGCTCACCTGGGTGGGCGAGTTGCTGATCGGGATGCCGGGGACGGGCAATCCGTTCACCTCGGCCGACACCAGAGCGCCTTCTAGCCGGCGCGCCAGTCGGAGCGCCTCGTCGACCTCGCGGACCAGGCGGCACTCGGTCGCCCCCCCAGCCAGTGCGTACGCGCTGACACTGAAGGCGCGGAGCACGTCGATGACGACGACGGTGCCCCGAGCCCGGCGCGCCCCCAAGACTCCGTCGACGATGCGAATGCGCACAGGCCTAGTTTGTGAGCTGGGCGCGATCGGCATGGGGGCAACTGCACCCAACCACCCGATAATCCAGGGCATGGAACCCAAATCGTTGGGCTGGGAGCAGATCGGGGACTGCGGAGCGATGCGTGTGGTGGGATTGAGGCTCAGCGCCGGGCAGACGGTTCCGACCCACCGCAACGCGCTGCCGGTGGCCATGATCGTCACCCGTGGCCGCCTGCGCTACGGCGATGGGCAGGATGCGGGCACGGCGCAGGCCGGCGAACTGCTGCTGATCAATCCCGGTGAGCGCCATGGATACCGGGCCGAGATTGACACCGACGCCTACATGGTCTTTGCCGGGCTGCCCGGCAACCGTCCGCGCACCTGGACGCTGCGGCGCCGGGAGTAAGGCGCGCTGCGATCTCAGGCGGTCAGGTTCCAGGACTGAATCAGAGGACCGCGCTCGCTCCAGACCAGATGGCTCATCGACGCCGTGGACAGGGCCAGGCGTGCGGCCAGGGGCGCACCCAGGTTGACGAATTCGGCCGCCAGTGCCCGGGAGATGTGACCGTGGGAGAAGATCAAGACGCGTCCGGACTTGGGCAGCTGGATCAGAAACCGGCGGCAGCGCTCCATCACCTGAGCTGGGCTCTCGCCCCCCGGACAGCCGGACGAGAACACCTCCCAGCTGGGGTCCTGGGCCCAGATCTCGGCCGTGGTCAAGCCCTCGTAACGACCGTAGTCGACTTCGCGCAGGAGCGGACTGGGGACAGCATCGGGGTAGCCGGCAAGCTCGGCGGTGCGGATGGCACGGAGGCGATCCGAGCAGAGGACCTGGTCCCAGGGCCGCGGCAGCCTGGGGCCCAATCCCCTCGCCTCAGCCTCGCCCTGCGGGCTCAGATCGAGGTCGGTGAGCCCGGTGTGCTGCCCGCTGGCGCTCCACGCGGTCGCCCCGTGACGCACCAGCCAGAGCTCTAGCGTCCCAGCAACTCCGGACGCCCGGTGCGCGCCGCGCGTCCCACCGCCTCGATCGCGGCTCCAGCCCGCAGGCGCTGGGCGGGGTGGATGCAGGCGATACCGATGCGAGCCCGCTCGCCCACCGCTCCCAGGGCGACATTGACGATGTCCAGCACGCGGTTGGCGGCGTGGGCGGTGCCGGAGATGTCGGTGTCGGGGAGCAGCACCAAGAGCTGGACCGGGTTTCGTCCGAGCACCCCCGGGGTGTCGACCTCGCGGATGGCGCCGGCC
This sequence comes from Nitrosotalea sp., assembly GCA_035534295.1. Classification (GTDB taxonomy): domain Bacteria; phylum Chloroflexota; class Dormibacteria; order Dormibacterales; family Dormibacteraceae; genus DATKQJ01. Next base: position 100,047 of record DATLSE010000009.1, read on the forward strand.
ACCGCCGCCGCGATCACCTTGAGGGTCGAGTCGTCGCTCTCGGTGCGCACCGGGCTCTCGGCCGTGGGCTCGATCAGCATCAGTCCCAGGGGCCGGCCGTAGCGGTGCGCGCGGGCGAGTTCGTCCTCCAGCACCGGGCGCAGGAAGCGGTCGTTGAACAGGCCCGTGGCGCGGTCGACCACGTGCAGGGGCTGCGCGTCCGGCTCATCGAGTCGGACGCCGCAGTGATTGCAGTAGGTGGAGCCCGCGGGAACCTCGAGGCCGCAGGCCGCGCAGGCCGCAGTCTCGTGAGTCCGGCGCTTTAGAACATTGCCCAGAGGCATCGCTAGAAAGGTTATCAGTGGGACGGTGCGAGACCGCCCCGCGCCCGGCCGGCTCCCGGGCTCAGCCCGCCGCCGAGCCGCTCTCGGCGGCGGGCCCGGCCGGCTCCCAGCGGCCCGCCCAGACGTCGACGGCGGCGAAGACGGGGGCTAAAGAGCGCCCCGCTGCGGTCAGTCGATAGCTCACCCTGACCGGGGGACCGGGATCGACCAAGCGCTCGACCAAGCTCTCGCTCTCGAGTTCGCGCAGGCGCTCGGTCAGGACCCGATCAGAGATGCCGGGGATGCCGGTCAGAAGCTGGTTGAAGCGGATCGGAGCGCCCATCAGGGCGCGCAGGACGGCCCCCGACCAGCGCTTCCCGATCAGCTCCAGGCTCCTTTGAAAGGGCGCGTTGTAGTCAATGTCGGGGATTGCCACGGCGGCTTATTCTAGGCCCCGGTCCAGCTTTCTTCCAGCACTTCGTTGCGCATCTCACCCACTCCCTCAACCCGGGTGATCAGCGTCTGTCCGGGCTCCAGCCAGACCTGAGGCTGGCGTCCCTTGCCGACGCCGCCGGGGGTCCCGGTGGCGATCACGTCACCCGATTCGAGGGTCGCGAACTCGCTGATGTACGAGATCAGGCGGGGAATGTCATAGAGCAGAAGCGAGGTGTTGGAAGACTGCCGCTCTTCCTCGGTGCCGGCGGCCAGAATCACGCTGCAGCTCACGTCCAGATCGCCCGGATTCTCCACCTCGTCGGCGGTGACGATGAACGGTCCGAGCGGCCCCGAGGCGTCGAAGTTCTTGCCCGGAGTCCACTGCGGCCCGTGGTCCTGGTAGTCACGGTAGGTGATGTCGTTGAACGCGCAGTAGCCGAACACGTGCTCCATCGCCGAGCCCTCGGAGATGTATCGCCCGGGCCGCCCGATCACCACCGCGAGCTCGGCCTCCCAGTCCATCTGGACCGACACGTGAGATCGCCGGACGGGGGCGAAGGGCCCGCAAAGACTGGTCTTGAAACGGGCGAAGATAACCGGCTTGCCAGGGTGAGGTCCGCCCGTCATCTCGGCCACGTGAGAGGCGTAGTTGCGCCCTATGGCGAGCACCTTGCCCGAATCGGGGATGGCGGGGAGCAGGCGCTGAGGGTCATAGTCGTGGCTCTGAGTCGAGGCGGAGATGGCGGCCCGCAGAGCGTCAGGCTCAGCGGCGCAGAGCTCGCGCACGCTCCCTTCGAGTTCGACCAGGCGCCCCTCGACGAGCGCTACGGCACGGCTTCCGGCGGGGGTGGAGATGGTCCCTAATCGCATGCCCATAGGTTAAACGTCCGGCCCGGCTGGGGCGATCAGCCCCCGAGGTACGTCAGCAGCAGGTCAGTGGCGTAACCGGCGGTGAACCCGATCAGCAGACCGAGCGAGAGCGCGATCGGCGTGCCCATCCGGCGGCAGACCGAGAGCATCTCGTTGATGACGTAGATGACGGCGCCTGCCGCCAGGGCGAGGAAGAGGACGGATGACCAGGGGGCGACGACGTTGAAACCGACCACCGTGCCGACCAGGGTCGGGCCGCCGCCGATGAGTCCGGTGAGGGCCAGGAACGACCATGATGGGTTGCCCTCGGACGAGGCCAGCGGTGCAGCGATCCCAAAGCCCTCGGTGATGTTGTGTAGACCGAATCCGATCACCAGCACGGTGCTGAAGGCGAGCGCACCGGCGGCAAAGGACTGGCCGATGGCCAGTCCCTCGCTGAAGTTGTGCAACCCGAGCCCGATCGCGATCATGAGCGCGAGCGCGCGCGCGGTCGGCGCGGCTCGGCTCCCAGCGGCAAGCGAGGCCGCGCCCGGACCGGGATTGGCCTCACGCCTCAGCCGACGCCCCAGGCGCTGGTTGACCAGGGTCAGAAGGACCAGACCTCCGGCCAGGCCGCCCACGAACAGGACCAGCAGAGCGGCCAGAGAAGACCACCGCCCGGGATCGCGGTGGACCTGTGCCAGGGCGGCGTCGATGGGGAGGTTGGCCCGGCTCAGAATGTCCCAGAGCAGGAAGAGAAGAACCCCGGTGGCCAGCGCGTTGAGGAAACCCTGGGCGCGCGTCGACAGGCCGCGCATGCGGGCTATGGGCAGGCCCAGAAAGATGGACAGGCCCGCCGCAGCGCCGATTATCGCCACCGTGACCTGGTTCAAGCTCGCATCCGCGCGCCCGGGCGAGTAGCGGTCCTGGTCACCAGCCCCAGGTTAGCAGAGGCTAACGCGCATTCTCCAGCACCCCGGATTCCGACCCCACAGCCCCGGGCGAGGCGGCGGGATCGCCGACGGCAACCAGAAAACAGACGTACGAGGCGGCCACGAAAACCACTCCGGTGACGCCGGAATGAAGGAGCTCGCCGAAGAGGTCGAAGTGACTTAGAACCAGCACCACCCCGGCCACCGCCTGGAGCCCGAGTGTGGCCAGGAACCAGATCGCCGCCCGCACCAGGTGGGGTCGTTCGGGGCGGCAGCGGCGCGCGATGAGGATCAAGCCCAGGGCGATGAAAATGGCCCCTCCGGCGGCCAGGCGATGACCCAGATCCAGGAGCCGGAAGTAGCCCGCCATCGGGGCTCCGCTGGTGCAGCCGGGCCAGCTGGTGCAGGCCTGAGCAGCCCCCGTATGGCTGATCAGGGCGCCGCTGTAGACCAGCAGATATATGTAGGCCAGCGCGCCCCAGGCCGCCCAGGCCAGTCCCCGCGAATCGGATTGGGGGGTGCGCCTGCGTTCGGGGTGGCGCACGTAGGCCGCGGTCAGTGCGGTGGCGGCCAGGGCCACGAGCGAGATCCCGAAGTGGAGCGCGAGGACCACCGGCTGCTGCGGCCATTTGACCGCGGCCGCGCCCATGCCGGCCTGCACGAAGAGCGAGGTCAGCATCAGGGTCACGAGCAGGATCACCGTGCGCCGGCTTCGCCACAGCGCGAGCGCGGCGGCCGCCAGGGCGAAGATGAGCAGGCTCTCGACCGCGGTCACGGCTCGGTGGCTGAACTCGATCAGGGTGCTGACCGTGAACTGGGGGATGAACTGGCCCCGGCACAGCGGCCAGTCCCGGGCGCAGCCCTGAGCCGATCCGGTGGAGGTGACGGTGGCGCCCATGATCAGGACCAGGAGCATGCCGAGCGCGGCGGCCACTCCGAGCGGACCGATGATCTGGTTCAAGATCGGGCGGGGGCGGGTCGCCATCGAGTCAAGGTTAGCCTTCCGAGCTTGGCCCATCGCCCCGGCCGCGGCTCACCTCCATCGGCGCTACTCTCATCACCTGGGGTCGTCCCGGACAAGGAGGTGTGCTTTATGAGTCAGGCGCCCACGGCCGGCCCGTCTCTCCATCCCCCGCTCTCCTGGCCCTACATGGGCCTGCTGGGCGCGCTCCTCCTGCTCCTCCTCGGCCTGCTCCAGGCGGGCGTCGTCGGGGTCGCCTACGATCGCCTCGGCCTCTCCCCCGGACTGGGGTGGGGCTTTCTGCTGCTCTCGATCGCCGGCAGCGGAATCAACATTCCCGTAGCCGCGATCGAGCCCCGCACGGCGCTCCGTCCGCCCCAGGTGGTGCGGCGACTCGGGGTGGCCTACGCGGTGCCCCGAGCCTGGCGGGCGGGGCAGACCGTGATCGCGGTGAATCTGGGTGGGGCGGTGGCTCCCCTCCTGCTCTGCCTGTATCTGACCGTGCACGACAATCTCGGCCCCAGCGTCCTCCTCGCCCTGGCGGCGGTGGTGCTCTACGTTCACCTCGTCGCCCGCCCGGTCACCGGAGTGGGGATCGCGGTCCCCGGGCTGCTGCCACCCCTGATCGCCGCTGGAGCAGCTCTGCTTCTGGGGGGCCCACACGTGCCCGCGGTGGCCTACGTGGCGGGAGTCCTGGGCTGCCTGGTCGGGGCCGATCTGATGAACCTCGGGCGGGTGGCGGACCTTGGAGCGCCGGTGGCCTCGATCGGAGGCGCCGGCACCTTTGACGGGATATTCCTAACCGGAGTGATGGCGGTCCTGATCGCCGGGCTCTAGGTGCATCAGGCCGCGGGCAGGACGATGGTGAATATCGATCCGCCGCCGGCCCTGTTCTTGGCGGTCACGTCGCCCCCCATGGCCCGCGCCAGCTGCCGGCTAACCGCCAGACCGAGTCCGGAGCCCTGAATCTCTGCCTCCGGACTGGAGAGCTGAACGAACTCGTCAAAGATGCTCTCCAGCGCCTCCGAAGGGATGCCGATCCCGGTATCCGAGACCTCGATGCTCACCGTGCCCGTCCCCGGCCGGGCGCGCGCGCGGAGGCGGATGTGGCCACCCTCAGGCGTGAACTTGAGAGCATTGGAGAGCAGGTTCAAGAGTATCTGGCGCAGGCGCACGGGGTCGGCGCTCACCTGGTGGCGGGCCAGCCCGGCGCTGCTCAAGACCTGGGCGCGGGAATCGGCCATGGGCCGGACGCTCTCCAGAGCTGCCGACACCGCTTCCGTCACCGAGGTCGGTCGGATTTCGAGGCGGATCTGTCCGGCCGAGATGCGGCTCAGGTCGAGGAGGTCGCTGATCAAGCTCAGAAGGTGGGCTCCAGAGCCCTGGATGTGGCTCAGATAGCGCTGTTGGCGAGGATTGAGTTCGCCCACGGAAGGATCCGCGAGCAGCTGGGCGAAGCCGAGGATCGAGTTCAGCGGAGTCCTGAGCTCGTGGCTCATCGAGCTCAGGAACTTGGTCCTCGCGGTCGCCTCGCGCCGGGCCACCTCGGCCGCGTAGCGCTCGGTGACGTCGATGGCGACGGCGATCAGGCCCACCGCCTGATCGTTGCCGCCTTCGATGACGCTGAAGCGGGTCTCCCAGTCACGATCAGATGCGGTCGAGTGGTGGCTGAATTCGACGATCTCGCCCGCCAGGGCGCGTTTGATCGCCTGATTGAATTCCCGGTTGTCAATCAGGTCGGCGTTGATCGACTCCCGGGCCACCTGATCATTGCGCGCGGTGGGCTCGCGCACCGGGCGGCCGTCGACGAAGAACAGCCGGCCCTCGGTGTCAGCGCCCACGATGACGGCGGGAGCATTGTTCATGACCGCGCTCAGGCGAGCCTCGCTGGCGGCTAGGGCCATCTGCACCTCGTGGCGGTGGATTGACTCGCCGGCGAGCTGTGCGACGGTGCGCAGGAAGCGCAGCTCGCCGGTCGAGAAGCGCCGTCGCTGGGTGGACTGGACGGTCATCAGGAAACGTGGCACGCCCTCGATCCAGATCGGTTGCACGGCGCCGCCAACCACGCCTTGCTCGGCGAAGAGAGGGTGCGCTCGAAAGCTCCGGGCGCGCGCGGCGTCGACGAATGTGATCGCGCGCGAGCTGGTAACAAATATCGACCGCCCCGCCCCCTCGGAGGTGGTGGAGATGCTGTGCCCGATTGTGCCCGCGCGCCAGCCCACGCCAGAGCGCACCACCAGCTGGCTCTGGTCGGGACTTACCTCCAGGATCATGGCGAATTCGGTGCTGAGAATCCGGCGGACCCCCCTCATGGCGAGATCCAAGAGCTCGTCCGGGCTACCTGCGCGCAGGGCGAACTGGGTCAGCTCGGCGATGAAGCGCAGCTCCTCGGCGTCGCGTTCGACGCGCTGGTGCAGGCGGGCGGCGAAGAGTCGGGGCGCCAGCTCGGCGGCGAATACCGAGACCAGCTCGAGCGCGTGATCGGAGAAGAAGCGTTCATGCCGGGAGCCCAACGTCAGCACCCCGATCGGTCGGCCGTCGTGGATTAGAGGTACCGCGAGCGCGCTCCTGTAGCCGCCATCACGCATCGGCTCCAGACCGAGCTGGGCCCCGTCGTCGTCGTGGACCACGACGGATTGGCGGCGAGCGAAGGCCGCGCCCGAGGGCCCCTGCCCGGGGCGGATCAGGGAACCGCCGATCAGCCGATCCGGTGCCTCGAAGACACGCTTCAGCGCGCGCTCGGCCGGGCTCCAGGCCAGCACCGCTCCCCGATCCACGCCCAAGAGCTTGATCAGCGAGTCAACGGCCACCCGGCAGACCTCCTCCAGGCGCAATTCGCCGCCGAAGGCGATAGCCATCCGATGCGCGTCCTCAAGCTGAGAGAGGCGGCTGTTCGGGGCCATGAGCATCGAGCGCGCCGGCCGCCCGATCTCCCGGATCAGCGCGGGAAGTCGCTCCAGCTCGCTGACCAGCAGATAGCCTGAGGCCCCCGCGAGGGTGGTCGCGGCCCGCTCCGCCGGAGCCATCTCCTCCCCCACGATCACGATCGGGGTGGCGGGGGCGAGCCGCGCAAAGCGCGTCAGCAGACCCAGTTCAAGGCTGTGCTGGGGCGCGCGGGCGACGATGACGGCGTCGGCGCTGCCGGGACTCGCCTCGGCAGCCACCGCGCTGACGATGTTGGTCATCGGCACCGCGCTCTCGATGCGCCGAGCCAATACGTCGGCCTCCGCCGCGTGGGTGGACACCACGAGCAGTCGCAGCGGGCGCCCGAGCGTCGAACCGAACCGAGGTGACGAAACCGCAGGCCGCGGCTTCTTGGAACCTGGACGGTTCATGTCTCCAGCATGACCTCGGAGCAGCCACGTGCACAACCCTGTTGGGTTGACGCCCATGGGCACTGTGTCAACCGCGTCGTCGTCGTGACCCCGGGCGACGGCGCTCAAACCATGGCGAGGCTCCCCCGCCAGTCCGGCTGCGGCCTGGCCTAGGGGTTCATGAACCTCGCTCCTGTCGGGCGAAGAGCGCGCCCGAGATCAAGAGCAGCGCGGCAAGAAAGGCGGCGGCCACGATCAGGGAGTGCGCCGTGCCCACCATCGGGGTTGGCATGACCCCATCCAGGAAGTCGAGTTCGGCCGCCAGGCGGATCGGAATGGAGTGGTAGAAGAAGGCGTTGAGGTTGGCGCTGTAGAGGATGGAGGTCAACTCCCGAAAAACGGCGACGTGGGTCTCGAAGGTGATGGCGGGCAGGACCCTCCCGCCCAGGTCCTCGGCGATGAGATATGCCAGCCCGCCTCCCACCCCCACCGCCGCAGAGCGCCCCACGATGGCCAGCGCCACCCCCAGCGCCATCACCCCAACCCAGTTCTCCAGCAGCCCCAGATCGGCTCTCAGGATCGAGCCGAGATCACCCGCCGACAGCAGGTCGAGGCCGGGCGCCCCTCCCACTAGGACGGGCAGGAAGCCGGCCAGCAGAGCCGCCTCAAGGGTCATGAGGAGGGCCAGAAAGACCGCGAAGACGCAGAGGGCCAGGTACTTGGAGAGCAGGACCTGCCACCGCGCCACCCCCCGACCCAGGACCACGCGTAGGGCGCCGGAGCTGAAGTCCACGCCGACCGCCGCTCCGGCCAGGGCAACGCAGCTGAACTCTCCCACTCGGCGGCCGAGGGTCAGCTGTTGAATGATGATGTTGCCGAGCCCCACGCTGCCGCCGAAGAGGTGGCCGGGCAGAACCGCGCTGGCGTGGTTCAAGACCGTGTAGATGAGAGTCAGAAACGCGGCCAGGACGAAGAACAGTGAGACCGCGATCAGGCCCCAGGTCAACGGCCGATGCCAGAGCTTGAAAAGATCAGAGCGAAGCAGCCGCAGGAGTCCTCTACTGGGCCCCGCCGGTGGCGCCGAGGCTGGGATTCGCTCCGTCATCACCCGCCCTGCGCGTTGGCGCCCAAGGTGCGCAGGAATATCTCCTCCAGGGTCGGCTCGTGGCGCCGGAACTCCTGGACCGAAACCCCCGCCGTCACCAGGGGGCGCAACAGCTGATCGCCCTGCAGCCCGGGGGCCTCGACCCGAAGCCGCCCCAGTTCGTCCCGGGACAGGGCGAGCACGCCAGGAAGGTCGCGCAGAATGCGCGCAGCGCCCTCCGGATCATCGGTCTCAAGCACGAAACTGGCGTCGCGCCGGAGCAGCTCGGTGACCCGCTCCACCAGGACCATGCGTCCCTCGCGGATGATCCCGACCCGGTCGCAGAGCTGGCCGACCTCGGCCAGGATGTGGCTGGACAGGAATACGCTCACTCCGGCCGCCGCGAGCTCTCGCATCAGGCCCCGCATCTGAATGATGCCGAAGGGATCGAGGCCGTTGGCCGGCTCGTCCAGGATTAAAAGCTCGGGATCACCCAGCAGTGCCGCGGCAACACCCAGGCGCTGCTTCATGCCCAGCGAATAGGTCGAGAAGCGACGCCCGCCGTCGGCGCTCATCGCCACCTGCTCCAGGGCACGATCCGCCTGGCGCGGGGGCAGTCCGAGGACCAGACAGAGTGCGCGCAGGTTGTCGCGGCCGCAGAGATAGGGATAGAAGGCCGGTGTCTCGACCAGGGATCCGACCCGGGCCAGAACACCGGCGCGTCCCCGTCCCGATCCGCCTCCGAGCAGCTCGACCGAACCCGAATCGGGAGTGCTGAGGTTCAAAAGCATTCGGATGGTGGTGGTCTTACCCGCACCATTGGGACCCAGGAAGCCGAAGATCTCGCCCCTGCCCACCTCTAGGTTGAGCTCAGACACCACCTGCTTGCCCCGGTAGGATTTGCTCAGCTGCTCGGTTCTGATAGCCGTCTGACTGTCTGCCAACCCCCCAATGTTGGCCCAAGGCGGGACCGAGTTTCCACTCCCCACCATTTCCCTTGGCGCCCGCCGGCGAGGGGAATTTATGAACTGGACGCCCGATTTACGGGGCTGATGGAAGAGCAGTTGAGGGACCCCGGTACGGCGTGGGGTGGCGCGGCGGCCCCAACCCAGTCCCGGCTGGAGGGGCTCGACTATCGTTTCGAGGGCCCCGCCCGCCCCCGCCAGCCCACTTTGCTGCTGCTCCACGGAACCGGGGGTGACGAGCACGACCTGATCGAACTGGGACGGTCCCTGCTGCCTGGGGCCGCTCTGCTCAGCCCCCGGGGCGCGGTGGTCGAGGACGGGATGGCCCGATTTTTCCGCCGCCTCGCCCCGGGCGTGTTCGATCTGGAGGATCTGGCTCGCCGCACGGATCAACTGGCGGGATTCATAGCGGCTGCTCGCGACACTCACGGCATCGATTCCGCCGTGGTGGCGGTGGGCCTGTCCAACGGCGCCAACATCGCGGCCAGCCTGATGCTGCGGCATCCCCGCATCCTGGCCGGCGCCATCCTTTTTCGGGCCATGGTTCCCTTCCGCCCCGCTGCCCCGCCCGCGCTGGAGGGCCGCCCCGTCCTGGTCGCCGCGGGGCGGCGCGACCCCCTGGTCGCGCCGGAGGAGTCGGAACGCCTGGCCGACCTGCTATCCGCGTGCGGGGCGGCGGTCGAGACGAGCTGGGCCGAGGCCGGTCACGCGCTGACGCAATCAGACCTCACCGCCGCTCGGAGCTGGCTGTCCGAGCAGGGCTTTGGAGCGATCCGTTCCAGCCCAGCCGGAGGCACCCGGTGAGCCCCGAGCTGCCCGGCATCCACCACGTCACCGCGGTCACGGGATCGGCTCCGGCCAACGTCGACTTCTACACCCGTGTTCTCGGGCTGCGACTGGTTAAGAAGACGGTGAACCAGGATGATCTCACCGCGTATCACCTCTTCTATGGTGATCGGGTGGGCAGCCCGGGGACCGAGCTCACATTTTTCGACTGGCCCCAGAGCCCGCCCGCGATCGGGGGCGCGGCCACCATCGCCCCGGTCGCTCTCACCGTCGTCGACGAGTCGGCGCTGAGTTGGTGGGCAGACCGATTTGATTCCTTCGGCGTCGCTCACGGGCTGGCCCGATCCGAGGCGGGATTGTCGCGCCTTGAGTTCCAGGACCCCGAGGGCCAGCGCCTCGAGCTGGTGGCCGACGATCCGGCCCCGGGAGGCGTGCCCTGGCGGGCGCCCGGGGTGCCGCTCGAGGTTTCACTGCGCGGGTTTCACGACGTCACCGTGACCTCGGCCCGGCCCGAGGCAACCGAGCTGCTGTTGACCGAGGTCATGGGTTTTAAGGCTCTGTGGTCAAGCCCCCCCGGCTCTGGCGCGGGACGCGTCGTGATCTACGGCACCGCCGGGGGTGGGGCTGGGAGTCGGGTCCGGTTGGCCTGGCCGACGCCGGGCCAACTGGGTTCGGTCGGCATCGGCGGAGTGCACCACGTCGCCTTCCGCGCCATCGACGACGATGCCCAGTCAGCCTGGCGCGATCGCCTGCTCGCCGCCGGCTTGAGGGTGACGCCGATCATCGACCGCTACTACTTCCGCTCCATCTACTTTCGAGAACCGGGCGGAGCGCTGTTCGAGATCGCGACCGATGGGCCCGGATTCACCGGCGACGAGAGTGAGGACGAGCTGGGCCGGCGCCTGTCGTTGCCTCCTTTCCTCGAATCCCGGCGGGCCGAGATCGAAGGCGGTCTGCGTCCGATCGAGGGTACTAGCTCGGCTCCTTGGCACTGAACCTGAGGGTGGTCCCAACGCTGCTCGGCAGGTAGCTCTGGGGCATCCGGTTCGCCAGCTGCTGGGCGGCGCGCCAGCCTGTACAGTGCCCCGCAACCAAGTGCTCGATCTCGAGTTGGGCGAGGGCATCGACCGAGCGCCCGATCACCGGGGCCATCACGGCGCCGCTCAGGTGACAGCCGCCGACGAAGGCCAGGATGCGATCGACTCCGGTCAGCTTTTTGGCGTTCAGCAGCACGTTGACAACCCCGGCGTGGCTGCATGCCGACATCACCACCAGCCCTCGGCCGGCGACGTTAACGATCAAACCCTGGTCGTCCCAGACCATGAAGTCGGGCTCCCAGCTCCGGCCCCGGCGTCGGTACTGACCGGGTAGGCCGGGCTCGAAATCACTGACCCGCGGGACCTGGCCCGTGACCAGGACGCGCCGATCGAGGAGCAGGGTGGGACCGCGCTCCTCGATCAGGTCAACGCCCTCGCGGTCCAGGTCCATCCGGCTGGGCGGGGGAGCGGGATACTCGCGCCCGTCAGGCAGCACGAACTTGCGCTCGAGCCAGGCGTCGGGATGTAGAAGCACAGGCAGATGGGTACGCCCCACTCGGGAGATCATGCCCACGAGCCCCCCGTGATGGTCGGCGTGCCCGTGACTCAAAACCAGGGCCCGCAGGCCGCTCAGCCCGAGCCCCAGGACGTCGAGATTGTGAAGGGCGGTGTCAGGCGCCAGCCCGGCATCGTATAGGAAGCTCTCCCTGTATCCCTCCCCGCCGACCGTGACCAGAAGCGAATACCCGTGCTCGGCGCGCAGAAAGGCTGGATCGGAGAGGCTCGAACGCGGGCGATCGGCGACCGCGTCCGACGTCAGGAGGTTGTCGTGGACGTTGTCGACCAGGATCACGATCTCGACCCGCTCGACCGGCTCCAGGCGCCAGCCGGGTGAGCCGCCGGCCGGCGGCGGGCCGGGCGCGGCGGCGTTCGACATCAGATCCGCCCGGCGACCGCCAGGTCCAGGCCGGCGGCGATGCGCTCTCCGGTGGGCTGATCGATCTTGAGCCAGTGGCCGACCGCGCGCTCTTGAACGTCGCGGCGGACCCCTGTCATGTGACCGACCACGTTGCTCACCAGGTGGTCTCTATCAAGCTCTGAGAGAACGTCGCGGACCAGCGCCCCGGCCTGGGAGTAGTCGTCGTCGTCGCGACGCAGCGTGTACGCCTCGCGCACCATCTCGCCGCTCACCGTCCACCCTGGATCGCCTCCGAAGCGGCCCACCTCGGCGGCAGGGCCGCCCATGCTGTTGGGCGCGTACACGGGCTGATCCCCCGCGTGGGCAAAGCGCATCGAACCGTCCTTGTTGTAACTGTGGACGGGAGCTAAAGGCCGATTGATGGGCAGCTGGAGGTAGTTGGTTCCGATGCGGTAACGGTGCGCGTCGGGATAGCTGAACAGCCGTCCGAGCAGCATCTTGTCGGGGCTGGGCCCGATCCCCGGAACCATGTTGGCGGGCTCGAACGCGGCCTGCTCGACCTCGGCGAAGTAGTTCTCGGGATTTCGGTTCAGCACCAGTCGCCCGATCGGGATCGCGGGGTAGTCGCTGTGGGGCCAGACCTTGGTCAGATCGAAGGGATTGAAGCGATACGACTCGGCGTCGGCGAAGGGCATGATCTGCATCTCAAGGCGCCAGACTGCCTCCTCGCCCCGGGCGAGGGACTCATAGAGATCGCGGACGTGGTGGTCTGGGTCCTCTGCGGCCATGGCGGCGGCCTCAGAGGCGGTGAAGTTCTCGATTCCCTGTTCGGTCTTGAAGTGATATTTGACCCAGAATCGGTCCCCGCCGGCGTTGGTCCACATGTAGGTGTGACTGCCATAGCCGTTCATGTGGCGCCAGCTTCGCGGCGTGCCGCGGTCGCTCATGAGGAACGTGACCTGATGCATCGCCTCGGGGCGCAGGGACCAGAAGTCCCACTGCATGGTCGTGTCGCGAAGGTTGGTCTGGGGCAGCCTCTTCTGGGAGTGGATGAAGTCGGAGAACTTGCTCGGATCGCGAATGAAGAAGATCGGGGTGTTGTTACCGACCAGATCGTAGTTGCCCTCGGCGGTATAGAACTTGATCGCGAAGCCGCGCGGATCGCGACCGGTGTCGGCCGAGCCTAGCTCGCCCGCCACGCTCGAGAAGCGGACGAAGACCGGTGTTCGGCGATTCCGCTTGGTCAGAAAGTCGGCTCGGGTCCACTGTTGAACGTCCTCGGTGGGCTCGAAGTAGCCGTGTGCGCCGCTGCCCTTGGCGTGCACCACGCGCTCTGGGACACGCTCCCGATTGAATTGGGCCATCTTCTGGATCAGGTAGTGGTCCTGGAGCAGAATCGGCCCATCGGGGCCGACGGTGAGCGAGTCGTTGTCGCTGGGGGCGGGAATCCCGGCATCCGTGGTCGTGCGTGGCGCTTCTTCGTTGTTCATCTCCACCTCTCCTGGGACTGACTGGGGGGACCCGAGGTAAGGCACTCGGGGCACGTGCCCAGGTGGGTCACCTGGGTGTCGTCAATGGCATAACCGGCGATCAGGGTCAAACTCGAGCAGGGGTCCAACCCTGCCTCGCAGGCGACGTCCAGGGTCTTGGCGCAGCTGCCGCAGACCAGGTGATGGTGAGATTCCCGGGTCCCGTCCTCGTAACGCGAGGGACCCGAGCCGGCGCTCAGACGCCGCACCAGACCCGCCCCCTCGAGCGTCGACAGGTTGTCGTAAACCGCCTGCGCGGATACGCTGCGGTCCAGCTCCTGGGCTGCGCGGCGCAGTTCGGCCGCCGAGTGGTGTCCCGGCCGCTGCACCTGATTCAGGATCGCGAGCCGCTGCGCGGTGACGCGCAGCCCCGCCGCTTGCAGGCGCGCTCGCAGCCCGTCCAAGCCGGTATCCAAGGACTCAGTATAGGCGTGATCTGGAATGGTTCCAGATCACGCCCAGGGCTAGACTTCTCGTCCAACCGTTAATATTTAGCGTGATGTTAACGATGTCCGGGGAGGAGCCATCGCCTCGCGCCGCCCTCTCCGCTCTGAGCGATCTGGTGGTCCTGGCCGAGCCCCTGCTGCTTCGTGTCTGGCGCTCCTCGCGCGTCACCCTCGGGCACCTGCGGGTCCTGCGCGCCTTGCGCGACCAGGAACGCTCGCCGGGCGAGCTGGCCGCCCTGGTGGGGGTCTCGGCTCCCTCCATGGCACGGATGCTCGCCAGCCTGGAGACGCGTGACCTGATCAGCCGCGCCATCGACCTCCGCGACCGAAGGCGGATTGAGGTCTCGCTGCGCCCCCTGGGGCGGGAGTTGGTGGCCAGCAGTCACGTCTGGCGGGAGAGCGCCTTCGCCCGCGCCGCCCAGGCTCTGGATCCTGACCAGCGAGAAAGCTTCATTACCGCCGTGTCCAGATTCACCGAGCTGGTGCGGCGGGAGTCGGAGGGCCTGGATGGGTCGGCTGCGGGTGGGGCGGAGAGCGAGATGCGAGCCGGAGAGCGGTGAGCCAGGTCCCCGCCCCTCCAGCCGTCGAATGCGTCGAGTTGGGGCGCAGCTTCGGCGCCGTTCGAGCGGTGGATCATGTCAGCTTCACGGTCGCACCGGGAGAGGTCTTCGGCCTGCTGGGGCCCAACGGAGCCGGTAAGACCACCACCATCAGGGTGCTGGTGACGCTGATCGCGCCCGACAGCGGAGAGGCGCGCGTGTTCGGGCTTCGAACCGACCGCGAGAGCATGGCGGTCCGGCGGCTGATCGGATATGTGCCCCAGCAGCTGTCGGCGGACGGGGCGCTGACCGGTCGCGAGAACGTGGCGCTGTTCACCATGCTGTACGACCTGCCCCGGGGCGAACGCCGTCATCGGATTGAAGAGTCACTCGAAATCATGGGATTAAGCGATGCGGCAGATCGCCTCGCCGGTACCTACTCGGGGGGCATGGTGCGCCGCTTGGAGCTGGCCCAGGCCCTGATCAATCGCCCCCGCCTCCTGATTCTCGACGAGCCCACGATCGGCCTCGATCCGGTGGCCCGGAGCGAGGTCTGGCGGCGGATCGAGGCGCTCCGTCGCGAGACCGGGATGAGCGTGCTCATCACCACCCACTACATGGAGGAGGCGGATCAGCTCTGCGACCGCCTCGCGGTCATGCATCAGGGACACATAAGAGTCCAGGGGCGGCCCCAGGAGCTGAAGGCTGCGCTCGGAGCCGCCGCCACCCTGGAGGACGTCTTCCGCCACCACAGCGGGGACCAACTGGACGAAGGAGGGAGCCTACGTGACGTCCGCGCCGTCCGCCGCATCGCTCGCCGCCTGGGCTGAGCGTCCCCCATCGCCGTCGTTTCCCAGGGTCCTGGCCAATCGGATCCTGGCCTTCTGCTGGGTCGAGGTGGCCAAGATCCGGCACGATCGGACCGAGCTCTACACGCGCGCGATTCAGCCCGCCCTCTGGCTGTTGATCTTCGGCGAGACCTTCACCCGACTGCGCGCGATCCCGACGGGCAACCGGTCCTACCTGGAATTCATGGCGCCCGGAGTCATCGCCCAGTCGGCGCTGTTCATCGCCATCTTCTACGGCATTCAGATCATCTGGGAGCGCGATTTCGGCATTCTGACCAAGCTCTTGGCCACCCCGACTCCGCACAGCGCGCTGGTGGCGGGCAAGGCGTTCGGCGCCAGCATCCGCGGTCTCTCACAGGCGGTGGTGGTGCTCGTCCTGTCGGCGCTACTCCGGATCGGACTCAACTTCAACCCCCTTCACCTGCTCCTCGCTGCCGTGGCAGTCGTCCTGGGCTCGGCCTTCTTCTCCACCCTCTCCATGACCATCGCCGGACTGGTTCGCAGCCGCGAGCGACTGATGGGCATCGGCCAGGCCATCACGATGCCGCTCTTCTTCGCCTCTAACGCGCTCTATCCGATTCGGGTGATGCCGGGCTGGCTCCAGGTCGTGAGCACCGTCAATCCGTTGAGCTACGAGGTCGACGCGCTGCGCCAGCTGCTGGTCGGCACATCGGGACACCTGGGACTGGATTTTTCGGTCCTGCTGGTGGCAGCCCTGCTTGGAATTGCGGCTGCCAGTCGCCTGCTGCGCCGGTTGGCCAACTGAAAGGAGACTTCCTCATGCTCAAGGTGACCTGGTTCGGTCAGTCGGCGTTTCTGCTCCAAGACGGAGACGGCGGGGTGTTCATAGATCCCTTCGGCGACATGAGTCGTCTCACCGGTACAGGCCGACGCTGGGACTATCCCGCCATAGAGGGCGCCAAGCCCGACCTTCTCCTGATCACTCACGAGCACGCAGACCACAACGCGGTGGACGCGGTCGAGGGTGAGCCCCACGTGATCAGGTCGCTGGCGGGGACTTTTGGGCAGGCCGGTATGCCGGTGGTCGGAATCGCCTCCGAGCACGACCGGGTGGCTGGAACCCAGCGTGGGGCCAACGTGATCTTCGTGTTCGACTACCGGGGCCTGCGAATCTGTCATATGGGGGACTTCGGCCAGTCCGCGCTCCGGCCGGAACAGCGCGAGGCGATCGGGCAGGTCGACCTGCTGTTCGTACCCGTGGGCGGGTCGGCAACGATCGATGGCACCCAGGCGGCCTCGCTCGTGGCCGAGCTCAGTCCGCGCTGGGCCGTGCCCATGCACTACCGCTCTCAGGCGATCGACTTCCTGGATGACGCGGACTCATTCCTCGCCGCCGTGCGGGCCGAGATCGTCAGTCTCGACAGGCAGTTTTTTCAACCTGAGCAGATCGAGACCGCGGGATCTCCCGTGGTCGTCGTGCCGGCGGCGCCGCTGCGATCCCCCGCCGGCTGAATCCATCCCACGCCGAGTAGGCTGCGCAATCGCCCCGGTTCACGGGGAGTGGCGGTCGCGAGCGCACCAAAGCGCGGGCACCGCTCGGCTCGCACCCGGTAGGGCCGAGAACCTGGTGGCCGCCCCCGCTAAGCGGGCAACTCCGTGTCGGGTGGATGGATGGCGTGGTTAACAATCACCCCGCAGGATTCTGGCGATCCTTGCGCCTGCGCGAGGCGCCGCCGGCATCGTTTTGCCCAACCGGGACTGGTTCTCCGCCCGCCCGGCGTCAATATCCAATGGGCCGGTAGCCCAAAGCGACTCAACAGAGAGGGGGAAATCGAATGGCACGGGATGTCGTCATCGGCGATCAGGTCTTCAAACGTAGGAACCCCGTCGGGGTCTGGCTCGGCCTGCCCCTGGTAACCCTCGGCATCTACTACTACGTTTGGTACTACAAGATCAACAGCGAGGCGAAGCGCTACCTGCGGGATCCCTCGCTCCGGCCGGGAAGATCCCTCCTCGCGATTCTGATCGGAGGGATCATCATCGTTCCCCCGTTCATCTCGATCTACCGAACTGGTGTGCGCGTGCGTCAAATGCAGTCCAACGCCGGCATTCAAGATCGCTGCGAGCCGTGGATTAACCTAATTCTTGCCTTCTTCTTCGGCCTCGATCGGCTCTATCTTCAGATCCACCTGAACAAGTTGTGGGACGCCTACCTTCGGCCAGGTTTCGTGCCCACGCCGGCCGCGGCTCCGTTGCCCCCTCCATTGCAATGAGGCTGAGGCGCACTCCTAAGGCCCCGAATCAAGCTCGCCCTGCGCTCGAAGACGGCCGACGTCACGAATTCGGCCCGCTCTCAAAGCCGGCTACTCGCGTACAGGGATTGTCGGCGCCGGCGTGACCGGCGCCCACGTTCTCACCGTGCTCGGAGCCGCCCGGCGGTCCCGAATGACTTGGTGCCCGCGCACGGACTTGAACCGTGAACCTTGGGATTAAGAGT
>DATLSE010000010.1:0-43564 GCA_035534295.1 Nitrosotalea sp.
TATCTTTGGTCGACCCCAGTGGTTCTCGCTACCTCTGACCAGCGTCCGCTGATGCGCCATCTCCGGTCTCTGCCGTTGGAACCCCATCGCCGCCTCAGTCAAAGGGCGAGGGCCGGTGTCTAAATCCGACGGTCTCAAGCCTTCGTAGAGGTCAGCTGACCGGTACGAAGCTGGCCCAGAGCGAGGCGAAGGCCACTGATCCGACCACGCCCAGGAGTATCAGCCAGAGCGCGACGGTGAGCAGGGAGCGAACGCGCCGCTGACGGCGGCTTGATCGCAGCCGCTGCATCCGCTGGGCCAGGGTCGGGCCCGAGGGCCGGAGCAGGCGAGGGTCATAGGTGACCGCGGGCCCAGAGCGGATCGAGGCGCGCCCATCGCGAAGCTCGATCATGACGCCAGCCGCCGGCGTGAGCCCAGCGGCCGAGCCAGGCCCGGATGACGCTGGCGCAAGCCCTGCATGGCGTTGACAGAGGCCAGCCAGTCGAGCGTGGAATCGGTGCTGCAGGCGGGATTGAGTCCGCTCTCCTGGAGACCGTCGTGGCACGCACCGGTGCGGGTATCGGCCAGCGCCAGGCCAAGGTCGTTCTCGCCCAGGAACCAGGCGAACGCGGCCTCGGCCACCTCTGCCCAGCTCTCGTCCCCCGTCACCTCGTAAGCCTTGATGCTCGCCTCGAGCATGGTCAGGGCCTCGATGGGGTGCTGCTCGAAGCGAGCCGGCGAGGCTCCGCGCTTCCACCATCCCTGGCTACCGATGAAGGAGAAGCGCCGCTCCGGCCCCATCTGGGCGGAGACGAGCCAGCGCAGCACGACCAAGCCGTAGCGCAGCCAATCGCTGCGGCCACTGAGCTCAGCGGCGTGGATGAGGGCGTGCGGCACGACCGCGCTCGAGGCCGACACCACCGGCGCCGGCCAGGGCCACTCGGGGCCTCCCAATCGCACGCTCTCCTCGAGCACCGACGCCAGACGCACACCGAGTTGGTTCAGCTGGGTAGCGGCGGCACCACCGACGAGCGGTGCATCCAGGGCCTCAGCGCAGGCCAAGACCCCGTGGGCGAGGGCACGGTGGTCGCGAAAGGCGGCGCTGGCCGGCAGCGCGTAGGCGAACATACGGGCGGCATGGCGCTGCGTCACGAGGTCGTCAGCGTCCACCGCAGCCTTGCTCAAAGAGCGCAAGATGCGCGCGTGCGCCTCCAGGCTGCAGTCCTGCTGAGACCAGACGCCATCGGCTCGCCGCAGGGCGCGGAAGCGTCCGCTTCGCACGTTGAGTGCCTGCTCCAGGAGCGTGAGGGCACCGCGGGTGCCCGCCCCCAGCCCGGGATCGCCAGCCTGGCCGGCGGCCAAACTCAGCGTGCGGGCCACGTCCTCGGTGCGGTGATCGGCAGCCGGGCGCTGGTGCAGGGCGAATCCGCACTCGTCCAGCTCTAGTTCGTGTGCGACTTTGACCAAGCGCAGCCGGAGACCAGGAGTCGCGGTGCGCAGAGGGTCGCCGGAACGCGTCCCGGACTCTGCTAAATGTCTCACGGCCATGCTATCAACCCCCGGTTACGTGGATAAGTTGATAGTTACTATATCAGGGAATTAGACAAGCGGGGTACGACTTTTCGTCCGTGTCCAAGTTGGCACCGAATCGGCCCTGCCAGGGCCCCGAAGAGCACAAAAAAGCGGCGCGCCGGCGGACCCTGAGGCCCTCCTGCGCGCCGCCCGGGGCTTCGACCCCGGTCGCGACCAAGCTACCTGCGCTCGATCACCATGGGTGACAGAACGCGGGGGTTGAAGCGCTCAAGCGCCTCCTCGAAACTCGGCACCAGCTCCTCAGCAGCGTCGCTGGCGTTGATCTCGGACGATCCCTCGACCTCAAACGCGAGATCGAAGCGTCGGGTTCCCGGCAGCGCGCTGACGCCGATGAATCCGGGAAGTCGGACGGCGGCGCGGGGACGAGGGTCGGGTCCAGCGATGCTGTCCAGCTCGACCGGGACGTGGCATATGTAGTTCACACCCATATTTATAGCACGGTGATATGGCCTCCACAATTGTGCGTTACACACGTAGTAATTTCCCAAATGCCGTTTGTTTGTCCTGGGGAGCGGGTCTAGACGCTGCCTGCGGGCCTTGCCTGCGCCAGCGCGACGGCATTGATTACTGTGGAGGGGTGAGACCGGGGCGCAGCGCCGAGTCGACACCACCGCGTCAGTCCGGGCGCTGTCGCCCAGGAATGAGGTCCAGTAGGTGAGCCGGTCCGGATCTGCCGGGCCCAGCGGCGGCATCGCCTATAAGTGGATCGCGCTCTCCAACACCACGCTCGGGGCGCTGATGGCGTTCATGAATCAGACCATCGTCATGATCGCTCTGCCCACCATATTCGCCGGTCTGCACGTGAACCCCCTGGCCAAGGGCCAGACCACCCTGCTGCTCTGGGTCCTGCTCGGCTACAACGTCGCCACCACGGTTCTGCTGGTCACCTTCGGTCGAATCTCGGACAGCTACGGGAAAGTGCGCTTCTACAACCTGGGCTTCGTGGTTTTCACGGTCGGATCGCTGCTCTGCGCATTGACGCCTGGGGTGGCTACGACCGGCGCGCTCGAGCTCGTCGCCTTCCGCATGGTTCAGGGGGTCGGAGGAGCCTTCCTGATGGCCAACAGCGCCGCCATTCTGACCGACGCCTTCCCGCCCAACCAGCGCGGGCTCGCCCTGGGGGTGAACATGGTCGTGGGCATCGCAGGCGGAATCGTGGGACTGGTGCTGGGTGGCCTGCTGGCCGCCATCAACTGGCGCCTGGTCTTCCTGGTCAGCGTGCCAGTCGGCGTGATCGGCACCCTGTGGGCGTACTTTCAGCTCAAGGATTCGGGCTCCAGCCGCGCCCACGGTTTCGATCCCTGGGGCAATCTGACATTCGGCCTGGGACTGCTCGCACTGGTGGTCGGTCTGACCTACTCGCTGATCCCCTTTGGGGGCCAGAGCATGGGCTGGGGCAACCCGATGGTCTGGCTCCTGATTGGCGCAGGTGTGATCCTGCTGGCGCTGTTCGCGGTGATCGAATACCGGGTCCGGAGCCCCATGTTCCAGATCCGCCTGTTCAAGATCCGTGCTTTCGCCGCTGGCAATCTGGCCGGCTTCATCGCCTCCCTGGGCCGCGGCGGGCTGCAGTTCATGCTCGTGATCTGGCTCCAGGGCGTCTGGCTGCCGCTCCACGGCGTCTCGTTTCGGGACACGCCGCTTCAGGCGGGGATTGACACCATGCCCATGATGATCGGGTTCATCGGCGCCGGTCCCGTCAGTGGGGTGCTCTCGGATCGCTTCGGATCGCGCCTCTTCGCCGCCGCCGGGATGGTCGTCTCCGCGCTCGGGTTCGTCCTTCTGAGCCTGCTCCCGCCCGACTTCTCGTATCCACCGTTCGCCGCCTCGCTGCTCGTGGTCGGGGCCGGGATGGGCCTGTTCGCCGCGCCCAACACGGCCTCGATCATGAGCTCGGTGCCGGCCCAGTACCGGGGCGTGGCGTCCGGCATGCGGGCCACATTCGTCAACGCCGGGATGCTGATGAGCATGGCCGTGTTCTTCACCGTTGTGCTGAGCGGTCTTTCCGTGCGCCTGCCCCGAGCGCTCGAAACCGGCCTGTCGGGGGCCGGTCTGCCGAGCCAACTGGTGCATCAGGTGGCCTCGCTGCCCGCCTCGGCCGCCCTCTTCGCCGCCCTCCTGGGCTACAGCCCGCTCGCCCATCTGCTACCCCCCGCCGTCCTGAGCCGCCTACCCCACGCCGCCGCCGCGCGCGTGGTCAGTCCGCGCTTTTTTGCCGGGCTTATATCGGCCCCGATGGCGGACGGTCTCCGGCTCGTCTTCTGGTCGGGCGCAGCGATGTCACTGGTGGCCGCCGTCGCCTCTGCCATCCCGCGTGAGCGCCTCAGCGCCGCCGATCCCAAGTCCTCGGGCGCAGATCCGCGCAGCGATACTGGCGACGCGGCCAGCTAGCCGCGGGACCGTGGAGCGAACTAGGAGGCGGCGGGCACGGGGTAGAACTGGGTGGTGAAGATGATGTACCGCTGGGTGGCAAAGGCACCCGCCCAAATCGGCCAGCACGTGGTCAAGGTCAGCTGGTGGCCGGGGGCGCTCGGAATCACCACCGAACGGTCAGAGGGATTGACGATCTCGGTTCCGGTCACCCGGTAGCGGTACTGGCCGTAGCGGGTGTTGAGATCGACCTCGTCCCCGATCTTGAGCTGGGGGAAGTTGATCCAGTAGACGTTGTGTGCGGCCACACCCACCATGCCTGCCTGACCGGGCCAGGGAGTCTGGGTGTAGGGCAGCCGCCCTCAGCGATCCCCCTGCTGGCGTCGAACCTGGGTCGCCATGGCCACCAAAAGCTCGGGCGCCAACGCGGCCAGGTCATCGCTGCTGATGCCGAGTTCTTGGGACAGGTACTGACGTGCGCGGGCGGCCTCTGTCTCCATGTCTGCTTGATCCTCTTTCATGTTTCCCGGCCCCGGGCCTTGGTATTTCGGACTCGATCTCGGCCCTCCGGGGCGCGACTAGCGTAAAGGCTCCGAGATTCCAAGCTGCCCGTGGGGCTGAAGGGGATGCTCCCCCTACCGCTGCAGGGTGGGCATCGATCGCGCGTACAGAGCGGGGCGCTCCGGCGGCGAGCTAGTTGAGCTCGCTCGCGATCGGTTCGGCCGCCGAGCCGCCGGCGATCAGGCCGTCCACCTGCTCTGCGGTCATGCCGGCGATCTCGGTCAGGACCTGTCGCGTGTGCTCACCCAGGGCGGGGGCTGGTGTCAGCTCCACATCGGCTGGGGAATCGAGAAAGTGAAGGACGGGGCCGAGCACCCGGACCGGCCCGGCCCCCGGTTGCTCAAACTCGCGCAGCAATCCGCGGGCGATGGTGTTGGGGTGATCCAGAGCCTCCGCCACATCGAGCACGGGGGCGTGGGGAACGTCGGCCTGGGCCAGCAAGCCCTCCCACTCGGCGCGGGTCCTGGTCAGCATCACCTCACTGACCAGCTTCTCCACCTCGTCATAGTGGGCGCGCCTCTGCGGCACGCTGGCATAGCGCGGATCCTGGGCCAGGTCGGGTCGCTCGGCCGCCCGACAGAACTTCTCCCAGAACGAGTCCATCTGCGCGGCCAGGACCAGATAGCCGTCCTTGACCGCATAGCGACCGTAGGCGGGAACCGTGTGGTGATTGCTCCCGATTCGGGTGGGAACCTCACCCGTGGACAGGTAGAGCTGGGCCAGGTAGCTCAGGTAGCTGGTCAGGCTGTCGAGCAGGCTCACGTCCACGTGCTCGCCACGCCCGCTGCGCTCACGCCGGTGGAGGGCGGCCAACAGCCCCACGGCGGCCCACATCGAACCCGCCAGATCGCCCATGGGCAGGCCGAGCTTGAGCGGCGGCCCACCCCGCTCCCCGGTCAGACTCATGGCCCCGCTCATCGCCTGCACCACGGTGTCCACCGAGGGCCGCTCGGATAGCTCACCCTCCTGCCCGAACCCGCTCAGAGAGCACACGATGATGCCCGGGTTCTGCCGGCTGAGTTCGGCATAGCCCAGTCCCAGCCGATCCAGGACACCGGGTCTGAAGTTTTCGACCACGGCGTCGCAACTGAGGGCCAGCCGCTGGGCGGCCTCCCGCCCGGCGTCGGATTTGAGGTCCAGGCACACGCTCTTCTTGTTGCGATTGACGCACAGGAAGTAGTGACTGACCGATCCCTGGAAGGGCGGAATGCTGCGCGTGTAGTCGGGCACGTCGGGCCCCTCGAGCTTGATCACCTCCGCCCCCAGGTCGGCCAGCACCATGGTGGCGAACGGACCGGCCAATACTCGGGTGAGGTCCAGAATGCGGATACCGGCCAGGGGCGCCGTGCTGGATCCTGCGACGTCAGCCATCTCGGAGCCATAGTAGCGACCCGGCGATTGACGCTCGTGCGGCCGACCTCCTAGGGTTGCACTCGGCCGAGTCAACACGTGAGCGGGAGCGAAAGATGGCAGCAAGGGGCGGGCAGGCTCAGGAGTCGGGAACCAACATCGAAAGGCGCCTGGGACAGGGCGCGATGAGCCCTGAGCTGCGAGGGTTTCGCTTCGCGCTTTCCGTCAATCGCATGCTGGACTCGCTCGACGACTGGCGCCAGACCGTGGCCGAGGCCGAGTCCCGGGGCTATTCGGCCCTGGTCCTGGGCGATCATCTGGGCGCTGAGCGATACGCCGCCGTCCCCGCCCTGGCCTATGCCGCCGCGCAGACCTCGCGCCTGCGCCTGGGCAGCTTTCTGTTCAACAACGACTTCCGCCACCCGGCCGTGCTGGCCAAGGAGGTGGCCACCCTCGACATCATGACCGGGGGTCGATTCGAGTTCGGCATCGGGGCCGGCTGGATGCGCGGCGACTATGAGATGACCGGCATCCGAAAGGATCCGGGGCCGATTCGGGCGGAGCGCCTGGAGGAGGCCCTGGTGGTTTTGAAGGGTCTTTTTGCCCCCGGCCCGCTCACCTTTGAGGGACGCCACTACCGGATCTCCGCACTCGAGGGCCTGCCCAAGCCGGCCCAGTCACCCCACCCCCCCATCGTGGTCGGAGGCGGCAGCCGCGAGGTGCTCGCGGTGGCCGCGCGGCAGGCCGACGTGGCGAGCCTAAATCCCGTCCATCGGCGCGGAGTCCCGGGGGCGGGACCTGAGCTTTCCTGGTCGGCGCTGGCCGAACGCGTGGCCTGGGTGGCTGAATTCTCCAGCGGCCGGCCCCAGCCGCCCGATCTGCATCTTCTGATCCACGGCATGGCGATCGAAGCCGCACCCGGCCCAGGGGCGGCGCGGGTAGCCTCCGACAATCGGCTGAGCCCCGAGGAGGCCCTGGCCAGCCCCTACCTCCTGATCGGCAGCGCGGGGGAGGCCGCGCGCCGCCTGGAGGAGATCCGAAGCCGCCTTGGCATCGCCTATTTCAGCGTCAGGGCAGCCGATGCCGAGCAGTTTCAGCCCGTGCTGGAAGCCTTGACTCCGCCCCCGGCCTGATCCCGGTAATCGGCCTCCAGGGCCCAGGTCAGCTGCTGCAGGAAGGCGGCGGCCCTGGCCCCGTCGATCCGGCGGTGGTCGCAGGACAGGGTGACGCTCATCATCGGCCTCTGCTCGGGGCCGGCGGCCCCGGCCACCACGCGCTCAGCCACCCGCCCCAGGGCGAGGATGGCCGCCTGACCGGTGGGCACGATGGCAGAAAAGGAGTCGACACCGAACATGCCCAGATTGCTGACCGTGAAGGTGGCGCCCTCGAGGTCGCCGAGCCGCATCCGGCCCGCCCGGGCTCGCTCCACCAGCTCCGCCCTGCGATCCGCCAACTCGCGCAGCGAGAGGCGGTCGGCGGAGCGAATCACGGGCACCAACAGACCCTGATCGGTGGCCACGGCCAGGCCCAGGTTGACCTCGCGAAAGTTTGAGTTGACGAGCTGGTGGCGGGCCAGGACGGCGGCCACGCGGTGCATGACCAGGTCCCCCAAGGACACCGATCGAGACTCCGCCGCCCGGCTTCGCACCAGATCGCGGGCGTCGACATCGCGGGCGAGATAGAAGTGCGGGATCTCGCGCCAGCTGCGCACCATGTTCTCGGCCATCGCCGCCCAGAGCTGGGAACCGGTGTCCACCCCCGCCGGCGTCGGCGCCGGACCGGAGGGCGCCGGGGTCGTGCCGCCGATGACCTTCACATCCGCCGCCTGCACCGCGCCGGCGGGACCGGTGCCGGTCAGCTGCGAAAGTTCGATCCCGAGCTCGCCCGCCAGTCGCCGCGCCTTGGGCGAGGCCAGGGTTCGACCGGAGGCGGGCGGCGGCGGGGCGGCGGGGCTGGCCTCCAGCGCCTCTGGCGCCGCCGCTCCCGCTGCCGAGGGCGAGATTCGCGCGGCCGCCGTCTCGGGCGCCGACTCCCCCGCCCCCAGGAGGTAGGCGATGACGTCGCCGACGGGGACCTCGTCCCCCTCCTGGATCAGGATGCCACCGAGCCAGCCCTCGGCCTGGGACTCGACCTCGACCACCGCCTTGTCGGTCTCAACCTCCATCAACAGCTCACCCTTGTCGACGTGCTCGCCCTCGCGCTTGAGCCAGGCCATGAGCCGGCCCGTACTCTGAGCCATGCCCAGTGCGGGCATCACGACCGGAATTGCCATCAGCCGCGCACCAGCTTGCGGATCGCCTCCACCACGCGAGCGGCGCTGGGTACGGTCAGATCCTCCAGGCCGGGAGAGAACGGCACCGGCACGTCGAGCGCCCCCACCCGCGCCAGTGGGCGGTCGAGGTAATAGAAGGCGCCCTCGGCGATGACGGCGGCGATCTCCGCCGTGACCCCGTAGGACTGATATCCCTCGTCGACCACGACCACGCGGCCCGTCTTCTGGGCCGAGGCGATGAGGGCGGCCCGGTCCAGAGGCACGATGGTGCGAGGGTCGATCACCTCCACGCTCACCCCCTCCGCCTCCATCTGCTGGGCCGCCTCCAGGGCGACCCGGACCATGGAGCTGGTGGCCACGATGGTCACGTCCTCGCCCGGGCGCTTGACCTCGGCCACTCCGAACGGGATCAGGTACTCCTCCTCCGGCACGGGACCCTTGACCTGAAAGTCCATCTTGTCCTCGAACACGATGACCGGGCTGTCATCGCGGATGGCCGTCTTCATCAGACCCTTGGTGTCGTAGGGGGTCGAGGGCAGGGCCACCTTGAGCCCGGGGACGTGAGCCAGCCAGGCGTGCAAGGACTGGGAGTGCTGGGCGGCCGAGCGCCGGGTGGCCCCGAGCGTGGTGCGCACGGTCAGCGGGGCCTTGAGCTTGCCCCCCGACATGTAGTGGATCTTGGCCGCCTGGTTCACGATCTGGTCCATGACCAGGGTCAGAAAGTCGCCGAACATGATGTCCACGACCGGACGCATGCCGGTCATGGCGGCGCCCAGCGCGATGCCGGTGAACCCGGGCTCGGAGATCGGGGTGTCGATCACACGCTCGGGACCGAACTCGTCGACCAGGCCGGGCAGGACCTTGAACGCGGTCCCCGCCTCGGCCACGTCCTCGCCGATGAGGAACACCATCGGGTCGCGCCTCATCTCCTCGGCCAGAGCTTCGCGGGTGGCCTGGCCCATGGTCAGGATGCGCTCGCCCACCTCCGCCGCGCTCATGCGTACACCTCGGAGTAGACCTCGTCCGGATCGGGGTAGGGAGCGGCGAGCGCGAACTCCACCCCCTGTGAGATCTCGGTCTGGACCTCCTCACGGATGCGCTCGAGGGCGGCGGCGTCGGCCAGCTCGAGGTCGCTCATGGCCTGGCCCAGAATGGCGATCGGGTCCCGCTGAGCCCATTCCTGCTCCTCCTCCCGGCTGCGGTAGGTGGTCCGGTTGACGTCGCCGACGTGGTGTCCGTACTGGCGGTAGGTGCGGCAGTGCAGGAAGCTCGGTCCGCCCCCCGACCGGGCGCGGTCGACCGCCTCCTGGGTCGCGTCCCAGACCGCCAATACGTCCTGGCCGTCCACCTCGCGAACCGGAATGTCGAAGGCCTGAGCCCGCTGCGCGATCGAGCCCGCGGTCGTCTCGCTGGCCGAGGTGTACTCGTTGTACAGGTTGTTCTCGCAGACGTAGACCACGGGCAGACGCCAGAGCGAAGCCATGTTCATGACCTCGTACACGAGCCCCTGGCCCAGCGCTCCCTCGCCGAAGAAGCAGGCCGCCACCTGATCGGTCCCGCGCCACTTGGCCGACATCGCCGCCCCGGTGGCGATCCCGGCCGATCCGCCGACGATGGCGTTCGCGCCCAGGTTGCCCCGGGCCTGATCGGCGATGTGCATCGAACCGCCCTTGCCCCCGCAGTACCCCACCGCCTTGCCCAGGAGCTCGGCCAGCATCAGGTCGGCGGCCGCCCCCTTGGCCAGGCAATGCCCGTGGCCGCGGTGGGTGCTGGTGATGTAGTCGTCGTCGCGGAGGGCGGCGCAGACCCCGACCGCGACCCCCTCCTCGCCGCTGTAGAGGTGGGCCAGGCCGGGCATCTTGGCCCCCAGGTAGAGACCGTTGGCCGCCTCCTCAAAGAGCCGGATGCGCAGCATGTCGGTGTAGATGCGAAGCAGGCGATCAGCGTCACGCTCGGTTTTAAGCGCGGTTGACGACACTCAGGGACCTCCTCGGCTCTATCTGACTTGCTGGCGGACCCACCCGGGACCAGCGGTCCCCGCAGCTGGACAAGGTGGTCGCCGCCGGCGGGCGAGGCGGAAGCCACCAGTTCCATACCTTGAGCGCGCCAGGGACGCCTTGTCAACCGGGGCCGCGGGGCCGCCCCGCCCTCCGGGCGAGGCGCGTTCGTGGGCGCTCGATTTGACGCCGGCGAGGGCTTAGAGTAAGCCCTCGAATCCGGCCTCGGGCGGACCGGGGCAAGGGCTGAGGCAAGGAGTGGACATGGGCGAGGAGACCGACGACCGGGGCGAGGGAAGACTGCGCGAGGCGGCCCGACGCTTCTCCAACTGGGGCCGCTGGGGGGCCGACGACGAGGTTGGGACGCTGAACCACATCACCCCGGAGATGATCATCAGCGCGGCCGCCTTGATCCGGCGCGGACGCTCCTTCTCGCTCGCCATCCCCTTCGGCGACAAGGGTCCCCAGACCGGACACCTGGGTCGTTTCAACCCCATGCGCTACATGCTCCGGGACGGCGACGACGTCTACTCCCGGGAGATGCCCGGAGTGCCGCGAGGAATCGGCGCGGCGGACGACGTGGTCATCCAGCCCACCCATGGCGCCACCCACTGGGACGCCCTGGCCCACATGTTCTTCGACGATCGGATGTGGAACGGATACGACTGCCGCCTGGTGAGCTCGATGGGCGCGGAGCGCAACGACATCGCCACCTTCCGCGACCGCATCGTGGGACGGGCGGTCCTGCTCGACCTGCCCCGCCACCTCGGCCGGCCCTGGCTGGAGCCGGGAGAGGGCGTCTCGGGCGAACTCCTGGGCGCCTGCGCTGCGGCCCAGGGAGTTCAAGTGGGCCGGGGCGATCTGGTCCTGGTGCGCACGGGTCAGATCGCCATGTGCCGCTCCCAGGGCTCCTGGGGGACCTACGCCGGAGGCGATGCACCCGGCCTCGACTTCGACAGCCTGGAATGGATCTTCCAGAGCGAGATCGCCGGCGTCGCCACCGACACCTGGGGGGTGGAGGTCCGACCGAATCAGTTCAGCTACGCCAACCAGCCCTGGCACCGCATCGCCATCCCGATGCTGGGGCTATTGGTGGGCGAGATGTTCGACCTCGAGGAACTGGCCCTCGACTGCGCCGAGGACGGCGTCTACCAGATGTTCTTCAGCGCCTGCCCGACCCCGGTCACGGGCAGCGTGGGTGGGCCGGTCAACCCGGTGGCGGTCAAGTAGCCCGCAGGGTCACATCATCACCCGACCGCCGCTCACGTCCAGGGTGACGCCGGTCATGTACCGGGCCTGGTCGGAGGCGAGGAAGATGATCGGATCGGCCTGGTCGGCGGGCTCGGCCACGCGCCCCATGGGCACCCCTGCCGCCATCTGGACCAGCACCTCGGGGGAGTAGAGCTCGCGGATGCGGGGGCTCAGGGTGACTCCGGGGGCGACCGCGTTGACCGTGATCCCCTGGGCGGCGACCTCTCGAGCCAGGTGGCGGGTGAAGCTGATCACGCCCCCCTTGGCGGACGAGTAATGGGGAGCGGTCAGATGCTGAACGGTGCGCCCGGCCTCCGAGGCCACGTTGACGATCCGGCCCTGGCCGCGCTCCAGCATGGCGGGCAGCACCGCCCGGCAGCAGAGGAAGACCGCGGTCAGGTTCAAGCGCAGCACCCGCTCCCACTCCTCCAGGCTGGTCTCCACCAGGGGCCGGCGCTGAGTGAACCCGCCAGCCGCGGTGATGAGCACGTCGATCCGGCCCAGGCGCTCGAGGCAGAGCTGCGCCATGGCCTCCACGGCCGCCTCGTCGGTGACGTCGACCCGGGCTCCGAACGACTGTGTACCCAGGCCGGCGAGCTCGGCCCCGACCTCCTCGACCGATTCCAGCAGGTCGACCACCATGACGTCGGCACCGAGCTCGGCCAGGCCGCGGGCGGCGGCGCGGCCGATGCCCTGAGCGGCGCCGGTGACGATCACCCCCTGGCCCGCGAACGCGTCGGGGGACAGGGTGGTCACCGAGCCACCTCGAGCTTGACGACGTCGGGTGAGGCGTAGGGGAGATACGGGCCCTGCTTGATCTCCAGGGCGCGGGTTCCGGGCTCGCTGGCGTCGACCGCATGACCCTCGGCCACGATCAGCACGTCGCCGGGATCGAGCTCGGCCGTACCCGCGTGCTCGCCGTCGCGACTGTAGACCCCGATCACGAGCCGCCCGGTGAGGCAGACGAAGACCGAGTGCCGGGTGTCGGACTCGGCTGCGGCGTCGTTGACGTGATAGTGAGGCCGGACCCCGGTGCCAGGTTGGCGCTCCATCAGCATCGCCTGAAGGGGCCAGCCATCGGGAGTCAGGCCGGCGCGGCTGGAATCGCCCAGGGGATCAGCGGCGGCGAAGTCGAGCTCATCGGGCCGGGCGAGGACGGCCAGCAGACGACCGTCGGAGGCCAGGAATCGCTGCGGCTGGGAGCTGGTCGAGCTCATCTCGAGCTCGCCATGGACTCGGCCAGCCCGATCACCTGCCGCGCCCGCGCGACCATCGCGTAGTCGATCATCTTGCCCTCGTAGGTGACCGACGCCTTGCCCTCGGCGACCGCCACCTCAAAGGCGGCGAGTAGCCGGCGGTAGTAGTCCAGCTCCTCGGCGGGCGGGGTGTAGATGCGGTTGACGGTTTCGATGTGCTTGGGATGGATGATGGCGCGCCCGGTGTAGCCCAGTCGCTTGGACAGACGGGTGTCCTGTTCCAGCGCCTCCAGGTTGTCGATGTCGACAAATACGCCGTCGAGTGGAAACAGCATCCCGGCCGCGCGGGCGTCGAGCACGACCTTGGAACGCGCGTAAAGCATCTCGGTGCCCTCCACCGACCAGGCGCAGCCGAGATCGGTCTGGAAGTCCCCGTTCTCCCCGCTCCCGAAGCACAGCGACGCCATGCGGGGCGAGGCGGTGGCGATCTCGAAGGCGGCGCGAACCCCGAGGGCGCTCTCCATCATGCCGATGATCTCGACCCGTCCCGCGCTTACACCCGCACCCGCCTCGAGCTCGTCCAGCCAGCCGGCGACCTGGACCACCTCCTCGGGAGTCTGGACCTTGGGCAGGAAGATTCCGTCCAACCCCGCCACCACCACCGCCACCAGGTCGTCGTGCGTCTTGCCGGTGGCGACCGAGTTCACGCGCACGAACGCGGGCACCCCGGCCAGGGTCTGTATCCGCTCCCGCACCATCTGCCGGGCACGGACCACGTCGTCGTCGGGGACGGCATCCTCTAAGTCGAAGAGGAGGGCGTCGGCGCCGACTCCGGGCGACTTCTCCAACATGCGCTCCCGGTTGCCGGGTACGAACAGGATCGAGCGATAGGGTTTCATCTCATTCAGCTCCTTTAGATGGGGCGGCGGCGGCCGAAACCGCGCCCGAACGCTCCAGGTCGGCGATGGTGTCGGCGTCGTAGCCGGCCAGCTCGGCCAGCACCTGACGCGTGTGCTCGCCCAGGCGGGGCGGACCCACGTAGTCGCGCGAGTCCTGGGAGAGGTGGACTGGGTTGGCCATCATCCGGATCGAGCCCATGGGAGAGTAGGGCACGTCCACGATGGCCCCGGTCTCGGCCACGGTGGGTTCGGCCAGCGCCTGAGCCAGGTCGTTGACCGGCGCCGAGGGCACCCCCAGGCGGAGGAAGTCGTCCATCCACTCCGCGCTCGGGCGCTGGCGCATCCTCTGCTCCAGGATGGGGACCAACTCGTCGCGATGGGCGATCCGGCCCAGGTTGTCGGCGTAGCGCGGATCCTCGGCCAGCTCGGGCATCCCGATGGCCTGGCAGAAGTTGCGCCAGTAGGCCTCCTCGCGCGTGGCCACGACCACGTACCCATCGCTGCTGGCGAAGGCCTGCCAGGGCACCTGGTAGGCGTGGGAGGTGCCCCAGGCCTCGGGCACGGCGCCGGTGTTGAGGTAGAGCACGGCGTCATAGGTGTTGAGGAAGGTCATGCTCTCCAGCATCGAGACCTGGACCCTCTGACCCCGCCCGCTCACCTCGCGCGCCACCAGAGCGGCCAGGATGCCACTGGTCGCGAACATGGGCGTGCCGATGTCGGCCAGGGGGATGCCGACCCGGGCGGGAGGACCTCCGCGCTCACCGGTGACCTTGAGCAGGCCGCTCATCGACTGGTGGATGAGGTCGAAGGAGGGGAGGTCGCGGCGCGGTCCGGTGTCACCGAACCCGGTGATGGAGCAGGAGACGATGCGAGGGTTGATCTCGGCCAGGGTCTGGTAGCCGGCGCCGATGCGCTCGACCACGCCCGGACGGAAGTTGTCGATGACGACGTCGGCGTGCGGCACCAGGGCGTAGAACGCGGCCAGTCCGCGCTCGCTCTTAAGGTCCAGAACGGCGCTGCGCTTGCCCCGGTTGAAGGTGAGGAACAGAGCCGACTCGCCCTTCATCCGGCTGATGTGAGGGTTGCGTCCGAGATCCCCGCGGGGAGGCTCGATCTTGATCACGTCCGCCCCCAGGTCAGCCAGCATCATGCCCGCGAAGGTGCCGGCGATGACCTGGCCGAGCTCCAGCACGCGGATGTGGGAGAGGGGCTTCATGTCGCCTCCTGCGGGCTTGGACGGCGCTTGATCAAGAAGACCTGGATCCCCTCCTGGACTTGAACCTGATCCTGGTTCAGCACCTCGAGGCGGCGCTTTACGATGCCGCGCTCCGGACTCGAGGTGGGGAGCTGCTCGGTCACCTCGATCCGGGCGTGGATGGTGTCGCCGGCGCGCACCGGGGCGGTGAAGCGGAGCGATTCAAAACCCATGAAGGCCACCATGGTGTCGTCGTAGAGGTGGAGCTGGAAGAGCAGCCCGGCCGCGATGGCGTAGACCAGCGGACCGTGCGCGATGCGGGTCTTGAACACGGTGCCGCGACAGTATTCGGCGTCGACGTGGAGGGGGTTGAAGTCGCCGGAGAGGCCGGCGAATTGCGAGATCTCGCTCTCGCCGATGGTGCGCGCAGGGCTGGTCCAGGAGCGACCCGGCGTCCATTCCTCCCAGTAGAGCCCCCTCACAATCCGAGCTCCCGGGCGATGATGTTGCGCTGGATCTCGGAGGTGCCACCGCCGATGGTGCCCAGCCGGGCGTCTCGGAAGTGGCGCTGCATGGCGCTATCCATGCTGTAACCGTAGCCTCCCATCACCTGCAGCCCGAGATCGGCCACCTCCTTATAGGACTCGGCCGCGTAGAGCTTGACCGTGGCCGCCTCGCGGTGACCCGCCTGTCCCTGACTCAGCATCCAAGCGTAGCGGTAGACCAGCAGGCGCGAGATGTCAACCCTGACCGACATGTCCGCCAGCTTGTGCGAGACGGCCTGGAACTTGCCGATAGGACGGCCGAACTGTTCGCGCTGACGCGCCCAGGCCAGTGCCTCCTCGAGCGCGGCCTGAGCCCCGCCGGTGCGCGCGGCGGACAGACAGAGCCGCTCCCATTCAAGGTAGCGACCGA
The DNA here is from genome assembly GCA_035534295.1 of Nitrosotalea sp. Lineage (GTDB taxonomy): Bacteria > Chloroflexota > Dormibacteria > Dormibacterales > Dormibacteraceae > DATKQJ01. The sequence continues at coordinate 15,579 of DATLSE010000010.1, forward strand.
GCAGCGCCCAGCCCTGGTTCAGGGGCCCGAGCATGGAGCTGGCCGGAGTGCGCACATCGTCCAGAAACAGCGCCGTGGTGGCGACCGAGCGGTGGCCCAGAACGTCTATGACCTGGTGGGTCAGGCCCGCGGCCTTGGTGTCGACCAGGAAAAGGCTGATCCCCAGGTGCTTGCTCGAGTTGGGGTCGGTGCGGGCGGCGAGCAGGACGTAGTCGCTGACGGTGAAGCCGGAGCAGAACATCTTGCGACCGTTGATCACGTAGTCGTCACCCACCCTTTGGGCCGTGGTCTTGAGCGCGGCGGCGTCCGAGCCCGAGTCGGGCTCGGTGAGGGCGAAGGCGGTGGATATCTCGCCCCGCGCCACGCGGGGCAGAAAATGCTCGCGCTGCTCTTGGGTGCCCGAGTCCAGCACCGCCTGGCCGCCGTAGACCAGAGCCCGGAAAACCCAGAGCGCCAGATCGACCATGGCCCGCCCGGTCTCCTCGAGCAGGATGGCGATGTCGATCTGGTCACCGCCCTGACCGCCGTGCTCGGTGGGCATCCCAAGACCCAGCCAGCCGGCCTCGGCCAGCGCCCTGAACGCCTCCACGGGCGGAGTTTTCTGCTCGTCGCATCGGCGCGCGTACTCCGGTGGACAGATCCGCGCCAGGGTCTCGCGCAGGACCTTGCGCTGCAGTTCCTGTTCCTCGGTAAAGGAGAAATCCAAGTTCACTCAACCCCCGACCGGACGGCGCGGAGCCGGGTCCCGGTCAATTCAGCATCGCCGTCAATTCCCGCAGCCGCGCCTCGGCACCGGCCTGCATCTGCTCGAAGATCTCGCGTGCCGGCCGCACCCGGTTCAGCATCCCGCCCACCTGTCCGGCCGGATTGTTGAGCAGCTCGAACCGGCCCTGGGCCTCCGCCGCCGCCAGCAGATCTTCCATCAAAAGGCTCTGCAGAGGCATGGGCAGGGCGGGGAGTCCGGAATCCTCCCAGCGCCGGATCACCTCGTTGCGATAGTCGCGCCCGGTCTTGCCCGTATAGGCCCGGGTGACGACGAAGTCCTCGGACCGTCCCGAGGCGATCTGCTCTTTGTGGGCGGAGTGGATGCCGCACTCCTGGGCCAGGAGGAACGCGGTCCCGACCCAGACCCCGACACAGCCCAGGGCCAGGGCGGCCGCCACCGCACGCCCATCCCCGATGCCCCCGGCGGCGACCACAGGCAGGGGCGAGACCAGGTCCACGACCTGGGGCCAGAGGACCAGACTGGGAACGACCCCGGTATGGCCACCGGCCTCCGAACCCTGGGCGATGACGAAGTCCACCCCTGCGGCCTGCTGGCGCTGGGCGTGGCGCAGGCTCCCCGCCAATCCCATCACCTGGATGCCCACGCGGTGGGCGTCCGCGACCATCCAGGCCGGATCCCCGAGCCCGGCCACGAACACGGGCACCCGCTCTTGCAGCACCACCTCGACGCAGGCCCGGATCGACTCCGGTGCCAGCACCTCGCCGGGCGGGGGCGGCACCGGGCGGAGCTCGAACTCCTCCATCATCCGGCGCACCAGAGCCAGGTGCTCGGGGTGCTCATGGTGGATGCGCTGCCGCATCTGCGCCCAGTCGGCGACCGCATTGGGCTCCATCGAGGCGGGCAGGATGAGGTCGACCCCGAAGGGTCGGGAGGTGAGCGAGCGCACCCGGCGAATGCGTGCCCGGACCTCCTCGGGGGCGGTCCACGAGCAGCCCATCACGCCCAGCCCGCCGGCTTCGGAGACGGCGGCCACCAGCTCGGGGGGAGTGGCGCGGCCCTTTAGAGCCATGCCCGCCAGAAGGATGGGAGTGGCGATCCCGAGCCGGTCGCACAGAAGAGTTCTGAGCGTCCGCCTATCCTGCATGTGGCAAGAATTGTAGGCGGCGGCCCGCCGGCCGCCCGATGACCCCCTGGAGGTGGCATGGAAGGCAATCCATTGGTCGGCGTTTGGCGGCTGGTCAGCTACGTGGCCCGCGACGTCGAGGACGGGCACACCACCCCTTTGTACGGGGACAATCCGCACGGGTACATCACCTATACCGCCGGGGGGCGGATGTCGGTCGTCTTCATGGCGGCCGACCGCGCGCCGATCAGCGGCGGCGACGTTCAGGGCGGACCGGCGGACGAGCGGCTGCAGGCCATGGACACCTTCAACGCCTATTCCGGCACCTACGACTTCGACGGCCAGACCGTCCGCCACCACGTCGAGGTGGCGATGTTTCCGAATTGGATCGGCAGCACCCAGGTCAGGCAGGCCACCCTCGAGGGCAATCGCATCACCCTCAATACGCCCCCCATGGTGAGGCGGGGCCGGGAGTGCACCGCGCAGCTGGTCTGGGAGAGGGTCGAGGGCTAGTCCTGGGTCGCGGCGGGGGCGCCCTGGCCGATCAGGGCACGGCCCCAGCCGGGCTCGGCGCAGATGCGTCCCGCTTCGGCCACGAGCTCGCCCCGGACCAGGGTCATCTGGACCCGGCCCCGGGTGCGCATGCCCGCGTACGGACTCCATCCCGCCCGGGAATGAATGGTCTGACCCAGTACCTGCTCCGAGTTCTGGTCGACCAGGACCAGATCCGCGTCGGCGCCAACCTGCAGGCAGCCCTTGCGCGGATAAAGGCCGAGGAGCCGGGCCGGAGCCTCGCTGTACAGGTGCACCACCTGCTCCAGGCTGAGCCAGCCCTCGGCGCAGGCGTTGAGCAGAAGTGGCAGCGTCGTCTCCACCCCGGGCAGCCCGAAGGGACAGCTCCAGATGTCGCCGGCCTCCTTTTGGGCCAGGGTCGACGGCGCGTGATCGGTGGCCAGGAGGTCGATCTCGCCCGATCCGAGCAGTTGGCGCATACCGCTCACGTCCGCCGCCGAGCGGGCGGGGGGAGTGAACTTTCTGAGCGGACCCTGGGTCAGCGCCTCGGCCGCGTTGAGGTGTAGGTACTGAGGGCAGCTCTCGACCCGGATCCCCGGGCTCTGCGCCCGCGCCGAGCGCACCAGTTGGACCACGGCCGGACTGCTGGCGTGGGCGATGGTGACCCCGGCCCCCGTCATCCGCGCCAGCAGGCAGACCATCCCGACCGCGGTCATCTCCGCCTCGGGGCTACGCCACTCGGAGATCACGCCCCCGTCGCTGCGGCCGGCGGCGCGCAGTCGGGCCTCGTCGGCCATGGTGATGAACTCGTCCTCGCAGTGAACCAGCGCTCGCGCTCCAATCCTCGCCAGCTCGCCAAAGAGCGCCAGCAGTCGGTCGGACATGAGCGCGGGCACGCCGTGGGTGGTGCAGGTGAAGACCTTGAAGTAGGCCGCGCCCGCACGCCAGAGGGATTCGACCTGGTCCACGGTGTCGGGAAAGACGTGGGCCACCAGGCCGAAGTCGACCAGGGAGCGGCGGGAGAGGTGCTCGCGCTTGGCCAGGAGGTCTGAGGCGCGCAGAACGGGGTGGCTGTGGGTGTGCTCGAACACGGTGGTGACCCCGCCGGCGGCAGCGGCCGAACTCCCGCTGATGAAGTCCTCGCGCTCGCTCGGGCCCGGGTCCATGAAGTGAACGTGCTGGTCGACCATGCCCGGCATCGCGATCAGGCCGGCGGCGTCGATCCGGCGCCGGGCATCCGGACAGGGGCCGTCGAGGATGGCCGCCACCCGCCCCTTCGAGATCGCGATGGTGGCGCTCACCCGCCCGGAAGCCTGGATCAAGCTCGCGCCCTCGATCGCCAGGTCCCAGCTCAAAGTCGAGCCACCGGGTCCGGCGGCGGGACGGCTGGCGGGAGGGCCCCGACTCGGTTTGGCACCAAGCCCAATTGTGACACCGCCGAGATCGCCAACGCCCAGACCACCCGATTCCTTAGAGTGGGGCCGATGAGCGGCAGGGGCCGGACGGGGGCGTGAGCCGGGCTCTTCGTATCGGCATCGCCGGAGGCTCGCTGGCCGGACTCACCGCCGCCTCCCTGCTCCGGGACCTGGGCCATGACGTGACCGTCTACGAGCGCTCCGCCTCGCAGCTGCAAAGCCGCGGCGCAGGCATCGTGGTCCACCGCATGACCGTCAGCTATCTGCTCGAGCGCGGCGGATTTGAACCCCACGAGCTCGCCACCCGGGTCAGCCGATTGCTCTACCTGGGGCCGGGCGGAGAGGTTGTCCACGCCGAGCCCTGCATCTGGAGTTTCACCAGCTGGAACACCCTCTACCGCAGCCTGCGACGCTGTTTCGACGACCAGCGCTACCGCCTGGGTGAATCCCTGCTCGCGGTCGAACCCGCGGACGGAGGCGTGAGCGCCACCTTTCAGGGCGGGCGCCGAGAACGCTTCGACCTGCTCTTGGGGGCGGACGGCATCGCGTCCACGACCCGGGCCCTGCTCCTGCCCGAGGTGGCGCCGGAATACTCCGGCTACATAGCCTGGCGGGGCACGGTTCAGGAATCCGCTCTGGGCCCCGAGGCGGCCGACATCCTGGGCGACGCCGTGATCTATCACCTCATGCCCGACAGCCACATCCTCACCTACCCCATTCCCTCGCCCGACGGCTCGATGGACCGGGGCAACCGACCGATCAACTTCATCTGGTATCGCAACGTGGCCGCCGGGGCCCAGCTGGAGGACCTCATGACCGACGGGCGGGGCACCCTGCACCAGCTCTCCCTGCCCCCCGGTGCCCTCCAGGAACGCCACCTGAAAGCATTCCGCCGCGACGCCGAGGCGCTCCCGGGCTGCCTGGCGGAGGCGGTGCTGGCCACCGAGCAGCCATTCATCCAGCCCATCGTCGACGTCGAGGTCCCGCGCATGCTCTTCGGCCGCGTGTGCCTGATAGGCGATGCCGCCTTCGTGGCCCGGCCCCACGCCGCGGCCGGAACCGCCAAGGCCGCCGCCGACGCCTGGGCTCTGCACGACGCGCTGGAGTTGGAACCCGACGACATCGAGGGCGCGCTCGCGAGCTGGGAGCGAGGACAGCTGGCTTTAGGCCAGCAGCTCGTGGACAGGGTCCGCGAGGCCGGGGATCGCTCTCAGTTCGGAGGTGGATGGGACCCCAAGGACATGTCCCTGCGTTTCGGCCTCTACGCGCCGGGGAATTGAGGCTCCGGGGGCGGACGCGGGTTAGAGTAGAGGCCCCGTAGGGGCCGCCCAATCGGACCCGGGATGGAGGTCAGGGTGATTAAGACGCGCCTAAACCACGTCAGTGTCTGCGCCGTCGATCTGCCTCTGGCGGTCGACTTCTACCGTGAGCTCTTCGGCTTGGAGGAGCTGCCGACACCGAACTTCGGATTCCCGGTGCGCTGGATGCGGGTCGGCGATCTCCAGCTCCACCTCTTTGAGCGCCCCGAGCGGGTGCCCGAATACCAGCACCTGGCTTTGAGTGTGGACGACTTTGAACGCGTCTACCGGCGGGCGCAGCAGCTCGGTTGCCTCGACGACGTCGCCTTCGGCCACCATCTCTACCTGCTCCCGGGCGGCATCGTCCAGCTCTACCTGCGCGACCCCTCGGGCAATCTGATCGAGGTCGACTGGCCGAACGTCAAGACTCTGGATCCCGAGCTCATCGCCGGCATCCGCCCCCTGCCCCATCCCCAGGTGGGGGACAACCTGATCGCGACCCTGTTCTTGAACGCCGGCCAGCCGGCCTGAGCCGACAGGCTCGCCGATCTTCAATGGGCGGCGGGGCGAGCTGGTGCCTTCAGCTCCCCGGGGTCCGGCGCCGGCGATGATGGCCGCGGCCGCCGCGCGGATGCGGCGACCGCTGGCGGCGATAGCCTCCACCGCAGCGCCGCCGTCTTCCGCCCACAGGCTCAGGTATCCGAAGCTGTACTGGCCGCTGTCGAGGCCAAACTCGGCACAGACCATGTAGGCGACGCTCTCGGCCTCCAATTCGGCCAGCGCGCGGGGGCCCTGGAAACCCTGGTGGAGCCGGGCGTGGGCGAGCTCGTGGGCCATGGTCTTAAGGCTCTGGGCGGGAGAGAGGTCGCGCCGGATCAGAATGCGCGGAGGCGAGAACTCGGTCTGGCCGTTGCGCTGGTCGTCAAAGTCGGCCCAGGCGGGCTCGAATCCGAGCCCTTGGGCGAGGGCCCAAAGACGCTCCAGACCGCGCTCGGGATCTTCCCCCTCAAGGCGCGCGACGAGCTCGACCGGCCCCCGCCCGCTGGTCTGCGCGACGTCGAACACGCGGGCGGCGCGAAAGCCCAGGATTTCCACCTCCTCACCTTCAAGCTTGGGCCGGGGCCGGCCCGGGGCGAGGATGGGAGCCAGGATGGATATGGCTCGCTCTCCCCGCCGGACCCGGTGGCCCAGACGGCGCCAGGTCCCGAACCCGGCCACCCAGGTCGCATCCGGACGCTGGAGCCGGATCAGGACCACGTTGCCAAAGCTGTAGGAGTGAAAGCGTCGCAGCCAGTCGAGGTGCGCGCGCCAGCGCTCGGAGCCGGTCAGCTCCAGAATCCCCGACCGCAGGCGCTGGAGCAGATCCCCCGCGTCGGGAGCTGAGGACGCGCTCGCGGGCGGTGGAGTCGGGGTGGCCACGCGGGGACTCTGCTCCCGTCCGCCCCCCGATCCAACCCCGGGCCTTAAGCCGAAGTCGCCGCAGCCTCATCCCGGGGCCCGAGCCGGCTCCAGAGCGGTCCCAGGGTGAGGCCCTGGAGCAGAAGCGAGAGGGCCACCACGCCGTAGCCGATCGCGGGCAGGCGGGGATCCACACCCGCCGCGCTCCCCGCAGCCAGGGCCAGGGCGATCGACAGGGCGCCGCGCAGGCCGCCCCAGACCATCAGCGGCGCGGTCCACCTCCCCTGGCCGCGGACCACGAGCGGGATCAGCAATCCGCGCGCCACCTGCAGGACCGCGAAAAGGGCAAGGATCGGGACCGCCTGCCCCAGCACCAAGGCTGCCGGCAGGCCCCAGCCGGCGAGCAGGAAGAGGGCGGAGTTGAGGCCGCGCAGGGGCGTCTCCCAGAGCGCATCGAGCGCCGGTTCCAGTGCCCGCGACCCCCCCGCCACCAGACCGGCGACGACGTCCGCCATGACCCCCGAACCCCCGGCCCGGGCGGCGATGGCGTACGCCAGATAGGCGCCGAGGATCAATAGCACGAGTCCGGCCAACCCCGATCCGAGGCGGCTCAGGAGCAGGCGGACCGCAGCCCCGAGCAGGAGCCCGGCGATGACCGCGATCAGGCTCTGACGCCCAAACGTCAAGAGGAGGTCGAGCGGGCCCGGCGCGTGCCCTCCGAGGGCGGCCAGGAGGGCTCCGAAGGCGGCCGCTCCGATGGCGTCGTTGAACAGGCTCTCACCCTCTAGGAGCGCCCGGAGCCGGCCCGGCGGGCGCAGGCGGCGGAGCACGGCGACGACCGCGATGGGGTCGGTCGGACTGAGTACGGCTCCCAGCAGAAGGGCGCTGGTCCAGCCCAACCCGACCAGGGCGTGGGCCCCGACTCCGATCATGGCCAGGCTTAAAACGACGCCAAGCACGGCCAGCAGCGCCACCGGACGGATGACGCCGCGGAGCTGGGCGCGGTCCTGAGTGAGGGCGGCATGGAAGACCAGGGGGGGGATGAAGAGCCCGAGCAGGAGCCCGGGAGCCAGGTGCACCCGGGGCAGCCCGGGCACCGCGCCGAGCACGATCCCGGCCACGACCAGGGCGACCTGGTAGGGCGGGCGCCATAGGGTCTGGGTGCGGGCGGGGTTGGGTCTTTGCTCCTGGCTCAACCCCTGGAGCCTGACGCTCTCGGTCCCCGGGGTGCAAGTCGCCGGGCAGGGCCGAGATCCGGTGCGTGTAGCGTTAGGCCGATGCCGGACCTTGAACTTCTGACCCACACCGATCTCGACGGCGTGGGGGCGGCGATCGTGGTGCTCGCGCGCCACCCCCGAGCCCAGATTCATCGCTGCGAGAACGGCGAGGTCGACGGCGCCCTGATCCGGCTGCTGGAACGCGCGGGCGAAGCCGAGGTCATGATCGTCGACCACGGATTGGGAGATCGGGCGGCGGCTGCGGCGGACCTATTCGTGGCCGCCGGCGGACGGCTCACGCTGCTCGATCACCACACCTCGTCACTGGCGCTGGAGGGCCGGTCCTGGGCCACCATCGACACCGAGCGCTGCGCCACCCAGCTCGCCTACGAGCACGTCGGTAGTCCTTCGGCCTACGCCGAGTTCTGCGCTCTGGTCGCCGACCACGACCTCTGGCTGCGGCGCGATCCGCGCGCGGGACGGCTGGCGGCACTGCTGGCCCTGCTCGGCACCGAGGCCTTCATGGACCGCTTCGCCCGCCAGCCGGAGGTTCAATTCACGGCGGCCGAGGAGCTCCTCCTGGACCGATCCGAGGTCTGGCGCGAGGAGTACCTGGCCAAGAAGCTGGAGCAGGCTCAGGTGTTGGAGCTGGGTCAGGAACGCTGGGCCCTGTGCTACGCCGAACAGCATCAATCGGAGCTGGCCGAGCGCCTGATGGCCGAGCTCAAGGTGGCGGCGACGGCGATCGTGAACCCGGGCAAACGCACGGTCTCGCTGCGCGGCCGGAGCGTGGACGTCTCCCAGCGGGCCCAGACCCAGGGCGGCGGCGGCCACGCCCGAGCGGCCGCGTTCAGCTTCCGGGGAGCCCCGCTCGAATTGGACCTCGCCGGCTTTGAGCTAGCGCTGGCCGCCGCGCTGGAGCCGGGCCCGGCTCCGGGCGCCGAGCTTTAGATCGGGGCTGGGAATGAGTCGCCCCCGGCCGGGGGTTGTTTAGGGGCATGTGGTGGAGGACGTCCAAGGCGCTTCAACTGCCGACGCCCGAGCAGGCCCTGCCCGGCCGCCCTGACCCAATCGCGGTGCCGGAGCGGCACCTGGTGCTGGGAGGCGCGCTGCGCCCGCCCTACCCCGAGGGCTCGGCCCTGGCCGAATTCGCTCTGGGCTGCTTCTGGGGGGCGGAGCGCCACTTCTGGCGCCTGCCAGGCGTGCTCTCTACCGCCGTCGGTTACGCCGGCGGCATCACCCCCAACCCCACCTACGAGGAGGTCTGCAGCGGTCAGACCGGGCACGCCGAGGTGGTTCGCGTGGTCTACGACCCGGCCCGCATCACCTACTCCGAGCTCCTGCGCCAGTTCTGGGAGGCACACGATCCCACCACCGGCATGCGCCAGGGCAACGACGTCGGTACGCAGTACCGATCCCTGATCCTGGTTCGCTCCAAGAGCGAGGAGGATCTGGCTCGATCCACGCTCGAGGCCTACGCCGGGGCGCTGGCCCAGGTGGGGCGGGGTCCGATCACGACCCAGATCGAGCCCGCCGGCGAGTTCTACTTTGCCGAGGACTACCACCAGCAGTACCTGGAGCGAAATCCGAACGGGTATTGCGGGCTGGGCGGGACCGGGGTGAGCTGTCCGATAGGAATCCTGCCTGCGCCTCCGACTCGGTGAGCAGCCCGATCCGCGTCGGCGGCGAGCGGATTGGCAGGCCCTGAGCCCGCTCTCCGCGTCGTTGACTGTGTGACCCCAACCGGGGCCGGCGGGGAGCAGCCCGCGGGGTTGGCGGACGCCGCCTGAGCTCAAGGTCGCCCGCGCTTTAGCTCCAGCTCAGGCGGGGACCAGCCCCAGGTGGCTCGGCCGTCCGCTGATCATGTGCAGCACCGACACGCCGTCGACCACGTGCCGGCGCACGCGATCCAGGGCGACAGCCGGAATCAGGGCCTGGTCGCCGTCCAGGACCACGGTCTCCCGGGGTTCGACCAGGCGCCAGATGCGTCCGACCACGTCCGGGCGCAGATTACCGGGCACGTACACGTAGCGGCGCGGTCCGGATTTGCGGCGGCTGGCCGCCTCGATGCGGGAGAAGGCATCCTGGGCGGAGTAGTCGCGCAGGTAGGGGTCGGCGACCTCGAGCAGCTCGGGATGCGGTCCCTGGGGGGGCGTGCCTCGGTACAGGAATAGGATGCGGCGCCCGGCGGCGGCGTGCAGGGCGGCGGCCAGGACCGATTCCTGCTCGTCCACCCCGTGCGGAATCACGACCAGGAGCTCGGCCGGGTACCCGGCCAGCGCGGCCGCGATCGACTCGGCCGCGCGCTCGGGATGGTAGGGAACCGGGAAGACCGACGGACGGTGGCGCTTGGACCAGTTCCAGGTGGCCAGTCCGATGAGCAGGCCGAGCACGGTGAGCCCGCCGCCAAAGGCGGTGGCGAGGGGCTTGGCGACCAGGTTCACCGCCCACGCCAGCAGAACCAGGGCGGTGGTGAGGACCCCGATGAAGAACCAGAGTGAGCGCTGGCCCTCGCGCCAGCGCACCACGTCCACCCCGAGCCCGGTGAGCACGAACGCGCCGAGCAGACCGAAGGCGTACAGGTCCCCCAGCAGGGTGCTGTTCGCGCCCACCACCAGGATGACGGCCACGGGCACGATGACCGCGGTCAGAATCGCCCAGTGGGGCGTCCGTCGCCAGCGGTTGCGGTGCTCGATGACCCGGGGCAGAAATCCCATCCGGGCCATGGCGATGAACACGTGGTAGGAGCCGATGATGGCGGTGTTGGCGGCGAAGATCAAAAGCAGCGCGCCGCTCACCGCCACGTAGTCGCCGAGCGCGCGACCCGACACCTGCTGGCCAAGGAGCGAGATGAACTGATTGGGGTTGGCGCTCGAGGGCAGCAGCGTGGTCGACCAGAGCGTGAGCAGGGGGCTGGTCACGGCCATGGTCAGGATCACGAGCAGCATCGCCCGGCGCGCGGTGCGCGCCCGGGGCTCACGCATGGCGGGGGCGACCTGGGCGATGCTCTCAAGGCCGGAGAAGGCCAGGAACGCGGCCGCGTAGCCCGTCACCACCCGTCCCGGGGTCAGGGCCGGACCGCGCCCGACCAGGCTGATCGAATGCGCGATTCCCCCCGGGCCCAGACTCCAGGCGACCGCGACCACCACCACCAGCTGGCCCAGGGCGGCGAGGGCGGCGAAGATGGCGCTGGCGCGCGCGCTCTCCTTGATTCCAAACCAGTTGAGAACGGCCAGGGCGCAGAGCGCAATCACGGTCGCGGGCGCGGCGACGGGGGCCAGTCCTGGAGCCAGCACGGCCAGATACAGGACCCCGGACAGGCCGCTCAGGGCGGCGGTCAGGTAGTAGTCGACGCTGATGAAAAGACCGCCGATCAGCCCCACCACCGGGTGCAGTGCGCGTGAGGCGACGGTGACCACCCCCCCACCACCGGGATAGCGCCACGCGACCTCGGCGTACTTGAAGGTGAGGAGGATGAAGACGAACAGGGTCATGAGAACGAAAAGCGACGAGCGGGTCGTGTAGCCCTGCTGATAGAGGATGCCGGGGACGTAGTAGATGGAGGTTCCGATGTCGGCGAAGACCACCGCCCAGCACAGGAACGGTCCCAGGTTGCCGCCGCGGACCTTGATCCTTCGCGGTGTCCTGACCGCCTGCGCGCTCACCCGCCCTCCCCCCGTCGGATCAGGGTCGGAGCCGCCCCCGGCCCGGCCGGGGCGGGAGTCAGCAGCGGGCGGGACAAGGTGCACGGGCGGGCGGCGGTGAAGCGGGCGTGTGCCCGAGCCACATCTCGGCTGCCGCGGTGCGCCGGCACCGGCCCCCGCTCCCGGCCCGCGTCAGCTGACCTCTTCAAACTCGTCCAGACGCAGGTTGTCGATCAGGCGGGCTGAACCGAGGCGGACGGCGAGCACGGCCAGTGGGCCGGGGCTGGTGAAGCTGCTGGGGTCGACCAATTCGGCGTACTCGAGCTCGGCCAGGGGCTCGGCGGAGATCGAGTCCCGGAGCAGGCGGCTAAGCGCCTCGGGTTGCCGCACCCCCTGACGATAGGCGCGGCCCGCACCCACCAGAGCGCGCCAGAGGCACGGCGCCGCGGCCCGCTCAGCCGGGGACAGGTAGGCGTTGCGCGAGCTCAGGGCCAGACCGTCGGGGTCGCGCACGGTCGCCACCGGCACCACGCTGAGCCCGAAGTCCAGATCCTCGGCCAGGCGCTGAACCAGGGCCAGCTGCTGTGCGTCCTTGCGCCCGAAGTAGGCCCGGTCGGGACGGCAGAGATTGAACAGCTTGGTCACCACGGTGGCGACGCCCTCAAAGTGACCCGGACGCTGCACCGCCTCCAGGACCTGGCCCAGCGGGACCACGCTGACGCGGGTGGCGGCGCCGGCGCCGTACATGGCCTGGGTCGAGGGGGCGAACACCGCGTCCACCCCGGCCCCGGCCAGCCGGACGCGGTCCTGGTCCAGGTCGCGCGGGTAGCGGTCCAGGTCCTCGCCGGGACCGAACTGGAGCGGATTGACGAAGACGCTGACCACCACCCGCTGGTTCTCCTCGCGGGCCCGGCGAACCAGGCTCATATGGCCTTCGTGCAACGCGCCCATGGTCGGCACCAGACCGATCTCAAGGCGCTGGCGGCTCCAGTCCAGGGCCAGCTCGCGCATCGCCTGGGGATCCTCGATCAAACGCACAGGGAGCCGTCCCGCCTCACTTCGGATAGCTGTGCTCGGGACCGGGGAAGGTGCCGTCGGCCACCTCGGACGCATACTGGCGGGCCAGGCGCTCGATCTCTGAGCCCAGCTCGCCGTAGCGCTTGACAAAGCGCGGCACCCGCTCGGGGATGCCGAGCATGTCGTGCAGGACCAGCACCTGCCCATCGCAGGCGGGGCCGGCGCCGATGCCGATGGTGGGAATCCGCAGTGCCCGGGTGACGCTCTCGGCGAGCGGAGCGGGGACGGCCTCGAGCACGATCGAAAAGGCCCCCGCGGCCTCCAGCTCCCCCGCCCCCTCGAGAATCTCGGCCTGGCTCTTGGCGTCTCGACCCTGGACCTTGTACCCGCCGAACTGGTGCACGCTCTGGGGCGTCAGCCCCAGGTGCCCCATGACCGGGATCCCGGCCTGGGTGAGCCGGCGCACGGTCTGGATCTGAGACAGACCGCCCTCGAGCTTGACCGCGTGCACGCCTCCCTCGCGCAGCAGGCGGGCGGCCGAGACCAGCGCCTGCTCGGGCGAGGCCTCGTAGGTCCCAAAGGGCAGATCGCCCACCAGGAGCGCGTTCCTACTCCCGCGGGATACCGCCCGGCAGTGCTGGACCATCTCCTCCAGCGTGACCTGCAGGGTGGTCGGATAGCCGAGGACGGTGTTGGCGACCGAATCTCCAACCAGCAGCACCGGGATCTCGGCCCGGTCCAGGATCACGGCCGTGGGGTAGTCGTAGGCCGTGAGCACGGCAAATCGCCGGCCCTCAGCCTTGAACCGGATCAAATCGGGCGCCGTGGTCACGCGCTCACCTCCTCCAGCATGCCCTGCAACACCTCGCCGCGGGCGGGTTCCAGGCCCAATTCGCGGGCCAGATCGAGCGCGCTCAGACCCAGCACCTGATAAGCGCGACGCGCCCGCTCCCGGCCCGGGCGCGACAGCGCACCGAGGTGGAGTCGGACCACCTCCTCCTCGCCCCGGCGCAGCGGACCGCTGAGGGCGGCCGGCAGCCCCTCGCGATCCAGACCGTCGAGGGCGCCCCGCATCAGTGGCACCAGGGCTGTGACCGCGTCCGAGCTGCTCCAGCCTGCCTCGCAGAGCAGGTCGCGAGCCAGCGCGGCCAGCGCCACCAGTCCGTTCCCGGCCAGGACCGCGGCGGCATGGTAGAGCGGTCGATCAGCAGCCGCCAGGTGGTGCGGCGTGCCGCCCAGGCGGCGCGCCATCCGCTCCAGGGCCAGCTCCAAGGGGACGCTGCTGGCGTCGACGGCAAAACTCACGCCCGCGAAGGCCCGCCTGCTCCGGACCGATGAGAACGCCTGCAGGGGATGCATCGAACCGACTGGGTGGCCGGCATCGCGCGCCGCCCTCAACACCTCCAGGGTGTGGCCGCCAGCGAGGTGGACCAGGCCCTGCAGCTGCCTGGGGGGGATGAGGGCAAGCTCAGCGGCCGCCCCGGCCAGGGCCGAGTCGGGTAGCGCCAGAAGCACGATCCCCGATCCGCTCTGGGTCAAAGCCTGCTCGACCTCGGCCGCGGTGGAGCGGCCGGGCAGAAGGGGCAGGTCGAGGGCGCCGGCCAGGGTGCGTCCCAGCGCGCCTCGGCCGAGCACCAGAGCGGCTCGCATCTGGGACATTCTCCACTCTCCCGCGGGCCAGGGGGGCGCTGCGTGCGAGCGCGCGGTTTAGGCTTGCTCTGCAAGATGCTGCGGGAAGTGCCCGGGATTCGGGTCGGCCACGACACCGTGCGCGGCGGACGCACCGGCTGCACGGTGGTGTTGTGCCCGCCGGGGGGCGCCGTCGCGGGGGTGGACGTGCGGGGTTCGGCCCCGGGCACGCGGGAGACCGATCTGCTCCGGCCCGAGGCCCTGGTGGAGCGGATCCACGCCGTCGTGCTGTGCGGTGGGTCGGCCTTCGGCCTCGCCGCCGCCGACGGGGTGATGACCTACCTGTCCGAGCGCGGGGTTGGCTTTGCCACCCCTGCGGGGCCGGTCCCGATCGTGCCTGCGGCGGTCATCTACGACCTGGTTGCAGGCCGCCGGCGGGAGCACCCGGGAGCCCGCTCCGGCTACCGCGCCGCGCTCGCGGCCGAGCAGGGCGCGGGCGAGGTGGAAGGCCGGGTGGGCGCGGGCGCGGGGGCGCGGGTGGGCAAGCTGCTGGGGCGGGCGGCCTCGATGCCGGGCGGGGTGGGTAGCGCCTGGCTCCGACTGCCCTCGGGGGTGAGCGTGGGCGCCCTGGCGGTGGTCAACGCGCTCGGCGACGTGGTCGACCGCTCCGGCGCCATCGTGGCCGGGGCCCGGGCGCCTGGGGGAGGCTTTGCCGACGCCTTCGAGCTGCTGTTGAGCCAGGCGAGCGAGGTCGGCGAGAGCGGGCCCAACACCACCTTGGGTGTGGTGGCGACGGACGCCCGGCTGGACCGGGCCGGGGCGAGCAAGCTGGCCCAGATCGCCCACGATGCGCTGGCCCTGGCCATTCGTCCGGTGCACACCCGCTTCGACGGCGACACCGTCTTCGCCCTGTCCTGCGGCGAGCTCGAGTGCGACCCGCTCAGCCTGGGGGCGGCTGCCGTCAGCACCCTGCGCGACGCCATCATCCGGGCAGTTGGCGGCTGACCCGCGCCAGCGCGCGTTCCTCGACGTCCTGGACCGGGTCCACCGCCGCCACCTGGTCGGAGTGGACGGAGCGCGCCAGATCTGGATTGTGCGTCACGCCGACGCCTATGCCTCGATGCCCGCCCTGGACCTTGACTTCGATCCTGAGCTCAGCCCGAGCGGGCTCCTTGAAGCCGCCAGGCTGGCGGCGCGGCTCGGGCGCACGCGAATTGATCGCATCCACTCAAGCCCCCTGCGGCGGGCTTTGGACACTGCCCGCCTGGTCCACCTGGAGCAGCCCCAGGCTGAATTCGTGGTCGACCCCGGTCTGCGTGAGGTGGCCACGGATTGGGAACGCGGCGGCACCCCTCGCCGGCAGCGCCGGGGCGTCTATCCCTTCGCTGAGGCCGAGGCGGAAGTGGTGACGCGGGCGGTGGTGGCGGTGGCCGAGCTCGCCCGCCAGCTCGAGCCTGGGGGCCGCGGCCTCCTGCTCACCCACTCGGGCTGGATCGCAACCTACCTCGCCCACCTCCTCGGTATCAGCTTTGCTCGCCTGCACTGGCTGCCGCGCTTCACCAGCGTCAGCGTCGTGGTCACCGACGGAGATCGCTACGTCGTGCGTTCGATGGGCGATTCGACCCACCTGGACGACGTCGACTGACCGCTCAGAGCCCGCGCCCACTCCCGGATCGGCGCGGGATGGGGCTCCGGAACCCGTTCGGGACGCCGGCCTCCGCCGGCCGCTCAGAGCGTTCCAGGCTCGTCTCCCGAGGCGATCCAGCGGCCCCCGCCACTGGCGCTGACCAGATCATCCGCCGCTCCCGGACCCCAGGAGCCGGGCGTGTACACCTCGGGATGACCCTCCGCCTCCCAGGCGGCGATCAGGGGATCGACTATCTCCCAGGAGCGCTCGATCTCCTTGCCCGAGGGGAAGAGGCTGTGGCCTCCGGCCAGAACCTCAAAGAGCACGTTCTCGTAAGCGTCGGGCAGGCTGGTGCGGGCCAGCCCCTGATATTGCAGGCGCATTCCCGCCGGGACCATCTCAAAGCGCGACCCCGGCCGTTTGGCACCGATCCGCAGAGTGATCCCCTCGTCGGGCTGAAAACGGATCACGAGCAGGGTGGGGATGGGCCGCTGGCGCCGGCCCCCGATGCGCAGGGCGGGGGCGTCGCGCAGCCTGATCACCACCTCGGTCAGCTGCCGGCGCAGCGCCTTGCCCGTGCGCAGGAAGATGGGAACCCCGTCCCAGCGCCAGTTCTCGATCGCCACCTGGGCCGCGACGTAGGTGTCGCGGCGCGAATTGCGGGCCACTCCCGGCGCATCCAGGTAGCCCTCGTACTGACCCCGGACGGCCTGCGAGGGGTCCAGGGGTAGCACCGCCCGAAGCAGCTCGAGCTTGGCGTTGGAGACGTCGGCGGGATCGAAGGTGGTCGGCGGCTCCATGGCGATCAGCGCGAGCAGCTGGAGCACGTGGTTCTGGACCATGTCGCGGGTGGCGCCGATCTGGTCGTAGTAGCCGGCCCGGCTTCCGATGTCGTGCTGCTCGGCCGCCGTGATCTGGATCGACTCGATCATGGTCCGGTTCCAGACGCGCTCGAACAGGGAGTTGGAAAAGCGCAGCGCGAGCACGTTCTGGACCGTGTCCTTGGCCAGGTAGTGGTCAATCCGGAAGACCTGCCGGTCCTCGAAGAGCTCGCTCAGCTGGGCGTTGATGGTGCGGGCGCTGGCGGCGTCGTGCCCCAGCGGCTTTTCGACCACGATCCGGCGCTGGCCGCCGCGGTGGGCGAGCCCGTTCTGGGTCAGCCCGGCCAGGATGGGGCTGAACGTCACCGGCGGCGTGGCGAGGTAGAAGACGACGTCGGCGGTGTCGCCCACCAGCTCTTGGATGGGCCCGTAGGCGCCGGGATCGGAATAGTCGAGTTGAACCCACTCCGCGGTCTCGGCCAGATTGCCCCCAGGGTTCGACTCGGCCACGATCTCGCGAAAGCCGGCCTGGCTGATCTGGGAGCGGCCGGCTCCGATGACGCGCATCTCTCGCTCGGCGCTGAGCGCGCCCAGCGCCGGTAGCACCTTGCGCCGGGCCAGATCACCCGAGGCGCCGAAGACAACTATCTGGGAGGGCCGATCGGTGGGGCTCACTCACATATCATCAGCGCATGCTGGTCATCGGCACCGCCCAGGTCCGCCTCGACGGCCGCTCCAAGGTCACCGGACAGACGCGCTACACCGCGGACATGAGGGTCGACCGCCTGAGCCACGCCCGGCTTCAGCTCAGCCCCTACCCCGCCGCGCGAATCGTCCGGGTGGATCTGAGCCGAGCCCGAGCCCTGCCCGGCGTCCTGGCCGCGGTCGCCGGCGCCGACCTGCCGCCGACCCCCGCGCATGGTGCCGACGCACCCCTGGCGCGGGAGCGGGTGTACTTCGCTGGACAGCCCGTGGCCGCCGTGGTGGCCGAGACCGAGGCCATCGCCACCGACGCCGCAGCCCTGATCGAGGTCGAATACGAGGTCCTCCCCGCCGTCCTGAACCTGGAGGACGCGATGCGGCCAGGCGCCCCTCGGGTCCTGGTCGAAGGGGCGGAGGCGGCGGACGACGCCGCGGCCCACGGAGTCGGCCCGGCCGGGCGCGAGCTCGCCGAAGAGCGCGGCCCCAACGTCACCGCGCAGAGCCGGATCGAGCGCGGCGACGTGGCCGCCGCGCTCCAGCGCTGCGAGGTCGTGGTGCGCGGTCGATTCGTCTCGCCACCGGTGCATCAGGGCTTCTTGGAACCGCACGTGACCACGGTCCGGCCCGAAGACGACGGCGGCTTCACCGTTTTCAGCCCCACCCAGGGGGTCTTCGTCACCCGCGCCGGCCTCAGCGCGGCCCTGGGCGTGCCACTGTCGGACATCCGGGTCATGCAGACCGAGGTCGGAGGTGGCTTCGGTGGCAAGGGCCTCCTCCTGGAGCCGCTGGCCGCGCTTCTCGCCCGGCTCGTGGACCGGCCGGTGCGGCTCGCCCTGACCCGGGGCGAGGAGTTCATGCTGGGCCGGGGCGCTCCGGGCTTCAGCATCGACGTCGAACTCGGCGCCGATGGCCAGGGCCGCATGCTGGCGCTGCGGGCCCAGGTCCAGGTGGACGACGGTGCCTGCGCCGGCGGGCTGGCCGGAATGGCGGCGCCGATGCTGGCCGGAACCTACCGCATCGCCGACTTCGAGGTGACCACGATCGAGGTCGCGACCAACAAGACCCCGGTCGCGGCCTACCGAGCCCCGGGCGCCACCCAGGCCTTCTTTGCCCTCGAATCGGCCGTCGACGAGCTCGCCCGGCGGCTCGAGCTGGATCCTCTGCTGCTGCGCTTGGACAACGCGGTGGCCGAGGGCGATCCGCGCCCCGACGGGCGGCCCTGGCCCCGGATCGGCATGCGCGAATGCCTTGAGGCCGCCATGGCCCATCCCCTCTACCTCGAGCCCCGGGGCGAAGACGAGGGCGTGGGCGTGGCGCTGGGCTGCTGGCTCGGGGGCCTGGAGCCGGCCGCCGCCGCCTGCCGGGTCGAGCCCGATGGCAGCCTCGTCGTGCTGGCCGGACATTCCGATATCAGCGGCACCCACACCACCATGGCCATGATCGCGGCCGAGGTCATGGGGGTGGCGGTGGACCGGGTCAGGGTGCGCGGCGGCGACACCGAGACCTCCCCCCACGCCGGCATGGCCGGGGGCAGCAAGACCGTGTATACGGTCGGGCTGGCGGTTCAGGAGGCGGCCCAGGAGGCGCGCCGGCAGCTGCTGGAGATCGCGGCCGAGGAGCTCGAGGCCGCGGTCGACGATCTGGAGATCGAGGCCGGCTCGGTGCACGTGCGCGGGGTCCCCGCCCGCGAGATCGATATCGGCACCCTGGCCGGGCTCGCCGCCCGCTTCGGGGGCCGATATCGCCCCGTCCTGGGCCAGGGACGCTCGGCTCAGCTGCAGCAGTCGCCCATGTTCACGGTTCAGATCGTGCGCGTGCGCCTGGACCGGGCCAGTGGGCGCTGGTGGATCACCCAGGTGGCCGCGATACAGGACGTGGGACGAGCTCTCAATCCACCCGAGGTGGAGGGCCAGATTCATGGCGGCACCCTGCAGGCGCTGGGTCGGGCCCTGGGCGAGGAGATGGTCTGGGACGGGGACGGAAGCATGGTGGGGGCGAGCTTTTTGGACTATGCCCTGCCCAGCATCGAGCAGGCCCCGGCCCGATTCGACGTCGAGCTGGTCGAGGTGCCGAGCGCCCTCGGCCCCTTCGGCGCCAAGGGCGTGGGCGAGCCCCCCGCGGTGCCCGGCCCGGCGGCGGTGGCCAACGCGGTGCGCGACGTGCTCGGCCGGCGGCTGGAGAGACTGCCCTTCGAGTACGAGACCCTGGCCCGGCCCCAGCCCTGATCAGTCGGCGTGGGGCCTGACGACCTCGCTCTGGGCCAGGCGGTCGTGGAGCGCGCCCCGCAGCGGCAGGGAGAGCGGCGCCGCGAGCAGGCGCACCAGCGCCTGACCGGCGCTCAGGGGTGAGCCGTCCCTCGCCACCACCTTCAACCCCAGGCAGCGCGCACCCACGGTGCGGCCGCCCCAGGACCAGGCGATGAGATGGTAGGCCGCCGCCAGCGCCAACACGCCCGACCAGGGGTGCCGGCGCCAGCGCCGACCGGCCAGCGCCACCAGAGCGAGATCGAGACCGGCCGCGGCCAGCCGCGGGAGCGGGGGTCCCGGCATCCCGGGCGCGGGCATCGGGCCCCGCAGCTGGAGCAGGAAGAGCCGGCTGACCAGATGGTGGGCGGGGATCTGGAAGAGCGAATAAAGGCGCGATGGAAGGCGGGGCGAGTAGCCGCTCACGGTGAGCAGAAGTTCGCCCTCCTCCCACTGCAGGCGCATCTCCCCTCCCGGTCGGCGGGTCAGCAGCCCGCCGGTTATGGGCCAGCGCCAACCCTGCTCGAGTGCGGTGGGCGGACCGAATCGGAGCAGAATGGCGGCTCCGCGACCGATTTGAGGCCCGCTCGCAGTCAACCGACCCAGCCCCCCGAGCCAGTTGAAGTAGGCCTCCTTGAGCGTCGCGGCCCCGATCGGACGCGGGCAGCGGACGCGGTCTTGAACCTGGGCCATTGAGCCATATGTACCGCAATGCGTGAACGCCGGTTCGCCGCCTCTGTCGCCATCAGCGCCAGCCCCGCCGAGGTGTTCGCCTTCATCAGCGATCACCGCCACGTGCCCGAGGTGCTGGAGGGGGTCGAGCGCTGGCAACCCCTCGGCGTCGCCACCGGCCTCGGGGCCCGCTTCGAGGTGATCATGACCGTCTTCGGTTTCCCCCTCCACCAGGTGCTGGTGATCGATCTCTGGGATCCTCCGAGCGAGATCGGGTGGGTCTCCGAGGGGGGCGCCATCGGCCAGCATGGGGGCTGGATTCTGCGCCCCACCGCCCAGGGTGCCGAGGTCAGCCTGGAGATCGGGTTTCGAGCCCCCGATGCCCTGAGCAACTCGGCCATCGGCCGGCTTATCGAGGGCGCGGTGCGGGGGCGCCTGGAACGCGCCCTGGCCCGCCTCCGCGAGGCGCTGGAGGCGAGCGCCACCAGCTCGGAGCCGGGTCCTTGAGCGACGCCGAGGCGGGAGCTGAGGTCCGCGTGTACCTCGAGCTGGGCAGCCGACGGACCTTTGCCTGCGCCTGCGAGTGGCCCGGTTGGGCGCGCTCGGGGAGGAGCGAGGAGGAGGCGCTGGCCGCGCTCGGGGCCTACACGCCGCGCTACCGGACGGTCGCAACCGGAGCCGGTCTCGTCTTCCCGGAGCCGGTCAGCTTCCAGGTCGTCGAGCGCCTGCGCGGTTCGTCGACGACCGACTTCGGCGCCCCGGGCCAGATTCCCAGCTGCGATCGCGTAACCCTCGGGGCCCAAGACGGCACCCGCCTCGCCGCCCTCTTGGGCTCAGCCTGGCAACGCCTCGATGAGGCGGTCGCGGCCGCCCCCAGCCGGCTCCGCAAGGGCCCTCGAGGAGGGGGTCGCGACCGCGACGCGATCGTGGCCCACGTCCTCGGAGCCGAATCCGTGTACGCGCGGCGCCTGGGGTTGGGGCCGAGCCCCAAATCCCCGGATCCGGTGGCCGCGGTCACCGTGCGGGACTGGATTCTGGCCCAGCTGACGTCGGCCGTAGCCCCGGCGGAGGACGCCCGCTGGCCTCTCCGCTACGCCGCCCGCCGCATGGCCTGGCACGTGCTCGACCACGCCTGGGAGATGGAGGATCGATCGCTCGCGCCGAGCCCGGAGTGGTACGCCGGCCAGACCTAAGGTTGGAAACGATGCGGCTCGACTCCCGCCACGATCGATCGAAGCTGGCCTCGCCGGTCGGGCTGCTGGCGCTGGAGGGCAGAAGCCATCCCGTGGTCGGACCGGCCGCGTTCGCCGAGCACGATGGCGTGATCTACATGACCACCTCCCGCCACGCGGCCAAGGTGAGACTGCTCCGGCGCCGACCGCGGGCCGCGTTCGCCCTCACCTGGCCCGACCTCGCCCTGGTGCTGTCCGGCCCTATCGAGATCTACGACCCGCGCTCCCTCACTTCCTCTTGGCGGGCCGTGCGCCGGGCCCCGGCGCTGCTCGCGGGCATGGCCGCCTACCTGCTCCAGAACGCCGCCTACATGGCCGGTTACCTGGGCGATCGGGACCGCGTGCCCGGGGGCTGGTGGCCGCATGATCGCGTCCTCATCGCGCTCCGCGTGCAGCGCCGCCGGGGCTTTCGGCTGCCCCCGCTCGATGCGCCCCGAGCCATGCCCCCGGCGTTGCTGCCGGGAAGCGTGGCGGCCGCCCTGGCCTTGCGTCCGCTGGCCTACGTGAGCTGGGTCGGGCCCCTTGGGCCCGAGCTCGCACCAAGCGGGTGGGCGCCGGACGGGGATGGCATGCTGGCCCTGCCCCTGGGCCGCATCGGCGCTCTTCAAGCCGGCCGGCGGGTGACCCTGGCGCTTGAGCGGCCACATCCCTATCGGGCCACGCAGATGGTGGGGGCCAGCCTCTGGGGCGCGCTGGCGAGCGAGCCCGATGCCCGGCGCCGGGTGCTTTTGCGCTACGGACGACTGCCGGCGGGTCGGGCGTGGAGGATGGAACTGCAAGGGGCGAGCTGGTGGACCGGCTTTGAACGCGGCCGAACCCGGCTCGAGCGGGCGGCGGTCAGCGCGGCTCCGTGGGGGGCCGCAGATCGTAGCGCAGAAAAAGATGCGAGCCCTGCCGCCGGAGGCTTTTGAGCCCGGCCCATATCCCCGCCTCGGGGAGCAGGCGCACCCCCTCGATGAGGCCCTGACGAATCTCACCCGGGTCGCGTCCGGCGAGGACGGGCGAGAAGGTCAGGAAGAGCTCATCCAGCACCCGCTCGCGCAGTAATGAGGCGAGGAGGTGCGGGCCCCCCTCGGTCAGGATGCGGCGGTGCCCCCGGGCCCGCAGCGCCTCCACCATGGCGGCGGCGGCGAACGGAGGCGGACCCAGGTCCACCAGCTCGACCCCTGAGGAGACGCGTCCGCGCAGGCGGGACCGCCCCTGAGGGCTGGTCAGGATCAGGGCCCGACCGGCCAGCGCCCGCTCGCCGGGGTCGATCTCACCCCCCGAGCTGACCACCACGAGCTCAGGCTCGGGACCGATCTCGGCCAGCGCGGCAGCTGAGGCGGGATGGATATAGGCCGGGGTCCAAAGATGTCCCGGATCCTCGCGCATGGTGGAGGCGCCGATCACCACCGCGTCGGCGCGGGCGCGGAGCAGGGCCATGACCAGCCGATCGGCCTCGCTGCGCCCGCTCAGAGCCGCCGGGCCACCCCCGGGCGCGCTGAGCGCGGCAACCCCGTCGAGTGAGGTGACGAAGTTGGCGTAGACCGCGTCGGGGGCGAGGTGGAGGCCGCCACCGTAGAGCCGGCGCAGAGGCTCGGGCAGGCTGCCCGCCGCCTCCTTGGGGTCCTCCACCAGAGGCTGCAGCGGATTCATGGCTCCAATTTGGCAGAACCTTCACCGCGGCGTGCTAGGGTCGAGGCACGTTGGAACCCGATCGGCCAGCATTGAGCAGCGGCCCCGCCGCGGGCGAGGCGGTATTTCGCGCACTGCACGAGATGGCGGTCGCGGCCGGAGGTGAACGCGACCCGCTGGCGGTGGCGCGTCTGGCCGTGGAGCGGGTGCGCGAGCTGCTTTCGGCCGACAGCTCGGCCATCTACGGCTTCGACACCGTGACCGGACTATTGCGCCCGCTCCAGGAGTCGCCGACGGCCAGCGCGGAGGGCCCCCTGGTACCGGGAGAGGGAGCCGTCGGGCTCAGCTTCCAGAGCGGAGAACCGGTGGTCATCACCGACTACGAGACCTGGCCCCAGGCGGTGGTCTCATCGCGCCGCCGGGGGGTCCGCAGCGGGCTCGCGGTGCCGCTCATATTCGAGCAGCGCGCGATCGGGGCCATGGGGATCTGGTCGGATCGGCAGCGGCTCTTTGACGACGCCGACGTACAGCTCGCCTCGCTGGTCGCGGCCCAGGTCGCACCCGCTCTAGAGTCCGCCCGGCTGGGGCGCGAATCCGAATTCAACGCGGCCATGTTCCAGGCCCTGCACGAGGTCGCGGTCGCCGCCGCCGGGGTGCTCGACATCCGCGAGCTGGCCCAGCTGGGCGTGGACCGGGCCCGAGCCATGCTCGGGGCGGGCGGGGTGGGCATGTGGTGGTGGGAGCCGGGGCGACAGGCGCTTCAGCACCTGGTTGACGCCTTTCCGCCCGCGCTGCGCGCTTCCGGCGACCATCTAAGTGGCGAGGAGGTCGTGCGCCTGGCCTTCGACAAGAGGCGCTCGGTGATCGTCGACGACTATCCGCGCTGGCCGGGAACCGACGCACCCCAGGGCCGGGTGAGTTCGGTCTTCGCGGTGCCGCTGATGGTCGGGGACCGCGCGGTCGGAGCCGTCGCCGCCTGGTATCACGAGCCACACCGGATCCTGCCCCGCGAGGTCCAGCTCCTGGCCCTCTTCGCCTCCCAGGTCGGCCCCACGATCGAGTCGGCGCACCTGACCGAGGACACCGAAAGCAAGGCGCGCACGTTCGAGGCACTGCACGAGCTCGCCGTGGCCGCCGGCGGGGTGCTGGATCCGGCCGCCCTGGGCCAGCTGGCGGCCGACCGGGTGCGTGACCTGCTGGGCGCCGACAGCGCCGGGCTGGGTTGGCACGACGCCGACTACGACCTCCTGCGCCTGATCGCCGACAACGATCCGGCGGCCGAGAGCCCGAGCGCGCTGGCCCTCGACAGTGCGGTGGCCGGCGAGGCCTTCTACAGCCGCCAGCCGGTCCAGAGCGGCGAGTACGAGAGCCTTCCCAGCGCCAACCCGCGCCTGGTCCGCTCCGGGGTGCGCAGCTTCGCGGGCGTTCCCCTGCTGGTGGGCGACCGCGCCCTCGGGGTGCTCGTGGCACGGAGCCGGCAGCCCGGCTACTTCGACCCTGAGAAGCTGAAGCTGATGTCGCTGGTCGCATCCCAGGTGGCGCCGGCCATGGAGTCGGCGCGACTGGTCCAGGAGCGCGTCGACGACGCCCGTCGTTTCCGACTCCTGCACGAGCTCGCGGTGGCCGCGGGCGGGGTGCTGGAGACCGACGCCCTGGCCGGCCTGGCCGTGGCTCACGCCCGCGACGTGATGGAGGCCGACCACGCCGCCCTGCTGCTCTGGAGCGAGGCGGATTGGAGGCTCAGCGTGGTGGCCGAGGTCGGCCACTCGCTGCACCTGGGTGGCCCGGCCCACGCCGGGGGCGTGATCGGGCGCGCCTTCGGGGGCGCGTTGCCGGTTGTGGTGGAGGACTATCCGGCCTGGGAGGGAGCCGACCGGGCGAGCATTCGCGACGGCATCCGCAGCGCCGCCGCCGTGCCCCTGATGGCGGGAGATCGGCCCCTGGGCGTTCTCGCCGTCGCCAGTCTCCGCTCGATCCGCTATTCGGGCGATCACCTGCGCCTGCTCACCCTGCTGGCCGCCCAGGTCGCCCCTGCCCTCGAGTCGGCCCGCCTCCACGCTGATCTCGTCACCTCCGAGGAGCGCTATCGCTCGCTCTACCAGGCCATCGCCTCCGGCATCCTGGTGCTCGACGCCAGGGGTCGGGTGCTGGACGCCAATCGCACCGCCGAGGAGGTCTTCGGCTACAGCCTGGAGGAGATGCTGGGACGAAGCTCGAACGAGCTCTGGGAGGCCTTTGGTGAGGAGGGGGGATCAGGGCACCGCCCGGGCATGGAGGCACTGGCCAGCGGTCAGCCGGTCCTGAACCGGCTCCTGCGCATCACGCGCCGGGGAGGCGGGGACCGCTGGTTGCAGTGCGATTCGGTGCCCATGCTGGGGGCGGACGGGCAACCGGCCCGCGTGGTCACGAGCTTTCTCGACGTGACCGAGATGCGCCGGGCGGAGGCCGCGCTGAGAGAATCCGAATCCAGGTTCCGAGCCGTGTTCGACCGCGCCGCGGTGGGCATCGCCCGGGTCGATTTGGACGGCCGACTGATCGAGGTCAACCCCACCCTGGCGAGCATGTTCGGATGGCCGGCCGAAGATCTGTTGGGCACTCCGGCGGTGGCGCTGCTGGGGGACCAGGGCTATTCGGCCGCGTCCCTCGAACGCCTCAGCGGCGGCGTGGGCGAGGTCAGCGCGGAGGCCCTGTCCCAGACTCGCGAGGGCAATCCGATCTGGGTCCGCACGGTCGCCTCGTTGGTCCAGGAGGCGGCGGGCAACAACTCGTTCGTGATCGTGATGGTCGAGGACGTGACGGAGGAGAAGGCGCAGCAGGACGCGCTCGAACACCAGGCCCTGCACGACGCCCTGACCGGCCTCCCCAACCGTCTGCTGCTCCACGACCGACTCCAGCAGTCGATCCGGATGACGAGGCGGACCGAGGAGCGGATGGCGCTCCTGATGATGGACCTGGATCGATTCAAGGACGTCAACGACACCTTCGGTCATCACGTCGGGGACGTGATGCTGGCCGAGGTCGCCCAGCGCCTGCAGGCCGAACTGCGTGACTCCGACACCGTCGCCCGTCTGGGCGGAGACGAGTTCGCCATCGTCCTCTCCGGGGTCGAGGGCGAGGTTGGCGCGACGGCGACCGCGCGCAAGCTTCTGCGCGTCATGGAGACGCCGTTTCGCGCCGACGGGGGCTCGCTGCACGTCGCCGCCTCGGTCGGCATCGCCCTCTCCCCCGACCACGGCGACGATCCGGACGTCCTCATGCGCCACGCCGACGTCGCCATGTACGTGGCCAAGCGTTCGGGCGGCGGTTGCGCCGTCTACGCCGCCGAGGCCGACACCCACAGCCCGGGCCGCATGGCCTTGGTCGCCGACCTTCGCACCGCCATCGACGGCGGGCAACTCGAGCTCGTCTTCCAGCCCGAGATCGACATCAAGACGCGACGCGTGTCGGGCATGGAGGCGCTGGTGCGCTGGCGCCATCCCGAGCGCGGCCTGCTCCTGCCCGAGGAGTTCGTTCCCCTGGCCGAGCAGACCGGACTGATCCGACCGCTCAGTCTGTGGGTGCTCACCACCGCTTTGCGCCAGGCCCGGGCCTGGCAGGACCTGGGACTGCGCCTACGCATGGCGGTCAACCTGCCCATGCCCTCGATCCACGACCCCGACCTGCCCGAGACCCTGGCCGCGCTCTTCGCCCGTCACCAGGTCGATCCCAGCCGCTTTCAGATCGAGATCACCGAGAGCGCCCTCATGGCCGATCCGGATCACGCCGAGCAGATCCTGGCCCGCCTCGACTCAATGGGCGTGGGCCTGTCGATCGACGACTTCGGTACCGGGTACTCCTCTTTGTCCTACCTCCGCCGCCTACCGGTGCGGGAGATCAAGATCGACCGTTCGTTCGTGGCCGACATGACCACCGACGCCAACGCCGCGGTCATCGTCCGCTCCACCGCCGACCTCGGCCACAATCTCGGTCTCAAGGTGGTGGCGGAAGGGGTCGAGGAACCGCGGCAGTGGGCCATGGCCGCGGCCTTCGGCTGTGATTACGCCCAGGGCTACCTGCTCGGCCGGCCCATATCGGCCCGGCGCATGACAGCCTCCCTGCAGCGCTCCCCGGTGCTTCCAGAGTCCATTCAACGCCTGCTTCAAAAAGAGGTCGGCAAGCAGCCTCGGCGCGACAGCTGAGGGGCCCGGCGGGAGCCGGCGCGGCGTCGGGCTTGGAATATCGGACCCCTCTGGACGGTAGTTGTAGGGGTGACAAGTCAAGGAAAGAAAACCATGAACCTTACAACTGACGCCCGACGCCCCCAGAGTGTGGCCGACCGGCTTAACCAGCGACTGCGCCAGGTGACCGAACGCGACCCCAAGCTAAGCCTACTGCGCGGGATCCCCATGTTCGCCGAGCTATCTCGCGCTGATCTGGCCCGTGTGGCCGGCCTGGTCGATCACGTCACCATGCCCGAGCCGGGCGAGACGCTGATCCGTGAGGGGGCTCCCAATCGCACCCTGGTGATCCTGACCGAGGGCGAGGCCGAGGTGAGCCTGCGGGGCAAGGTGCTGCGCCGCCACGGTCCCGGGGACCTGCTCGGCCTGCCCAGTCTGCTCGACGGCCGGGAGGCTGGAGTGACTGTTCGAACGGTGACCCCCGCTCGGGCGCTGGTCGCGTCCGTCAGCCAGTTCGAATCGCTGCGCGCCGTGGCCGACCTGGATCTGCGCATGAGGTCCTCGCTCACCGAGCGACTGCGCCAGGACTACCTCACGGTCGCCCGACCCGGAGCCAAGCACCCGGCGAGCGCCCTCCCGACAGCCTGAGTCCCATCAGCCCCGAGCCGGGGCCTCAACCGGGGCGAGCGCGCGGCCGCAGACGGTAGAATCGGGGCCGCCTCGGTGGCTATAGCTCAGCGGCAGAGCACCAGGTTGTGGCCCTGGGGGTCGTGGGTTCAAATCCCACTAGCCACCCCAAGCTTGCACTTTGTAACTGGCCGAATCCGGCGCGGCTGAACTCGGCTTCCCGGTTCGGACCCGCTCGCGGCAGGCACCGCGGTGCTCGGGGCCAAGCCGCCCTCCCGGTAGACCAAGGCGCGGCCTGGTCGCTCCC
>DATLSE010000011.1:0-6363 GCA_035534295.1 Nitrosotalea sp.
AGCTCTTGAACCATGCGCTCGGCGGCAGCGCGCAGCTGGGGGCGACAAAGGCGCGAGTCGGCCAGCGCGAAGGCGACGGCCAGGGCGGCGTTCCAGGAGACGTAGAGCCGCCGGTCAACGGCGGGCGGGGTGATGGCGGCGCGGGATGTCGCGTCCCCCAGGTAGTAGGCCTCGTCGGCGTCCTGACTACCCCCGTAGAGGCCAGTTTCGGGGTCGAGCAGGACCCGATCCAGGTAGCGCACGGCGCCGTCCAGGATCTCGCCCGGGCCACTCAAGGCCAGGGCCTCGATCAACCCGGCGTGGTCTTCCAGCATCTTTTCAAAGTGGGGAACGCTGAAGTCGCGGGTGGTCGAATAGCGGTAGAAGCCGTCCTCGACCTGGTCGTACATGCCGCCCGACGCCATGGCCGTAAGCGAGTGCTGGGCCATGGCCATGAGCTCAAAGTCGCCGCTCAGGATCGAGCGCTCGGCGAGAAGGCACAGGGCTTCAGCCTGGGGAAATTTGGGCTCGCGCCCAAAGCCGCCGAACTCGCGGTCGTAGCCCGCCTTGAGCGATGAAACCACGCCTTGGACCAGGTTCTCCTCGGGGGCCCCGGGCCCCGCCTCCCCCGCGTCCGTAAGCGAGCCAGACTCCCTCTCGCGCTCGGCCAGACGGCGGCTGATCTCCTCTTTATGGGCGGAGTAGTAGTCGGCGATGCGACTTGCCACGTCGATCATCTGGCCCGGGTTGATGTATGTGCCTCCACCCAAGACCTCGCCCTCGGGGGTCAAGAAGGCGGTGCTGGGCCAGCCTCCCAGGTTGTAGCGGTGGTCGACGTCGGGCCTCTGGTCGCGATCGACGCGGATGGGAAGGAAGCGCTGGCGTATGAGCTCGAGCACCGATGGGTCCGAATACGTGGTCTCGTCCATCACGTGGCACCAGTGGCACCAGACCGCGGAGATCGAGAGCAGGATGGGACGCCCCGCCTCGGCGGCGGCGGCGAAGGCTTGGGTGGAGTACTGGCGCCAGGGGATCTCGGCCGCCCGGTTGGGCCGGGGAGAGAAGTGAAATCCCGCCTGACCCTCCATTACCGAAGCCTACCCAATGCCGGCCTCGGGCCGGTTCTAGCTCGGGCGCAGGCGGTGCATGGGGTTGACCGGACCGTGACCCGAGCCCAGCTCCAAGCTCCAGCGGATGGCCTCGGTGATGAACGCCTTGGCCGCCTCCACGGCGGAGATCAGATCCTGGCCCCGGGCGAGCCCGGCCGTGATCGCCGCGCTGTAGGTGCAGCCCGAGCCGTGGGTGTTGGAGGTCTTGATGCGCTCGGCCGAAAACCAGCTCACCCGCTCGCCGTCGAAGAGCACGTCGTCGGCGCCGGCCTCACCCTCGGCGTGCCCCCCCTTGATCAGCGCCGCGCGGCACCCCATCCGGACCAGATCCTGGGCCCCCCTCTCGCGCTCCTTGGGGCTTTCAAGGCTGCGCCCGAGCAGGATCTCGGCCTCGGGCAGATTGGGCGTCAGGACGTGGGCCAGGGGCAGGAGGCGGGAGCGAAGAGCGCCGACGGCGTCGTCGCGCAGAAGCTTGGCCCCGCCCTTGGCCACCATGACCGGATCCACCACCAGGGGGCGGGGGGGATGCTGGCTCAGGGCCTGGACCACCGATTCGATGATGGCCGAGCTGGAGAGCATCCCGGTCTTCACCGCCCGGGGCTTAAGATCCCTCATCACGGCGGTGATCTGGGCTTCAATCAGCTGGAGCGGCATCTCCTCGATCGCGCTCACCCCGCGCGTGTCCTGGGCTGTGACCGCGGTCACCGCACAGGTCCCGTGGCAGCCCAGGGCGGCGAAGGTCTTGAGGTCGGCGGCGATGCCGGCCCCGCCGCCCGAGTCCGAGCCCGCGATGGTCAGCGCCACAGGCAGGATCACCGGACCTCTGCCCTCCTCTGAGTGCTGGGGGTGCGGGAGCGCAGGGCGAGATAGACCGCGGCGGCAACCAGGGCGGAGACGATTCCGGAGAGGTCGGCCTGGTGCAGGGCCCCGATCAGGGGCTGGTTCAAGGCGTGAATGCCGGGGAAGATGTTGGGGTAGTTGACGAACAGAAGGCTTAGAAGCGTGCCCGCCGCCCAGGCCAGGAGCGCGGCCTTGGGCTGGGGCCCAAAGACAAAGAAGAAGGAGAGCAGCACGACCGCCGCCCAGGCCGGGGCCCAAAGGTAGGTCAGGATCAAGAACTGCTCGTAGGCGGAGTGAAAGTCGTGGAAGACCACGGCGTAGCTCGAGAGCAGCGCGCCCAGGACCCCGCACCCGAGCGCGGTCTGCCAGCGGCGGAGGCGGATGCCCATGGTCAGAGCCACCAGCCCGGCCGTGTACACGTCCAGGTAGTTGGCCCAGATCTCGCCCAGGATGACGAAGAGGAAGAAGGGCACCGAGACCCAGAGCGGCGCGTGGCGGGTGACGATCGAGAGCACGCCTCCGTTGGGGTCGGCGGCGAGCTTGGGGTCGATGGTGGGGATCAGAAGGCCGAACAGTCCCAGCACCAGCATGGGCAGTGCGATACCTAGGACCGGCCACAGGGTGACCCCGAACCGACTCGATCCCGCCGGCAGGTAGCGCGAATAGTCGCTGGCAAACGGGTACCAGGAGGCGACCAGGGCGAAGCAGACCATGAAGCCGAGAACGAAGGCGCCGGGATAGTCGGCGCCGTGCACGCTGGGTCCGCTCGACCAGTGGAAGCCTTTGGCCAGGGCCACGAACAAGACCAGACTCAGGACCAAAAAGACGATGGCGCCGAAGGTCTCAAAGACCTGGATCGTGCGGTGGCCGTAGACCGCGACCAGCACCGAGACGCCCGCGATCAGGACCACGAGCGGGAAGGCGGCGCGGGAGGCGATCGCCGCCGCTCCGGCCAAATCCAGCAGCTGGACCCCGGCCTGGGCCGCGATCACCGAGTCGACGGCGAACCAGCCCACGGCCAGGAACAGCGTTAAAAAGGCGCCCAGACGGGCGCCGCGAAGTCCAAACACGCCGCGCGTGAACACCACCTGGGGCAGCCCGCTGGCGGGACCGGTGTTGCTCAAAAGCCCGAGCAGGATGGCGGCGGCGATGCTCCCGGTCAGGACCGCGGCCAGTCCGTCCCAGACCCCGAGGCCAAAAAAGCTGGTCAGCAGGCTGGCCGTGAGCAGGCTGGCGTAGTTGATGAACGCTCCCGCCCAGATGAAACCCAGATCGCGCGGGCGGCCTCGCCGCTCCGCCTCGGGGATGGCATCGATGCCGTGGCCCTCGATCCGGAACAGCTCCTGCTCTTCAGCCGGGCTCGACCCCGCCGACGACGGCAATGTTTCCATGTCTCCTCCCTCCGCCGGCATTACCCGGATCAGGTGAACGGTCGGCCTCAAGGGCCCTCTCAGCCGCCTTCCGGCAGCTCCCGCGTCCCGCTTGCAGCCCCAAGTCTAAAGCCAGACCAGGTGGCGTATCCGCGAACCTGATCCGCCTACGCGGTGGGGACGAGGAACTGCCGGGATGACCAGCGCACGACTTCTGACCGAAGGGCGGTACCAGGGCGCCATCCAGGGACCGGATCTGCGCGGGTACCCCGGATCGGGTGCGGCGCCGCGCCCATCGGCCGCCCCCTCGACAGCATCGCCTGCTCGAGCCCGGCGGCTACGGCGAGTTGCGCCCGGGGGGAGAGGAACAAAACTCGGTCCCCGAGCGGTTTTGACCCTCGTGGAAGACTTCGACGTCATCATCGTCGGCGGGGGACCGGCCGGGCTTGCCGCCGGACTCTATGCGGCGCGCATGAATCTCAAGGCGGTGCTCATCGACCGCGGTCCCCTGGGCGGCCAGTTGCTCAACACCGAGCTGATCGAGGACTACCCCGGGGTGCGCTCCATCCTGGGCCATGAGCTGGCCGAGAAGATGGCCGAGCACGCGCGCGAGTTTGGGCTCGAAATCCGCGACTTCATGGCGGTGGAGGAGATCGACCCCGCTCCGGGCCAGGCCATGCGCCGGGTGCGGACCGAGGACGGCCAGGAGCTCCAGGCCCCGGCCCTGATCATGGCCGCCGGCGGCCTGCCCCGAAAGATCGACGTGCCGGGCGAGGCCGAGCTCGCCGGTCGCGGAGTGTCCTACTGCGCGGTCTGCGACGGCGCCTTCTTTCGCGACCAGGCCCTGGCCGTGATCGGCGGAGGCGACGCCGCCCTGGAGGAGGCCGACTTTCTGACCCGATACGCATCGCGGGTGTACGTCATCCACCGCCGCGACTCGTTTCGCGCCCAGAGCGTGTTGCAGGATCGGGCCCGGGCCAACCCCAAGATCGAGTTCATCATGGACGCCCACGTGCAGGCCATCCTGGGCGAGGACAAGGTGCGCGCGGTGCGCTACGAGCGCGAGGGCAAGGTATCGGAGTTGGAGGTGGGCGGCGTGTTCATCTTCGTCGGCTTCCTGCCCAACTCGGGCGTGATCAAGGGCCACCTGGAGCACGACTCGGCCGGCTACCTGATCACCGACCGCGACATGAACACCTCGGTCGAGGGCCTCTGGGCGGTGGGCGACGTGCGCGCCCAGCTGACCAAGCAGATCGCGACCGCGGTCGGGGATGGGACCACGGCGGCGGTCGCCGCCTCCAACTACCTGACCCGGCTCAAGGACACCTCCCACCCCGCCGGCGTGGCCTGAGTCTCAGGCCTAGGGCTCGGCCGCTCCCGAGATCGTGACCTCGCCGTTTCCGAAGGCGACTTTAAGTCCGCTGAGCCCGCTCTGGCTCAGCACCAGGGACTGGTGGAGCGCGGCCTCGATCTGGGTCACCAGGGCTGAGGGGGCGCTCATCGAGCCCAGGCGGACGTCGCTCAGGTGCAGCGCGGGCTCGCCGCCCGAAATAACGATCGAGGCCCGCAGGTAGAGCGGAAACGACTGCCCGGCCAGCGTGGCCGTGCCCGTGCCCTCGATGTAACCGGCGGAGCTCGAGTGCAGGATCAAATTTGAGATCGGGCTGCCGGAAAGGTCCTGATCGGCCAGGCTGGTCAGCTCCGAGTCGGTGAAGGTCTGGCTCACCGGCTGCGGCTGGCCGCTCGAGCGCGCCAGGCTCAAGGCCTGGCTCAACTTATCGATCTTGGCCTGGGCCTGCTGGGCCGAGGTCTGGCTCGCCGCCACCGGGTGGAGCTGGACGTAGGGCTGGGTGGCCGAGTGGTAGGCGTAGGCTCCAGCTCCGGCCAGGATCACGAGGAGCACGAGAAGCGCCTTAAAGATCACCCGGGGTGAGCCCGCTCCGCTTTCAGCCCCCGGAGCATCGGTGTCAGCGGCTGACCACGTCGACCCAGACCAGGCCGGGGGGGAAGGGCACGGCCTGGCCGTTTGAGAGCGTGAACTTCAAGGGCTGATTGGCGCCCACCGACGCCCATTGCCCGCTCGCGCTCAGGCCGCCGTAGTAGAACTCGACCGGCCCGCTGCTCTGGAGGTCGAAGTTAAGGCTGTGAGCCCCGTTCACGTCGACCATGTTGGGCTCGACCGTCTCGGTGGTGTGAAGCACGATCACCATCTGGATCCGCAGCGGCTGGTTGAGCGAGGCGTCGCTCATCAGATGGTTTTCCTGGGTCTTCTCGTAGGTGCCGGTGACGGGGTCGTAGGTGTAGCTCGATTGGTGCTCGGCCACGCTGAAAGAGCTCACCTGGGGACCCGACGTGATCGGAACGGCGTCGCTCTTCTGGATCGTGGACGCCGTCACCGGGTTGGTCTGCTCGACGTGCTGCACCGCCTGGCCCTCGATGTAGAGGTTGTCCGGCGCCTGGCGCGAGGGGGAGCGGAACATCTGGCCGTTGGACTCAAACCAGGTCGGGAAGGGGTTCGAGTGCAGGACCGCGAACTCGGGCTGCGAGAGACCGCTCAAAAACAGCCGGCCGCCATAGTGCTGCGTCAGCTGAAAGGAGATGAGCCGGCCGCTTCGGATCGGCCCCACCACGTCGGGGATGTTGGAGAAGATGGCCGACATGCGCGTGATCCCGCCCTCGGCCAGGTACTGGAAGACGACCGAGGCGGACTGCAGCCCGCTCTGGTCCCAGGCGTTGGCGTCATTGGGCACCTGGATCACGGCCGGATATGTGAGCGGCAGGGTGTGCACGGTGACCTGGAAGACCAGGCGCGCGGCCAGGCTCCAGGCGGCGGCGGCGCGGCCGGCCGCGTCGTGGGCTCCAGGAGCCAGCTTGAAGCTGATTGGACCGGCTTTGAGCGATGCCAGGCTGAACCCGGCCGACTTCCCGTCTGAGGCCCAGGTGAGAGCGGCCGCGGCGCCGTTGACCAGGATGCTGACGCTGGATTGGGCCAGGGCCTCATTGAACTTAACGCTGAGCGCGGAGCCGAGCGGGATCTGGCCGCCGTCACCCACGCTGGCCCCGCT
>DATLSE010000012.1:0-24042 GCA_035534295.1 Nitrosotalea sp.
TTGACGCGTCCTTCTACATGCTTCAGCTGCCGTTTCTACACGAGGTGGTCGGATGGTTGCTGGGTCTGATCTTCCTGGTCGGCATCGCCTGCGCGCTCCTCTACGCCTGGCGCAAGGACACCTTCACCCTCGAGTTCAATCCGGCGGCGATCGCGCACCTGTCGGTGCTCGGGGCGATGATCCTGGCCAGCTTCGGCGTCGGGGCCTGGCTCGACCGCTACGATCTGCTCTTCGCTCACGACTCGGTGGTCTACGGCGCCGGCTACACCGACGTCCATGCGCGGGTCGCGATCCAGGTTGTGCGCGTGGTCGCGCTGGGCGGGCTCGCGCTGCTGCTGCTGTTCAACGTGCGCCTGCGTAGACGCTCCCTCATCGTCGGCGCAGTGGCCGCCTGGATCGGGGTGGCGGTGCTGACCGGGCTGTATCCCCAGCTCGTGCAGCGCCTGGTGGTTCAGCCCTCAGAGCTCTCGCTTGAGTCCCCCTACCTGAGCCGTGAAATCGCATTCACACGCCGGGCTTTCGGCCTCGACAACGTCATCACACGAAACTACGACGGCTCCTCCCCAATCACCGCAAGTGCGCTCGCCGCCGACAGCGTGACGATCCAGAATCTTCGCCTCTGGGACAACAGCGAGATCCTCGACACCTACAGCCAGCTCCAGTCCCTGCGCACGTACTACAGCTTCCAAAACATCAACCTGGATCGCTACACCATCGACGGACGGGTGGTGCAGGTCGAGATCTCGGCCCGCGAACTGGATCAGAACAAGCTGCCCGGCCAGGCCCAGAGCTGGGTCAATCAGAAGCTGGTCTACACCCACGGCTACTCGGTGGCCGCCAGCCCGGTCTCGGCGGTCGTCGGCGAGGGCCTACCGGACTACATCGCCAGCGATATCCCGACCACCGGGCCGCTCCAGGTCACCGTGCCCCAGATCTATTTCGGCCAGCTCACCAACAGCTACGTCCTGGCTCCGTCGGCCCAGGCTGAATTCGACTTCCCCCAGGGAGCCGGCAACGCCCACAACACCTACCAGGGCGGCATGGGGGTGCCGATGACGTCGATCAACCGTGCTCTGTGGTCTCTGCGCACCGGCGACTTCAACCTTCTCATCTCCGACCAGATCCAGAACCGGACGCAGTTGCTGTTCCGGCGCAACATCCTGGACCGCGTCTCCCAGATCGCCCCCTTCCTGACCGTGGACCGGAGCCCCTACATCGTCGTCTCCAAGGGGCGCCTGTACTGGATCGTGGACGCCTACACCACCGCCTCCACGTATCCCTACTCACAGCCGGACGGCAACGGCGAGAACTACATCCGCAATTCGGTCAAGGTGATTATCGACGCCTACAGCGGGGCCACCAGCTTCTACGTCGCCGACCCCCACGATCCGATCATCCTGGCCTATCAGGCCGCCTTCCCAAGCCTGTTCCGTCCCCTCTCCGCGATGCCCTCCGACCTCCGTGCGCACCTGCGCGTACCCGAGTATCTGTTCGCCATTCAGGCCGGCACCTACGCCACCTTCCACATCTCCAGCCCGTCGGTTCTGTACAACCGGGAGGACGTCTGGGACATGCCCCTGTCTCCCTACTACGTGGAGATGCGACTGCCCGGTGAAAGTCAAGCTGAATACCTTCAGATACTTCCCTTCAGTCCCCTCAACAAGCAGAACCTGGTCAGCTGGCTGGCGGTGCGCAATGACCCCTCCCACTACGGGCAGATGGTTTCCTACATCCTGCCCAAGGACAAGGTGGTTCTGGGGCCGCAGCAGGTACTGAACCGGATCAGCAACACCCCGGACATCTCGCGCGACTACTCGCTACTGAACCAGAACGGATCCTCTGTGATCAAGGGCAACCTGCTCGTGGTACCCGTGGGAGGATCCTTCCTCTACTTTCAGCCCTGGTATCTGAAGGCGGTGGGTCAGGGCAGCGGTGGGCTGCCCGAATTAAAGAAGGTCATCCTGGCTGACTCGACCGGCCAGACCCCGGTCGCCTATCAGGACACCCTGGCCGAGGCCCTGAATCAGATCGTGGGGGAGGCCAACGCCGTCGCCGGCACACCCTCGCCGGGGTCGAGCACGGGCTCGGGGGGAGCGGTCAGCATCCCACCCACGGTGGCCACGCTCATCGCCCAGGCCCTGAGCGACTACCAGAACGCCCAAGCAGCCCTCAAACTGGGCGACCTGGCCACGTACGCCAGCGACATGCAGTCCGTGGACCAGCTCCTGCAGCAGATCCAGCAGGTGTCCTCGAGCTCGACCAGTTCCGGCCCCACGCCCTCACCGCAGCCCAGTCCCTGAGCCGCATCCCTGCCGCCATCTGACCTAACATGTGGCGGAGCCCCATTGGCGATGACCGCTCCGGCACCCGCCCAAGTTCCAGCCGCCTGGCGGCGGCCGATCAGACAGCGCTCGCGCCTGGTGCGGCGCTCCGGACCACCGCACAGCCGGGTCCAGTTCGTTCATCCCTCCGAGCTGGAATTCGCGCGCTTTCTCGACTACTACCGGATCCGCTGGGTCTACGAGCCGGTCGCCTTCCCCATCGCCTGGGACGAGGGTGGCGTGTCGGAGATGTTCACGCCCGACTTCTATCTCCCCGAGCACAACCAGTACGTCGAGCTCACGACCATGAAGCAGAGCCTGGTCACCCCCAAGAACCGCAAATTGCGGCGGCTTCAGGAGACCTATCCCGAGGTCAAGATCAAGCTCGTATATCGCAAGGACTACGACCAGCTTCTGGCCCAGGCCGGCTACGCGCACCTCGATCTGCACCATCTGAAGCGCCGCGACATCCAGCAGATACTGATCTCGCCGGTCGAGTTGGAATCCCGTGTTCGGGCCCTGGGCCGAAAGATCTCGAGTGACCATCGGGGCCATTCGCTGGTGGTGGTGGGACTGCTCAAGGGCATCACCTTCTTCCTCGCCGACCTGGCCCGCCAGATCACGCTGCCGATGGCGATCGACTACCTGGGGATCAAGCGCTATTCGCGCGGAGAGGGGGCCAACGACGTCGACTCCGAGCGAGTGGCGATCCAGCGCGACCTGGACTACCCCATCGCCGGACGCCACGTCCTGATCGTGGAGGACATCGTCAACACCGGTCTTACGCTCGACTACGTGCTCGGCGTGCTGCGGGCTCGCGAGCCGGCCTCGGTCGACGTCGTCACCCTGCTCGACCGCCCCTCGCGCCGACTGGCCGACGTTCAGGCGCGCTATGTCGGCTTTCAGATCCCCAACGACTACGTGGTCGGGTACGGCCTCGACTACCGCGAACTCCACCGCAACCTGCCGTTTATCTGTGTCCTCAAGCCTGAGGTCTACGCGAGCGGACGTGAGGCGAGCGTGCCGACCCCGAGCTGAGCCCCGATCGTCGCCGGCTTCTGGAATGGATGCGGCTCCAGGACTTTGAACTGGTGCGGAGCGAACTCCTCCCCGCCCTCGAACAGCTGACCGTGCTCGAGCATCGAACCGTCTTCAGGCCCGGCGAGCCCAGCTGGACCCCACCCCGCGCCTACCGCTGGATCGGCTACGAGGATCCGGATCCGGTGGGCCGACTGCTCGACGCCGGCCGAAGGCTCGAGCGCGAATGGGTCCGAGCGTCGATGCCGGAGGCGGTGCGACGGGACTTCCAACTCCTGGAGCGGCGCAGCATGCGCGCCAGCCTCGAGCTGGCGCGGCGACTCGGCTTCCCCGCGTAGCCCTCCGAAGTCGAGGGATGCCCCAACCAACCTTCCTGTTTGCCCTGAAGTTCCCTATGCGTTTTTCGGTCTCGGGACAGGCCTTAGACCTACACGACGTTCGGTATCCTCAGGTGTACCGTACTCAGCCGATTGGGGCGGCATCAAGGGTATAGACCGACGGCCGCCGGGGTCAAAGGCGAAAACCTTTTCGCCGCCAGGCTACTTGTGGGGGGTGTTGGTATGGAGCAGGCGGTCATCGTCGAAGCCGTGCGCAGTCCCGTCGGCAAGCGCAACGGGCGCCTGAGCCAGGTCCACCCGGTGAATTTGAGCGCCACGGTGCTGCGCGCCTTGATGGAGCGATCCGGGGTTCAGCCCGAGGCGGTGGACCAGGTGCTGTGGGGCTGCGTCACCCAGGTCGGCGAGCAGGCCACGAATGTCGGGCGCAACAGCTGGCTGGCGGCCGGCTTCCCATTCGAGACGCCGGCCACCAGCCTGGACACGCAGTGCGGGTCCAGCCAGCAGGCAATTCACCTGGGAGCGGCGCTGATTCAGGGTGGGGTGGCCGAGGTGGTCGTGGCGGGCGGGGTGGAGTCGATGTCGCGTATTCCTATGGGTTCTGACGCCCAGGGGGGCCCTGGAGTGCCCTTTCCGCCCGAGTTGCTGGAGCGATTCGAACTCGTGCCCCAGGGCATCTCGGCCGAATACGTGGCCCGTAAGTACGACGTCTCGCGCCTGCAGATGGACGAATTCTCGGTCCTAAGTCATCAGCTTGCCGCCGCTGCCACGGCGGCCGGGCACCTGCGTACGCAACTGGTGGCGATGGCGCCGGACGGGGTTCCGATGGTGCAGGACGAGGGCATCCGCGCTGACGCCAGCCTGGACGCCGTGGGGCGACTGCGCCCGGCCTTCGATCCGGGTCACAGCATCACCGCCGGTAACGCCTCGCAGATAAGTGACGGAGCGGCCGCCGTCCTGCTGATGTCAGCCGGCCGCGCCCAGGCCCTGGGGCTCCGGCCCCGGGCGCGGATCCGGGCCCAGGCGGTGGTGGGATGCGATCCTGTCCTGATGCTTGAGGGACCGATCCCGGCCACCGCCAAGGTGCTGGGGCTGGCGGGGCTGGAGCTGAGCCAGATCGATCTCTATGAGATCAATGAGGCCTTCGCCTGCGTCCCTCTGGCCTGGCTCAAGGTAACCGCGGCCGATCCCGCCCGGCTCAACGTCAACGGCGGCGCGATCGCGATCGGCCATCCCCTGGGAGCCTCCGGCGCGCGCCTCATGACTCAGCTGCTCTACGAGCTCGAGCGGCGCGAGCAGCGCTATGGATTGCAGGCCATGTGCGTCGGCGGAGGAATCGGCACCGCCACCGTGATCGAGCGCGACATCTAGTACTTGGGCCGCTTCCATCACCTAATATCTGCGCGCGGCGTCCGCGTCGTGGTGGGGTGCTGGTGGGGATGGTCGTCGATGGGCGATCAGAGCTGGTCGGGGGTGGGGGCCCATGGCGGAATTGGTCGAACGTCGTGATCTAGACGCGCGGGCGTCTCGTGACCACCTGGCGGGAATGCTCGGTCTGCATCCGCGTCGGCTGGCAGCGCTCAGTCCAGACCTGGTCGAGAACATGGCCAGCCACGTGAACGTGCTCAACCGAAGGCTCCAGGTTCTGGTCGATTCGGGGTCGGTGGACGAGATGACCGGTGCCCTGCGCCGAGTTCCTGGGATGGAGGCGATGGAGCGCGAGATGCATCGCGCTCAGCGCTTCGGCGACGGCGCATTGGTCGCCGTGTTCGTCGATGTCGACGGCCTCAAGAGAGTCAACGACAGCGCCGGCCACAGCGCCGGCGACGCCCTGATCCGAGAGATGGCGACCACTCTCAGGCGAAGGTTGCGGGCCTACGACCTCGTGATCCGATGGGGTGGCGACGAATTCATCTGCGTTTTGCCCGAAGCAGGTCTCAACGCGGCTCGACGCGTGATCGATGGCATCGAGGCGGAATTCGAGCGTTCGAGCGCCCACACCTTCAGCGCCGGGCTGGCTCAGATCGAGATCGGAGAGTCAGCCCTCGAGCTGGTGGCGAGAGCCGACGCCGATCTCTACGCTCATCGCGGTCGGCGCGCACCAGTGCGCGCAGGGCGAGACGCAGGCAGAGCGGGGATACTCGGCTGGAGCACGGCGCTGGCCTCCATCGGGCCCACCGTGAGCGCCGCCTTCCTCTGGCTCAGCCGGATCCTGCGCCTGCGCCGATCCTGAGCGGGCGCGACAGATGGGGCGAGGGGAGGCAGAAGCGCCAGGGGCGCAGGGCCCAGGCCCCCGCGTAAGCGACTCCGATGCGCGGAGTCTGCACCACCTGGTCCGGAGTCACACCGTCATCGACCAGGAATAGCGATGGCGGCGTCAGGGGCGACCCGTTCATGGTCAGGTCGACGTCGAGAGCACGGCACAGCAGCCCAGGACCGGCGCAACGTCCAACCCCGGGGCCGGGGTCCAGGGCCCGAACCAAAATGGCGTGGGGCACGCCCTCCTCGCAGGTCACGAAGTTCAGGCAGTGGTGCAGGCCATAGACCAGGTAGACGTAGGCTCGCCCGGGAGGCCCGTACATGACGCGGGTTCGCGCGGTGACCCCATGCGCGGCGTGGGAGGCTCGGTCGTCGGGCCCCAGATAGGCCTCGAGCTCAACCAGCCGGCCCCAGCGATAGCCCCCCGGTTCGCCTCTCACGAGCAACTTTCCAATCAGGTCGTGGGCGACCTGTAGAGTCGGGCGCCGAAAGTAGTCAGGGTCGAGCACCGCACCGGCGGGCGGCGATGGACTATAAACGAGGCCTGAGGCGGCGGCGCCGCCGGCGTCGGTTGAGCGAGAGGCGGCAGACTCAGGGTGTGCCCGCTCAGAGCGGGCTGATTCAGCGAGGAGAGGGACGATGGCTGTGGCGGCAGGAACGTCGATCGACAGGTTCGCCGAGATACTGGGCGGGGACGCGACCGACCTGCTCGAGCATCGTTGCTCAACGCTACCCAAGAGCGCCCTCCATCTGCCCGGTCCCGACTTCGTCGAGCGCATCTTCGGGCCCAGCGATCGCGGACCCCAGGTCCTGCGCAGCCTGCAGGCGCTTTTTGACCACGGTCGTCTTGGAGGGACCGGATATCTGTCCATCCTGCCCGTGGACCAGGGTATCGAGCACTCCGCAGGAGCTTCGTTCGCGCCCAATCCGGCCTATTTCGACGGGGAGAAGATAGTCGAGCTGGCGCTCGAGGGTGGTTGCAACGCGGTCGCCTCCACGCTCGGGGTTCTGGGCTCGGTCGCGCGCAGGTACGCGCACCGCATCCCCTTCATCGTCAAGCTCAACCACAATCAGCTCCTCACCTACCCCAACGAGTTTGATCAGATCATGTTCGCCGGGGTGCGCCAGGCCTGGGAGCTGGGCGCGGCGGCGGTCGGAGCCACGATCTACTTCGGCTCCGAGCAGTCCAGCCGCCAGATCGTCGAGGTGTCAAGGGCCTTTCACGAGGCCCACGCGCTGGGTCTGGCAACGATCCTATGGTGTTACCTGCGCAACCCCGCCTTCAATCACGACGGCGTCGACTATCACCTGGCCGCCGACCTCACCGGTCAGGCCAACCACCTCGGAGTGACGATCGAGGCCGACATCATCAAGCAGAAGGCTCCGGAGACCAACGGAGGGTTCGAGGCGCTCCGATTCGGCAAGACCTCGCCCCTGGTCGGCGAGCGGCTGACCAGTCCCCACCCCATCGATATGACCCGCTACCAGGTTGTCAACTGCTATATGGGGAGAGCCGGCTTGATCAACTCGGGGGGTGCCTCGAGCGGAGAGTCGGACGTCAGGGAGGCGGTCAAGACGGCCGTGGTCAACAAGCGCGCCGGCGGCATGGGCCTGATCTCTGGGCGCAAGGTGTTCCAGCGCCCGACGGCGGAGGGGGTCGCGCTGCTCCACACCATCCAGGACGTGTATCTGAACCCGGCCGTCGATGTGGCCTGAGTCCGGCTCGCGCCGGCGGGAGGCGAGCCGGACCGGGCAATGAAGCTGGCATTCCTGGGCACCGGCGCCGCCTTCTCGAGTGAGCGCTACAACTGCGCCGTGGTGGTCAATGATCACATCCTGCTCGACGCCGGAGCCCCACTCCTGCCGCACATGCATCGTCTGGGCATCGATCCCGCCGCCATCGATCTCCTGTTCGTGAGCCACTTTCACGGGGACCACGTTCTCGGCCTGGCCAGCTTTCTGCTCCACCGAGCCTTCGTGGCCCCCGCACCGTTGGTCGTGGTCGGACCGCAGGACACGCCCCAGCGCCTGGAGGAATTGGGGCAGCTGGCCTGGCGTGCCGACTGGCCCGAGATCCGATCCCGGCTTTCAATCGAGCATCAGCCGGCGAGCGCCGAGGGCAAGGCAGCCGGAGTCGACTTCGAAAGCCGCCGCCTGGTCCACGGCACTGAAGGCGGGACGGGCTACCGGATCCATATCGATGGCAGGACCCTGGTCTACGCCGGTGACACCGAGCCCACGCCGGAGCTAGACGAGCTGGTCCGCGGCGCAGACGTGGCCATCACCGAGGCGACGGGACCGGGCTCGGTGCCGAGCCACACGCCCTGGGAGGAAGCGCTGGCTCTGCGTGACCGGCATCCGGGCACGCGATTTATATTCACCCACGTCTTCGCCGGCGAACTCGAGGGTGCGGCGAGCGATCTCACCGTGGTCGAGGTCTGAAATCAACCCCATGATCCACTTCAGCGCCACTCTCCAGGACCCCCTGGCGCCGGGGTCTCAAGGTGGGGCGGCTGAGACCGGGAGCGATTGCGCCCCCAACCGCCGAGGACGCCGAGCTTTCCGGGTGCGACTCCTGGCGGGTACGAAGGCATCCCGTCCGACCGGGGGCAGTTGAGCCAGCGCCCGCTCGCCGCCCCGGCGCTTGGCGTTGCCTGCGGGGCGACCGGTTTCCTGGTCTCGATGGGAGCGGGCGTGCTCCTCTATCAGCGCATATGGGGCGACTCCCCGTTGGCCCTGATCGTGGTCCTGGCCCTATTCGGAGGGGCCGGAGCGTACGGCGGCTTCCTGCTCGGAATCCTCGCCTTTTCGGCCCTGCGCGAGGACGACGGGGGAACGCCCGGGCGGGGGGATGGCCCTGCCTGATCTCATCGACCGCCTGGGCCTGCGCCCGGGCGACCGGCTGTCCATGGTCGGTTACTGGGACGACGAGCTGGCGCGGCTGGCGAACGCCCGAGGCGTCGCCGTGGGCGCCGTCTTCGACGGGGAGTTCGATCTCCTGATCGCGCTTGTCCGCTCTCGGGAGGAGCTTGCCGGTCTGGGCCGGCTGATGGCGGCGCTGAGCCCCAGGGGAGCGCTGTGGGTGCTCCGACACAAGGGCCCGGGGCGAGCATTGGACGACGTCGACGTGATCGCCGCGGGCCGCGACCTGGGATTGGTGGACAACAAGATCACGGCCTATTCGCCCTCTCTGGCCGCCATGCGACTGGTGCGCCCGGCCCTCCAGCGCCGACCGCCGAGCGCGCCCGCCGGCCTCGGGGTGCGCCCGGGCCGCCCGGCGGATGTGGGCCTGATTCAGGAGCTGATCCTCCGGCTGGCGGAGTACGAGGGACTCTTGGACCAGGCTCGCGCAAGCCAGGCGGACCTGGACCGGCTCCTGTTCGGAGCTGATCGCCAGGCCGAGGTGCTGATCGCCGAAATCGCCGGGAGCCCGGTTGGATTTGCGCTCTTTTTCACCTCCGTGTCCACCTTCCTGGGCCGGGCTGGGCTCTATCTGGAGGACCTGTTCGTGCTTCCCGACGCACGCCGACTCGGTGCGGGAACAGCCCTAATCGCCGCTGTGGCCAAGATCTGCCAGGACCGCGGCGGGGGCCGGCTGGAGTGGTCGGTGCTGAACTGGAACCAGAGCGCGATCGACTTCTATCACGGGCTCGGCGCCCGAGCGCTTGAGGCCTGGACCGTCTACCGGATCGAGGGCGATGCCCTGGCCCGCCTCGCCCTGCGCGGGGCCGAGGCCCCCTCCCGGGACCGGGTTGGTTAGGATGACCGGATGCAGGTTGTAGGTCCCAAGGGTCCGTACCCGCAGCTGGATCTGGTTGCCTGGGCCCAGGGCGAGATCGCGGTGGCCAAGCAGATAGTCGACAACCCGGGCGGCGGACTGCTCTTCGCCACCCAGACCATGGGTCAGGTGAGAAGTGCTCTCACCGAGTCCGATCAGGAACGCTGGAAAGACGTGATCGCGGCCCTGGAAGCCGCCGAATCCAGTTGCATCTGGCGTGATTTCGAGCAGACTCGGAGCAGTCTGGAGTTGGCCTCGAGCGGGCTGACCGCCTGAGCGGCAGCGCTCAGCTGCGGACTCCGCTCCCCATCTCAGCCATCTCGGCGGAGGGTTCGGCGGCCCCCTGGGCGGGCGGTGACAGGTACTGCAGCCGATCGACGACGACCTCAGTCGTCTGTCGGCGCTGGCCGGTTCCATCGGCCCAGGACCGAGTCTGGAGCCGGCCGTCGGCATAGACCATGCGGCCGCGCTTCAGGTGCCGGACCGAGTTCTCGGCCTGACGGCCGAAGACGACCAGGGTCACGAACTCGGTGTGTTCGCGGCGGTTTCCCGCGGCGTCCTTGCCGCCGAAGGTGTTGGTGGCCAGCCTGAGATTGGCGACCGAGGTCCCCGCCGAGGTGGAGCGGAGTTCGGGATCCGACGTCAGGCGACCG
The DNA here is from genome assembly GCA_035534295.1 of Nitrosotalea sp. Lineage (GTDB taxonomy): Bacteria > Chloroflexota > Dormibacteria > Dormibacterales > Dormibacteraceae > DATKQJ01. The sequence continues at coordinate 10,385 of DATLSE010000012.1, forward strand.
ATCAGGATGACCTTGTTGACCACGTCAGCCCTCCTTGAGGATGAATCCGGCCGGCAACAGGGGTAGAGGATCGATCGCCCGGCCGGCGCGGCGAACCTCGAAATGCAGATGCGGGCCGGTGGTGAGTCCGCTCACCCCAACCTGGCCCACCTGTGACCCCGCACTCACCCACTGGCCATTGGCGACCTCGGTGCTCTCCAGGTGGGCATAAAGGGTGGTCGTGCCATCGCCGGCGTCGAGGACGACGTAGAGGCCGTAGCCAGCAGGATCGAGCCGGACCTGAGCCCGGCCCGAGGCCGCGGCTCGGACCGGGGATCCGATCGGGGCGGCCAGATCCAGACCGGAGTGAAAGTGGCCCTGGGGACAGGCGGGATCGGGCGGTTCGATGGCCAGGGCGGTGCAGCCGAAGGGCTGGGTCAGGATGGCGCTCTTAAGCGGGGGGAAAAGGGCACCGGCTGCAGCCGGTGCCTGGGGAGCCGAGGCGGCGGCCAGGGCAAGCATGAGGAGCGCGGCAGCCAGTCTGGCAATCACCGTCAACCTCAGCTCGCTCCACTCGTGCGGCGGACACCGGACCGAAGAGCACCGGGAATCTTCATCGCGATCCAGAGCGAGGCCAGTGCGTAGAGATGGCCGATGGGCGAGGCAAAGCTGGCGTCGAGTCCGAATCCAACACCCAGGACCAGCAGCTCGAGCGGCTGCAGCAGGAGCGCGGTGGCGAAGAGCGTGGACCAGATCCTGGTGTAGTGCTGGGTCTCAGGCAACACGTAGAGCAGCGCCGCCAGCGGGGAGAGGATGACCAGCACCGCGAGCAGCGCGAATCGAACCACGAGTGCAGCGCCCAGCCCAAGAAAGCCGACGAACAGGCCAACGACCACCAGCGCGGACAGGTAGGGCTGGCTCGAGTCGTATTTCAGCTGGGGCAGGATGGCGGGCCACGAGTGCTGCAGGGCGGCGGTCCACGCTGCTTGACTGAGCAGGTTGCTGGCGTCGATCGCCGATTGCAGCAACAGCGGCGCGTAATTGACCAGCAGCGCCCCGACGAGGAGGCGGGGCAGGACCCGGATAGGGCGCATTCGCCCGGCCAGGACGGGGGACACGATCATGCGCACGAAGATCAGGCTCACGGCCAGTCCTAGGGCGGTGTCGGCCGAGATCTGGACCAGGGGAGTGAGCTGCGCCACTGGTGGGGTGAGAGTGAACGGTCCCCCGGTGAGTGGGTTGATGGTTCTGACCAGATAGATCGAGAGCAGGCCGGACAGCGGACCCACACCGCCATGAACGGCCTGGGCGACCCCGGCGCCGACGTCGACGGCGCGGCGGATCGCGTTGAGACTGCCCAGAATGGGGCCCAGGGGGTCCAATCTCAGTGCGTGGGCAAGGTGCCGGTCAGGACGTGGACCAGGGTGCCAGCCATCTCCACCCCGAGGGTTCCGACCACGATGCGCTGGATCCAGTGCCGGGCCTCGAGCAGAGAGTGGGGGTCGACGGCCGTCATACGCCAGAGGAAGGCGACCACGAAGGCCAGGGCTCCGATCGATCCCACCAGGGCCTGTCCGGTCAGGACCCAGGCGTTGAGCAGTTCCTGGATGGGCTGGATGGTCTGGGCCGACATTTGTACACCTCCGTTTGGTTCTTCCCCCGCAGGGTGGACCCCGGCGCGGCCCAGCTCCAAGGGCGCCGGTTAAGCGACACCTGGCCGCAGGGGCGGTAACTTGGGAGGGTGGGCCGGCTGACCGAATATCGCGCTCGGCGCGATCTGGCGTCGAGTTCGGAGCCTGCGGGCGAGCGGGATCACGACCTCCCGGCCGCCCGCCAGCTGCGATTCGTGATCCAAGAGCACCACGCTCGCCGCCTGCACTGGGATTTCCGGCTCGAACACGGCGGGGTACTGGTGTCGTGGGCCGTCCCGCGCGGAATCCCTGACCATCCCCGCCGCAATCACCTGGCCGTGCACGTCGAGGATCACCCTCTGGAGTACATCTCCTTCTCGGGGCACATCCCCGCCGGCAATTACGGCGCCGGCGAGGTGCGGATCTGGGACCAGGGAACGTACGAGCTCCACAAATGGGAGTTCGGGCCCAGGCGCCAGGAGGTCAAGGTCACGCTCCACGGCTCGCGGGTCGAAGGCACCTACGCGCTCTTTAGAACCCGAGCCGAGGACTGGATCATGCATCGCATGGATCCCTCTCCGGACTCACTCCTGGTGCCGCTACCGCAGAGCGCCAGGCCCATGCTCGCCCGCTCCGCCACCGAACTCCCAGAGGATCTCGGCCGGTGGGCAGTCGAATACAAATGGGATGGGATCCGGGCGCTGATCCTGAGCTCGGGGGGCAGCCTTAAGATTCTGGACCGCAGGGGCGAGGACATGACACAGCGCTATCCCGAGCTGCGTCCCCTGGCCCGCGAGTTGGGCAGCACCTCGGCCTTGCTGGACGGGGAGATCGTGGCCCTGGACGCCCAGGGAACACCCAGCTTCGAACTCCTTCAGGCCCGGATCGGACTCGACTCGAGCGCTCGGATCCGGCGCGCCATGAGCGCGATTCCGGTGCTCTTCATGGCTTTCGACCTGCTCCACCTGGGCGGCCGTGACACCCGCCCGCTGCCCTACCTCGAGCGCCGCCGGCTGCTCGAGGAACTGGCCCTGCAGGGGCCGCATTGGCAGACTCCCGAGCACGCTCGCGGTGAGGCGGGAAGGGCGCTGCTCCAGAGCAGTCGCGAGCTGGGGCTGGAAGGTGTGGTGGCCAAGCGGATTGAATCGACCTACGAGGAGGGCCGGCGCAGCGGGGCCTGGGTAAAGGTCAAGAATCGCCTTCGACAGGAATTCGTGGTCGGTGGCTACACCGAAGCCCAGGGCGCGCGTCAAGGGCTGATCGGCGCACTCCTTGTCGGCTACTACCGGGATGGCGAGCTGATCTACGCCGGCCGGGTGGGCTCAGGACTGGGTGCCGCGGCGCGGGCGGCGATCGAGCCCAGACTGATGGCCCTTAAAAGTGCGGAGTCGCCCTTCTCGGGCGGCGGTCCGCCGCCTCGAGTCCACTTCGCCAGACCGCAACTGGTGGTCGAGGTCGGCTTCTCCGAGTGGACCCGGCAGGGCAGGCTTCGAGCTCCGATCTTCCTGGGATTGCGGCCCGACCGCGAACCGGCCAGCGTGGTGCGAGAGGTGCCCGAGGGTTGAGCCCGACGACGGACGCAGTTGAGGTGATGGTGGGCCGGCGAAGGCTGAAGCTGAGCCGGCTGACCAAGGTCTACTGGCCCCAGGCCGGCTTCACCAAGGGCGACATGATCGACTACTACACTCGCATCGCGCCGGTCCTGCTGCCCCACCTGCGTGACCGCCCGCTCACGCTCAAGCGCTACCCGGAGGGGGTCGAGGGCATGATGTTCTACGAGAAGAACTGTCCCGACCACAGACCACCCTGGGTCAAGACGGCCTCGGTCTGGAGCGAGGGTAACGGGCGCGACATGTCTTACTGCCTGGCCCAGGACCTGCCCACCCTGGTCTGGGTCGCCCAATTGGGCAGCATCGAGCTCCACACCTCGCTCTCCCGCCGCCTGCACCTCGAGCGACCCACGGCTCTGGTCTTCGACCTCGACCCCGGGCCTCCAGCTTCCATCGTCGAGTGCTGCCGCGTGGCCCTGCGACTCAGGGAGTGGTTTGGGGCCAACAGACTACAGGCCTTCTGCAAGACCTCAGGATCCAAGGGCCTGCAGGTCTACGCGCCCCTCAATCTGAAGGTCGACTACGACCGGACCAAGACCATCGCTCGAGACCTGGCCCAACACCTGGCCGGCGAGTTCCCAGACCAGGTGGTCTACCAGCAGCGGCGCGCGCTGCGCGCGGGCAAGGTTCTCATCGACTGGAGCCAGAACGACCAATCGAAGACCACGGTCAGCGCTTACTCGCTCCGAGCCCGGGCGCGCCCCACGGTGTCCACACCGGTTACGTGGGACGAGGTCGGCGCCTGCGCCGAGCTGGGCCAGGCCGATCTGCTGGTCTTCGAGGCGGGAGAGGTCCTGTCCCGGATCGAGCGCCTGGGGGACCTCTTCGCCCCCGTGCTCACGCTAAAACAGAAGCTTCCGGACGCACTGTGAACTCAGGCCGGCTCCGGCGCCGGGACCAGTCGACGCACCGTCATCATCAACAGCCCCAGGTCTAGGGGCTTGGTCAAAAACGCATCCACGCCGGCCGACTCCAGCTCCTCTTTCACCCCCGGCATGACGTCCGCGGTGACCGCCGCCACGGGCATGTGCGATGCCCGCCGGCGCAGCTCCTGCATGACCGAGATACCGTCTCGCCGGGGCATGTGGAGGTCGAGCAGGAGTAGCTGGTAGCCGCCGTCCAGCGCCATCTCCAGCGCAACCTCACCGTCCTGAGCCCACGCGACCTCGTACCCGGCACCCTCGAGCAGGTCGCGCACAAGTTCAAAATTGAGCGCGCTGTCCTCGGCCACCAGAATGCGGACGGCTTTCACCGCCTGCGTGAAGCTCGCCGGATCACCTGAGTATGCTTTCCGCACCTAAATTTCCCGGCCGCCGGTGGACGCCGACGGTCCACCTGACATCATGGACCGCGGCAGCGTCCTCCGCCAACAATGTTGGGGCGCCATGTCACCACCGCCTCGCTCACGGTGCTGTATTGGCGTGATCGACCGGGTCCCCACCGCCTTGATGCTGATCCTGGCCCCAATCCTCCTGCTCGGCTGCGCGCCTTCGAGCGGCGCTGCACACGCCTCGCCCGGCCAGGTGCTGCGGGAGACTGCGGCCGCCATGTCCGGAGTCCGCTCCGCCGATCTCAAGCTGAGTTTTGGCCCCGGCATCGATTTGGGTGGGCTCAGCCTGATCTCGGCCACAGCCGAGATTGCCCGCCCGAACGACAGCAGCACGACCTTCAAGGTCCAGCAGGGTGACTTCCTGGTCGACCTCGTGGTGGTCACGCTGGCCGGCCACACCTACATCCGCCTGCCCTTCTCGAACTTCACCCAGCTCACCCCCGCACAGGCGGCGGAGCTGCCGCCGCTGTCCTCGCTGCTGGAGCCCGGAGGCGGCCTGGACTCGATTCTGAGCCACGGCGGCGCCCAGCGCTGGCTGGGGCCCTCCCAGATCGGGGGAGTGGAGTGCGACGGCGTCAGCGTCACCCTCTCACCGGCCCAGCTCGCCTCGATCATGGGACCGCAGGCCGCTCCCGCGGCGGCCATCCAGGTCCAGATCTGGTCGGCCACGCAGGATCATCTGATTCGGCGCCTCAAGCTCAAGGGACCGCTCCTGACGCCAGGGCGATCGGTTCAGGTCGAGATCGACGTTGCCGACTACAACCGTCCCCTGGTTATCGTCACCCCGAGTCCGCTGGCCTAGGGTGCACGAGCGCCGCGCGTGATCGTCGGATCGGCGCCGCGCCGACAGTTGGCGCTGGCGGCAGCGGGGTTACTCCTGGCCGCGCTGGACGCGTACGCGGTCGTCACCCTCCTGCCTCAGATGCTGAGCGGCGTCGGAGTCTCCGTCGACAACCTGCAGGCGGCCTCCCCCGTCGTCTCCGGATTCCTGGGGGGTTACGTCGTGGCCATGCCTCTCCTCTCCACTCTCTCTGACCAGCGCGGACGAGGACAGGCGCTGAGCCTTGCCCTGGTCCTGTTCGTCGCCGGATCGAGCGTCACCGCCCTCGCCCCCTCGCTGCCCTGGCTGGTGGCGGGGCGGGTGGCGCAGGGCCTGGGCGGCGGAGCCTTGGTGCCGCCCACGATGGCGCTGGCGGCTGATCTCTTCCCTCGCGGCGAGCGGGGGACCGCCGTCGGTGCCGTCTCCGCTCTGCAGGAGGCGGGGAGCGTGCTCGGACCGGTTTACGGCGCCCTCGTGGGGCTGGGTCCGGCCGGTTGGCGGACACTGTTCTGGCTCAATCTTCCCCTGACCGCCCTGGTCCTCCTGGGTCTTGGAATGAACGCCCGATCCTCGGCCGACGGTTTGGCCACGACCGGAGCTGTTCCAGCGCCGCCCGCGCGGGCGAACTGGACGGGCGCGGGGCTGCTGGGCGCAACGCTGGCGCTGGTGGTGTTTGGCCTGTACCCCAACGACCCCGCCCGCTCCGCGCTCAATCCCTGGTCCTGGGCATTGCTCGCAGCGGCGCTGGGACTCGCCTTGACCTTCGTCGCGCATCAGTCGCGGCTGCTGAACCCACTTCGGGCCACCCGAATCCGGCGCGATCGCGTGCTCGGGGGAGCCGCCGCGGCCAATCTTTTGAGCGGTGCGGCTCTGATGGTGGCCCTGGTCGACATCCCGCTCCTCGCCCGCGGCGCATTGGGACTGGGAAGTCTGGCCTCCGGCCTGCTCCTGATGCGTCTGCTGGCCGGGATTCCACTGGGCGCGCTGGCCGGCGGCGTGATGGACCGGAGGAGCTGGGGAGCGGCTGCAGCGGGGGGCGGACTCTGCCTGGCCGCACTCGCCTTTGCCGCCATGTCGACCTGGACCCGCCCCCTCAACCTTGCCCTCATCAGCGCCACCAGCGCCGAGCTGTTGCTCTGCGGCGTGGGCATGGGCGGAGCGCTGGCGCCGCTGACGACGGTCATGTTGGACCGCGCCCCGGACTCGCGGCGCTCCCTATTTGGAAGCGTGACCGTACTCACCCGAACCCTAGGGATGATCATCGGCGTGTCCGGACTGACCGCGTTCGGCCTCTTCCGCTTCGGTCAAATAATGGCGCGGCAGGGCTGCGCCACGCAGGCCGCGACCGGTTCGCTGTCGGCGCGGATCACCGCCTACGAGGACTGCGCCCGAGGCGCTCTTTTCCAGGAGTACCAGGAGTTGTTCCGGATTGCGGCCGTGCTTTTGGTCCTGGCCGCGGGCCTGGCTCTGGCAACGCTGTGGGCCGCCCGAAGCAACCAGCCGGTCATCCAGGTTTGAGCCCTGTGCGCAGCGCCTCCAAGCCGCGATCGATGGTCTGCAGGCGCTTGGGGAAGCTGAACCGGAGCTGATCTCGCCCCCGTGAGGGATCGGTGTAGAAGCTCGATCCCGGAACGCTGGCCACCGCGCAGCGTTCGATCAGACGGCGAGCGAAGGCGGTATCGCCGGCGTCGGTCAGGCCCGAGATGTCGACCATCGCGTAGTAGGCGCCGGCGGGCTCATCGACGCCGAAGCCGATTTCCGCCAGACCGCTCACGATGCGGTCGCGGCGCTCTAGGTACTGTTCTCGGAGGCCGTCGTAGAAGGATTCGGGCAGGCTCAGGGCGCCGGCGACCGCTATCTGCAAGGGGTGCGCCGCCCCCACGGTTAAGAAGTCGTGGACCTTGCGCACGCCCTGGGTCAGGGATTCGCCCGCGATCACCCAGCCCACCCGCCATCCGGTCACGGAGTAGGTCTTGCTCGCCCCCGAGATGGTCACGGTCCGGTCCTGCATGCCGGGCAGGTTGGCCAGGCTCAAGTGCCGCCCGAAGTACACGAGATCTTCATAGATCTCATCGGTGATAGCCACGCAATCGTGCTCGATGCAGAGATCTGCGATCAGATCCAGCTCGGCCTGGCTGAAGACCTTGCCCGAAGGATTGTGCGGGGTGTTGACCACGATGGCGCGGGTGCGGGGCCCGAATGCGGCCCTCAGCTCCTCGGGATCGAACTCCCACCGGGGTGGTCGCAGAAGCACAGGTCGGGGCGTCGCGCCGCTCAGGATGCAGTCCGGACCATAGTTCTCGTAGTGGGGTTCGAAGATGACCACCTCGTCTCCCGGCTCGACGACGGAGAGCATGGTGGCGATCATCGCCTCGGTTGCGCCGCAGGTGACGGTGACCATTGTGTCTGGGTCGATGGGGCGAGCCCACTGGCTGGATTTCCTGGCCGCGACGGCGGAGCGCAGGGCCACCGCACCCCAGGTGGGTGAGTATTGGTGATAGGCCCCTCCAGTATCGAGCGCGGCGTGAGCGGCGGCGACGATCTCCTCTGGCGGCTCGAAGTCGGGGAACCCTTGCGCGAAGTTGATCGCACGCTCCGGTCCATGCAGCGCCAGGTTCAGTCGTGTCATCTCTCGAATGACCGACTCGGTGAAGCCTTCGAGCCGCCGACTGGGGACCATCGTTTGGCGGCCTAGGTGAGCCCGAGCATGCCCGCGACCACGGCGGGGTCAAAGTTCCCGCCGGACAGGATCAGCCCCCAGGGGGCTGGCATGCGGTCGAGGAGGCCGGCCGAGAAAGCGGCCAGGGGAAGCGCGGCCGAGGGCTCGAGGGCCAGCTTGAGCCGGGTCCAGGCCAGTGCGGTGGCGGCTCCGATCTGCTCTTCGTCGACGGTAACGATGGCGTCCGCTCCGCCGGCGCCGACCAGGACCGCGAATCCTCGGTCGCCCAGGCTGAGACTGCGCAGGCCATCGGCCGAGGTTGCGGGCGCGCTGGCGAGCCGGCAGTGCCGTCCCGAAGCCAGACTTCGCGCCGCGTCGTCGGCGCCGGCGGGTTCGACTCCGACGATCTTGATCTCGGGGTCCAGAGCGCGTGCGGTGAGCGAGGTGCCGCTCAACAGGCCGCCGCCTCCCACCGGCGCGACCAGGGTTCGGATTCGGGGATCCTGCTCCAGCATTTCAAGGGCCACGGTGCCCTGACCATGGATGACGTCCCAGTCGTCGTAGGGGTGGACCATGACCAGGTTCCGATCGTGCGCCACGCGCTGAGCGACCTGCATGCGGTTGTCAAACGTCACCCCGCTCTGCACCACCTCCGCTCCCAGCCCCCGGATGGACTCCACCTTGTACGGGTTGGCCCCCTCGGGGATAACCACGGTTGCGGCCACCGAGAGCGTGCGCGCGGCCAGAGCAACGGCCTGTCCGTGATTGCCCGAGCTCACTGTGACCACTCCATGGGGCGGCGGATCAAGGCTGAGCAGCGCGTTGAAGGCACCCCGAGCCTTGAACGAGCCGCTCACCTGCCAACATTCAAGCTTGAGCCGGAGTTCGCGGTGCAGGTCGCACTCGAGCAGCGGTGTGTGGTTCACATGGCCGTTGATACGCCGGGCGGCTAGGCGGATCGGGTGCTGCGCCCCCAGGACGGGGTCCGGATCGGTTGGGCTCAACCGCCTTCCTCCCAGACGTCGGTGTCGAGGCAGAGGGTGAAGGGACCCTCGTTGCTCAGTTGGAGCCGCATGTCGGCTCCGAAGCGACCACGTCGGATCGGAGCGTGGGCCCCCAAATAGTCGCAGAAGGAGTCGAATAATTCCCGGGCCATCGAGCTTGAGGCGGCACCCAAAAAACTCGGCCTGCGGCCCCGGCTGAGGTCGGCGAAGAGGGTGAACTGGGGGACCACAAGGGCCTCGGCCTGGATATCGCCGAGGGCCAGATCGGGAACGCCGCGGGGTCCGTTGAAGACGCGCATCACGCCGACTCGCGCGGCCAGCTGCCGGGCCTGCCGATCACCGTCGCGCGCGCCGACTCCAAGCAGCAGGACCAGCCCTCTGCCTATGCGCTCACCCCGCCTCATCCCCGACTCCTCCCAGCTCACCTCGGCCATGCTGACGCGCTGGAGAACGGCCCTCATATGCGATCGGCGGCCGGCTCGGAGCTGACCCCGCCCCGGTCCAACAACCAGGTTCCAAGGTCTCCGAAAACCTCATCGGCACCGGTGTCGTTGAATGGCTCGTGACGGCGGCGCAGATACTCGCGCACATCCGCCGATCGGCTCTGATGCGCGAACTCCAGCGCTCCCCGGCCATCGATGAGCGCGTCCTGTGCCCCCAGGATCAGCAGATAGGGCTGGGACAGAGCCCGAGCCCCCGCCTGCGCTCGATTCACTGCGGCGGCCCATTCGGTAAAGAGGCGGGAGGAAATCCGGTCATGGACGAGGGGATCGTCGCGATAGGCCTGGGCCACCTCCGGCCGGTTGCTGAGCAGGGTGGGGTCGAGACCATTGGCCAGCGCCAGGCGAGGCAGAAGAAGCGAGGCGCCGCGGCCCAGCGCGAGCTTCCAGCCGGGCACACTCAGGGCCAGTCGGAAAGCCGGATTGGAGAGCGCGAAGCGGGAGCAGGCGAGTCTGCCGGAGAGGAGCGAGGAGACCACCACCAAGCCTCCGAACGAGTGTCCCAGAGGCACCACCTCAGCCGCCGGAGAGCGCTCCCCAGCGAGTCGCACCAGCGCTGCGAGGTCCTCCTCCCAGAGGTGCCAGCGGCGCAGGTGGCCGCGCTGACCCGGGCTGCGACCCATGCCTCGGAGATCGACCGCAAAAGTCGAGATGCCCGAGCGAGCCATGGCCTGGGCCAGGCTTTCGTAGCGTCCTGAATGGTCACCCAGCCCGGGGACGACGGCGAGCGCAATGGAGGCCCCGGCCACCTCCCAACCACGCCAGTAGAGGCGAGTACCGTCCGCGGAGGTCAAGCGTCCCTCACTCTGCTGATGCAGCCTGCTCGCGCTCACGGTCCCAGGTGGCGCATCGCGCGGAGAAACTTCAGGGCCTCGTGCTCGGCTTCAGGTAGGTTCGGCGCGTAGGCGCGGATGCCCATCAGACCGTAGCCCCAGAGCTCACGCCGGGACCCCGGATGGTCACTCAGGCGATGGGCAGGTGGGTAGAACAGGATCGATTGGCCGTCGACCTTCTTGATCACGGGACGGCGAGCCAGCATCTCCTCCAGCGAGTTGCCCGACGGCAGCCTTCCGCCGACGAACTCCAGCCGGCGCAGCTTGGCGAGCGGGTTCAAGTCGTCCTGGACGGTGACGCGGAGCTCCATCTGGGCGCTGGCATCGCGCAGGAAGATCACCGCGATCAAGGCGTCGATCTCGTCCCCGCCCAGCTTTAGATACCCGGCCGAGCCCACCCATTCACCCTCCTCCTGGCGGACGTGGCGAAGGTACTCCCGGGCGAACAGATCCCCGCTCCCGGGCGTCGCCAGCCAGGGCGGCTCGCCGCTCCAGGTACGGCCCTCGGCCAGGCGGCTGAAACCGCTCTCGAGCTCTGCCTGGGAGGGAGGTTCGAGAGCGCCCAAGCGGTAATGAAGGACCCTCGACACCCCTGAAGACTACGCGGCCGACGCGACACCTGGGTGTCACCGATTCGCTCTCGCCGCGCGCATCAGCTCCGCCTGCCAGGGGGGAGGCTCCACATGGACCAAAAGGCGATCGGTGGCCGCGCTGAGCAGGAAGTCGCCCCGACGCGCGCGCTCCAGATGCTGGCGCTGGCGGGGACTGAGTCCGAAGGCCGATTCCAATCGCGCCGCCTCGGCCGGCCTCTGGGCGCCGAAGAAATGGATGTCGGGATTGCTGGCAACCACCGCGCCCGCCTCCGAAGAGAGCAGGTCGCCCGGATTCTGGGTGGCGAAGATCAAGCTGGCGTCGTATTTGCGGACGCGGCGCGCGAGCGAGACGATGAAGTCCCGCATGATCGGATCGGCAAAGAGCAGACCCAGCTCGTCGATCATGAGCACCCGTCGGCGCCGGCGGAGCTTGATCTGAGACCAGATCGCGTGGGCGAGCAGAAAGTGGACCGGCGGCACCAGCTCGGGCCGCATTTCGCGCATCCCGAAGACGACCATGCCGGCGTTCAGATCGACGTTGCTGGGGCGGCTGAACAGACTCCCGAGCGGACTTTGCGCCCAGCGCTCCAGAATCGTGCCTGCTCGAGAGGGGCGGCTAAGGTGGGCGACGACGTCGGCCAGCAGGGGATGCGGCCGCTCCTCGGCGGCAAGCCGGACCGCCGCCTCGACCTGGGCGAGTTCGACCGCATCCAGGCCCCCGCTCAGCACCGTGCAGAGCTCGACCGCGTCCGCCACCGCCGCGCCGCGGGCCGGAGCGCCCAGCTCGTCGAACACGTTGAGCGCATGTCCTGACCCCGGCTCCAACGCCACGTCGACGCCACCGACCGCTCTTGCCAGAGCACCGTACTCGTGCTCGGGATCGAGTATCAGAACCTGGATCCCGGCGCCCCAAAGGCCCAGCGCCAGGGTCGACAGGAGATGCGTCTTACCCGAGCCTGAGTGACCAAAGACGCCGATGTTGGCGTTGCTGAAGACCCCCGGGGAGAAGGGGTCAAGCAGCACCGGATCGCCTCCGCCGACCGTCCGCCCGACAACCACTCCGCGGGCCTGGCGCAACTTGGCGTCGCGCCAGGGCAGGAGTGCCAGCAGGGCGGAGGTGGGCAGGAGGTGGCGACGGTGCAGGCGATCGATACCCAGGGGAAGGGTGCTGGCCCGGGCATCGAGCTGGCGAAACCGGCATTCGACCAGCGAGCAGAGTGCGGCGCGGGCGTGCGATTCGACCCCGGCCAGGGCTCGATTCAGTTCGGCCTCGGAGGTGGCGCTCACGGTGAGATAGGCCGATACGTGAAACGCCGACTCCTCGTTGGCCGCTATGCGTCCCCGCAGTCCCTCGGCAGACTTCGCCCGCTCGCGGGCTCGCACCGGCGCCCAGCGAGCGTGCTCGCCCTGGGCCAGCATGGCCTCCAGGCCCAGGGCGCGGCGCTGAAGGTGGGACATGGCCCAAGGCGCGGGAAGACGCATGGCGTGCCAGGCCAGGCAACATCTGGCGCCAGGGGGCAGCAACCGCCAGATCCACCCTACCTCGACCTCTCCGACCGGAAATGAGACCAGGGCCCAGGTGCGGTGGAACCCGGCGGCATCCTGGACATGCCCGGGCGCTTCGCCGACTCGATCGAGGGCCGCGCGAACCTGCGCGGGGCGAATCGATCGCACGGTGGCACCCAGCTCCCGCAACCCCACCTCGAGATCTTGGGCCGCGGGCTCGGGGGTCACGAACCAAAGCCGCTGATGCTCGGTGTCGCCCCGGGAATCGATCTCGGCAACGAACGCGAGATCTCCCTGCCGGGCCGACTGATGCGGCTGGGGACCGGCCGGGGCCAAGGCCGCGCCGTGCCCGGGCTGAGTCTGAAGCACGACCTGGAGGGGGCCTCGCAAGCGGTCCAGGAGGCGGCGATACCCGGCCGCCCAACGCGCCTGGTCAGCCTCGTTCGCATCCCTGAATCCAAGCGGCGCCACCTCGAAGACCAGGTTCGCAGGCGCGTCGGGGCGGAGGCGGCGCTCGCGCACCCGCGTGACCTGCACCCCCACCCCGAGCTTTCGATGAACTATCGACGCGACGCCGCCGGGGCGGCGGCGCGGGGCCGAAGCCAGGGGGCGCAGACGCGGCCGAGGCGTGCCCGCCAGCCGCCGAGGCGGGCGGCGTTGAATCGGACAGTCAGCCAGCCAGGAAGCTCCAACCGATAGTTGTGATAACCGAATCGAACCATGTCGGCGATCCAGGCATCGGCGGGCCGCGAACGCCAGCGGCCCCAGCTCAATATGGCTCCGCCGGCGGCGGTGGGTAGAACGACGAGGATCCGTAGCGGCGCCGGCAGTCCCGACTTCCAGAGCGCGAGAACTGACAGCAGTGCGAGCAGTGCATAGCCGCTGTGTTGGGAGTCAAGACCGAAGAGCAGAGGGTCTTCCAGGTCCAGGTCGGGCGGGATCGTCGCCTTCATCGTGGCTATGCTGCGCTGCCGCCGCGAGCGCGGGAAGCCACGGTGTCAAGAGGTAGAATCGGCTCGCTTGCCCGCGTAGCTCAATTGGCAGAGCAGGGGACTCTTAATCCCAAGGTTCACGGTTCAAGTCCGTGCGCGGGCACCAAGTCATTCGGGACCGCCGGGCGGCTCCGAGCACGGTGAGAACGTGGGCGCCGGTCACGCCGGCGCCGACAATCCCTGTACGCGAGTAGCCGGCTT
>DATLSE010000013.1:0-65205 GCA_035534295.1 Nitrosotalea sp.
AGCGCGCCTGCTTGCGGCGCCACGCCTCGGCCACCAGCCGGCGCCGGAGATCGGTCCGGAAGGAGGGGTCGGGCTCGGCCCCAGGGTGAGCCCGCTCGTAGAGGATCTGCGCGACCTGAATCAGGGCCGGATCGCCCAGGAGGTCGTTCAGCTCGGGGTCCGGGTGCGATCCGCTCACGTGGCCAGCTCCGAGCGCAGCCGGGTGACTCCCCGGTGGATGAGCAGCTTCACCGCCCCCTGGGTCTTGCCCATGATGCGAGCGATGTCCTCGATCTTGAGGTCCTCCTGGAACTTGAGCACCAGCGCTTCCCGCTGCTGCGGAGGCAGGGTCTCGACCAGGCTCCAGATGGCGCGTATCTCGTCGTTGCGCTGGGCCGCATCCTCCACGCTGGGTCCGCCCGCGGCGAGCTCGGGCTGGTCGGCGATATCCTCGGCCGGACGCGAGGCGCGGAAGCTGTCGGTGATCGCGTTGGACGCGATCTGATAGAGCCAGGTCACAAAGGGCCGGCCCATGTCCTGATAACGTCCAATGCCCCTGAGGGCCTTCATGAAGACCTCGGAGGTGACGTCCTCGGCGACGGTTTGATCACGGACTCTGGAATACACAAAGCGATAGATCCGAAGGAAATGGCGGTCATACAGATCGGCGAACGCCGCCGGATCCTGCTGCGCCGAACGAATCAGATCGCTCTCGTCCGGCCCCTCCGGCGGGCCGATCAGGACCGTCTCCTTCCCTCGCTCAAACGAGGCCAGATCCATCGTGGTTACGAAGCGGGACCATGCTGGACCAGCTTAGCCCCCGACCTCTGGCGCCCGGCCTCGGCCCGGCCCGCGGCGGGGGGTGGGAAGGGGCGCTCGGTCGCCTATAATCGAACCCAGCCGCGCCCTCTTCATCGATGACTGGAGCCTGCCCAGAACTTGATCGAGCGCTACACCCCTCCTCGCATGGGCGAGGTCTGGTCCGACCGCCGCCGATTCGAGCTCTGGCTCCGAGTCGAGATCCTGGCCTGCGAGGCGTGGGCTGAAATCGGGCGCATACCCAGCTCGGCGCTGCCCAAGATTCGCATCGCCGGATTCGATCTCGAGCGCATCGCCGAGGTCGAAGCGCGGGTAGGTCACGACATGATCGCCTTCCTGACCGTGGTCAATGAGTCCATCGGCCAGCCCGAGGCGCGCTATGTCCACCTTGGGCTGACCAGCTCCGACGTCATCGACACCGCCCTGGCGCTGCAGCTGGGCGAGGCGGCCGACCTGATCCAGGCCGATCTGGGCCGCCTTCGAGAGGCGGCACTCGCACTGGCTCTGCGTCATCGGCGCACCCTCATGGTGGGGCGCACCCACGGCATCCACGCCGAGCCGATCACGTTCGGGTTCAAGGTCGCGGGTTGGGTGGCCGAACTCGATCGGGCGCGCGCACGTCTGGTCCGCGCCGCCGGGGAGGTCCGGGTGGGCAAGCTCTCCGGGCCCGTCGGCTCCCACGCCACCCTCGATCCCCGGGTTGAGACCTACGTCTGCGAGCACCTGGGGCTGGAGGTGGATCCGATCAGCACCCAGGTGGTCTCGCGCGACCATCACGCCGCCTTCACCTCCGCCCTGGCCCTGGCCGCGGCCTCGATGGAGAGGATCGCGCTCGAGATCCGGCACCTGCAACGGAGCGAGGTGGCCGAGGTCTTCGAGCCCTTCGGAGCGGAGCAGAAGGGCAGTTCGGCCATGCCCCACAAGCGCAATCCAGTGCTTACCGAGCGGGTCTGCGGCCTGGCCCGGGTGGTCCGCGGTTACGCTCAGACCGAGCTTGAGAACGTCGCTCTGTGGCACGAGCGTGACATCAGCCACAGCTCGGCCGAGCGCGTCATCCTGCCCGACGCCTGCTGTCTGGTCGACTACATGGCGCAGCAGATGACCGCGGTCCTGACCGGACTCGAGGTCAGGGCCGAGCGCATGCTCGCCAATCTGGGGCTGGGCGGTGGCCTGGTCTACTCCCAGCGCGTCATGCTGGCCCTGGTCGAGGCCGGCATGTCGCGCGAGGAGGCTTACGCCCGGGTGCAGGCGGCGGCCCTGGCCGCGCTCCGCGGCGAGGGTGGATTCAGATCCAACCTCGAGGCAGAGGCCGTGATCACCAAGCACCTGCCGAATGGCCTGGATGCCATCTTCAGCCCGGACGACTATCTGGTTCATCTCGACCTGGCCTTCGACCGGCTGGGTGTGGCACAGGAGGCGATGTGAACGTGGTGGAACCTGGACCGGCTTTTCTCAACAGCGAGCTCGATCTTCCGCTCTTCTCACGGGGCAAGGTGCGGGACACCTACGAGCTCTCCGACGAGCGGCTTCTAATGGTCACCACCGATCGCATCTCCGCCTACGACCACGTACTTCCGACCGGGATCCCCGATCGGGGTAAGGTGCTGACCCAGCTCTCCATCTTCTGGTTCGGTCAGACCCACGGGTTCCAGGAGAACCACCTCATATCGGGCGTGGTGCCCGACCTCCCGCCGGAGTTGAGGGACCGCCGCGACGAACTCGCCGGTCGCTTCATGATCGTCAAGCGGGCCCAGCGCATCGACATCGAGTGCGTGGTCCGCGGGTACCTCGCCGGCAGCGCCTGGGCCGAGTACCAGCAGACCGGCACCGTGGCCGGGGAGCCCTTGGAGCCCGGGCTGGAGGAGAGTCAGCGGCTGCCGCAGCCGGCCTTCACCCCCGCCACCAAGGAGGACTCGGGGCACGACGAGAACATCAGCTACGAGCAGATGCGCGGGATTGTGGGGCCGGACCTGGCCCAGCGCATCCGCGAGGCCAGCCTGCAGCTCTATGACCACGCCGCCAAGCTGAGCGAGGCGCGCGGACTGATCCTGGCCGACACCAAATTCGAGTTCGGTCTGCTCGACGACCGCTTGATCCTGATCGACGAGGTGCTGACCCCGGACAGCTCGCGCTTCTGGGACCGCGGGCTCTATCGGGTGGGCAGCTCGCCCGAGTCGTACGACAAGCAGTTCGTCCGCGACTGGCTCTCAGGTAGCGGCTGGGACCGGCACTCGGAGCCTCCCGAGCTGCCTAAGGAGATCGTGGCCCAGACCCGGGAACGGTATCTGACCGCCTACCAGCGGTTGGTGGGTCAGAGCCTGTTTCCGGCCAAGGAGAGGGTGTGAAGGCGCGCGTCATCGTGACGCCCAAGCCGGTGGTGAACGACCCCCAGGGGGCGACCGTGGGCCAGGGCCTGCGGGCCCTGGGCTTCCCCGAGGTGCGTGGGGTGAGGATGGGCAAGTTCATCGAGCTCGACCTCGACCTGAGCGAGGTCGCGGGCGCGAACGCGCGAGTCGAGGAGATGTGCCGCCGGCTGCTGGCCAACCACGTCATCGAGGACTATCGGTTCGAGATCGAGGCTCCGCCCGGCCCGTGAAGTTTGGCGTGGTCGTCTTTCCCGGGACCTGGTCTGATAAGGACTTCGGATGGGTTATCGATCGGGTCCTGGGCCAGGAGCTGCGCTATCTCTGGCACAAGGATCCCGACCTCCACGGGGTGGATTGCGTGGTCATTCCGGGCGGCTTCGCCCATGGCGACTATCTGCGCTGCGGGGCCATCGCCCGCTTCTCGCCCGTGATGGAGAGCGTGCGCTCGTTCGCCGATCGAGGGGGGCTGGTCTGGGGCAGCTGCAACGGCTTCCAGATCCTTTGCGAGTCGGGCCTTCTGCCCGGTGCCCTGCTCCCCAACGAGGGCAGCCGCTTCATCTGTGAGTGGACCCATCTGGTGTGCGAACGCACCGATCTGGCCTTCACCCGCCAGTTCCAAGACCGCCCGGTCGTGCGTTTGCCCATCTCCCACGGCCAGGGCAACTACTTCGCAGACCCGGCCACGCTCTCGCGCCTGGAGCAGGCTGGGCAGGTGGTGTTTCGGTATTCCGACGCCGAGGGCCGGGTCGAGGCCAGGTCCAACCCCAACGGCTCTGTGCACAACATCGCGGGCCTGGTCAACGCGCGCGGCAATGTCCTGGGCATGATGCCGCACCCCGAACGGTGCGCGGAGGCCGAGCTCGGCGGCGAGGACGGACGCTCGATGTTCCAGAGCCTGATCGAATGGGGATTGGAGGTGCTGACGGCGTGAGCCTGGGATTGGACGATCGCGCCCTGCGCGAGGTGGCTCTGACCCGCGAGGAGTACGAGGCGATCGTGCGGACCCTGGGCCGGGCTCCCAATTCGGTCGAGCTCGGCATGCTGGGCGTGCTCTGGTCGGAGCACTGCAGCTACAAGTCGTCGCGCGGGTTGCTGCGGCGGCTGCCCAGCTCTGGTGGCCGCGTCCTGCAGGGTCCGGGCGAGAACGCCGGCGCGGTCGACGTGGGCCAGGGATGGGCGGTCGTTTTCAAGGTCGAATCGCACAATCATCCTTCCGCGATCGAGCCCTTTCAGGGGGCGGCGACCGGGGTGGGCGGGATCGTGCGCGACGTGATCGCGATGGGGGCTCGGCCGATTGCGCTCCTCGACTCGCTGCGTTTCGGGCCCCTACCCCAGAGCCGGCATCACTTCGAATCGGTGGTGGCGGGGGTGGGCGCCTACGGCAACTGCATGGGCATCCCCACGGTGGGGGGGGAGCTCTACTTCGATCCCTCCTACGCCGGCAACCCTCTGGTCAATGCCATGTGCGTTGGCCTGGTGCGCGGCGACCGCCTGATGCGGGCTCGGGCCGAAGGTCCGGGCAACCTGCTGCTTCTGGTGGGGTCGCCCACCGGCCGCGACGGGATCCATGGCGCCGCCTTCGCCTCGCTCGAGCTCGACGGCCACTCCGAGGAGCGCCGTCCGGCGGTTCAGGTGGGCAATCCGTTCTTGGAGAAATGCCTGCTCGAGGCCTGCATGGATCTGAGCGGGGCCCCCGGGGTGGTCGCGCTGCAGGACCTGGGCGCGGCCGGGCTGACCAGCGCGGTGGCCGAGGCCGCCGATCGGGCCGGGGCGGGGGCGCGCATACACGTCGACCGTGTGCCCCGGCGCGAGCTCGGCATGAGCCCCTACGAGGTCATGCTCTCCGAGTCCCAGGAGCGGATGCTGTTGGCGGTTGAGCCCGACCATCTGGAGCAGATCCGAGCCGTCTTCGAGTCCTGGGACCTGGAGGCGGCGGTGGTGGGAGAGGTCATCGCCGAGGCCCGGCTGGAGGTCTTTGAGGCCGGGGTCGAGTGCGCCTCCCTGCCCCTCGATCTGCTCACCCGCGGCGCCCCCGAGCGTCACTTGAGATCGCAGGCCCCCGCACCCCCGGCCACCTTCGAGCTGCGCTTGGAGGAGGACATGAGCGCGGTCCTCAAGCGCCTCATGGCCAGCCCCAACCTGTGCAGCCGGCGCTCGGTCTATCGCCAGTACGATCACATGGTCGGCAACTCCACTCTGGTCCTGCCTGGCGGCGACGCCGCCGTCGTGCGCATTCGAGATACGGCCCTGGCCCTGGCCCTGACCATCGACGCCAACGCCCGCTACTGCGGGCTGGATCCCTACGTCGGAGCTCAGATCGCGGTCGCCGAGGCGGCCCGCAACGTGGTCGCGGTCGGGGCCCGGCCGCTCGCGGTGACCGACGGCCTCAACTTCGGCAACCCCGAGCGGCCCGAGATCTTCTGGCAGCTGGAGCAGGCGGTGGCAGGGATCAGCGCGGCCTGCCGCGCCCTGGAACTGCCGGTGGTGAGTGGAAACGTCAGCCTTTACAACGAGTCCGAGGCGCACGGCGCCATCCTGCCCACCCCGGTCATCGGCATGGTGGGACTGATCGATGACGCCTCGCTCCGCCTCGAGTCCGGCCTCAAAGAGGAGGGCGACTTCGTGCTCCTGGTCGGGCTGACCCGGGACGAGATGGGGGGGTCGGAGTACCTGCGTGTGATCCAGGGCGAGGTTGCCGGACCTCCCCCGACGGTCGATCTGAGAGCGGAGCGCGCCGCGCACGAATTCATCCTCGCGGCCGCCGCCCAGGGTCTTCTGCGCTCCGCCCACGACGTGGCGGAGGGAGGCATGCTGGTGGCACTGGCGGAATCGGCTCTGAACGGCGGCATCGGAGTGCACTGCTCCGCGCTCCGCCCCCAGAGCGAGCTCGGATTGATCCCCGCCCTGTTTGCCGAGAGCCAGGGTCGATTCATCATCAGCGCCCCCTCGCGCACCATGCCCGCGCTGCAGTCGCTGGCCCGCCGGCACCGCGTCGACGTTGAGCTGCTCGGGTTGGCGGGCGGCGATCGGATCGAATTCGAGGGCCAGGTGAGCGTGGGCCTGGGCGAGCTGAGGGCGCTTTGGGAGGCCGGGCTGGCCCCCTCTGACAACGTGGGGGACTAGATCAGTGTGTGGCATCTTCGGCATTCAATCGCACCGGGTGGACGTGGCCAACCTGACCTATTTCGGCCTCTTCGCGCTCCAGCACCGGGGTCAGGAGTCCGCCGGCATCGCGGTCGGGGACGGCCAGGAGGTGCACATCCATCGCGACATGGGACTGGTGGCTCAGGTCTTCTCGCCCCAGTCGATCGAGGATCTGCGCGGTTTCGCCGCCATCGGCCACACCCGCTACTCGACCACGGGATCGAGCCGGACCGACAACGCCCATCCCCTGCCCTTTGAGCATCCCACCCTGGGCCCGGGCGCCCTGGCCCACAACGGCAACCTGATCAACGCCGCCGCCATCCGGCGTGAGCTGGAAGCGGCGGGGGCGCACTTTGAAACCGGGCTTGACACCGAGGTCATGGCACGGCTGATCGAGCAGACCCATGGCGCGAGTTGGGAGGAGGTGCTGCGCCGGGCTTTTGGCCGCGTGATCGGGGCCTACTCCTGCGCCATCGTGACCGCGGACTCGGTCATCGCTCTGCGCGACCCCTACGGATTCCGGCCCCTGAGCCTGGGTTACATCCCCCTTCCCGGCCAGCCCGCTCACGTCGTCGCCTCGGAGACCTGCGCTCTTGATACCGTCAACGCCACCTTCGTGCGCGAGGTCCGCCCGGGCGAACTGGTGATCATGAACGACCACGGGCTCAGCTCAACCCAATTCCAGGCCTCCGGTCGCCACGCCATGTGCCTGTTCGAATTCATCTATTTCGCCCGCCCGGATTCGGTGATCATGAACTGCGAGCTCGAGGAGGCTCGGCTCCGCATGGGGCGTGAGCTGGCCCTGGAGCTGCCGGTTGACGCCGACATGGTTATCGGCCTGCCCGACTCGGGCACCCCGGCGGCGATCGGATACGCCGAGGCGTGCGGACTGCCCTTCCGCGAGGGGCTGGTCAAGAGCCGCTACATCAACCGCACCTTCATCGAGCCCGACCAATCCCTGCGCGAGGCGGGGGTGGTACTGAAGCTGAATCCGCTCAAGCGCTCGCTTCGGGGCAAGCGGCTGGTGGTGGTCGACGACTCCATCGTCCGCGGCACCACCATGCGCCGGATCATCGAACAGCTCCGGCGCGCGGGAGCGAGCCAGGTGCACGTCCGCGTGTCGAGCCCGCCGATGCGGTTTCCGTGCTTCATGGGGGTCGACATCGGATCCACCAAGCAGCTGGTCGCCGCGGGCCGGACGGTGGACGAGGTGAGAGAGCACATCGGGGCCGACTCACTGGCCTACCTCTCCATCCCTGCGCTCATACGCGCCATCGGTCACGGGGCCGAGGCCGAGTTCTGCCGGGCCTGCTTCGACGGAGCCTATCCGGTCCCGGTACCGCAGCAGCTGGAGATGGACAAGATGGCGTTTGAGCCCGTGGCCGGGGCCATACCGGCGGTGCCGTGAGCGACCGCGAGCTCAGCTACGTCGGCGCCGGGGTCGATATCGACGCCTACACCCGCATGCTCGAGCGAGCGCGGCCGCTGATCGAGGCGACCCAGGGTGCCGGCGTCGTGACCGGGGTCGGCCCCTTCGCCGGCCTCTTCGAACTGCCCGGCGGTGGTGGCTTCCTGGCCGCGTCAGCGGACGGGGTGGGAACCAAGATCAAGGTCGCCATCGCATCCGGTCAGCATCGGGGAGTGGGCGTGGACCTGGTCAACCACTGCGTCAACGACATCGCCACCGCCGGAGCCCGCCCCCTCTTCTTCCTCGACTACTTCGCCGCCGGCAAGCTCGACCCCGACGTCTTCGGCCAGGTGGTCGCGGGCTTAAGTCAGGCCTGTGTGGAGAACGGTTGCGCCCTGCTTGGAGGGGAGACGGCGGAGATGCCGGGCGTGTATGCCGCGGGCGATTACGATCTGGCCGGTTTCGTGGTCGGCTTCGTCGAGCCTCAGCGCCGGCCGGAGATGGTGCGCGAGGGCGACGTCCTGGTCGGACTGAGCGCCAGCGGGCTGCACACCAACGGATATGCTCTAGCCCGCCAGGTGTTCGCCGAGACGCCCCTGGACCACGTCTTCCCCGAGCTCGGCCGTCCCCTTGACCAGGTCCTGCTGGAACCTCATCGCTCCTACCTGAAGGAGCTCCAGGCGCTGGACTGGAAGGCGGCGGCGCACATCACCGGGGGTGGGCTGGCGGACAACGTACCGCGGGCTCTCCCCGAGGGCCTGGGGGCCGAGCTCGATCGCGCCGCCTGGAGCGTTCCGCCCATATTCCAGCTCATCCAGCGCCTGGGCGGAATCGACGAGGCCGAGATGTTCAGGACCTTCAACATGGGCCTGGGCATGATCCTGATCTGCGCCAGCGCGCCCCGCGGCTTTCCGGTCGTGGGCCGGGTGGTGAAGGCCGGCAACGGCCCGAGGGTCCGCTGGAACTGATGGACGCCGCACCCCCGATCCCTCTGGGCGTGCTCGCCAGCGGCCGGGGATCGAATCTCAAAAATCTTCTCCAGTCTGGATTTCGCGTGGCCGCTGTGGCAACCAACCGTCCCCATTGCGGCGCGGCTCAAATCGCGCGCGAGTGGGGATCCCCCCTGGGCGAGTTTCCTCAGAGTCGCTACGACTCCCGAGTCGAGCGCGATCGCGCCATGGTCACCTGGTTCAAGGCTCAGGGCGCTGAGCTAATCGTCAACGCCGGCTATGACCGGATCCTCGACCCCGTCTTCGTCCACGCCTTCGCGGACCGCATCCTGAACCTGCATCCCTCGCTGCTGCCCGCGTTCGGGGGGAGCATGGACGCGGTGGAGCAGGCGCTTCGGGCCGGGGTCAAGCTGACCGGCTGCACCGTGCACCTGGTCGTCGAGGAGGTCGACGCCGGCCCCATCCTGCTCCAGGCGGCCGTTCCCGTCCTGGACGGCGACAGCGTGGACACGCTCCGGGCCAGAATTCAGGCCGAGGAGCACCGAATCCTACCGGAGGCGATAAGACTACTTGCCCAAAAGAGCCCTTCTATCCGTCAGTGACAAGTCCGGGCTGCCCGCGTTCGCGCGCGGCCTGGCCCGGCTCGGATATGAGATTTACTCAACCGGCGGAACCCTGCGCGCGCTCGAGGATTCCGCCATCGACGCGCGCTCGGTGTCCGAGCTCACCGGTTTTCCTGAGATCATGGACGGCCGCATCAAGACCCTCCACCCCGGCGTCCACGCCGGACTGCTGGCACGCCGCGACCTGCCCTCGCACATGCGCGCGCTGGAAGAGCACGGACTACGCACCATCGATCTGGTCTGCGTCAACCTCTATCCGTTTGCGGCCACCGCGGCCCGAGCCGGAACCGCCTTCGAGGACGTAATCGAGCAGATCGACATCGGCGGCCCGGCCATGGTCCGCGCCGCGGCCAAGAACCACGCCGCGGTCGTGGTGGTGGTCCATCCGGAGCGCTACGGCGAGGTCCTGGCCGCGCTCCAGCAGGGGGATCTGGACCCTCTGCACAGGCGCCGGCTGGCGGCGGAGGCTTACGCCCACACCGCCGCCTACGACTCCGAGATCGCCAATTGGTTGCGGCCGCCGGACGGGGAGGGGTTCCCCTCTGAGTTCACCCTGGCCGGGGTTTTGACCCAGCACCTTCGCTATGGCGAAAACCCCCATCAGGCCGCGGCCTTCTACCGCCTCGGATACGAGCCCGGAGGACTGGGCGGGGCGCGCCAACTGCAGGGCCTGGAGATGTCCTTCAACAACATCCAGGACGCCGCCGCCGCCTTTGAATTGGCGCGTGAATACAGCCGTCCCGCGGTCGCCATCATCAAGCACATGAACCCCTGCGGCCTGGCCGAGGCGGACACGCTGAGCGAGGCCTACCGGTTGGCATACGAGTGCGACACGGTGTCCGCCTACGGCGGCGTGGTGGCGCTCAACCGTCCCCTCGACGTGGCCACCGCGGAGCAGATCGCATCCATCTTCGTCGAGGTCGTCATCGCACCCCGGGTGGAGGAGGAGTCGCTGCAGATCCTGGGTCGCAAGGCGCGCGTGCGCGTCCTGGAGGCGGACCGCGTGCGCTCGGAGGGAATCGACCTGCGCACCGTGCCCGGGGGATTTTTGGTTCAGAGCCGGGACGCCGCCGGATTCGATCGCCAGGCGTGCCAGGTGGTGACCAGGCGCGAGCCCAGCGAGGCGGAGTGGGAGCAGATGCGCTTTGCCTGGCTCGCCTGCAAACACGTCAAGTCCAACGCCATCGTCCTCGCCCGTGAGTTCAGCGCCGTCGGGGTGGGCGCCGGGCAGATGAGCCGGGTGGAGGCGGCCCGGATCGCGGTCGCCCGCGCGGGCGACCGCGCCCAGGGCTCGGTTTTGGCCTCGGACGCCTTCTTCCCCTTTCCCGACGGGCTGGAGGTGGGCATCGCCGCCGGCATAACCGCGGCCATCCAACCCGGGGGATCGATCCGGGACCAGGAGCTGATCGCGCTGGCCGACGAGGCCGGCCTGGCCATGGTCCTGACCGGGCAGCGCCACTTCCGTCACTGATCGGTCCGCGCCCCCGGCGTTCCTGATTGCCCAGGACTAGAATCGGCCCCAGATCAGGGTGCCGAGTTCGAGCGGCCTTAAGGGCCGCACACTGGGGCGGTATCAAATCGCCGAACTCATCGGCGCGGGTGGGACGGCGTCCGTCTACCGCGCCCTGGGGCCAGGGGGAGGTCCCGATCTGGCCCTCAAAGTCCTGGACTGGGAGCTCGCCCGCCGGCCCGAGGTGGCCGAGCGCTTCAGGCGTGAGGCGTGGACGCAGGGCCACCTCCAACACCGCAACATCCTGCCCGTGCTCGACTTCGGCTTCGCCGCCGGGTACACCTACCTCGCGACTCCGTTCGCCCCCGGTGGCTCCATGCGGGGCTTGATGCAGGGCAGGCCGCTCGCGCCCCGCCTGGCGCTTGATCTTCTCTGCCGCATCGCCGAGGGGCTCCATCACGCCCATCGGTCGGGGGTGATCCATCGCGACCTCAAGCCCAGCAACGTGCTCATCGGCGGCGACGCCGGTCTCTACCTGGCCGACTTCGGTCTGGCCTGCGGGAGGGTGCCTCGGGGAGCGGCGTGGTCGGAGCGCGGTCTGGTGGTCGGCACCCCCGGATACATGGCGCCGGAGCAGGCCCGGGGCGCCAAGCTCAATCAGCGCTCAGACGTTTACGCCCTGGGCGTCATCGCCTTCGAGATGCTGACCGGGCGCCCGCCCTTTGTCGGCCCCGATCAGCGCACGCTGATCCCGGCCCCCGTCCATGGCCTCATTCCGTCGGCGCGCGAGATCAACCAAGATTTGCCGGAGGAGCTCGACGGCGTCTTCGCCCGGACCCTGGCTGAAAAGCCCGAGCGCCGCCCGCCGAGCGCGCTGCGCCTGGTCTGCGAGCTGAGCTCGGTCCTGCCCGCGGGCCCGCGAACCAGTCCCTCGGCGTCGCGGTGGCCCTCCCGGTCGTGGGTCGGGCCCCGCCTGCTGCCAGACCTCATGGGGGCGCTCTCCCATCACCTCGCCGGCGCGCGCGGCGGGCGCATGACGTCGCCTCCGGCGAGCGGCCAGGGTGGCTTCAACTGGGAGATCGATCGCGGCCCGGTGGTTTCGGGTTCCGACCGCCCTCTCGCTCCCAGCCAGCCAGGCCAGCCGTGAGAGAGGACGGGGCGCCCAGGATTCGCCGCCTGGAGCAGGCCGACCAGCGCTGCGCTGACTGCCGCCGGTTCGACGGTCTCAGCTGGTGCCATCGTTGGAACCTGCCCACCGAGGCCGGCTCGCCCATCTGCGACCAGTTCCGGCAGCGCCCGCGCTCACGCGACGGCGGGGGAGAGCCCGCCGACTGATAGAATGCGGCCGTAGTTTCCTTTTAAATCCGGGCCCTGTGAGGCCGGAAAGGGGGTCGGGCGATGCCGGACGGCGGCACCCTGCGGCATGTGCTGGAGGCGCAGCAGTTCAGTCGGGAACTGCTGGAGGAAATCTTCCGCCGCAGTGACGAGATTCGCGCCAATCCCTATCGGGCCGGAGGCCGTCTCCAGGGCCGCATCATGGCGGCGCTCTTCTACGAGCCGTCGACCCGAACCCGACTCTCCTTCGAGGCGGCGATGCTGCGCCTGGGAGGCCTCACCATCGGGACCGACAACGCGCGCGATTTCTCCAGCGCGGCCAAGGGAGAGACGCTGGAGGACACGATCCGGATCGTCTCCGGGTACGCCGACGTGATCGTGCTCCGGCACTACGAGGAGGGTGCGGCGCGTCGCGCCGCCGAGGTCAGCGAGGTGCCGCTGATCAACGCCGGTGACGGCAAGGGGCAGCATCCGACCCAGGCCCTGCTGGACGTCTACACGATCAAGGACGAGCTGGGCCGGCTGGACGGGATCACGGTGGCCATGGTGGGCGATCTGGCCAACGGCCGCACGGCACGCTCCCTGGCCTACCTGCTGAGCCGCTATGAGGGGGTCAGGATCCATTTCGTGGCGCCCGCGGCGGTCGCCATGGGAGAGGACATCAAATCCCACCTGAGCGAGCACGGCGTCGAATGGAGCCAGACCGCAGACCTGGAGGAGGCGCTGGGGGTCGCCGACGTTGTCTACCAGACCCGGATCCAAAAGGAGCGCATTGAGCGCGGGGCGGAATACGAGGCCCTGCGCGGGCTCTACCGCATCGACGCCTCCACCATGGCGCGTCTGCGCCCCGGCGCCATCGTCATGCATCCCCTGCCCCGGGTGGACGAGATCGATCCCGAGGTCGACTCCGATCCTCGCGCGGCGTACTTCCGCCAGGCCCGCAACGGCCTGCACATCCGCATGGCCCTGCTCGACATGGTGCTGTCGTGAGTCTGCCCGTCCAGCCCCGACTCAAAGCCACGGTCATGGACGCCGCCGCCATCCGGCGTTCCCTGCACCGCATAGCTCACGAGATTATCGAGCGCAATCACGGCGTTCGAGGCCTGGTCCTGGTCGGAGTCATATCCGGCGGCGACCACCTGGCGCGGCGCCTGGCGCTGATCCTGAGCGAGCTCGAAGGGATTCAGGTTCCGGTCGGTAGCATCGACGCCTCCCGCCATCGCGACGACCGTCATCTGCGCCCGCAGCCGCCTGGCCCCGGCTCGCAGCTGCCTTCGGTCACCGACGCCACAGTCGTCCTGGTGGACGACGTGATCCACCACGGGCGCACGGTTCGGGCGGCCATCGAGGCCCTGATCGAGCACGGCCGCCCCCGCGCCATCCAGCTCGCCGTCCTCATCGATCGAGGTCACCGTCAGCTTCCCATCCGCCCTGACTACGTGGGCAAGAACGTTCCCTCCCGGGAGACCGAGGTGGTCGAGGTCAGCCTGGAGGAGAGCGCGGGTGTGGACGCGGCCGTGATCCTGGAGGCGTGATGCAGCAGCCCAAGTCCCACGCCATCCTGGTCTTGGAGGATGGCCGACACTTCCTGGGCCAGCCGCTTGGCGCCGACCTGGCGGGAGAGGGCGAGGTGGTGTTCAACACCGCCATGACCGGCTACCAGGAGGTGCTGACCGACCCCAGCTATGCCGGGCAGATGCTGTGCATGACCTATCCGCTGCTGGGCAACTACGGCGTCCGCGATGCCGATCGGGAGTCGGCTCGGATCTGGGCCCGGGCGCTGATCGCGCGCTGGGTGGCTCCCGTCCCCTCCCATCACAGCGCCCAGGCCTCGCTCCACGATCACCTGTGCGCGCAGGGCATCCCCGGCGTCCAGGGTCTCGACACTCGCGCTCTGACCCGGCACCTGCGCTCCCACGGCACCATGCGCGCGGTGCTCACCCACGAGGCGGGTCCGCCTGCCCCCGAGCGCATCCGGGAACTCGTGCAGCGGGCTCAGCGGGTGACGCCGCTGGGGGAGCAGGATCTGGTCGCCCAGACCTCTCGCCGGCATGCCCAGGACTGGTACGAGCCCCTCCCGAGCGAGCTCCGGCCACCCGACGTAGCCGACGGCGACGGGCTGGTCGTGGCCGTGGTCGACTACGGCGTCAAGTCCAACATCCTGCGCTCGCTGGCCGCGCGCGGCTGTCGGGTCCTGGTCCTGCCCCACTCAGCGAGCTGGAGCGACGTGCGCTCGAGCGGGGCCCACGGACTGCTCCTCTCCAACGGGCCGGGAGACCCGGCGGTGCTGGATCAGCCCCTGGAGCTGATCTCGAGTGCGCTCTCCGCCGGACTCCCCCTGTTCGGCATCTGCCTTGGGCACCAGCTCCTGGGTCGCGCGCTCGGCGGCTCCACCTCCCGGCTCCGGTTCGGGCATCACGGCGCCAATCACCCGGTCAAGGATCTGATCACCGGCCGGGTCCACATCACCTCCCAGAACCACGAGTTCCAGGTCGACGCCGCCAGCCTGCCCGAAGGCGATTTCCACATCGCCCAGATCAACCTCAACGACGGTTCGGTCGAAGGCCTGGCCAGCCGCACCCGCCCCGCCTTCTCGGTCCAATACCACCCTGAGGGCGCACCCGGGCCGCGGGACAACCAGTATCTGTTCGACCGCTTCCTCGAGATGGTGCGCGAGCGCCGTCCGCTGAGCCTGGCGACGGGGGGCTCCGCCCCGCGCGAGCGGCCGCGCAAGGTGCTGATCATCGGGTCGGGCCCGATCGTAATCGGCCAGGCGGCCGAATTCGACTACGCCGGCACCCAGGCCTGCAAGGCGTTGCGCGAGGAGGGGGTCACGACCGTGCTCGTGAACTCGAACCCGGCCACAATCATGACCGACGAGGAGGTCGCCGACCGGGTCTACATCGAGCCCTTGACGGTGGAGTCACTCGAGCGCGTCATCGAGCGCGAGCGCCCGGACGCGGTCCTGCCCACCCTGGGCGGCCAGACCGGGCTCAACCTCGCCATGGAGCTGGCGCGCAACGGGGTGCTTGAACGCCACCAGGTCCGTTTCCTGGGCGCCGACGCCGAGGTCATCACGCGGGCTGAGGACCGCCAGGCGTTCAAGACCATGCTGCTTGAGATTGGCGAGCCGGTGCCCCCATCCGAGGTCTGTCAGACCCTGGCTGAGGCCAAGCAGTTCCTCCAGCAGGTGGGCCTGCCACTGGTCGTGCGTCCGGCCTACACCCTGGGCGGAACGGGGGGCGGGTTCGTTCGCGACCAGAGCGAGTTCGAGCGCGTGGTGGCCTCGGGTCTGGCCGCCTCTCCCATCGGGCAGGTGCTGGTCGAGCGCTCGCTCTGGGGCTGGAAGGAACTCGAGTACGAGGTGATGCGCGATGGCGCCGACACCTGCATCACGGTCTGCAACATGGAGAACCTGGACCCCATGGGTGTGCACACGGGCGACTCCATCGTGGTCGCGCCGGCCCAAACCCTGAGTGATCGCGACCACCAGATGCTGCGCTCGTCGGCGATCAAGATCATCCGCGCGCTCGGCATCGAGGGCGGTTGCAACGTTCAGTTCGCGCTCGACCCGAACTCGTCCACCTACTTTGTCATCGAGGTCAATCCGCGGGTGTCTCGCTCCTCGGCGCTGGCCTCCAAGGCCACCGGGTATCCCATCGCGCGGGTGGCGGCCAAGGTCGCCATCGGCCTGCGCCTGGACGAGATCCAAAACCAGGTCACGGGCAAGACGACCGCCGCCTTCGAGCCCGCGCTGGACTACTGCGTGGTCAAGATTCCGCGCTGGCCGTTCGACAAATTTCCCGGCGCGGACCGCACTCTGGGAACTCAGATGGCTTCCACGGGCGAGGTGATGGCGATCGAGCGCACCTTTTCCGCCGCCCTGATGAAAGCCCTGGCCTCGCTCGAGCAGTCTCGGCCCACGGACGAGGATTTAAGTCCGGCCCGGCTTCGCAGCGAGCCCAACGACCGCCGCCTCTTCGCTCTGCTGGAGGCGTTGCGGGGGGGAGCCGAGCCCGGCCAGATGGCTCGCGAGAGCGGCATCGACCCCTGGTTCATCGCCCGCCTGGCGGAGGTTGCCGCGACCACCTCTGAGGCTCCCGAGCGCCCCATCACCTACAAGCTGGTGGACACCTGTGCGGGCGAGTTCGAGGCCCAGACGCCGTACTACTACTCGTGCCGTGAGGACGAGAATGAGGCTCAGCCCCTGGCTCGAAGATCCGCCCTCGTGGTCGGGTCGGGCCCGATCCGGATCGGCCAGGGCATCGAGTTCGACTATTGCTCGGTTCACGCCGCCTGGGCCCTGGCCGAGGCCGGTGTGGGGGCGGTGATGATCAACTCCAACCCGGAGACCGTCTCGACCGATTTCGACACCTCGGATCGCCTCTACTTCGAGCCCCTCGACCTTGAGCACGTGCTCCAGGTCGCCCGCCACGAGAACGTCGCGGGCGCGGTGGTCCAGTTCGGAGGTCAGACCGCCGTCAACCTGGCCGATCCCCTCGACCAGGCGGGTGTGGCGCTGTTCGGTTCCACGGTGCAGGCGATCGATCTGGCCGAGGACCGCCAGGCGTTCGCTGCCGCGCTCGAAGAGCTCGGCATCCGCCAGCCCGTGGGCGCCACCACGACCTCGGTGGAGGAGGCGCTGGGTATCGCCGATCGGGTCGGATACCCCGTCCTGGTCCGGCCCTCCTACGTGCTCGGTGGGCGCGCCATGGAGATCGTGCGGGATCCCTCCGAGATGGCACGGTACATGGGCTGGGCGAGGGCGGCTCTGCCCCGGGGGCAGGTCCTGGTAGACAAGTACCTCTCCGGCGTCGAGATCGAGATCGACGCCATCTCCGACGGGGAGACGGTGGTCATTCCCGGCGTCATGCAGCACGTCGAACGCGCGGGCGTCCATTCCGGAGACTCGTACGCCGTCTACCCCGCCTACGGCCTGGAGCCCGAGCAGCTGGCGGACGCCATCGACTACACCACGCGCATCGCGCGCCACCTTGGCCTCCGCGGCCTGCTCAACATCCAGTATGTGGTCCACCGCGGCCAGGTCTATGTGCTGGAGGTCAATCCGCGCGCCTCGCGCACCGTGCCCATGCTGTCCAAGGTGACCGGGGTGCCGATGGTCAAGCTGGCCATGGGGGTCATGCTCGGCCGCTCCCTGCGCGAGCAGGGCTACGTCAGCGGGCTGGTGCCGGCCCGGCCTCTGGTCGCGGTCAAAGCCCCCGTCTTCTCCATGAGCAAGCTGCCGGCGGTCGACTCCTACCTGGGTCCGGAGATGAAGTCGACGGGCGAGGTCATGGGCGTCGCCGCCGACCTCCCGACCGCTCTGCGCAAGGCCTTCATGGCGGCGGGCATGCAGCTCGAACCCGGGGGTTCGGCGCTTCTCACCATCGCCGACGCGGACAAGCCCGAGATCTTCAACATCGCATCGGGCCTGACCGGCCTGGGCTACAGGCTCCTGGCCACCGAGGGCACGGCCCGGGCGCTGGAGCAGGCCGGGTTCAGACCTGAGCTGGTGGGCAAGATCGGCCAGGGCGGGCGATCGGTGGTGGACGTCATCACCCAGGGCGAGGTCAACCTGGTCATCAACACCATGACCGGAACTGTGGAACAGGAGGTTCCGGGTCTGCCCGTGTTCCGCGACGGGTTCGAGATCCGCCGGGCGGCGGTGGAACGGCGCATTCCCTGCCTCACCTCGCTCGACACCGCGGCCGCGCTCGTGGAGTCGACCCTGCAGGCTCCCGGACGGCTCGAGGTGAAGACCATCGGGGAGTGGCGGCAGGGCGACTGATGCACGATCTGTGGGCCGTGTTGACCGGGCGCCGTGCGGTGTCGGAGTCGATGTGGGTGCTCTCGTTTGAGGCCCCGGCGATCGCACGCGAAGCCAGGGCCGGCCAGTTCGTGAATCTGCTCCTGCGCCCCGGACCCCTTCTCCGCCGGCCTTTCTCCGTCTACGACAGCCATGAGGACACGATCGAGATCCTGCTCAGCGCGGTGGGGGTGGGGACACGCCTCCTGCTCCAGCTCGATACCGGCGATGCGGTATCCATCCTGGGCCCGCTGGGTCACGGCTTCGAACTCGACCCGGACGCCGGCCCGGTGGCCCTGGTGTCGGGCGGACTGGGGGTGGCGCCGATGCCGCTGGCGGCCGCGGCGGCCGCCAACCTGGGTCTGCGCGTGGACTGGGTACACGGCGCCCGCAGTGCCGCCCAGCTGTGCTCGGAGTGGAGCGGTGACGAGGTCCGCTGGGCCACCGACGATGGCTCCAGGGGATACAAAGGGTCGGTGCTCGACGTGGTGCCCGAATCGGCGGGGCAGATCCTGGCCTGTGGCCCGACCGCCATGCTGGCGGCTCTGGCCGGGCTCTACCCCCGGGCCCAGGTGGCGGTCGAGACCCTGATGGGCTGCGGCACTGGAGTCTGTCTGGGCTGCGCGGTACCTCGGGTCGCTGGCGGCTACGACCGCGCCTGCACCGAGGGCCCGGTCTACCCCGCCGCCGGCATCAGGTGGCCCGAGCTCCCCGCCCCAGCTCACGGGCCGGCCTGATGCCAAGGGTGGGGGGCGTGAGCCTGCGCAATCCGGTCCTGGCCGCCAGCGGAACCTTCGGCTATGGCACTGAGGTGCCACTCCTGGATCGACGGCACCTGGGGGGCATGGTCTCCAAGGGCATCTTCCTGGCGCCCCGGCCTGGTTCGCCTCCGCCTCGCATCGTGGAGACCGCGTCCGGAATGCTCAATTCAATCGGGCTCCAGGGGCCCGGGGTCGAGGCCCTGATCCGCGATTACACCCCACTCTGGGCGAGCTGGGACTTTCCGGTCCTGGTCAACATCAACGGCGAGAGCGTGGAGGAGTACGGAGAGCTCGCCCAGCGACTCGACTCGGTCCCCGGCGTGGCCGGGCTCGAGATCAATATCAGCTGTCCCAACGTGCGCGCCGGAGGCATGTATTTCGGCAACGACCCGCGTCAGGCGGCACGCGTCATGGCCCGGGTCCGGCGCCGGACCCGGCTCCCGGTCTGGGTCAAGCTGACCCCGGCGGTGACCGACATTGGCGTCGTGGCCCAGGCGGTCGAGGCGGAGGGCGCGGACGCGGTGTGCGCCATCAACACCATGGTGGGAACCGCGTTCGACCCCCGGAACGGCCAATCCCGCCTGGCCTTTGGCCAGGGAGGCCTGTCCGGTCCGGCCATCCATCCCATCGCTGTCCATCTGGCGCAGAGGGTGGCAGCCGTGGTGTCCATCCCCGTGGTCGGGGTGGGCGGGGTGGCCGATGCCGACGGGGCCATGGAGTTCCTCTTCGCCGGCTGCTGCGCGGTCCAGGTGGGTACGGCCACCTTCACCGACCCCTGTGCCATCGAGCACGTTGCCCGTGGCCTGGCGGAGCGCTTGACCCGGCTCCAAGGACCAGCGCTCGAGCGTCTGCGCGAGCAGCCGGCGCGAATTCTGCTTCCCGGTTCGTCCCCGCCTCAGGGGGAGGGTACGGGGCCGAGCCCGGTCCCCGGCAACGGGCGTCAAAACGCTCTTTGATCTGGTGGCTGACGAGCTCTGTGCCCCCGGTAGCGGGGTGGAGAGGGGATTGATCATGCACTCGCCGGGGGTGAGCACACAGGGTCGCGTCTTCGCCTTTCTGCGCCGCGGCTGTCTGGTTGCCAAGCTGCCCTCAGAGCGCATGCAGCGTCTGCTGGAGGACGGCTCCGGTGCGGTCTTCGAGGCCGGACGGGGGCGGGCGATGAGGGAGTGGGTGACGCTCGCGCCGCCCGAGCGCGACACCTGCACGGACTCTATGGTCGAGGCGCTGGAGTTCGTGAAAAGCCTGCCCGCAGCTGCGGGCGCACGACGCCAGCGCTTCCGCTAAGCCCCTCGGTCGAGGATCCTAGCGGCGCCGCGGGGCTCGGGCTGCGGCGCGCGTAAGCCGGCGCACCTCGTCCCAGCTTCGAGTCAGACTTTCCAGTTCGCGCTTCAGACGCGCGTTCTCGCTCCGCAGGTCGTGGTTCTCCTTGATCAGTCGGGCCACCAAGTCCTTCGCCTGCCGGACCAGCGCGGCGACACCGGTGGCGGCCGATGACTGGGCTCTGGGCACAGTTCGAAATCATGCCACTTAGCGATCGCTGTGGTCGATGTTGCGAAGACATTGGTCGGGTTCGAGCCCCTCACGCCAGGACGCGCACCCCACGGGCGCATAATCCTCTGTTGTGCTGACCCCGAGCCTGCCCGACACTGGCGGCCGCCGCGCCGCCCGGGCTGGGTCCCAAGCGGGTCCCCGCCGCCGCGGGCGGGCGCGATGAGGCCTCCTCGCCGGCGCCGCTCCTCGCTCTCGGTGCCGGCCATCCAGCCTCGCTTCCTGGAGAAGGCCGCCATCCTGACCTGTGACGAGGTCATGATCGACCTCGAGGATTCGGTGCCGCCCCAGCTCAAGCCGGAGGCACGCCGGCTCGCGGCCGACGCACTGCGCCGCCTCGCCTACCCGGGCAAGGTTCGAGCCGTGCGCATCAATCCTCCCTCCGGTCCCTGGGGCCTGGACGATCTTCGGGCCCTGCTCCAGGGCACGCCGCCGGACTGTGTGGTCATCCCCAAGGTCGAGGACCCAGACCAGGTGGCCATGGTCGATGCGGTGCTCACCAGGCTCGAGGCGGAGGCGAACATTTCCACCCCGGTCGGTCTTGAGTTGCAGATCGAGAGCGCCCGGGGACTGGCTCGCGTGGACGCGATCGCCTCCCGGTCAGAGCGAGCGGAGACGCTGATCCTGGGTCCGATCGACCTCGCGGCCGACCTCGGGATGCCCGCGCTGACCCCGGGCGAGGGGGGCGATCCGATCCTCGATGCGGCCTGGGTTCATCTCCTGTTGAGCATCCTGGTGGCGGCCCGCAGCAGCGGGCTGCAGGCCTTGGACGGCCCCTATCCGCGCCTCGACGACGCAGCCGGAATCTCCCTCGTCAGCGCTCGTGCGGCCAAACTCGGCCTGGACGGCAAGTGGGCCATCCACCCCGCTCAGCTGGAGACTATCAACCAGGCCTTCACCCCCGCGCCCGCGGACTTAGAGCGGGCCCGAATGATCCTGTCCGAGTTCGCCGCGTCCCAGGCTCAGGGTGCGGGCGCCGCTCGCTCGGGGGGAGAGATGATCGACGAGGCTTCACGCCGGCTGGCCGAGCGCATCGTGGCGCGCGCGCCCGCCGGCGGCGACTAGGGCGCGGGAGCCGGCCCTAAGAGCGGGGAAGAAGTTCCAGCTGCTCGAAGCGGTCGGCGACCGCGTGCTGCAGGTCGCCCACCAGGTCGGCGAAGCGCGCCTGGGCGGAGGCTTCCTGGAGAACCAGGGAGCCGATCTGGCGCAGGAACTGCTGCATCGCGTAAAGGCCGCGCGCCTCGTCGATCTGGAGCCGCCGCTGGGCCAGCCGTAGCGCTCCCGCCTGGCGGTGGGCGCCCTGCTCGTGAAAGAGCCTGATCAGGGCCTCTGCCGAGTTCAGCGCCCGCGCCGTGGTGGGATTGAGATCGGCTCCGGAGGAGCGTTCGGTCGGACGCAGAGCCGGCCTCGATTGAGCCGCCTGCGCGCGCACCGAGCGCACCAACCGGGGTAGCGCGGGCCCCGCCATCACGGCCAGTCCCGACACCACGAGCAGGGTGGCGATGACGCCGACCAGGACCTCAAGCACATTT
The DNA here is from genome assembly GCA_035534295.1 of Nitrosotalea sp. Lineage (GTDB taxonomy): Bacteria > Chloroflexota > Dormibacteria > Dormibacterales > Dormibacteraceae > DATKQJ01. The sequence goes on from DATLSE010000013.1 coordinate 21,722, forward strand.
CTAGGGTACGCCCGATCAGCCGCGCAGCACGGTGTGGTACAGCTCCCAACCGGGTCTTGTGCCGGCTCCGGCGGTACCCTTGGCGGGTGCTCTCCGAAAAGGAGGTGGCGGTCATCACCGGGGCCTCATCCGGCATCGGTGCGGCCTCCGCCAGAGCGCTCGCCGCGCACGGTTACCGGTGCGTCCTGGGCGCCCGCCGAATGGACCGCCTGGAGCTGCTGGCGGCTGAGACGGGCGGCCTGGCCCTGCCTCTGGATGTCACCGAACTGAGCAGCGTGGAACGCTTTGTCGGCGACCTGGAAGCGGCTGTGGGTCGGGCTGATGTGCTCATCAATGCGGCCGGGGGAGCATTCGGACTGAGCCCGGTGGCCGAAGCCGACGACGCGGATCTGTCGGCCATGCTCCAGACCAACGTGCTGGGCCTGCTCCGCGTCACCAAAGCCCTGCTCCCGCTTCTTCGCCGCTCTCCCCGCGGGCACGCTCACATAGTCAATCTGAGCTCGACCGCGGGCCTGGAGACGTACTGGGGCGGGGCGGGGTACGCCGCCGCCAAACACGGCGTGCGCGCCATCTCCAAAACCCTTCGCATCGAGCTCAACGGGGAGCCGATCCGTATCACCGATGTCGCCCCGGGGCTGGTGGAGACCGAGTTCAGCCTGGTCCGCTTCGGCGGTGACCGGGAAAAGGCGGCCGCTCCCTACCGCGGGCTGATCCCGCTCAGTGCCGAAGACATCGCCGATCTCATCCGCTTCGCCGTGACCAGGCCTGCCCACGTCGACATCGACGAGATCGTCGTCCGCCCGGTGGCCCAGGCCAACGCCAACAAGGTGCACCGCGTCGGCTGATCGGGCTACTGGTAGGTCTGCGTGCCCAGCTTGATGAATCCGGGGAAGGGGCAGCCGCTCGAGGTGTGAGCGTGTACGCAGTGGACTCCGATCTGGGTGGGGCTGTCGATGTAGAGCTGGCCCTGCACGATCATCGAGTCGCCGACTCGGGCGGGCACCCAGGGACCAAGGCTGGTGTTGTAGTCAACCTCAAGGCGGTCGCCGCCGGGGTCGGACACGATCAGATGCTCGTGATCGCCAAACCTCTGCGGGGCGGTGATCAAGGTGGCGTGAAAGGCCACCTCCGCTCCTCCCCGGCCAGCTGCGATGTCAGCTCTAAGACCGGCGTCGTCGACCTTGGTGGCGCCGCAGGCCGCGATCGGCAACAGGGTCAGAAGCGCGAGCGATCCCAGGATCCGTCGAATGCGACCTGCAGTGGGATGAGTCCTTCGAGCAGCGATCTGCCGAGTATGACCGCGTCCGCGCCCGCTGCGGCGACCAGGCTCAGGTGGGAGGGTTCGCCCAGCCCGCCGGAGTAGGTGAGGGGCGAGCCGACCAATTCCCGCACGCGGCGCAACACCTCCAGGTCGGGACCATCCAGGGTGCCGTCGCGGTCCACGCTGGTCAGGATCACGCCCCCCAGCTCGGCGCGCGACCAGTGGAGCAGGATCTGCTCCAGGCCGATCTCGGCTCCGCCTGCCCAGCCCTCGATCATGGGTTGCCCGGCGCGCACGTCGAGCGCGGCCAGGATGCGTCCCGGGTGCTCACTGGCCAGGCGCTGGAGCTGATCCGGGTGCAACACCGCCGTCGTCCCCATCACCACCGCGGCGGCCCCCGCCTCGAGCCAGAACGAGACCTGCTCGGCTCCGCGCACGCCGCCGGCGACCTGGATCTCAAGTTCCAGGTTGGCCACCAGGCTCAAGATCAGCTGCCGGTTGTCGTTGCCGCCGCGGGCGGCGTCGAGGTCGACCAGGTGCAGCTTGCTGGCGCCCGCCGCGGCGTACGCGGAGGCGAGCTCCAGGGGATCGCCCGAGTAGCTGGTCTGGCGATCGAAGTCCCCCTGGCGCAGGCGCACCACGCGTCCGTCGCGCAGGTCCAGGGCGGGGATCACCAGCATCGCGTCGCGGCTTGGGATCGGGCTCGAGCCCCGGTCGTCAGCGGTAGTTGGTGAACTGGAGGGGAACTGGGATCGAGGGGTCGTCGCGCAGGGTCTGAATCACCGCCTGCAGGGTGTCCTTGTCCTTGGAGGTGACGCGCAGCTGATCGCCCTGAATCCGCACCTGGAGCTTGGGCGAGACCTCGCGCACCTTGCGCCCCAGGCTCTTGGCCAGCTCGTCGGAGATGCCGGCGTTGAGGTCGACCACCACCTGGCCCCGACCCCGTCCGACCGTCTTGGCCTCCCCGACCTTGAACAGCTTGGCGGACAGATTGCGCCGAGCTCCCTTCTCCAGCAGCACCTGGACCGCGGCTCGGGCCCGCTCCTCGCTCGAGGCCTCGACGGTCACGGTGCTGCCGGCGTGCTCGAAGCTGGCTCCGGCGTCCTTGAAGTCGAATCTGGTTGACACCTCCCGGCGGGCCTGATCCAAAGCGTTGGCGAGCTCGGCCACGTCGTACTCGGAGACCACGTCGAAGGAGAATTCGGCCATCTCTGCCCTAGAACACGTGCAGGATCTGGTGCAGACCCTGGCCGAACACCAGCAACGCCAGCACCACCGCGACCAGGGCGGTGCCCCCCAGGAGCACGGCGATGCCGACCTGGGAGCCATCGATGTCCTCGCTCACGATGGAGGCCCTAACCTCCGCCCGGGGTATGGGGACGCTGATGTCATCGACCTCGGCCTGCTCGGCGCGCAGGCGCAGCTCCTCCAGGGTTGCGCGTCCGCCGGTGGGCAGCGCGCGGTCGGCCAGATGGGCCAAGGCCAGACCCAGGTTGTCCTGCGTTCGGCCGAGCTCCTGGCTCACCAGATCCAGGGTTGCGGCGGACGCCGCGCCCGCTCGTTCCTGCCGCAGCTCATCGATGATCTGGTAGAGATTCGACATTTTGCTCCTCGTGTTATATCCGATCACGGCATGAGAGCGGGTCGAAGGTGGCGTCGCCACCTACAATCCGGGGTGCGATGAGCGTCGAAACCGACTTCCGGTCCCGGATCGCCCCCCGTCCTCGCCATCCCGACGTGTGGGTCTTCTACGAGGGTGAATACCAGCGCTACCACGACGTGCGCATCGGTCCCATGACCCATGCCCTGCACTACGGGACCGGCTGCTTTGAGGGCATTCGGGCGTACTGGAACGAGGGCCAGGAGCAGCTCTTCCTGCTTCAGCCCCAGGCCCATTTCGACCGCCTGCGCAACTCGGGCAAGATCCTCAAGATGGATCTGCCCTTCAGCACCGAGGAGTTGGTCGGGGTCACTTTGGAACTGCTGCGGCGCAACGAGTATCGGGCCGACACCTATGTCCGGCCCCTGCTCTACAAGTCGGTGGAGCAGATCGGGGTCCTGCTTCACGGCCTGAGCGACGGATTCCTTCTCTACACCGCCCCGATGGGAAACTACGTCGAGCTCGGAGGCATCCGCTGCATGGTCTCTTCCTGGCGCCGGGTCTCGGACTCGGCTCTGCCCGCCCGGGCCAAGGTCACCGGGGGATACGTCAACGCCGCCCTGGCCAAGTCTGAGGCCCTGGAGAACGGATTCGACGAGGCGATCGTGCTCAACATGGACGGCCACGTGTCCGAGGGGTCGGCGGAAAATCTGTTCATCCTGAAGGAGGGCGTGCTCTACACCCCGCCGGTCAGCGACGACATCCTGGAGGGAATCACACGCAAGCTCGTGATCGAGCTCGCGCGGGACCAGCTGCACATTCCGGTGGTGGAGCGATCGATCGACCGGACCGAGCTCTACACCTGCGATGAGCTGATGCTGGTGGGCACCGGGGCGCAGGTCTCGCCGGTGACCGAGGTCGATCGCCGCCAGGTCGGTGACGGTCGCGTGGGCGAGATCGCACAGGAGCTGCAGACCCTGTACCTGGCCGCAGCCCGCGGGGACAACCCCGCTTACGCCGACTGGAGCGTGCCCGTCTACTGAGGACTGGGCACCGACGGTGATCGTCGTGGTCGCTCCCAATCCCTTCAAGGGGGTCTTGAGCGCCCCCGACGCGGCGGCCGCCATGGCCCGGGGCGTGAGGCGGGCCGATCCCACCGCGCAGCTCCGGCTGAGCCCCATGGCAGATGGGGGCGAGGGCACCCTGCAGGCTCTGCTCGGGGGGCGGCCGGGATTGCCGGTGACGGTGGAGGGCCCCCTCGGGGGCGGGGTTCCAGCCCAGTTCGGTCTCCTTCCCGGGGATGGAACCGCGGTGGTCGAGCTGGCGCAGAGCAGCGGCGGCGCGCTCCTACCTCGCCGCCTCTGGGACCCGGCGCGGACCAGCACCTACGGATTCGGGCAGATGCTGGAGGCGGCGCGCCGGAGCGGCGTTGCGCGCATCATTGCGGCCATAGGTGGTTCGATCACCAACGACGGCGGAGCGGGTATGGCCCAGGCCCTCGGCTTTCGCCTTCTGGATCGATGGGGAGACGATCTTCCGCGGGGCGGAATGGCGCTGCGGGCCCTGGAGCGGATCGACGCCTCGGGGCTCGATCCGCACTGGCCAGAGGTCGAGGTTCTGGTCGCCGCGGACGTCACCAACCCGCTCACCGGACCACAGGGGGCGACCATGGTCTACGCCGCCCAGAAGGGTGCGGACGAGTCCACCCGGGCCGGGCTCGAGCTCGCCCTTCTTCGCTTCGAGGAACTCATCGGGCGTGAGCTGGCGCAGACTCCAGGGGCGGGCGCTGCGGGCGGGGTCGGGGCCGGGCTGGCCTACTTCCTCGGGGCCCGGATCTGTCCCGGTGCGGCGCTGGTGGCGGATGCGGCCCGGCTCGACCAGGTGCTGGTGGGGGCGGGCCTTGTGATCACCGGGGAGGGCCGGGTGGACGCGCAGACCGCGCAGGGCAAGGGACCGATCGAGGTGGCGCGCCGGGCCGCCCGGCTCGGGATACCCGTGCTCCTGGTCGCCGGGTCGCGGGGGACGGGATGGGAGAGGGTGCTGGACCTGGGCGTGCAGAGGGTGGTCAGCCTGGACGGATCTGAGCCGCACCCGGCCTGGGGCCCCGCGGACGCCCTATCGGCAGCCGTGGAAGGCGCCCTGCGATGAGTGAGCGCAGCGACGCCCAGCTGGTCAGCGCTCATCGCGCCGGCGAGCCGGGAGCGTTTGAGGAGCTGCACCGGCGCTACGTCGGCTCCATCTACCGCCTGGTCCACCGCCGCCTGGGTGACCGCCTGCTGGCGGAGGATATCGCCCAGGAGACCTTCCTCAAGGCGCTCCGCAGCCTGGACCGTGTCGATGAGAGCTTCAATTTCGGGGGCTGGGTGCACACCGTGGCGCGCAACCTGTGTTTCGACGAGCTGCGCCGACGGCAGCGCGACCCCCGGGTGACGGACGAGAGCGAGGACGGCGACCTGATGGTCCGCCTGCCGTCGGTCTCCCTGGCCTTCGACCCAGTCCACCAATCGGAGCAGGCCGAGCTGCGCCGCCAGGTCTTCCAGGTGGCCGAGCGCCTGCCTGAAAAGTACCGGCTGGTGCTCACCCTGCGTGAGCTCCAGGGTCTTTCCTACCGCCGCATCGGCCAGGCCATGCAGCTCAGCGAGAGCGCGGTCGAAACGCTTCTGTACCGTGCCCGGCTGCGCTTCAAGGAGGAGTTCCTGGCCGCCGGCAATGAGTCGGAGCTTGACTGCGGCCGCGCGCGCTCTCTGCTCGCCCCCTACCTGGCCGGCAAGCTGCGCCGCGGCGAGACCGAGCTGGTCCGCGCCCACCTGGCGCGCTGCTCGGCCTGCTCACGCTTGGCGGGATTACGACGTCCGCCCGCAGGAGCCGGGCGGCAGCCGCGTTAGGGTAGACAACATGCCCCAGGTGACGGTTCGCTTCTTCGACGACGAGACCATGAATGGTGAATGCGGTGAGCTCAGTTTCGACGAGCCCGACTTCGTGCTCGACGTCCAAGATCAGAGCGGTCTCGACAACAACGAGACGGCGTGGATTCCTTTGAGCTCGGTCAAATGGGTCGACCTGCCCTTCACCGGGCCCGAGGCCGTGCCCAGCCGGAAGGTGGCGATCCGCTTCATGGACGGTGAGGTGTTGCGCGGCCACGTTGACGGCGGCGTCGTGCGCCACCGCTATGGACTGGTCTTGGACCTGTACCCAGAGCGAGGCGACGCCCGTCAGGCCGTGCGCCGTTACGGGATTCCCTTCACCGCGATCAAGGCCATGTTCTACGTGCGCGAGTTCGACGGCCGGGAGACCGAGGAGGCGGGGGCAGCGTCGGACGCCTACCTCACCCGTCGCACCATTGCCCCCCTGCTCGACGTTCTGGAGGAGATGGACATGATCCGCCGCCTGCACGAGCAGGGGGTGCTCGACCTCCAGGAGTACGAGGAGAAGCGAACGCAGGTTCTGGAGCGGCTCTAGCTCGAAACCTCGCGACCAGGGTGGCCGGGGTCGGCCCGGTGCGCGTCCTCCCAGGGCCAGCTCGGCTTGACCTCCATAATCGCTGCAGGCATACTGCAACCCGCCAGGGCGTCAGGCGGAGCCATCTACGGCTCGCCCAAGGTGCGCCCGGTCCGTGGGTAACGCGAGCCAGAGTCTGGTCGAGCAAGGAACCATGGCCAGCGGCATCAAGGAGACGAACGCGGCCATGGGTGTCGGAGTCGAAGCGGTCGAGGCCACGCCGAGTCGACGGCTCCAGTTGACGTCACCGCCGGAGCAGGGGTGAGCGCACCAGGCGGGGCCGTCTCCCCCGCTGCACCCGCGAGCGAGGGGACCCTGGCGGTCGAGGTGGATCAGGCCAGCAAGGTCTTCCGGCGCCGGCGCGGGGAGGCGGTAGAGGCGCTCTCGGCCATCTCGATGGGGGTTGAGCGGGGCAACTTCGTGGCCGTGGTCGGGCCCAGCGGGTGTGGGAAGTCAACCCTTCTCCGACTCATCGCCGGTCTGGTCGCGCCCTCCTCGGGACACATTCGGGTGGAGGGCGTCGAGGTCGTCGCGCCGCGGGTCGACGTCGGATTCGTGTTCCAGCAGCCGGTGCTGTTCGCCTGGCGCACGGTCATGCAGAACGTGATGCTGCCGGCCGAGGTGCAGGGTCTGGATCTCCGCCGCTTCCAGGACCGCGCGCGCTCGCTGATCGATCTGGTCGGCCTGTCCGGATTCGAACAGAGCTATCCGCGGGAGCTCTCCGGGGGCATGCAGCAGCGCGCCGCCATCGCCCGAACCCTGCTCCAGGACCCGGCCGTGCTACTCATGGACGAGCCCTTTGGGGCGCTCGACTATTTGACCCGGGAGCAGATGAACGTGGAGCTGATGAGAATCTGGGCGGACAGCGGCAAGACGGTGCTGCTGGTCACCCACAGCATTCCTGAGGCGGTCTTCCTGGCCAGCCAGGTGCTGGTGTTCTCGCCCCGTCCGGGTCGGATACTGGCCCGCATAGCGGTCCCCTTCCCCTATCCGCGCACGCCGGATCTGATGGCGACAGCAGAGTTCGCGCGGCTCAGCGGCGAGCTCCGCTCCCACCTGTCGAGCGATGCCCTGGAGGGGGCCGGTGCCGGCTTCTAAGACCTCGCTGCGGGCCCGGAGCATCTCCTGGCTTCAGGTCGGGCTCGTCTTCGTCGTATTCGTGGCCCTGTGGGAGGCGGCGGTCAGGGTGTTCGCCATCTCTCCCGTGCTCCTGCCCAGTCCCCAGGACGTGGCCGTCTCGCTGACCCAGGTCGTTCACCAGCCCATGCAGCCCGGCGGGTACGGGATCGAGACCTGGCACACCATGTCGGCCGCGCTGCTGGGCTGGGTGATCTCGGCCGTACTCGGGATCGCCATCGCCATCTTCCTGGTCTGGTTCCCGCTCTTCTCGCGCCTTCTGCTGCCCTACATCGTGGCCTTCCAGGTTCTGCCTCGGCTGGCCATCGCGCCCCTGTTCATCATCTGGTTCGGACACGGCCTGCTGGCCAAGGTCGTGTTGGCCTCTTTGTTCGCCTTTTTCCCCGTGCTCGTGAACACCGTCACCGGGCTCAACGCAGCCCCGGCCGAGGGCATCGAGCTCATGCAGTCGTTGCGCGCAAGCAAGCTTCAGATCTTCCGCTACTACTCCTTTCCCAACTCGCTGCCCTACATCTTCGCCGGACTCGAGGTGGCGATCGTGTTCAGCGTCCTGGGAGTGATCGTGGCCGAGTTCGTGGGTGGGACCAACGGTCTGGGCGTGATGATCCTGCAGTTCCACTACAACATCGACATCGGAGGCGTGTTCGCGGTCCTGATCGTGCTGGCCCTGCTCGGGCTGCTCATGCGCGGGATTCTGATCAAGGTCCGGGACCGAATGCTGTTCTGGCTACCGGCGCCCGATTCGGTCTCGAGTAGCTGACCTGCGCGGCCGGATGAGGGCTCCAAGGAGCCGGAGGAGATGATGATGCGGCGAGAAGATGCGAGCCCCTGGGGGATCCGGACGACTGAACCCAGCGTGTGGCCCCAGTACCCATACAACCAGGTCCCCAGGACTCCCGAACGCTCGCGGCCCCGCTACACGATCTCAAACCAGTGGGACGTGAGCCTGCGCATGCGAGACGGGGTCGAGATCCTGCTCGACATCTACCGGCCGCAGATGCCGGGTGGCCGCTTTCCCGCGCTGTGCAGCTTTTCCCCTTACACCCGTCAGCTCCAGCGCGACTCGGCTCCGATCGGCCAGAACGAGGCCGGAATCACCGAGTTCTGGGTTCCCCACGGCTACGCCCACGTCATCGTCGACGTTCGGGGCAGCAACGGCTCCGGGGGCGACTGGGACATGTGGGGTCCAGTCGAGCAACTAGATCTGGCCGAGGTGATCGAATGGGTGGCGGCTCAGCCCTGGTGCAACGGGCGGGTGGGCATGATCGGCTGCTCGTATTTCGGAATGACCCAGAATCTTGCCGCCGAGCAGCAGCCGCCCAGCCTGCGCGCGATCTTCCCCTATGACGCGCTCACCGATCTTTACCGGGACGCGCTGATGCCGGGAGGCATCCCCAACGAGGGCTGGGCGCGCTTCTGGTTCTCTGCCGTCACCTTCCTCAACGGGGCCAGCAGCGGGCGCAATCCCAACTTCGCCGCCATGACCCGTCACTTCGACCGCGTGCTCTCCTTGCGCGAACCCATGGACGGACCCTACTGGCAGGAGCGCTCGGCCTGGCCGCGCCTGGATCAGATCCAGATCCCCTCCTACTTCGGCTGCGATTGGGAGTTCTACACTCTCCACCTGCGCGGCACCTATGACGCCTGGGAGCGCACCGGCCCCATCACCAAGCGCATGCTCCTGGGACCGGCGCCATGGCCCAAGCGCCAGTTCGCGAGCTACCACCAGGAGGCTCTGCGCTGGTATGACATGTTCTTGAAGGATCTGGACTCCGGTGTACTTGACGCCGACCCGGTCCAGATCTGGATCCAGGGCGAGGATGTGTGGCGGTCGGAGCCGGCCTGGCCCCTGCCCAACACCCGGTGGACCGACTTCCACCTGGCGGGCGATCAGGACCATGGCAGCCTCGACGATTCGGCCCCGGCGCCCGGCGCCCGGGCGCTGGACTACGATCCGGCGCGCGAGGACTGGGCCTTCGGCCAGCCCAGCCTGTCCTATCGCGGACCCGTGCTGGAGCGAGCCCTGGAGGTCACCGGCCCGATCGAACTCCGTCTCTGCATGGCCTCCAGCGCCACCGACACCGACTGGTTCGCGACCCTGCTCGACGAGGCTCCGGACGGCTCCACCAGGGAGTTGACGCGGGGCTGGCTCCGCAGTTCGCATCGCGAGGTCGACCCCGCGCGCTCACGGCCCAACCGGCCCTGGCATCCTCACCTCCGAAGCCTTCCCCTGGAGGCGGAGCGGGAGGAGGAGCTGGCCATCGAACTGATGGCGACTTCGAATCTGTTCCTTCCCGGGCATCGCATCCGCCTCGATCTCTCCAACTGCGACTCCGTCAATCGCCACATTGCCAGCGGCTACCGCCGTGCCGTCCGCCTCCCCGCGCACAACACCGTGGTCCACGGTCCGGGCAAATCCCGGCTCAACCTTCCCGTGATTCCGAGGTAAGCATCTCTTTGGTCAATTCCCGCTCCGCCTGCCGCCTGGTCGATCTCAGCGTCCCCATGGGCAACTTCGGATTCGAGCCTCGTTCACCCAAGATCACGCGATATGGGCATCGCGAGTACGTCCGCGCGCTGAGCCAGAACCTGGGCCTCAAGCCGGAGGACTTCCCGGACTCGATGTCCAACGCGATGGACTTCGTCGAAGCCTCGACCCATTCCGGAACCCACGTGGACGCTCCCCTGCACTACGGACCGATGAGCGAGGGACGGCCCTCCAAGAGCATCGACGAGGTGCCGCTCGAATGGTGCTACGGTCCGGGCGTGGTGCTCGATCTGACCCACAAGCAGGCCGGAGATTGGATCCGGGTGCCCGATCTGGAACTAGCTGTGGAAGGCACCGGGCGGGCCCTCGAGCCGGGCGATATCGCTCTCATCCACACCGGCTGTGACGCCGTGCTCGACTCCGTCGAATACCTCAATGCCCACCCCGGTCTCGACGCCGAGTCGGTGTTCTGGCTGCTCGACCGCGGCGTGAGGGTGATCGGGATCGACGCCTACGGACTCGACCGTCCGTTCAAGAACATGGCCGAGGAGACGCGAGCGGGGATCAAGGGATCGCTCTTCCCGGCCCACGTGGCCGGGCGCAGCCGAGAGTATCTACAGATCGAAAAGCTCTGCAACCTGTCCGCTCTGCCGCAGCCCACGGGCTTTGACGTCGCCTGCTTCCCGATCAAGATCGAAGGTGCCACCGGGGGCTGGACGCGAGCCGTCGCCTTCGTGCCCGAAGAGCTCTACGGGAGCTGAATTACAGCACCGGCCTCAGCTCGTCAGGTCCTTGAACTTGCGCGCCTGCGTGACCACCGCCTGCAGCGTGGCCGGGTTATTGGCGGCCTGAATGAACTCGTTGGTGTAGAACTTGGAGGTGTTGGGGAGCGCGCTCTTGCTCAGGCCCAGGTACTGATAGGCGTAGGCGTCCCAGGCTGTCTTCTCGTTGCACCCGTACTGGGCGCATTTAAGGCCGCTCAGCTCCAGTGTGGGCAGGTTGCCGGAGAGCTGGGCCACGGTCGAGTCCACGGCCTGCGCGAAAGTCTGGCCCTTGGGCATGGTGGCAGGAAACATGTGGAAGCTGATCTCGACCGCAGCCTTGGGGTTGGTGAGGAAGAAGACGAGGCTCTTGGTGAACGCGATCAGGTAGCGCTTGACCACGTCGGGGTGGGCTTTGAGGTAGGCGCTGGTGACCCAGATCGCGTTGCCCGGGACGATGTCTCCAAGCGGAGTCTGAGGCAGGACGCGGAGCTTAAAGTTGAGCGATCCGTTGATCTCGGTGTACTGGGCGCTGGGCAGGCTCAGGGCGTCGACCTGGTGATTCTTGAGTTCGGTCGCCGCCTGGCCGATGTCGCCGACGGGAATGAGCTGGTAGCGGGTGGGGTCTCCTCCGTACTCCTTGATCACCGCCTTGGCGTAGATCACGCCCTCGTCGGCGAGCGTGGTGACGCCGATTCGGATCGGTTTGGAGGCCACGTCCTGAGCTGAGTTAAGGCTGCTCCCCTGGAGGACGGCGAACTGGTACTGGTCGTGGCGCCTGATCATGAAGGGCGAGATCAGCCCCAGATCGCGACCCTGGGAGGCCGCGGTGAGGATGGAGCCCGGCGGGGGCACGGCGACCTGGACGTTGCCCGAGCCCAGGCGCTGGATCGCGTCGGGGGGACCGCTGGTGGCCACGATATTGACCGACAGGCCCTCCTGGCTGTAATAGCCGAGATAGGAGCCGATCCACTCCCAGGCGATGCTGGGCTGTTGCACGGGATTGTTCATGGCCACCTGCAGGGCCACGTTGACCGGGCTCGAACTTTTCGCCGGATTTGGGGCGGCGGCTCCGCCGCAGGCGGCGAGGAGCAGGGCGGCCATCGACGCCAGGGCGGGAAGAATCTTGGGCATAGTCTCCTTGCTCGTGGGGGCCGCTGCCCCTGGGGTCGCCGCGACCTGGCGATGCTAGCACTGGGTTTTGGGAGTGTCAACGCGCCCCCTGATCTGGGATGCGAAGATGGCGGGATCAAGCCCGGGGGCAGGTCGCAGACGATAAGGAGGCGGGACCATGACGCTGGAGCGGGAGCGGGACAATCAGGGCTGGGTCTACGACCTCATGGTCAAGATGACCGGACGGACGCATAACTTCGCTTACGACCACCGCGATCTGCCGCCCGAGGTCAAGAGCCACGCCATGATTCCGCGCGTCATGGAACGTCAGGCGCGACCGATTCAGGCTCTGGCCGATGAGGCCGAGGCTCGCGGCGAGCGCGAGACCGCGCTCGCTCTTTACTGCCAGGCGCTCCAGCCCTATCACCTGGCCCAGCACGCCATCTACCGGGACGACGACCAGGAAAAGGTTTACCTCCACGCGCAGCTGCAGCGCTGCTTTGCCGGTGCCATTCGCAACGCCGAGTACCAGGTCGAGAAGGTGGAGATCCCCTTCGAGGGAGGCTCGATCGAGGCCTATTTTCATCTCGTTCCGGGCTCGGAGCCAAGGCCCGCGCTGGTCTACTGCCCGGGCATGGACCAGACCAAGGAGTCCTACCCTCGCCCCCATGACAACCACTTCCTAAAGCGCGGGATGCACGTCCTGTCCATCGACGGCCCGGGCCAGGGCATGAGCAACATGCGCAAGCTCAGGCTGACCCTTGACAACTACGAGCGGGCGGGCCAGGCGGCCATCGATTGGCTTTGCGCCCGGCCCGAGGTCGATCCCGCGCGGATCGGCGTGTTCGGCTCCTCCATGGGCTCGCACTGGGCGACCCAGATCGCTGCCACCGACTCTCGGGTTAAGGCGGTCGCTACCTCGTTCGCCTGTTACACCGGCAAGCACCTGCTCTTCGACGTCGCCTCGCCTCGTTTCAAGCGCATCTTCATGTACATGACCGGCATTCACGATGAGGTGGAGTTCGACCATTTCGCGGACGCCTACACGCTGGACGAGTACTTCAAGCGCCTCGACCGCAGGGTGCTCATGGTCCACGGCGAGTACGACCCCCTCTCCGACCTCGACGAGGCGTTGAAGCTCTACGAGCTGATACCCGGCAATAAGGAGTTCTGGATTGTCGAGAACGACTTCCACATGCCCCTGGGCCGGCGCAACTTCGGCGGTCTGGACATCTATCACTTCCTCGCCGACTGGCTCCGAGCCTCGCTCAACGCTCCCCCTGCTCCCCCCTCGCGGCGCGAGGTGATCGTGGCCGATTCGAGTTCCCTGGGCCCGTACGGGGCGCAGATGCTGGACCATCGCCTGCCTGGCAGGCTGGGGGTCTAGGCGCCGAGCGGCCCTCTGGCCGCGGATCCTTGGGCGGCCTGCGACGACTGGGCCTGGAGCTGACTGTGGTCCAGGCCCAGGCCGCACTCCAGGCCGTGCCGACGCGGTCGCACCCGAGCTCAGGGAGTAAGGCTCGACCGGGCGGCGAGCTGACGGGCGCCCAAACCGGCGTCGACTTGGCCCCAGACCAAGGCCTGGTTTCGGACCGCTCCCGGCTCGGTCAACCCCCGCTCTCAGCTACGCGGGGGGGCCGGGTGCCCTCACGACCACCGGTTTGGCGTCGTCACGCCGGGAGGGATGCAACAACCGGCTCCGGTCCGATCGCCTGCCCCACCACCCTGCGCACAATTCTGGCCCCGACCACCCGGCGGTAGTCGGCGCCGGCATGGATGTCGCCCCAGGCCTCGATCTCGTCCCTGGCCGCCGCCTCAACCGCAGCTAGATCGCCCGTCGCGGCGGCTGCCGCGGCGCGGGGCAGCATCTGGGCCATGGGTCCGGCCCCGAACACCACCAGGCGAGGCTCGGCCTGTGGCGGCAGGAATGCGGCGGCGCCGACCAGAGCGAAGTCACCTGGGCGTCGTGCCACCTCGGCGAAGCCCCAGCGCGCCCCGGCGCTCCATGGGAACTGAACCTCGGTCACGAGCTCGCCGGGCTCGAGCGCGGACTCCATCGACCCGAGCCCGAACTCGGACATGGCGAGCCGGCGCGACGAGGAGCGGCTGCGGACCTCGAGCCGGGCCTCCAGGAGCAGAGCCAGGGCGGGCAACTCTGCCGCCGGGTCAAGGTGGGCCAGGCTGCCGCAGACCGTGGCCCGGTTGCGAATCTGAAAGTGGCCGATATGGGGCAATGCGGCCGCCAACAGGGGATTGGCGCCCTCGAGCCCGGGATCCAGTTCGAGCCGCGACATGGTGCAGCCCGCACCGATGCGGATCGAATTCGGTGCCAGCTCCGCCCTCCGCAGCGATTCCAGGCGCGAGATGTCGACCAGAATCGCGGGCGAGGCGAGGCGCATGTTGAGCAGCGGCAGAAGGCTCTGGCCCCCGGCCAGAGGACGCGCCAGCTCGCCGCCGCGATCGAGTTCGTCGAGCGCCTCTTCGACGCTGGCCGGGCGCACGTATCGGAATGGGGCGGGCTTCATGCGTGCTCGGCGCCGACCAGCTGGAACAGCGAGTAGGGGGTGAGGGGAAGGTCTGAAGGCTCAACGCCGAGGGGAGCCAGGGCGTCGGCGACGGCGTTGGCGATGGCGCCTGGGGCCGCCGCGGCTCCGCTCTCCCCCACGCCTCTAAAGCCCTCCCCCACGCTCGCCGGGGTGGATAAGTGATGGACTTCGATGTCGCACAAATCGCCCATGGTGGGGAGCAGATACTCCATCAGGCTGGCGTTCAAGAGCTGACCCTCGGGGTCGTAGACCAGCTCCTCCAGGAGTGCCTCACCGATGCCCTGGACGACCCCGCCCCGGACCTGGCCCTCGATCAGGGCGGGATTGATAGCCACCCCGCAGTCATCGACCGCCACGTAACGCAGAAGACGCACGCTCCAACTCTCACGGTCAACCTCCACCATCGCCAGGTGAGAGCCATAGGCGAAGGTACCCGCGTTCGGGCTGACAAAGTACGAGGTGGCCTCGAGCGAGGGTTCTCGCGCGGGGTCGAGGCGGTTTGAGTTGTAGTGCACCGTGGCCGCGAGCTCGGCCAGGGCCAGACTCCGGGCCGGTGCGCCGCGCACCTGAAGGCGGCCCTGGTCCAGCTCCAGGTCCTCGACCGCCGCCTCCAGCAGATCAGCCCCGTGCTCCAGGATCTTGCGCCGCAGGAGCCGCGTCGCACGCACAATCGCAGTGCCGCCGACGACGGCGCTCCGGCTCGCCCAGGTGCCCCCACCGTAGGGTACGGCCAGGGTGTCTCCGCTCAGCACGCGCACCTGCCGCACCGGAATGCCGAGCCCGGCGGCAACGAGCTGGGCGGTGCTGGTCCTAGTCCCCTGGCCCTGGTCGGTGATGCCCACCAGGGCCACCGCCGTGCCGTCCGGTTCGAGCCGGACGGTGGCTCCATCCTTGGCCGAGATGGGGGCGCCGCCGACGCCATAGAACTGGGCGTTGGGTCCGGTGAGTTCGAGAAAGCTGCACAGACCGATGCCCACCAGCCGCCCCGCGCCCCGTGATTCCGCCTGACGTGCGCGGAGTTCGGCATAGGCGGCCACCTCGAGCAGTCGCGTGAGGCAGGCCGGGTAGTCGCCGGGATCCAGGATGGGGCCCGCGGCCGAGGTGTAGGGCATGTCCTGAGGACGAATCACGTTGGCGAGCCGGATCTGGACTGGATCCATGCCCAACCTGCGCGCGGCCCGGTCCATGAGCTGCTCGATCACCGCGGTGGCCAGGGGATGGCCCACGGCACGGTACTGCGAGGTCGGGGTCTTGTTCTGAGCCACCACCAGCTGTTCGCAGGAGTAGGCCGGAATCCGGTACTGCCCCGGCAGCATCCGTGCCACCTGGCCGCTCTCCACGACGCTGCTGCGCGGGTACATCGAGTAGGCGCCCACGGGCGCGATGACGCGGGCAGAAAGCCCCTGCACGGTGCCGTCGGAGTTGACTCCAAGCTCGGCCTCGATCACCTCCTCGCGGGCGTGGATGTCGGTCAGCATGCTCTCCCGGCGATCGGCCACGAACTTGACCGGCCGGCCCAGACGGAGCGCGAACAGGCAGGCGCAGATCTCGTCCTGGTAGACGTGGATCTTGACCCCGAAGCTGCCCCCGACGTCGTCGGCGATGACCCGAATCCGGCTCTGATCGAGCCCCAGGATGCGTGCCAGAACCGCCTGCATCATGTGCGGGACCTGGCTCGAGCAGTGCACCGTGAGCTGCCCGGAGCCGGGATCAAAGTCGGCCACCAGCGCTCGGGGCTCGATTGGGACCCCCGTCACCCGACCGAAGTGGAACTCACCGCGCACCACGTGGTCGGAGGCGGCCAGCGCCGCCGCAGTGGCGCCGGCATCGCCGTGATGAGCGCGGTACATGATGTTGTCTTCGAGCTCGTCGTCCACCAGCGGGGCACCCGGGGCCAGCGCCTGCTCCCAGCTGGCGAGCGCGGTCAAGGGTTCGTATTCCACCGAGACCAGCTCGCAGGCGTCCTCGGCCAGGGCGCGCGAGGCGGCAACCACCGCAGCTACGGGTTCGCCGGAGAACCGTACCTGACCCAGCGCCAGGGGATATTGGGCAGCGCTCTTCATACCCTGGTAGTGGCTTAAGACTCCGCGCCAGGGTTCGACCAGCCCCGACGTCTCGGCTCCGGTCAGCAACCCCACCACGCCCGGCGCGGAGCGTGCCGCCTCGGCGTCGAGGGCGATGATGCGGGCCCGGGGATGGGGGCTACGAACCAGCGCCAGGTGGACGACGCGGTCAGGGTGAAGGTCGTCGACGTAGCGTCCGCGGCCCCGCAGGAGCCGGGCGTCCTCGATCCTGGTCTGGCGCTCTCCGCTCACCGGCGGGCGGCGGAAATCACCGCGTCGACGATGGTGTCATAGCCCGTGCAACGGCAAATGTTGCCCGAGAGCATGCTCCGGACCTGCTCCCTGGAAGGATCGGGCTGGCGTCGCAGAAGCGCGCTGGCGGAGATCAAGAAGCCGGGCGTGCAGTACCCGCACTGCAGGGCGAAATGGTCCTCGAAGGCCTGCTGCAACGGGCTCAGGGTGGCGCCGGTTGCGAGCCCCTCGACCGTGAGCACCTCCAGACCTTCGGCCTGCACCGCCAGAACCAGGCAGCCCCGCACCGCCTCGCCGTCCAGGAGCACGGTGCAGGCGCCACAAACCCCCTGCTCACAGCCGACGTGACTGCCGGTCAGGCCCAAGTCCTCGCGCAGGCAGTCGACCAGGGTCCGCCGAGGTTCGACCCGGACCGTGACCGGCTCGGCATTGACGACGAAGCCGATCTCCACCAATGGCGGGGCTGGACTCAAGATCGTCAAGAGGATAGACCTGGGTGACGGTCGGGCACAAGGCGAACGGCCGGGCTCAATTCGATCCCTCCGAGCCACCCCCGAAGAGCGCCATCGCCTCCTCGCGGAGGCGGTGGCGCGGGATCTTGCCGGAGGCCAGCCGGGGGAAGTCCGCCCCGTCCTTGAACACCACCCGAGATGGCACCTTGAAGCTGGCGGTCGATGAGCGCACGTAGTCGCGGACCTCGTCCTCGGAGAGCTGGCCCAGACTGGCCACGAAGGCGATCACGACCTCGCCCCGGCGCAGGTCGGGAATGCCGACCACGCAGGCCTGGACGATCGCGGGGTGGCCCAGCAGCACCTGCTCCAAGTCGGCCGGGGCGACGTTCATACCTCCGGTCTTGATCACCTCCTTGAGCCGGGAGTGAAAGTGGAAATATCCCTGCGCATCAAGCCGTCCCAGATCCCCGGTATCCAAAAAGCGGTCCTGGTCCCAGGCCTGCGCGCTGGCCTCGGGATCCAGGTAGTAGCCATCCGCGGTGTGACCGCGGACGGTGAGCAATCCGAGCTCACCGGCGGGCAGGGGGCGTCGGCTGAGCGGATCGACCACGCGCAGCTCGTTACCGGGCAGGGCGCAACCCTCGCTCGTGAGCTTGAGCTCCAGGGCGTCGTCGGGATACCCGACCGCGCAGTGCCCGTAGACCTCGGTCATGCCGAAGGATTGGGTCGCCAGGTGGACGCCCATGTCCTGGATCAGGATCCGGCGTTCGGCGACCGAGATACCGGCCATGCCCTTCTCCAGCGAGGCGACCCGGTGCCGGCTGAACGCGGGCGACTCAAACACCGCTCGGATGATGTTGCTGGTGGCGTAGAACACGTTGCAGCCCAGGCGCTCGATGGTGTCCAGAGCCTCCTCGGCCACAAATCGGGCCTGGGTGACCAGGGTTGCGCCGTGGGTTAGCACGGCGGGCAGGCAGTTCACCGCCCCCAGGGCGTAGAAAAGCGGGGAGCCGAACCAGACCAGGTCGCCCGCGGCCAGAGCCCTGCGCTCCCCGATCTGAAAGCAGTTCTGGACCGTGCTGCGATGATTCAGCAGCACGCCCTTGGGGTCCGCCGTGCTGCCCGAGGTGAACAGGATCTGAAAAATCGAGTCGGGCCCGACAGTCCTCTGGCGCGCGTGCACCAGGTCGACTGCGACCTCCCGGCCCAGATCCAGCAGTTGCTCCCAGCCCCACCCGCCTGCGCGGGCCGGACCCATGAACGCGATCGAGCGCAGGGATCGCACGGCATCGTCGTGGAGCTCGCCCGGGTCGGAGTGAGTCAGGGAGGGCAGGATCCGGCCCAGGTCCTGCGCGAAGTCGTGCCCGGCGAACGCCGGCTCGGCGAGCAGCAGGACGGGCTCGAGTCGGGCCAGCGACCAGCCCAGTTCGCGCTCCCGGTACCAGGTGTTGAGGGGCGCGAACACCGCTCCCACCCGGGCACACGCCAGGTAGGCGATGACGAACTCGGCCCGGTTGCTGCAGAGGATGCAAATCCGATCCTGGGCGCGAACGCCGAGCGCCAGGAACGATCGGGCGAGGGAGATTGACGCCTGCGCCAGCTCGGCGTAGCTGAGCCTCTCTTCGCCTCCGATGAAGGCGGCGCGGGAACCGTGGACGAGCGCCATCTCGTCGATCAGGTCGCCCATGGTGAGGCTTTGGGGAGCGGTGCTCAGCGCTGCCCCCTGGTGCCCGGGGTCGCGCTGACGTCGCGCAGCCAGCCGGCCCGGTCCACACCCCGCTCCGGCCGAGCCCGGCGCAGCCCATCCAGCTGCCGCGGAAGGGCAGGCCAGAGGTCAGCGGAGCGCCGATGACGCAGCGGCCGGATGGGCTCGCCAGGGGACGGATCGATCCGGATCACATCCGCGGCCCGAGCCGCGGGGTAGCTGCGCGCCGAAGGCGGAACCGCTGAGGCGTGGAGGTCAAGCAACCTGATTCCGCCTGGGGTGCCCGGTCTGCGCGCATCCGTCCTAGCTGGCCCGGGCATCTGAGTTGGCCAACGTTAGCATCGCTCCGGATTCTCGGCCGCTCGGGGATGAGTCCCCTCTGTGGCAGCCCAGAGCGCGGACCGGGTTTGTCGAAAAACCATGCCCCCGACCCCTCCCACGAACACCTCGCCCGGGCTCCCCAGGGCCAGACAGGTAGATTCCGGCGGCAGCTCGACGCGGTCCGTGATCGCACCCTCAGGAGTCATCCGCCAGATGGCGGCCGAGCCCCCGCTCGAGGCCCCGAGCAGGGCCACGTCCCCGTCCGGGAGGGTGGCCAGATCGGATACTGACCGCACCTGTTCAAACACCCCCTGGCCGCCGCGCGCGAGCACGCCTGGCGGACCCGCCTCGGGGCCCGAGATGGGGTAACGGAGCAGTTCCCACGACACCCCGGGCTCGACGTCGTGGCCCCGCACCAGGTAGAGCGCGGAGTCGTCGGGGGCGACCGCCAACGCCCCCGGTCCGGGGACTTGGTCGATGGCGCAGATCTGCTCCCACGATCCGGACTCGGAGGACTCCAGGCGCAGGACCGAGGATCCCGGCCGGGCGGGGAAGAGGGGCGAGGACGCGCCGCGGCGCTGGCGGTCGCTGAACCAGACCCGCCCTCGAGCGTCGACGTCCAGATCGAAGGGGCGGTTGGGGAGCCGTCCGTCGATCCATTGCGCGGGGACGGTGGCCCGCCCGTCCGGTTCAAGGCACGCCACCCGCCGAGCGCGGGGCTGACAGGCGAACACACGCCCCCCCGCGCCCATGGCCAGTCGGGTGGTACCGGCGCTGTGGCGACGGAGCTCCTTGGTCGAGCCGTCCAGTGCGATGGCCACCACGCGGTCCTCGCCCGGCAGACTGGCGAGCACGCACTCGCCGTCCCAGGTCAGGCCGCCGATCGGGCTCGCAAAAGGTCCGGCCAGGCTCGCAAAGCCCTCATCGCTCACCCCGGCACCCGAGCGCTACCGATGGGCAGGCCAGGGATTCCGAGCCGAAGCTGAAAGACCCCGCTCCAGGTTGTGATGTATAGCGTTCTCCAATCTGCATCCCCAAAGCCCAGATTGGTGGTGCGATCCGGGATCCGGATGCGCCCGAGCCAGCGCCCGTCGGGCGCGAGCACGTGGATCCCACCCGGTCCGGTCGTATAAAGGTTTCCCTCCTGGTCCACCTTCATGCCGTCGGCGGCGCCTGGCTCCTCTCCGCGCAGGCGATGGAACACGCGTGAATTGCCGACCCCGCCATCGCGATCGACGTCGAATGCCCGCACCAGGCCCAGACTGGTGTCGTCGACGTACAGAACCGACTCGTCGGGCGACAAACAGAGCCCGTTGGGCGATTCGAAGTCGGAGTCGAGCAGGGTCAGCTCGCCATCAGGGCGTCGCCTGTAAACGCCCGCGACCTCCAGATAGCGCTGGACGTCCGCCCCGGCCATGCCCGGAGTGTGGAGGGCGCTGTCCGGATCGGTGAACAGGATGGATCCGTCTCCGGCCACGATGACGTCATTGGGGGTGTTGAGCGGGACACCGAGGTGGTTGTCCACCAGAACTGCTCGCTCGCCCCCGGCTTCGGCGCGCCAGACGCAGCGTTCCGACCAGCCCGCCACGATCAGGCTGCCTTGCCCATCCAGGGCGAGGCCGTTGGCGTGACCGGAGGGCCTGATGTGCGGGCTCCGACCAACCTTCGGATCCCAGCGCCAGATCGTGTCGCCGACGATCTCGCTGAAATAAAGACACCCCTGCGCGGCGTGCCAGACCGGCCCCTCGCACAGCTTCAGGCCGTCGGCGATGGGGAGCAGCTCGGCGCTGTCAGGGCAGATGCGAAGCAGCCCGTCCTCCCCAACGTCGCTCCTCACCACAACCGCCACCGGGGGCGATCGAGGTACGGCGCGGGGTCCGGGCGGTGCCCGTTCACGGCCCTCAATCCTAGTCCTGGTCGCGAACCGAACCGGGGCGCGGAGGATAGTCGACGGGCGCGATAAAATGGGGGGTTCATGGACGCTCACGACCCGGGGCAGGTTCGCGCCACATTCAAGGTCAAGGCCGGCTTGGCCGAGATGTTGAAGGGAGGCGTGATCATGGACGTGGTCAACGCCGAGCAGGCGCGGATCGCCGAGGAGTCGGGCGCGGCCGCGGTCATGGCCCTGGAGCGGGTGCCCGCGGACATTCGCCGCGAGGGTGGAGTGGCCCGGATGAGCGACCCGAGCCTGATTCGCTCGATCAAGGAGGCGGTGACCATCCCGGTCATGGCCAAGTGCCGCATCGGGCACCACGTCGAAGCCCAGATCCTGCAGGCGCTGGAGATCGACTACATCGATGAATCCGAGGTCTTGACTCCGGCTGACGAGGAGAACCACATCGACAAGCTCGCCTTCGATGTCCCCTTCGTGTGCGGGTGCCGCGACCTGGGCGAGGCTCTGCGCCGCATCGCCGAGGGTGCGGCCATGATCCGGACCAAGGGCGAGGCGGGGACCGGCAACGTGGTTGAGGCGGTGCGCCACATGCGCAGCGTCACCTCTGGGATCCGACGCCTGGCCGGGATGAGCCACGCTGAACTGGTCCATGAGGCCAAGCAGCTGGGGGCCCCGGTCGACCTGCTCGAGGAGTGCCAGCGGCTGGGTCGGCTGCCCGTGGTCAACTTCTCCGCCGGTGGCATCTCGACCCCGGCCGACGCTGCGCTCATGATGTGGTTGGGATGCGACGGCAACTTCGTCGGCTCCGGCATATTCAAGAGCGAGGAGCCGCTCAAGATGGCAAAGGCCATCGTGGCGGCCACCACCTACCACGATCGCCCCGAGATTCTGGCCGAGATTTCGTCCGGTCTTGGAGCCCCGATGCGAGGCCTGGAGATACCCGCCATCGCCAAGGAGGAGCTTCTCGCCTCCCGGGGCTGGTAGGTGATGCCTGCCGCGTCCTCCCTTCGGGTGGGGATACTCGCCATCCAGGGTGCTTTTCGCGAGCACGAGCGCATTCTTTCCGCTCTCGGCGCCGAGGTGAGCCGGGTGCGGCTGGCACCCGATCTCGATCGACTCGATGCTCTGGTGCTGCCCGGGGGCGAGAGCACGACGCTGCAGATTGTGCTGGAGCGCGTCGGGCTCTGGGAGCCGCTGCGCCAGACCGTCGCGGGGGGCATGCCGACCCTGGCCACCTGTGCCGGCATGATCGTGCTCGCCGCGCGCATCACCGATGGCACGTCCGCCCAGCACGGCATGGGTGCGCTCGACATCCAGGTCAGGCGCAACGGCTACGGTCGCCAGCTGGCGAGCTTTGAAGCCGGTCTCGAGATCCCATGGCTGTCCGGCGCTCGGTTTCCTGGTGTTTTCATCCGTGCCCCGGTGATCGAGGACTCGGGCTCGACCCAGGTCCTGGCGACCCTCGGCGAACACCCCGTCGCGGTGCGACAGGACCACGTTCTGGCCCTGACCTTTCACCCCGAGCTGAGCGCTGATGACCGCCTTCACCGTGCATTTCTGACCCTGGCCGCGCGATGAAGGTGCGGGCGGCGCGGCTGCTCGATCTGGCCGCGATCGAACAGATCCATCGGGAGGCCGAGGCGCGGCTGTCCGCCGTCCCGCCTCCCGCCCGGCTCTGGTCGGTGGTGAGTCAGACCCTGAGCGCCCTGCTACCCCTGTCCCAGGAGACGTTGCTCTACGTGGCCGAGGAGGATGGTTCCCTGGTCGGTTTCGTTCAGGCCTCGGGCCAGCCGGTGTCGCTCAGCGTCTCGGCCCAGAACACCGTCTTCCAGGTCCTGAACCTGTGTGTTTCGGGGGGCCGCGACGAGGATGCGGTCGCCGCCCTGCTGATCGAGCAGCTGTGCGAGCAGACTGCGCGTCGCGGGGTCAACCGGCTCTTCGTGCGGGTCCGACGCGACGACGGCCTGCTGCCCTGTTTTCTGACCCAGGGGTTCAGGCAGTTCGCGACCGAGTCGGTCATGTACGCGGAATCGCCGCGGGCCGCCCCCGCGGCGCCCCCGGACGGTCTTCGAGCGGCCAAGGGTCGTGACCTACCGCAGCTCTACCACCTGTATCGCAAGGTGACTCCGCCCAGCGTGGCCCAGCTCGAGGCGCCCACGTACCGGGACTGGCGTCCGCTCCAGATCGGCACCGGTCGCCGGGAGCTGGTCGAGCGCGGCGAGGTTGTGGCCTGGTACCGCCTGGTCGCGGGGGACGAGACCAGGCCCGCGACGGTGTCAGTCATGTGCGTGCCCGAGGCCGCGCTGGTGGAAGAGCTCGCCGATCACGTGACCGCCGCGGTCCAGTCGGGTTCCTCGTGGTGCAGCCTGCGCCACTATGATGCCCTCATGATCGACGCCCTCCGCGGGCGTGGCTTCAGCATTCTTCTGCACCAGGTTCTGCTGGTGCGCGAGCTCCGCCTCCGCGAGCCGGTGGCCGAGCAACGCCTGGTGCCCTCCTTCGGATGACCGCGGTCCCCCAGGCCGGTCCCCCGCCGCCGTGGTCGTCGGAGCTCGAGCTTCTGGCCCTGACCCTGCCTCCTAACATCTATGAGTCGGCACACCGCCTGATCGATCCCGCGCAGCTTTTGGAGATCGTTCTCGACCTCGGCCGGGAGCCCGAAGCGCGGGTACCTGGCCGCGAGATAGTGCTGAGCCGGGAGGCGGTGACGGAGGATGACCTGGACCACGTGGCCCGGCACCTGGGCGAGTTCGGAGCCGACAACCGCGCCGGTATCGCGCGCACGCTGCACCGGGTCTCGGCCATGCGCAACCGCGCCGGCCAAATCGTCGGTCTCACCTGTCGCGTGGGCCGGTCCGTCACCGGTACGGCCGAGATCTTTCGGGATCTGGTGGTGTCGGGTCGGAGCGTCCTGCTGCTTGGACGCCCGGGCGTGGGCAAGACGACCATGCTGCGCGAGTGCGCGCGTTTGCTGGCTGACGACCTGCGCAAGCGAGTGGTCATCGTCGACACCTCAAATGAGATCGGGGGGGACGGCGACGTCCCCCATCCGGGCATCGGCCGGGCCCGCAGGATGCAGGTGCCGACCGTCCTGCAGCAGCACGCGGTGATGATCGAGGCGGTCGAGAACCACATGCCCGAGGTGATCGTGATCGACGAGATCGGAACCGAGCTGGAGGCCCAGGCGGCGCGCACCATCGCTGAGCGTGGCGTCCAGCTGATCGCCACCGCGCATGGCCAGACGCTGGAGAACCTGCTCGTAAACCCCACCCTCAACGACCTTTTGGGGGGCATCCAGAGCGTGACTCTCTCAGACGAGGAGGCGCGGCGGCGAGGCACTCAGAAATCGGTCCTCGAGCGCAAGTCGCCCCCCACATTTGACGTCCTGATCGAGATCCAGGATCGCGAACGGGTGGCCATCCACGAGCCTCTGGCGGAGGTGGTCGACACCGCACTTCGGGGACCGGTCCCCTCGCCTCGCATCCGTCTTCGCACCCCCGAGGGGCGGGTCATCTCCAACCTCGATCCCGCGCGTGCGGGAGTCGGCGAGTCGGCCCACTCGGCCCGAAAGCCCCGCGCCGTGTTTCCGTTTGGGGTCAGCCGAACCTACCTCGAGCAGTCGATTCGAGACCTTGAGCTGCCGGTGCGAGTGCTCGGAAACCTGGAGGGAGCGGACGCGGTGATCACGCTCAAGAACCACCATCGACGGCACCCCGACAGCCTGCGCCAGGCGGAGAGCATGGGCCTGCCGATCCACATCCTGCGCAGCAACACTCTGACCCAGGTCAAAGAGGCGCTCTCGCGCATGTACGGGGCCGATCAGGACCGCAACCAGACCCAGCTCGCCCTGGACGAGACTCTGGAGGCGATCCGGCGCGTCAAGCTCACCCTGGTGCCGTTGGAAATCGCTCCCCAGAACGCCTACGTACGCCGTCTGCAGCACCAGCTGGTGCAGGACAACGACCTGTACGCGCGCAGCACCGGCAAGGAGCCACGCCGCCGGCTGCGCATTCTGCCCGCCGCCGACGTCGAGTGAGAGGGCTGCTCATCACCTTCGAGGGTCCCGAGGGGTCGGGCAAGTCGACCCAGGTCGACCTGCTCCGAGATCGGCTATCCGCGGTCTATCTGCGTGAGCCGGGCTCGACGCCGCTCGGAGAACAGGTGCGCGACCTGCTTCTGCACGGCCAGGACATCGTTCCCGAGGCCGAGCTGTATCTGTTCCTGGCTGCGCGCGCCGAGCTCGTCGCCACCCGGGTTAAGCCGGCCATGAGCCGGGGCGAGGACGTGGTGATCGATCGCTACCACGACTCGACCCTCGCCTATCAGGGTGCCCGGGGCTTGAGCACGGGCTGGCCGGAAAGCTTTCCGCGCCCCGATCTCACCGTGCTCTTGGACCTCGAGCCCCAGTTGGGCGCATCCCGCCTGGGCGGCCGGGCACGGGACCGGATCGAGTCCGCGCCAAGCGATTTTCACCTGCGGGTGCGTCAGGAGTATCTGCGGCTGGCGCAGGCAGACGCCGGCCGCTGGCTGGTGCTCGACGCCACCCGACCGGCGTCCGAGCTGGCTTTAGCGATCTGGGTCGAGCTGGGACAAGCGCGCGTCCGCTTAGGGCGGGATTGAGCAGGGCCGGGACTTGATCAGCGTCCGCGGATTACGCAAGGGATTCGGCGAGGTGGCCGCCGTGCGCGGCGTCGACCTTGAGCTTGGGGCCGGCCAGACCCTGGTCCTGCTGGGGCAGAATGGCGCCGGCAAGTCGACCACGCTGCGTTGCCTGGGCGGTGTCCTGCGCCCCGACGCGGGCGAGATCAGCTTCGGCAGCCTGAAACTGCCTGGCGATCTGGACCGCGTGCGGCCCAGGCTCGGCGTGGTGCCAGATCAGGCACGGCTTTACGGGCGGCTGACAGCGCCCGAGTACCTTGACCACTTCGCGCGCCTCTACGGCGTACCGGCCGACCTGCGCCGACCTCGAATCGACGATCTTCTGGAGCGCTTCGACCTCGACCGAGCCCGGGGCCAGGTGCTCTGGTCCTACTCCAAGGGAATGGCGCAGAAGGTGGCCCTGATCCGCGCCACTCTGCACCAGCCGGAGTGGATTTTCTGCGACGAGCCCACCGCCGGACTGGACCCGGTGGCGGCCGCGCAGATGCGCGACTATCTCGACGAGCAGCGTCGCCGCGGCGCGGCTCTGATCGTCACCACCCACCTCCTGGGCGAGGCCGAGCTCATGGCTGACCGCATAGCGATCATGCGCGAGGGTCTCCTTCTTGAATCCGGCAGCTTGACCGAGGTCCTTCGCCGCCGGCTGGGTCGGCGTCGTTTCGTGGCCCATCTGGGTGGAGGGGAGACGCTCGAATTCGACGCGGATCCGGATTTGGACGAGGCGCAGCTGGGCCGTGAGGCGGCCCGGCTCCAGGCCCGGTTGGCGAGCCAGGGGCGGCCCTATTTCAAGCTCGAGGAGAGGGCGCAGACGCTGGAGGCGGTCTACGCGGCGGCGATGGCGGAGCCCGCCCGGTCGGGCGAGGTGAGCCGGTGGCCGAAGGCGCCGGCACCGGGGGTCCTGCCCTCCCAGCTGCTGGGCTCACTTCGCCGTGAGCCGGCCCGGCTGGCCTACCTGGTGCCCTTTTACGTCGGATCGTGGTGGCGTCGCGGGGATCTCTCCTGGGTCCTCTATCTGAACGCCTTCGTGCTGCTCGTGATCTCGGGCACCAGCCTGTTCGGGGATCTGCCGCTGGGTCTGCGCGGGCTCGCCGGCGGTCTGGGAGGTGACACCCGCAGCGCCCTCCTGCTGCCGCTTTTCTTCATGTCGTTTGCGCTTCTGGAATCGATCAAGAGCTCGATCGGGCTCTGGTGGGAGAAGGCCCAGGGCTCGCTCGAAGTGCTGCTCTTCGCTCCCCTGGACGACCCCGCCCTGATCTGGACCGAGGTCTTGCCCGGCATGGTCGTGAGCGCGGTCTGGATCTTTGCCTGGACCGCAGCCGGACTGCTCTTGCTCCAGAGCTTCGGCCACCCGGGCAATTGGGGACTGCTCGTGGTGTTCACACTGGTCGCCGCCCTCACCGCCTACTGGGCGGCGATGGGGCGCCTGCTCGGGTTTCTGCTCTTCCCCCGCGAGGGTGCGGCGGGCGGCGCCTGGTCCTTTCTGCTCTCGCCGGTCTCGGCCGCGGTGGCCGACGTGCCCTTGGCGCTGTTCGTCTTCGGATCCCCCCTGGCTCCCCTCTCGCTCGCCATCCCGCTCGCCGCGTGTCTCTTCCTGACCCTGATCACCGCCGCCACCTTCGATCGCGAGCGATTGCTCGACAGCGGGCTCGAGCGTTCCCGCGGGCGAGCGCGATGGCGACGGCTGCACCTGCTCCGCAGTCGCCTTCGGCTGCTTGGCGCAGGCCTGGGGCTGGCGGTCCTGCCGGCGCTGGGCGGGGTCTTGTACGCGGTCCTGCGCGGCGCCCACTCCTGGCCCCAGCTGGCCGGCGGCGCCGCCGCCGCGGGTGGCTCAGCGGGAGCTGGCCCCTCTGGTGGTCTGCAGGTGGCCGCCGGTGTCATGGCCGCGGCGAGTGGCGCGATCGCTCTGGCTCTGACCCTGCTCGTGCTCAGCTTCGCCGCCTTCTTCCTGCTCGGTGTGCCTCAGGTCTTGATCCTGCTCCTGGCCTCGGCGTTGTGGGGGGCACAGATCGGCTTTGGCCCGCACGCCCCACTGGCCGGTTGGATCGGTCTGGCCGGTGGCGTGGCGCTCCTCTCCCTGGCCCTCAACACTGCGGCCTCCCTTCCCATCTATCAGGCCATGGTGGCGGGAGGGGGCCGTCGCCTGGATCGCCTGCGCGCCGCCTGGCACGACTACTTTGAGCTCTACCGAGCCCTGGTCCTGCCCTGCTGCCTTGCCTTCGGCACAGTCCTGGCCATTCTTCTCCTGGGTCTGGCCTAGCTCATGTCGAGGACCGCAGCGGAGCCGGCGCCGACCCCGCGTCCGGCCGCGACCGTCGTCCTCGTCGACGGCCGTGCTCCCTGGCGAGTACTACTGGTGCGCCGACCGGCGACGGCGAGCTTTGGACCGGGCCGTCTGGTCTTCCCCGGCGGCGCCGTTGACGCCGGCGACGAACTGCTGGGCGAACCCGAGCGCGTCGCCGCCGTGCGCGAGCTGTTCGAGGAGGCGGGCATGCTCTTGGCCCGCACGGAGAATGGGCAGCGGGCTCGGGCGCGGGAGCAGCAGGCACTGCGATCGGCCGTCGACTCCGGCCTCACCTTCCAGCAGGGCCTGCTCCGGCTCGGCCTGCGCCCGGATCTGGCCCGCCTGGCCCCACTGGCCCGAATCGTCACCCCGCCCTGGCGCCCGCGGCGGTTCGACACCCACTTCTACATCGCCCAGCGGCCATCCGGCCAGTCGGTCATCCCTCAGATCGGGGAGGTGACCGATTGGACCTGGGCTTCGGCCGCGCAACTGGGCGCCGATCTCGACGCCCCCCTGATGGTGCCGACGCGCGCGGTCCTGGCCTGGGTCGGGGAGCAGGAGGACATCGTCGCCTTCATCGCCCGCCGGCGCCGGCGCCGGCGCCCGCCGCTGGCGGTCAGCCCCGCACCCCACGCCGACGACGATCCCTGGCCCGGCTGGCTGGGACCCTGGCCTCCTCCTTAGAGAGCTTGCGGTGGGTTTTACTCTCGGCTACCGCGGCGCGGGGTCTGGGGGAGGACGTCGGCGAGGAACACGTTCACCAGCTCGGAGTCCCACTGCGAATCGCGGCCTGCGGCCAGGCGGCGGGTGGCCTCCCCCTGCGGTAGACCCAGCCGGTAGGGGCGGTCGCTGACCATGGCGTCGAAGGCGTCACAGATCGCCACCACCCGCGAGGGTAGGGGGATCTCCACCCCGGCCATGCGATCGGGGTAGCCGTGCCCGTCGATTCGCTCGTGGTGATTGCGCACGATCGGGCCCAGGTGCGCGACCGAGCGCAGCGGACTCAGGATCTCCTCTCCGATCAGGACGTGGTTTCGCATCAGGCCCATCTCCGCGGGGTCGAGTGGCCCGGGTTTGAGCAGAATGGCGTCCGGTACTCCGATCTTGCCCACATCGTGCACCACCGCCCCCAGGTAGACATCGTCCAGTTCGATCCCGGACATGCCCGCGCCGGCGGCGAGGCGACGCGCCCAGTCCGCGACCCGCTCGGTGTGCGATTCGGTTCGCATGTCCTTGGCCTGGATGGTCTTGGCCAGGGCCACGATCACGCGCTGCGAGTCGTCGAGCCGATCGTGCAGGATCTTCATCTTGAGCAGCGCGGCGGAGCGGGCCAGGAGTTCGGCCGCGGACACCGGCTTGGTCAGGAAATCGTCTGCCCCGGCCTGGTAGGCCAGCACCCGGGCTTCGGACTCATCGAGGGCGGTGACCAGGATGATGGGGGTGAAGCGGGTCTCCGACCGACCCTTGAGGATCTGGCAGACAGATATGCCGTCCAGGCCGGGCATCATGACGTCGAGGATGACCAGGTCTGGAGCCTGTTCGGCCGCGGCGGCCAGCGCCGCCTCGCCGTCGGCCACCAGGGTCAAAGCGCAGCCGAGGGTTTCCAGGTGCGCCGCCGCCAGCTCGCGGTTGGCCCGCACGTCGTCGGCGACGATGACGCGTAGAACTCGGCGCAGACCGACCACATCAAGACCGGTCATGCCGCCTGGGGTCGGTCGAGTCAAGCCCATATCTGCAATGCAAGCCCAAAACGCGCTTGCTGTCAGCTAATCGCGCCGTCGGATGAGCGTCAAGCCCGCACCGCTATTCTCGATCAGCAGGTGGCGCCCGCGATCCGGTCGCATTTATATGGAGGCTGGCAGATGACCTCGATCCCGCCCGAGCAGAACCGTCGAGTCGAGGACCGCAGGCTTCTCCTGGGTCGGGGCAGGTACGCCGGAGACATGAATTCCAGTGCCATGCTCCACCTGGCGGTCGTCCGATCGACCCTCGCCCGCGGAAGCATTGTTGAGATCGACACCGCGCGAGCGGCGGCCCTACCGGGGGTGGTCGCAGTCTGGACCTGGGCCGATCTGCCCGCCTCGGCGCGGACCATGAGCGACTGGCTGGCGCCGGATCTGGCTCATCGCGCGCGCCCGGTGCTGGCCGAATCGGAGGTCCGTTGCGTGGGCGATGCCCTGGCCGTGGTCCTGGCCGAGGACGAATACGTGGCCCACGACGCGGTCGATCTGGTCGGCGTCGTGATCGATGAGGTGGCGGCCTCGGCTCTGCCCACGGCTGGGCGCGCCCACGCCCCCCGGCCTGAGGCGGAGGTGTTGGAGCTCGCCCGTCGGCACAATTTCGAGTTCGGTGACGTCGACGGTGAATTCGCGCGGGCCGCGTGTGTGGTGCGGGCGCACCTGGGGGCATCGCGGATCTGCGGCGCGGCCATGGAGCCGCGCGCCGCCTGGGCGGAGCGGGTGGGGGAGCGGCTGACGGTTCGGGCCTCGACCCAGAGTGTGTTCAACGTGCGCGCGGAGATAGCACGCCGCCTGGGTCTGGAGGAGCAGGCGGTGCGCGTCCTGGCCGAGGACGTCGGCGGTGGATTCGGGCCCAAGGGGACGGTCTACCCCGAGGACGTGCTGGTCGCCCTGGCCGCCTGGAGCAGCGGTCGGCCGGTGCGCTGGGTGGCCAGCCGGATCGAGGATGGAATGACCACCGTGCATGCTCACGGGACCGAACTTGACCTCGAGCTGGCCGCCGACGCCGACGGCCGTCTGCGCGCGCTGCGCGGGCACATCCTGCACGACGCCGGCGCCTACGGCACCTCGGGGGTGAACCAGCCCAACAACTTCGTCACCCACCTGATCTCGACCTACCACCTGCCAGCGCTGCGCATCGAGGCGGACGCGATGTTCACCGACACCGCGCCCACCGGCTTCGTGCGCGGCGGCGGCCGTCCCCTGGGCAATTTCGGGATCGAGCGCATGATCGACCGCCTCGCGCACGAGCTCGAGCTGGACCCGATCGAAGTGCGCCGGCGCAATCTGATCCAGCCTCACCAGATGCCTCATTCCACCGGCCTGGTGCTGGGCGGGCGCGAGATGGTGTACGACTCGGGCGACTACCCCGCGCTCCTCGACGCTGCTCTGGACGCGGTGAACGGTCCCGGAGGCCGTGATCAGGCTCAGGCTGGCGCGGGGAGCGTGCGCGGCCTGGGGGTGGCCTGCTGCGTCGAGCAGTCGGGCTTCGGCAGCGGCGAGCCGGCGCGGATCCAGATCACGCCCGATGGTGTGGCCCACCTCCATCTGGGTTGCACTCCCCAGGGTCAGGGTCACCGGACCATGGCGGCGCTGCTGCTGGCCGAGCGCCTGGGCTGGGCCCTAGACCGGGTGGAGGTCCACTTGGCCGACACCGATGTCTCGGCCGCCGGCGGCCTGACGGCAGGTAGCCGCAGCGCCATGCACGTCGGTAACGCGGTGGCGCTGGCGGCGACGACGGCTCGGAGTCGAATTCTGGATCTGGCCTCGGCCGCCCTGGAGGCGGATGCGCGCGACCTGGTGCTGGAGGCAGGTGCGGTCTCGGTGCGCGGGGTTCCCGCGATGCGAGTCGAGGTCGGCCAGCTGGTCCCCGCGGGCGGTCTGAGTATCGAGGAGCGCTGGGACGCGCCCAATCCGTCGGCCTACTCCTCGGCCTGCCACGCCGCGCTGGTCGAGGTCGACACCGCCACCGGCCTGGTCACGGTGTTGCGTTACGCCATCGCCTACGACGTGGGCCGGGTGCTGAACCCTCTCACCGCCACCGGCCAGCTCCACGGGGGCTGGATGCACGGCCTGGGAATGGCGCTGCTGGAGGAGGCGATCTACGACCCCGATGGAGGCTTCCGCAGCGCCAGCTTCCTCGAATATCTGGTGCCCAGCCCTCCCGAAGGCGCGGTCGACCTGCGCTTGATCTCTTTGTCCACGCCGACTCCGAGCAACCCCGAAGGCATCAAGGGCATCGGGGAGAACGCGACCATCCCGGTCCCGGCCTGCATCGCCAACGCGGTCGAGAACGCCATCCGTCAGCTCAATCCCATGGCGGCGGTGACGTCCATCCCGATCACCCCGGACGAGGTCTTGGCCCAACTCCGGGCGTAGACCAACGACCGGGCGCGGTGGCGGACACTTGTATCCGTGCGCCTGGCCGTGTTCGCCTCCCTCGTCACCCCGCTTCAGGAAGCGCAGTTGGGGGGAGCCCAGGCGTTTGCATGTGATCTGGCCGACGCTCTAGGGGGGCTTGGGCACGAGGTCGTGATCCATTGCGCCAGAGGTTCCCGGCTGCCCGGGCGTGAGCTCCAGATGTATCCCGGGGTTCCCTCCCCCCGCGCGCTCTGGCGCCCGAACTCGGAATCGAGCGGAGCTCATCCCGAGCTCCAGCGAGCCTTCGGGCGCATGATGGCGGGCATTGCCGCCGGTGGCTACGACGCCGTCAGCGGGCACGCCTTCGACGCCGAGGCGGTTACGGCAGCGGAGGGATTACCGGTTCTTCACACCCTGCACCTGCCCCCGCCGGCGCCCGCTCTGCTGGCGGTCGCCAGGAGCTCCGGCTCCGCCTTCGTGACCGTGAGCCGGGCCTGCGCTCAGCTCTGGCGGAGGGGGGGACTGGCGTCGATCGAGACCATCCGTAATGGGAGTCCGGACCAGCCTGCTGCAGCCCGCGGGGTAGGCCGCCAGGCCCTGATCGCGGGACGCGTGTCACCTGAGAAGGGCACCGCCATCGCCATTCGGGTGGCCCTGCGGGCGGGGTTGGAGCCGCGCCTGGTGGGGACGATTTACGACCACGACTACTGGCGCCGCGAGGTCGGCCGCCGGCCTCAAAACCTGTCTCGGACTGCACTGTGGCGGCTGATGGCGCGATCGGCGGTGCTGATTCTTCCGGCGCAGTGGGAGGAGCCGTACGGCCTGGTCGCGGCCGAGGCCCAACTCGCGGGGTGCCCGGTGGCGGGATACCGGCGAGGTGGGCTGGCAGAGGTGGTGTCCGAGGGCCGGGGCGGATTTCTGGTCGCCCCCGGCGATGAGGATGCTCTTCTCACCGCGATCGGACGTGCCCTGCTCCTGGACCGGGCCCAGGTCCGGCGCCAGGCTCGGCGCCGGCTCTTGATCGAGCCCTGCGCCCGGGCCTATGCCCGCCGCCTGGAGCAGCTTGCCCGAAGGGATCGGGGCGGAGGCTAGGAGCGCGAGTCTGAATCGGACATAAGCGACGCTTTATGTATTACCCTTTACATAAAGATTCAGTTATGTATGGTTTCCACGATCGCAGACTGCTGCCGGCGCACTTCAAGGCGCTGGCCAATCCGACCCGTCTGCGCATCGTCGAACGACTGTCCGAGTCGGGCGAGGAGAGCGTCAATGACCTCGCCCTGTTCATGCGGATGAGCCAGCCCCGGGTCTCCTGGCACCTGGCTCTGCTCCGGCGCGGCGGCGTGGTGACGCAGAGACGGGAGGGGCGGCAGGTCAACTGCTCCCTGGACCGGGAGTCGCTCCGGCGCTTCCAGCTCGCGTTCTGGGAGATGCTGGACCAGCACAAACGGATTGAGGTGAGGAAGGTTTGAGCAAGCACAACGGCAAAGGCAAGGTTCGAGTTGCGGTGGTGGGCGTGGGCAACTGCGCGAGCTCACTGATTCAAGGGGTCACCTATTACCGAGACGCGTCGACCGAGGACTTTGTCCCCGGTCTGATGCACGTCGATCTGGGCGGATATCACATTCGCGACATCGAGTTCGTGGCCGCCTTCGACGTCGACCGGACCAAGGTCGGAAAAGACCTCTCAGAGGCGATCTGGGGCGGGGCGAACAACACCGTCAAGTTCTCCGAGGTGCCGCATCTGGGCGTCAGGGTGGAGCGCGGGATGACCCATGACGGGATCGGTAAGTACCTGGAGGACGTGATCGAGAAGGCTCCCGGGGAGACCTGCGATGTGGCGGGCATTCTGAAGCAGACGGGCGCCGACGTGGTCGTCAACTACCTTCCGGTGGGTTCTGAGGAGGCCACCAAGTGGTACGTCGAGCAGGCCCTTAACGCGGGCTGCGCATTCGTCAACTGCATCCCCGTCTTCATTGCCCGAGAGCACTACTGGCAGGGCCGTTTCGAGGCTGCCGGGCTGCCCATCATCGGCGACGACATCAAGTCCCAGGTCGGCGCGACCATCATCCACCGCACCCTGGCGCGTCTGTTTCGGGAGCGCGGAGTCAGGCTCGAGCGCACCTACCAACTCAACTTCGGCGGCAACACGGACTTCTTGAACATGCTCGAGCGCGAGCGCCTGATGTCGAAGAAGATCTCCAAGACGCGTTCGGTCACCTCGCAGCTCGACTACGAGATGGGCGACGAGAACGTGCACATCGGTCCTTCGGACTACGTGCCCTGGCTGCAGGACCGCAAGTGGGCCCAGATTCGGCTCGAGGGCAGGAGCTTTGGCGACGTGCCTCTCAACGTCGAGCTCAAGCTCGAGGTCGTGGACTCGCCCAACTCGGCCGGGATCGTGATCGACGCCGTGCGTTGCTGCAAGCTCGCCCTGGACCAGGGCGTGTCGGGGGCCCTGGAGGGCCCGAGCAGCTACTTCATGAAGTCGCCGCCGCGCCAGTACACCGATCCTCAGGCCCGCCAGCTGACCGAGGCTTTCATCGACCAATACGCCAAGACCAAGACCGCTGAAGCCGTTAAGAACTAGCTACACGATCGGGGCCCGCCTTGTGCGGGCCCTCCCTCCAGGTCTGGGACATGGCGCCGCCGCAGCCGGCGGTGGGCTCTGGTTTCGGTTCAACGCGGTCCAGCGCGAGTACGCGCTCGACAACTACGCCGCCGTGCTCGCTCTGGACCGCAGCGATCCTCGTGTGCGGCGTGTCGCTCGCGCCGCGTTCCAAAACTACGGACGGATGCTGGCCGACTTCGTGCTCCTGGGCTCCCTCAGTGCCCACCAGCTTCTTCGACGGGTGCGATTTGAGGGCCTGGAGCATGTGGATGCGGGTCTGGCCACGGGCCGCGGGGTGGTCGTGGCGATGCCGCACATGGGCTCGTGGGACGTGGCCGGGTCGGCTGCGGGAGTGCGCGGATACGAGGTGACGACGCTGGCCGACCGCTTTCCGGGTTCTCTCGACGAGGCCGTGGTGGCCAGCCGGAGGCGGTTCGGCCTCGAGGTTCTGCCCCCCGATCGGGCCTCCCTGCACCTCCTGCGCGAGGGACTCCGGTCCAACCGGGTGGTGGCGCTGGTGTGCGACCTGCCCCATGGACCAGGGGTGGAGGTGGAGATGTTCGGGCGCCGCTTGAACATGCCCTCGGGACCGGCCGCGCTGGCCCAGCGGCACGGCTGCGATCTGATCACGGCCGCGATCGTCCGCGAGGGTAACGGATATGCTGTGCGCGTCGATCCGCGCCTCGAGGTGGCGGGACTGACGCGGCAGGGCATCATGCAGAGCGTGGCGCGAAGATTCGAGGTTCACATCCGGGCTCAGCCCGACCAGTGGTTCGCCTTCATGCCTGTATTCGGGTGACGCCCTGATCACATTCAGGGCCTTTCTGCTCGTTCAGGGCCTGGTCGAGCGCCTGCCTCGACGTGCCGGCTACGCCTGCGCCATTGTTGCCGCGCGCTTCGCCTATCTTTTCGCGCGGCGCGCCCGCGGCCGGCTCTACGTCAACCTCACGGCCGCCCTTCCGGGGCTGACTCCATTGCAGCTGCGCAGAGTCACGTGGCGCAATTTTCGGGATCACTCCAAGGCCTACATCGACCTCATGCGGCTGCCCAGCGCCCGGGTCGAGGATCTGCGGCCGCTGCTCCGGGTGAGCGGGGCCGAGCACCTGGAGACGGCGCGCGCATACGGCCGGGGCGTGCTGGTGGTCTCGGCCCACAT
This sequence comes from Nitrosotalea sp., assembly GCA_035534295.1. Classification (GTDB taxonomy): domain Bacteria; phylum Chloroflexota; class Dormibacteria; order Dormibacterales; family Dormibacteraceae; genus DATKQJ01. Next base: position 57,620 of record DATLSE010000013.1, read on the forward strand.
GGGTTCCTGGGAGGTCGCGGCCGCCATCTGGTCGGCCACCATCGCGCCCGTGTGTCTGTTCGCCGAGGAGCTCGAGCCGCGGGAGATGTATGAGTGGTATCGGAGCACGCGCCAGCGCCTGGGCATCAGCGTGCTGCCCCTTAATCTAAGCGGATTGCGCCAGGTGGTGAGGGCGCTTCGCAACCAGGAGATGGTGGTCACCGCGATCGATCGCGACCTGATCGGCACCGGCCCGGTGATGGAGTTCTTCTCCCATCCGACGCGAGTCCCCGCGGGCCCGGCCGAGCTCGCACTGCGCTACGGCACCCCGATCCTGCCGGTGGCGGTATACCGACTCCCGGACGACAATTTTCAGGCCCAGGGCTACCCACCCATCCTGGCCCAGCCCAGTGGCGACCACGAGGCGGACGTGCGCCAAATCAATCAGCGCCTGGTCCGTCACATGGAGGAGACGATCCGCGCCCACCCCGATCAGTGGCACCTGCCCCACGCCATCTTTCTCGACTCCTAGATCGCCCCCAACGTGCCCCGCGGACGTGGCCACGGGCCCGCGCCAGGTGTCAGACTCCGTAGCATCTCGATGAAGATCGGACTGGTCTCGCCCTACGATTTCAGCCATCCCGGCGGGGTGACAGAGCACATCCGCCACCTCGGCCATTGGCTCACCGAAATGGGGCACGAGGTGCGCACTTTCGCCCCCTCCAGCCGGCACGACGCCGAGGGTCAGTATCCGGGCTTCTATCGCATCGGGCGAGTTTTCCGCCTCCCGGCCAACGATTCGGTGGCCCGGGTGACGTTGAGCTTCCACCTCGCGCGCCGGGTTTCGGAGATCCTCGACGGCGAGCGCTTCGACGTTCTGCACTTCCATGAGCCGCTCATGCCCGCCCTGCCCCTCACCCTGCTCCGCATGGCCCAGACGGTGAGCGTGGGCACCTTCCACGCCTTCGCCCGCTCGAACCTCGGCTACTACTACGGCCGGCCCATCCTCAAGCCCTATCTGCGCCACCTGGGAGCGACCATCGCGGTCAGCCAGCCGGCGCGGGACTTCGTCCGCCAGTACTTTCCCGAGGTCGATCCGGTGGTGGTTCCCAATGGCGTCGACGTCGACCGCTTCGGGGCCGACCTGACCCCGATCCACCACCTCCGCGACGGCTGCGTCAACTTCCTCTTCGTCGGCCGGCTGGAGAAGCGCAAGGGCCTGGGGGATCTGATCACCGCCTTTCAGCACGCGTCCTCCCGGCTCGATCGGGTGCGCCTGATCATCGTCGGCGACGGTCCCCTGCGGGGCTCGGTTGAAAGCATGGTGGCGCGGCGGCGGCTAAAAAACGTGGTCATGGTCGGTTACGTACCGGCCGAGGTGCTGCCTCGCTATCACGCCAGCGCGGACGTGTTCTGCGCTCCCGCCAGCGGACGGGAGAGCTTCGGTATCGTGCTCCTGGAGGCGATGGCGGCCGGACTCCCGGTGATCGCGACCGAGATTCCGGGCTATCTGTCGGTGGTCGCAGCCGGGGTTGACAGCCTGACGGTGAGACCGAACTCGCCGATCGAGATGGGGGCGGCGATGACCGTGCTCGCGCGCGATCCCGAGCTGCGGCAGCGTTTGGGTGCGGCCGGTCGGGCAAAGGCGCCGCTCTATGCCTGGCCCCGCGTCGCCGCCCAGGTGGTGGAGGTCTACGAGCGAGCCCGCCGGCTCTCTCAAGGGGAGGTGTCCGGTGTTCACGACCAGATTCCAGTCCTGGGTTAGGGCCCGGGCCCACACCCTGGCCGCTCGCCTCGGTAACCTCCCGCTGAGCCCCAATCAGGTCACCGTCGCGGGCATGCTGGTCACCTTCGGCGGATCGGTGATGGTCGGACTGGGCATGCTCCGCCTGGCCGGAGTGGTGCTGGCCCTGAGCGGGCTCTTCGACATTCTGGACGGGGCCCTGGCCCGAGCCACCGATCAGATGCGGCCGTTCGGCGCCTTCCTCGATTCGACCATCGACCGCTACTCGGAAGGCGCGGTCTACCTGGGGCTGGCGGCCTACTTTCTGGACCGCCATGACGCGTTCATGCGTCCCGAGGTGATCTTCTGCCTGCTCGCCCTGGGCGGCTCGCTGCTGGTCTCTTACGCTCGCGCCCGGGCCGAGGCCCTGGGATTTGAGAGCTCGGGCGGCCTCTTCGCACGCCCCGAGCGGGTGGTCGCGATCGTGCTCGCCCTCGTGCTCGCCAACCCCTGGCTGCTGGCCGCGGTGGTGGCGCTGCTCGCGCTCCTGACCAACCTGACCGTGCTCCAGCGCATGCGCGCGGTGTGGGTTCAGGCCGAGAATGGCGAATCCACCCGGCTCCGCCCCGGCACCGGGCCCCAGGCCAGCTCGACGGGGAGCTCGACGCCCTCTTGAGCACCGGTTCCCCGCGCCTCGTCTAACCTTCTGTCCAGTTTGGACGTCGACCCTTTCGAGCAGATCACGGGCCAGGAACGGGCACGGCGCCTGCTTCGGGGCCAGATCGACAGCGGTCGAGTCGCTCACGCCTACCTGCTGGTCGGGGAGCATGGGCTGGGTAAGACCCTGCTCGCCCGCGCCCTGGCCCAGTCCCTGCTGCCCGAGGCGGCGCTGGATCGACATCCCGACTTCTGGGAGGATTTGCGCAATTCCCACCTCTCGCTGGACGAGATCCGTCTCATGCCCTCGCGCCCACCCACCCATCATCGCCACACGCTGCAGCAGTTCTTGAGCTGGAGGCCGGCTCTGGGGGCCCGCCGGGTGGCCCTGGTGCGCGGGCTGCAGCGGACGGATCAGAACCTGCAGAGCATGGTGCTGAAGACCCTGGAGGAGCCCCACCCCGGTCAGGTGATCATCCTCACCGCTCCCAGCCTGAATCCCTTCGTGGTCCTTCCCACCCTGGTCTCTCGCTGCCAGCAGGTGCACTGCCACGCCCTGCCTGACGCTCAGGTGGAGGCGCTGCTGCGGACGCGGGGCGCGGGGCCCGAGCAGGCTACAAGTCTGGCCAGGTTGGCCCGTGGGCGACCCGGCTGGGCATTGCGCGCGCTCTCCGATCCCGAGCTGGCCCGCCTCCAGACGGACTGGCAGGCCAGCCTCGATCGGGTCTTTGGAGCTCCCGCCGACGTCGCCCTGCGCCTGGCGGCCGAGATCGACCAGGAGAGTCAGCGCTGGCGGGCGCAGCGCCGGACCGAGGATGAGGGTCTGGGCGAGGCGCAGGAGGACCCGGCCCAGGCCGCGGTCAGAGCGTTCCAGCTCGGACTGCGCCGGCGCATGATGGACGCGCCCGCGCCCCAGAGCGCCGGCTTCGCCGAACTTCTGCAGGCCTCCTATGAGACCCTGGGACACTTGGAGCAGAACGTGAGCGCCCGCCTCACCCTGGAGGTCTTCCTGCTGCGATGCCGCCTCGTTTCCTGAAGCCCGGCCTGGCCGGCTTTGAAGCCTACGTCCCGGGCCAGCAGCCGCCTGACGGCGAGGACTGGGTCAAGCTCAACACCAACGAGTGTCCCTGGCCCCCCTCGCCCCGAGCGCTCGCGGCCGTGCGGGATGCCGTGGGTCCCCAGCTCCGCCTCTACCCCGATCCCATGGCCACCCCGGCCCGCGCCGCCATCGCCCGGTTGCACGGTCTGGATCCGGCCTGCGTGGCCCTCGGTAACGGGGGGGACGAGCTCCTCGAAATGGCGTTTCGTGCCTTCGTGGGTCCCGGCTCCCGGGTCGCCTTCGTCGACCCCACCTACCCTCTGGTGCCCACCCTGGTGGCGCTGCATGAGGGGGTGCGCTCGGCCCACCGCCTGGGCCCCGCAGGGAGTCTTGATCCCGGGTTCGCCCAGGACCCCGCCGGACTTAAGATCCTGGTCAACCCCAATTCGCCGACCGGCACCTGGCTGGGCCGGGAGGTGGTTCAGGAGGTGCAGGAGCGTGCCCGAGGCCTACTCCTGCTGGACGAGGCCTACGTCGACTTCGCGCCCGAGGACCGGACCGACCTGCTCCGGGCGGGGGCGACGAATCTGCTCATCCTGCGCACGCTGTCCAAGTCCTACGCCCTGGCCGGGATGCGTCTGGGTTACGCGCTGGGGGCGCCGGAGGTGATCGCGGCCCTGGATCTGGTCAAGGACTCGTACAACATGGACCGGCTGGCCATCGTCGCGGCGAAGGCGGCGATCGAGGATCAGGAGCACCATCGCGATCTGGTCGAGCGGGTGATCGCCGGCCGCGAGGAGCTGAGCGGCGAGCTGGTCCGCCGGGGATTCGAATGCCTGCCCTCGGCCACCAATTTCGTATTCTGCCGCCCACCTGAGGGGCGGAGCGCGCTGAGCCTGTACGAACACTTGAAGTCGCGCCGCGTGCTCGTCCGCCACTACGCGGTCGAACCCATCGCGGGCTGGCTGCGGATCACGGTCGGCACCGACCAAGACCACCGGCGGCTGTTCGGCGCGATCGAGGAGATGCCGCTTTGATACCGACCCGGGAGGAGGCCTTGGAGCTGGTCCAGAAGAACACCTCGGGGATCGGGCTGAGACGCCACATGCTGAGCGTGGAGGCGGCCATGCGGGCGTACGCAGTGCGCTTCGGCGAGGACCCCGAGCGCTGGGGCCTGGTCGGATTGATCCACGACTGGGACTACGAGTCCGGTCCCGATCCCGAGCAACACCCGCTGCGTGGCAACGCCATGCTGCGCGAGCGGGGCTGGCCGGAAGACGTGCTGGAGGACATCGCGAGCCACGCCGAGTACCTGAACGTTGCTCGCTCGACCCGCCTGCGCCAGACCCTGCACGCGGTGGACGAGCTCTGCGGCTTCATCCTCGCCTGCGCCCTGGTCAAGCCCGATCGTTCCCTGGGCGCGGTCGAGCCGGGTACGGTGAGACGCAAGATGAAGGACAAGGCTTTCGCCCGCGGTGTGCACCGCCAGGTGCTGCTCGAATCCGCGGCCGAGCTCCAGGTGGACTTCGACGAGCACGTCGCATTCGTGCGCGACGCGCTCATCCCCCACGCCGCCGAGCTCGGCGTCAATCCTTGAGCCGACCCCGGGTGCTGCTCCTGCATCCCATCCTGGAGCCCGCCCTGTCGCTACTGCAGGACGGCCTTGATCTGGTGCACTGCACCTCCGACCAAGCCCAAGATCCAGCCCAGGTCGCCGATCTGGCCGAGGGCTGCCAGGGCATCGTGAGCCTCATCACCGATCGCGTCGACGCCGCCCTCCTGGCCACCCCGGGGCTGCGCGTGGTCGCCAACGTGGGGGTGGGTTTCGACAACATCGACCTGGTGGCCGCGACCCACTTTGGGGTCCTCATCACCAATACCCCGGGGGTGCTGGACGAGACCACGGCCGACTTTGCCTTCGCGCTCATGCTGAGCGCTGCCCGGCGCCTGGTCGCGGCCGACCGCATGCTTCGTGAGGGTGATTTCATGGGCTGGCAACTGGACCTGATGCTGGGCGTGGACGTGCACGGCTCGACCCTGGGCGTCGTGGGCCTGGGCCGCATCGGCCGCGCCCTGGCCCGGCGCGCCCGCGGCTTTGGGATGCGGATCCTGTATAACTCCCGCACGCCCGCTCCGGACGCCGTGGAGAGCGAGCTAGGGGCGCGCGCGGTGGGACTCGATGAGCTGCTCGGCGAGTCCGATTTCGTGAGCCTGCACGTGCCCCTGACGACTCAGACGCGCCACCTGATCGGAGAGCGTGAGCTCGGCCTGATGCGGCCGACCTCCGTCCTCATCAACACCTCGCGCGGTCCGGTCGTGGACGAGCGAGCGCTGGCCCGGGCGCTGAGCCGGGGCACCATCTTCGCCGCCGGTCTGGACGTGTACGAGCACGAGCCGGAGGTCGACCTAGAACTCCGACGGATGCCCAACGCCGTGCTGGCGCCGCACATCGCCAGCGCGTCCATCGCGACCCGCTCGGCCATGTCCGAGCTCGCCGCCCGCAACCTCTTACAGGCCCTGGCCGGCGAGCGTCCGGCCCACCTGGTCAACGCCCAGGTGTGGAGGTAGCCCCCCTGCGCTGGCGGCTGCTGGCTTTGGACCTCGACGGGACCATCGTTGGTCCCGGGCTCGAGCTCGATCCCCAGGACGAGGCCGCGCTGCGCCGGGCGGAGGCGGCGGGGATGGCCGTGGTGGTGTGCACCGGGCGCCCCTTCCCAGGGGCTCTGATCTGGATCCGGCGGCTGGCGCTGACTGGCCCCTTCGTCTGCTACCAGGGGGCCCAGGTCCGGCTCCCCGACGGGGCGACCCTGCTCGATCACGGGGTCGCCAGGCCTCTGGCAGCGGAGGTGATCGAGTACTGCCGGGAGCAGGACCTGCACGTTCAGGCCTATCGCGACGACCGGCTCCTGGTGGAGCGGGACCGGCCCGAGGCCCATGAATATGCCCAGCACGCCCAGATGGAAATCAACCTGGTCCCCGATCTGGTCGAAGCCATGGGACCGACCACCCCCAAGCTGGTCGTGGTTGCCAACAAAGACCGCGTCGAGCAGCTTCTGCCCGAGATCAGATCGCGCTGGGCTGGTCGACTCAACGCGGCGACCTCGATGCCGACCTACCTCGAGATGACCAGCACGCGTTCCGACAAGCGCCTCGCCCTGCGCTTCCTGGCCCGGCGTCTGAGTGTGGCGCAAGAGCACATTGCCGCCGCCGGGGATGGACGCAACGATGAATCCATGATCGCCTGGGCCGGAATCGGTTTCGCGGTCGAGGGCGCGGCCGAGGAGGTGCTGCGGGCTGCCGCCGGGCGTACCATCCCACCTCCGGGGCAGGGCGGAATCGCGCTCCTGGTGGACAGGTTGTTAGAGGGGTGAGCACCCTGTTTTTGGTCCATGCGCATCCCGACGACGAGTCCATTGGCACCGGCGGCGTCATGCTGCGGGCCAAGCGAGCCGGTCATCGCGTGGTTCTGGTCACGTGCACCCGAGGCGAGGAGGGAGAGATCCACAACCTGCCGGGAGGAGAGACGCTGCGCGACCGCCTGGGCGAGATCCGAACCCAGGAGATGCTGCGCGCGGGCTCGATCCTGGGCCTCGATCGCCAGGAGTTCTTGGGCTACCGGGATTCCGGCATGGCCGGGATCCCCAGCAATCTGGATCCGCGGAGCTTTCATCAGGCCCCGCTCGAGGAGTCTGCCGAGCGCCTGGCGCGGCTGCTCCGGGAGGAGCGGCCCGAGGTCGTCGTCACGTACACCGCCGACGGCACCTACGGCCACCCCGACCACATCAAGGCCCACCAGACCACGCTCGCCGCGCTGGCTCTGGTGAGCGCCGAGGGTTGGGAGCCCGAGGCGGTCTACCTGCACGCCATTCCCCAGAGCGCGGTCGCGCAGATGGAGGCGCGGGCTCGCGAGTTGGGCGTGGTCACCCCGCCCGCGATGGCCCTGCGCGGGACGCCCGACGCCGAGATCGCGCTCCGCGTCGACGTGCGCAAGGACGCCGCCACCAAGCTCAGCGCGTTTACCGCCCACGTCAGCCAGAACGCCCCGGACTCGCCCCTGCGCGGCATGGGTGAGGAGATTCTGGAGGCCGCGCTGGGGACCGAGGCGTTCGTGCGCTGGCGGGGCCCGGACCGGGTCTCGGGCCCCGACGACGATCTGTTCAGCGGTCTGGAAGCGGGCTGATGGAGGTC
>DATLSE010000014.1:0-6219 GCA_035534295.1 Nitrosotalea sp.
CAGGAGATCGAGGAAACGGTCCAGATCGCGGGCTCGAACGGCGCGGGGTGATGTTGGCCATGGCCGACCGAGCCCGCGACGCCAGTGTCGCCAAGCACTGCTGGTGGCGGCATCCGCGGCCGGGATAATCCGCCCGGCTCGCTCGCGCCGGGCGACGCTTGGGCGGCCCGAATTCAGTCCAGAACCTGTTCCTCGAGATCGACCACGATTTTTTGGGCTACGGGCGGGAAACACTCTCGATCGTCACAGGCCTGGTAGCGGATGGTGAAGGCCACCTTGGTCGCCCCCGATCCCGCCCGCTTGAGCACCGCGAACGGCACCACCGCGGTGAATCCGGCCTCGTGGCATATAAAGGTCTCCCGCAGGCCCTCAAGCTCCAGCGTCCGCGTCGCTGGAGGCAGTTCGGGGGTGCCGGCGGCCCACTCCGGGGGCTCGACCTCGACCGAAAACGCGTGAAATCCGAGGGGCACGGGCTCGGCATAGACGTGGAAACCAGGCGCGATCTGCACCTCGATGTGGGCGCGGTTGATCTGAAACGGACGGTAGTAGGGGTGGTCGAGGCGCAAACCCACCCGGACCGGACCCGCTTGCGATGGGGATTCGAGGCCGATCGGCTCGACTCCCAGAACTCCCCGGCCCAGAGCGGCCTCGAGCAGGCTCGCCCCGGTCTCGCGCAGACGGTAGTTACGCTGGGTCCGCTTCTGACGCACCACGCCCTGCTCATCGAGCAGAAACACGGCCGGGTAGGCCACTCCCCGATGGCGCTCGCCGGCCGGGATGCCGAATTCGGCCTGGTGCGCCTCGATATCCCGATCCACCAGACCCAGGCGATCCAGGTTCACGCTGCCCACGTCTGCGAGCATGCGGTAGGTGATCCCGTGGTCGAGTCCGAATCGGCTCAGGACATCGGCGGAGTCGTAGCTCAGGGAGAACAGGGCGATGCCCGCGGCCTCGAGTTCCCCCGCTATCTCCTGCAGCTCGACCAGCTGCTGCTTACAGTAGGGTCACCAATCCGCGCTCCGGATCACGACCACGACGGCCGGACGCCCCGACCGCGCGGCGTGAAGATCGACGACCTGGCCGGTCTGGTCGGGCAGGGCCAGAGGCGGAAATCGGGTGCCAACGCTGGGGCCCACGTCGGGTGGGTCAGAACTCATGTCGAAGCCGCCCCTTCCACCGACGTCGCGCACCAAGGCGGCGCTCCTGCAACTCCACCTGACTCATCTTAAACCGCGGCTGATGCGGCCAGCGCTGGCCGCGTCCCAGGTGAACCAACCCTTCTGCCGGGCGCCCGGGCCGGGCCCGGTGGACGGGACTCTGCGCCGTTGGGGATGGGCTACGTTATAGGACGTGCGAGCGCTTGAGCCTCTGACCCAGTTCAGCCATGGAGCCGGGTGCGGGTGCAAGCTGGGGCCTTTGGAGCTGGCTCAGGTTCTGCGCGCTCTGCCGCCGGTGGACGACCCCCGAGTGCTGGTGGGAGCGACCACCGGGGATGATGCCGCCGTGTTCCAGATTGGGCCAGAGCGGGCCCTGGTGGCGACGGTGGACTTCTTCACCCCCATCGTCGACGACCCCAGAGCGTATGGCGCCATCGCCGCCGCCAACGCGGTCAGCGACATCTACGCCATGGGCGCGGAGCCGTTGTTCGCACTCAGCCTGGTGTCATTCCCGCGTGACCTGCTCTCCTCCGGATACCTGGAGCCGATCCTGAGCGCCGGCGCCGAAAAGCTGGCCCAGGCCGGCGTGCCCGTCATCGGCGGCCACAGCATCGACGACCCCGAACCCAAGTTCGGCTATGCGGTCACCGGCGAGGTGCACCCGGACCGAATCGTCTCCCATTCCGGCGCCCAGGTCGGGGACGTGCTCTATCTGACCAAGCCCCTGTGCAGCGGCCTGGTCGCCACCGCCATCAAACAGGGCAGCTGTCCCGAGGATCTGCAGGCCCGGGCGATCGAGGTCATGGCACATCTGAATCAGGCCGCCGGGCGGGCCATGGTCCACTGCGGCGCCCACGCTGCTACCGACGTGACCGGATTCGGTCTGCTCGGCCACCTCTCCAACCTGCGCGTCGGGGCTGACGTTGAGCTGGCCCGGGTACCCGTGCTGCCCGGGGTGCGCTCGCTCGCGGCGACCGGCAACTTTCCCAGCGGAACTCAGCGCAACTACGACGCCCTTTTCCACCTCGTCGACTGGGGCGATCTGGCGCAGCCGGAACGGCTCCTGCTCTGCGACGCCCAGACCAGCGGTGGCATTCTGGTCGCGCTGCCGCCGGAGGCGGGGACGGAGTTTGAGTCGGCGCTTGGCAATTCGCAATATCCCGCGGTGCGGATCGGGGTCGTCACGGACGGTCCGATCCGGATCGTTGGCTAGGCGCAGCTCGAAGCTGCCATGGGGTCAGCAGGTGGAGGCGCCGGGCTCGTGAGCGCGGTCCCGCCGGCGGTGGCGAGCGTCCTTCAGTCCGCCGAGGTCGATTCCTTGCGGGAGACGTATCCCCACCGGCTCGTGGTCCAGGCCATCAGGGATCAGCTTGAGGCTGAACGGAAGGAGGGAGCGCGGCCCGCGGATCGAGTGGAGGCGATCAGTCGTCGGCTCGAGGAATGGGTGTCTCCCCACCTGCGCCGGGTCATCAACGCCACCGGGGTGGTCCTGCACACCAACCTCGGCCGCTCACCGCTCTCGGAGCGAGCAGTAGACGCCGTGGTCCAAATCGCGGGCCGCTACTCGAACGTCGAACTAGACCTCGAGTCCGGGAGACGGGGCGACCGCCAGAGCCTGGTTCAGGACCTGATCCGTCGGCTGACCGGGGCCGAGGCCGCCCTGGTGGTCAACAACAACGCTGCTGCCATTCTGCTCGCGCTCCAAGCATTAACCCGCCGGCGCGAGGTGATCGTCTCGCGCGGCCAGCAGGTGGAGATCGGGGGCTCCTTCCGCATGCCCGACGTGATGCGGCTCTCGGGGTCACGGATGGTGGAGGTGGGGACGACCAACCGCACCCGGGCGGAGGATTACGTGGCCGCCATCACGCCGCGAACCGGTGCCCTGCTCCGCGTCCACACTTCCAACTTCAGGGTCGTCGGATTCACCGAGGCGGTGAGCCTCAAGGAGATGGCGGACATCGCTCGGCGTCACGGCATCCTGCTCATCGACGACGTGGGCAGCGGCGCGATGAGCCCGGGGGTCGAGCCCAGCGTTCTGGAATCGGTCGAGCTGGCGGACGTCACCACGTTCTCTGGGGACAAGCTCCTGGGCGGCCCGCAGGCCGGTCTCGCCCTGGGGCGATCCGAGTTGATATCGCGCATGGCGCGGAGCCCCCTGGCCCGGGCGGTGCGGATCGACAAACTGACCCTGGCCGCGCTCGAGGCGACCCTGTTGGATCATCTCCTGGGGGTGCCGACGCCGGCCGCACGAATGCAGGCGCTGGAGCTGGAGGGGCTGCAGGAGCGGGCGCAGACCCTGGTGGCCGCCTTGCTGGCTAGGGGGATCAGCTCGAGCGTGGTTCCCTCGAGCTCGGTGATGGGAGGCGGTAGCCAGCCCGGGATCGAAATACCGACGGTATTGGTGGCACTGCCCGGCCGGCCCGGCGCGCTCGCGACCAGATTGCGTCGAGGGCGACCGGCGGTGATGTGCCGGATCCAGGACGCGGCCTGCTGCCTCGATCTGCGCACGGTCGCGCCGGACGAGGAGGCGGAGCTCGTGGCCGCGATCGTAGCGGCCAGCGATCCCTCCCGTCCGAACGATCCAAACCGGCCTGGCGTATAGGTCGTTGGGCTTTGTAATCGGCACCGCCGGTCACGTCGACCACGGCAAGTCGGCCCTGGTTCAGGCGCTGAGCGGGATCGATCCGGACCGGCTGGCCGAGGAGAAGAGGCGCGGGCTCACGATCGATCTGGGCTTTGCCCACGCCACGCTACCGAGCGGGCGCGAGGTGGGAATCGTCGACGTGCCGGGCCACATCGACTTCATGCGCAACCTGCTGAGTGGCATGCACGGGGTCGACTTCGCACTCCTCATCGTGAGCGCGACCGAGGGCGTCATGGCCCAGACCAGGGAGCACCTTGAAGTGCTCGACCTGATGGGCATCGATCACGGCCTGGACGTGATCACCAAGGTCGATCTGGCGGACGCAGAGCTGATTGAGCTGGTGTCGGAGGAGGCGCGTGAGGCATCGAGCCGCACCTCGCTGGCCGGAGCCGAGGTGGTCCACGTGTCTGCCCGGACGGGATTGGGGATGGAGCAGCTAAGGCAGCAGATCGACTCCGGGCTTAAGGTCATGACCCCGCGCCCGGACAAGGGGCGACCCCGACTCGCCATCGACCGCGCGTTCGCCATGACCGGGTTCGGCACCGTGGTGACGGGCACGCTCGTCGATGGCTGCCTCCAGGTGGGCCAGGAATTGGAGCTCCAGCCCGGCGGCACCGCGCATCGGGTGCGGGGATTAGAGCAGTACAACCGACCGGTCGAGTCGGCGGAACCCGGCTCCCGCGTCGCGGTCAACATCGCCGGCATTCAAAAGGATGCGATCCGGCGGGGCCAGGTCTTGACCCTGGTCCATAGCCTGCAACCCAGCGAGAGGATCGACGCCTCAGTGCGACTGCTGCCCGGCACCAGACGACTTCGCCCCGGGGCCCAGGCCATCGTTCATTCCGGCTCCGCCTCAGTGTCCGCCCGGCTGCTCCCATTGGAGTCGTCGATGCCCGATCCCGGTGGCACCGGCTGGCTCCAGCTACGCTTGCGGCACCCGATCGCCGCCGTCAACGGGGACCGGTACATCCTGAGCGAGGCGACCACCGGCGCGGTCGTGGGCGGCGGCGTGTTCGTGGACGTCCACCCCGTGCGCCACCCCCGCAACGGCGTCCCCGTCATCGAGTCCCTGGCTCAGCGCCTGACGGGATCGGGTCTTGAGCAGGAGCTACGAAAGCACCCCTTTGGGGTCACGCCCAGCCAGATCATGGTCATCACGGGGGCCAGTGCCGCCGATCTCGAAGACCTGAACGCAGAGAGGGTGGGCCCCTATCTTTTCGACCCCGGCGTCTTCGCCCAACTCAGCGCGGCCGCGCTGCGCGAGGTCGAGCGCTACCACGCGACCCACCCGATGCGCCGCGGGGTGCCAGCTCAGGAGTTGCGAAGCCGGCTCCGGGTGCCGCCCCCGGTTTTCCGTCACGTGGTCGCCGCCCTGCTGGGCGCAGGTGTGCTGGCCGAGCACGATCTCGCGCTGGCCGCCCCCTCGCATCGGGTGCTGGTAGACGAGCGCCTGGCCGCGGCTCTGATCGAGGCTCTCTCAGCGAATCCGATGAGCCCACCGCCGCTATCGGCGGCGCTCAAATCGAGCGCCGTCTCGTCCGATGTCGCCGAGGCTCTGATCGAGCAGGCGACGCTGGTCCGGATAGGAGCTGACCTGGCCATCACCCGATCTGGGTTGGATCGGGCGATGGAGTTGATTCGCTCCGAGCTCGAGTCCGCCGGATCGATCTCTCTGGGCCGGCTGCGCGACCTGATGGGCGGGAACCGCCGCACCGCCCAGGCCATCCTGGAGTACCTGGACGGCGTTGGTGAGACCCGCAGGGTCGGAGACGAACGGGTGAGGCGCACGTAACCAGCGTCCGCTGGACCGGCTCCGGCCAACCGCTGCGCACCCTGATGGCACGGGCGGCTGATTGCGACTCCATCGATCCTGCGAAGGACCCCGCAATCGGCGCCAAAGGGCTCTGCCGGCGACATTCTTTGGCGGGGATGGATGGGAATCGAACCCACCCGGGACCCCTCATCGGAGCCCCACAATGGTTTTGAAGACCACGGAGGGCACCAGCCCTCAATCATCCCCGAGTCCGCCAGCGTACCCCGAGCGAGCGTGGGCGGCGCCAGCAGCGCAGCCCAGCCACGGCCCGTGCGCATTAAAGGGCCGGCGCACAGGGCGGAGCGAGCCGTCCGGTGTGGCGCTGGTCGAGGCCCCGGGCGTAGCGCTGGTCGCCGCCAGTTAATCCACCGATTTGCCGGCGTCGATTCGCACTCTCATCGGCATCCGCGAGCCGATGAAGTCATCCCTTGCCGCTCCCCGCCGAGGGCTCGCTCCGTCGCCAAACGACGGGCGGCGGGGACCGTGTAGTCAGCGTGGTCCAAGTTCGTGCGAGGTCGCAGGATTCAAGGGCTTGTTGACCGACCTCTCGATTCGATGGCGCGCGACGCGTTCACGTATCGACGTCGCTCTGGATGGCCTGTCAA
>DATLSE010000015.1:0-34423 GCA_035534295.1 Nitrosotalea sp.
CTAGACATCCCACGTCCGTAAAAAGTCAAGCGGCGACCTCGAGGGAAGCTGGCCAGGCTACCTCCTCTCGGTAGGCGGAGTGATAGCGAAGACAACCGTGCAGGATGCCGACCCAACGGTTCGCCATCGCGCGAAGGGCCTGATGGTGGGTCTGGCCGCGGCCACGCAGGGTGTCGTAGTAACGCCGGGCACCCGCTGAGCGGTTGAGGCTTGCGAACGCCCACAGGTAGCAGGCATCGGCCAGGCGTCGGTTGCGAGCCACTCGGGCGAGCACGACCTGACGGGTGCCCGAGGCCCTGGTGATGGGGGCGGTGCCGGCGTAGGCCTTGCGAGACTTAGGATGGTCGAACCGGTTCGGGTCATCACCGAACTCGGCCAGCACCCGGGCGCTGAGGATGACGCCAAGTCCTGGGAGACTCCGGTAGGTTTCGGCGTCCGGGTGTCCTTCAAAAGACCGGGAGAGCTCCGATTCGAGCTGGGCCAGCTCCTGGTTCATGTTCCTGAGCACAGCTACCGTGCTCTTGACCACCATGGCGTAAGCGCTCCCGACCCGCGCCGGAGCCTCCAGCTGCTCGGAGCGGAGGGCGGTCTGGATCTCGGCTGCCCGGGCCTCCAAGTTCCGCTGCCGGCCGGCCGCCCGGAGAGCTGAAACGATCTTGGCCTGGGAGAGCCGACGCCCTTCCCAGGGGTTCGGCGCTCGCTCCAGGAGCGCCAATGTCTCCCCGGAGTCGAGGTCCTTGAAGGCCTCCAGGGCGGCGGGGTAGAACTCGCGGAGGGTGTTACGGAGCCGATTTACAAAGCGTTGGCGGGACCAGACCAAGTCCTGCTGACCCCGCGCCAGCACCTTGATCGCCTCCGCCAACTCGGAGTCCCCGGCCACCTGACGGTGGTTGTGACGGTCGGTCCGGACCAGTTCCGCCAGCATCCTGGCGTCGCCGGGGTCCGACTTGGCGCGGGAGGTGACGTGGCGCTCCCGGTAGCGGCTGGCCGAGAGCGGGTTGATGGCGTAGACCCGGTAGCCGGCGGCCACCAGAGCGCCCACCAGCAGGCCACGGTCGGTCTCGATACCGACAACTATCTGCTCGGGCTCCTGGGCATGGGCCCCGACCAATTCGTGGATCTGGCGAACGCCCTCGATCCCATCCGGGACGCGCCGCTTGCCGAGCACCATGCCCGCCGCGTCGATTACACAGACATCGTGATGGGCCTCGGCCCAGTCAACTCCAACGAAGACCATCGCACCCTCCTCACATGCCCGTCGAAGCCACCGAGTAGGAGGAGAGTGGCGACGCGCTAATAGAGCAGGGCTCCAACGGCCCGACATCCCACAGGTCGTCTTCCCTCCTCGTCGACCGGCGGCGGCACCATCTAGACGTAAGGCTCAGTGGCCTCGCCGACAGAAGTGCTCGACCGCTGGCGACTCGGACAACCTCCCTATTCTCGAGGAGGTTCTGCTCCTATTAGCCGACGGCAGCGGGATTGAGGCGACGCGGGAGATTCGCGCTCGGTTGGAGGGAACGCAGGTCCTGACTGACCTCGTTCGCCGACGACGAGGCGCTGTTCGCCTCGATCATGGCCGGTGCGGCCGGGTACGTGCTGAAGCAGATCCGAGGCGGCGACCTGATCCGGGCTATCCGCGAGGTCGGCTCAGGCAAGAGCCTGCTCGATCCCGAGGTGACCCGCGCCGTGCTGGAGCGGCTGCGCAAGGGCAAGACGATGCGGGACGAGAAGCTGGCTCGCCTCTCGGCCCAGGAAGAGCGCATCCTCACCCTGGTGGCCAAGGGCGAGACCAACGGCCAGATCGGCAAGGAGCTGAAACTGGTCGAGAAGACGGTTAAGAACTACGTCTCGACGATTCTGTCCAAGCTCGAGGTGGCGCGGCGAGCTGAGGCGGCAGCCTATCTGGCTAGACACACCACCACTCCCGGGAGCAGCTGGGGGCAGCGACGCTCTCTCGACGAGTTCGGGGGCAGCTCGGGTGTCGCGCGCTGAACCGAATGTATAAGCAGGCGCGAGGTCTCGGCCGGCCGGCTCGCGGGAGAGAACCGGACCGGCTTTAGCGCAGGTCCGCGGGAGGTTATTGGCGGTGGCAACCCCACCCTGAGATCCCCAGCGGGGTCCCTCCGGACATCCTGCCAGGAGGTAGCAGAAGTGCTACCTCCGAAGCACGGAGCGGATACCGCAGAAGCAGCTCCGTAACGAGATCGGCGCAGTGCTGCGCCGAGTCGAGGTGGGTGAGACCCTGACGGTGACCGTGGCCGGTCGGCCCGTGGCTGAGCTTCGCCCCGCCGGACGTCGCCAGTGGGTGGGCGGGCTGGCACTGGACAGGGTCTGGCGCGGCCCCGCGCCACGGACTCTTGAGGTTGACCTCGCGCGGCTCCACGCTGACGTCGTCGATCCGTTCCGCCCATGAGGGCGGTGCTCGACACCTCGGTGCTCATCGGCGAGCACCCCCCGGTTGGCGTCGAAGCGTCGATCAGTGAATCGCTCTGGGTTTTGTAGAGACCCGGCTGCTTGCAAGTTGACCCTCGCGGGGAGGTGGCTGAGACGATCCTGACGGGTCTGCAAGTGGCGCGTCAAGGGCCGCCTGCGATAACGCTGCGGTATCACCTCCTCGCCGTGGTCGGTAGGCCGAGGTCCTCGACGGCGACGAGTTCGCCGCAGTGGGGGCACTCGCCGCCCGGGCCCACCAAGCGGCAGAAGACGCCGCAACTCTCGCACCGCTGCTCGCCGAGGTAGCGCGCCGCCGAGTGCAGACCCAGCAGCTGGGCCATCGAGGTCGAAGGGATGATCCTCTGTATCGGGCTCGCCGCCTTCTGCGCAGGGGCGAGGAACACCTCAATGCCGACCGGGCCGAGCGTCTTCGTTCGCTCTTAGAGCTGGGCGACCCCAACGCCGAGGTGGCCATCGCCTACCGGATCAAAGAGCGCCTGCGGGACTTCTATCGAACCAGCGATCAGGACCAGGCTCGCGTCCTTCTCGATGACCTGGTCTCGCATTGCTCGAAACAGGCGATGCCACCGGAGGTGCAGCGGCTCGGGCGAACCCTGCGGCGCTGGTTCGACAAGATCTGCAACTACCACCTGGCCAAGGTGACCAACGCCGCCACCGAGGCCCTCAACAACTTAGTCAAGCGCTTCAAGCGAATTGGCTTTGGGTTCCGCAACTTCGAGAACTACCGAATCCGGGCTCTGCTCTACGCCGGCCGCCCGAACTGGCGCGTTCTCGGGTCGATGGTGGTCCAGTGAGACAGCTGACCCCCCGCCAGAATCCGATGAGCCCACGATGTCCTGAGACAGGACAGTGGCGGAAGGGCCGGGATTCGAACCCGGGAGGCGGGTTCACCCCACCTACCCGCTTAGCAGGCGGGCGCTTTCGACCACTCAGCCACCCTTCCAATGAGCCCAGGCCGGGACCGCTCGAGGACAGTTTAAGTGGCGCCGGGCGTGCGTCGGGGGAGCAGGATGGGCGCCGGGGGCTGCAGAATCTGTTCCGGGGCCGGGCCGGTGCCGTCCGGCGCGCCCCGGGTCGGGTCAACGTCAGGGCGGGAATGGGGGTTCGTTCTATGTCAGAACAGGCGGGCGCGCCGGAGGAGGCGGTCGCACCGGGCGCGCCTGGGGTCGAACCGGGCTGGGGTCCGGGACCCAAGCAGGCATTCGGCACCGCGGCTTCGTCCGCCAGCCTGATCTGGTACACCCTGGCCAAGGGCAACCTGAGCGAGGTCTTCCACCCCTCGTTGGACCGGCCGCTGCTGCGCGGCCTGCGCTTCATCGCGGCCGCCCCCGGGGCACCGCCGATCGACGACTCGGAGGAGGGCCAGCATCGGATCGAATGGGAGGAGCCCGGTGTCCCCGTGTTCAGCGTCCGCTCCGAGCATCCTGAATACCGGCTCAACACCCAGTTTGTGACCGATCCCCAGTCCAACGCTCTGATCATCACCGGGGACTTCCAGCCCGAGATGCCGGACGTTCGGTTGTTCCTGCAGCTCGAGCCCCACGAAAGCGGAGACGCGCGAGCGTTGGGCGAGGACCCGCCGTGGCTGAGCGCGCGTCTGGGGCCGACCTGGCTCGCCCTGGTCGGCCCCTTCAGCCACTGCAGCGTGGGCTATCGCGGGCGCTCGGATCTGCTCACCCAGCTGCGAGTCGACGAGGGTTGGGTGGGATCGGCGCACCTGCTGGCGGAGTCCGGCTGGGTGGCTCTGGGTGCCCAGCTCGGCCTCCTCGGCGGTCCCTTCCAGCTCGCGCTGGGACTGGGGGCGGACAGGGACGAGGCCGAGGAGGTGGCCCGCGAGGCTCTGCGCCGCGGAGGCGCGCAGATCCGGAGCGAATTCGTGGCCGGTTGGCGCATGCTGCCCGAGCCGGCCCCCAACGTACTCCGGGTGGCCGGGGACGGAGGCCGCCTGGCGAAGGCGTCTATGGCCGTGCTGAGATGCCTCGAGGACAAGTTGGAGGAAGGCGGCTTTGTGGCCGCCCCGACCGCGCCCTGGGGCGTGCCGGATCAGGCCTACAACCGGGTCTGGAACCGTGATCTCTTTCACATCGCATCCGCCCTGCTGGACGCAGGCGACGTCGCACCCGCCCAGCGCGCGCTGTCATATCTGAGCTCGCGGCAGGGGGCCGACGGCTCCTGGCCTCAGAGCTACCGTCTCGACGGGAGCGCGGTCTGGGCCGGCAGCGAGCTGGACCAGCTGGGGTATCCGATCCTGCTCGCCTGGCGCCTGGGCGTGGCCGGTGGACTCCTCTTCGACCCCTATCCCGAACTGGTTCGGCGAGCCGCGGCCGAGATCTGCCGCCAGGGCCCGGCCACCGACCTGGACCGTTGGGAGGACGCTGGTGGGTACTCGCCCTCCAGCCTGGCGGTCTCGATCTCCGCCCTGGTCCTGGCGGCGGCGTTCGCCGACGAGTCCGGAGATCTGGCCGCGGCCTACCACTTCCGCCTGGTGGCGGACTACTGGAACGAGGAGCTGGAGCGCTGGACCTTTCATGCTCCCTTCCGGCACTACGTCCGGCTGGGGCACGACCCCGACCAGGGGCCCGACCGTTCGGATCCTCTCGCCCTCGAATTTCTAGAGCTCTCTCGGCGCGGTTTGCGCCGGCCTCAGGACCCGCGCCTGGCCAGCAGCTTACTCACCGCCGACCCCGTCCTGGAGGTTGAGCTGCCCGCCGGGCGCGCCTGGCGCCGCTATTCTGGCGATACCTACGGCGAGGCCCCGGACGGACGACCCTGGCCCGCCGGCGGTTCGGGGGTGGGACGGCCCTGGCCCCTGCTCACCGGTGAGCGCGCGCACCAGGTGCTGGCTCTGGGCGGTTCGCCGGCCGCGTTGATCAGGGCCCTGGAGGGATTTGCAGGCCCCGAGCTGATCCTCGCCGAGCAGCTGTGGGACGCCGACGACGTACCCGAGCGCGGTTTGCGGGTGGGCCTACCCAGTGGCTCAGCGGCGCCGCTGGGCTGGGCCCACGCCGAGTACCTGCGGCTCCTGGTCGCCTATGCCACAGCTCAGCTGCCCGACGCTACCGAGCCGGTGCGCCGTCGCTACGCCGATGGATCTCCCCCGGCCCTGGCCCAGATCTGGCACGAGCGCCACCGCTTCTCGAGTTTTCCCGCCGGGCGCCAGGTGAAGATTCAGCTCGACGAGAGGGGAGCGGTCACCTGCTCGGCCGATGGCTGGGCAAGTCACGTCGACATCGAGGCCTATCCGACCGGCCTCGGGCTCTGGGTCGCCGACCTGCCCAGCACCCAGCTGGCGCCTGGGCATTCGATCGAGTGGCGCTCACGCAACGCCGGGGGCGAGGAGGGCCCGGTCTACAGCCTCAGCGCGCGCTGAAACCGATCCCTATTCGTCCTCGTCGTCGCCCGGGAGATCGCCCAGGCGCAGCTCGGAGCCGGGTCCGTCGTCGTACTGGCTGTGCAACTCGCCGCAGTCGGCGCAGCGGTAGTACTCGCCCAGGAATCCCTTCTGCCAGACCGAGTAGCTGATCACTCCTGGCTCCTCGACCAGTATCTCCTCCTCCAGCTTCCAGATCACCTGCTCAAAGCCTCCGCGTTCACCGCCCAGGCTCTCGTCCAGAACGATGAGGCAGTAGGGGTGAGGGTCGCCCCAGATCACTGAGACCTCGCCCAGACGCTCCTCCTCGGCGTTCACGATGGACCAGTTCTCTGCCGTGCGGCCGCGGCTGGCCCGGACCATGTGCAGACCCTGCCAGAAGTGCTCGGCCGCCTCCCGTTCGGCCTTGTCGTGCTCGGCCTGAGCCTCCTGGAAGGCGCCCCACATGCGCAGCAGATGATTGCGAAAGCGATGGTAGGTCGCCAGCAGTCGGGGCTGAGCCTTGGGCGAGCCGATGATGTTCTCAAAGGAGTGCTCGAAAGCCTCCTCAACCCGCTCCTGACGGTCGCTCAGATCCACCGCCCAGGTCTCGTCCTCGGACAGGCGCATCGATTCGTTGAGGATGACCTCGAAATCGAGCCAATCGTCTCCGAACTCGGGCACGAATACGCTCTCCACGATGTCAGCCAGGCGATGCTCCTCGAGCAAGGCGGCGCTGACCCGACCTCGGGCGTCCGGCCAGCTCTTCCAACCCATCACGTTGTGGATCCAGTAGTCGAACACGGTGACCGCGTACTGGAGCGCGGCCGGCGAGCTCCAGATGCCCTCGGGCCAGGTCCGGCGTCCGGTTCGGACCCGGTTGTATAGGGCGATGATCTGCTCGTCGTCCAGGTATTCGGTGTCCACCGGCCCATTGTAGGAATGGTCAGCCCGCCGCCCCCAGGCCGGATCTGAGGGCCGAAGGGAATAGGCGGACGAGCGCGGCCCGTATCATCTTTTTGCGATGGCAGTAGACAAATTCACTCCCGAACAGGTCCAGCGTTACGCTCGTCACCTGATCCTGCCCGAGGTTGGCGGCAAGGGTCAGATGAAGCTTTTAAACACGTCGGTGTTGCTCTTGGGCGCCGGCGGGCTCGGGTCCCCTGCCGCGCTCTATCTGGCCGCCGCCGGGGTGGGCAAGATCGGGATCGTCGATTTCGACTCGGTCGACGCCACCAACCTGCAGCGCCAGATCCTGCACGGGGTTGATGACCTGGGCCGGCTCAAGGTGGACTCGGCCGCAGACTCGATGCGGGCCATGAATCCCGATGTCGAGGTGGTCAAGCATCGCATCCACCTGGATTCACAGAATGCGCTCGAGGTGTTTGCGGACTACGACGTGATCGTCGACGGTACGGACAACTTCCCCACCCGCTACCTGGCCAACGACGCCGCCTATTTTCTGGCCAAGCCGCTGGTTCACGGCGCCATCTTCCGGTTCGAGGGTCAGATGACCATGTTCGACGCCGCCCGGGGCACCGGCTGCTACCGCTGCCTCTTCCCCAATCCGCCGCCCCCCGGGGCCGTGGCGAGTTGCGCTGAGGCGGGGGTGTTCGGGGTGCTGCCCGGCATCATCGGCAGCATGATGGCGTTTGAGACCATCAAACACGTGGTCGGCATCGGCCAGCCGCTGACCGGTCGGCTGCTGCTCTTCGAGGGCATGGACATGTCATTCCGTTCGGTGCGACTGCGTCGAGACCCAGGCTGCCCCCTCTGCGGGGATCATCCCAGTGTGAGCGAGCTGATCGACTACGAGACCTTCTGCGGTCTGCCGGCGATCGAGCCCTCCACGCCAGCGGGGGTCGGCGCCGGGTAAGCTGGGCGGGCGATGATCCAGGTTGAGCGTGGCGATGAGGGCGCGCTGGACCGGGCGCGTGGAATCGTGGGTGAGCTGGGTTCGGTGCTCGTCGCCTACTCGGGAGGAGTGGATTCGTCGCTTCTGCTCAGGCTGGCCTTGGACGAACTCGGTCCGGGCCGAGCGGTGGCGGCCCTGGCCAGTTCGCCCGCCTACCCAGAGCAGGAGCAGGAGGAGGCCAGAGCCCTGGCCCGCAGCCTCAAGGCGGAGCTGGTCGAGGTCGACACGGCCGAGGTCGAGCTCGAGTCCTACCGGCGCAACCTGCCCGATCGTTGCTTCCACTGCAAGGAGGAGCTCTTCTCCCGGCTGGAGCCGATACAGGCGCGTCTGGGCCTAAAGCACCTGGCCTATGGCGCCACCGCGGACGACGTCGGCGATCACCGGCCCGGGCACGCGTCCGCCGTCCGCCGCCAGGTTCGCTATCCCCTGCTCGAGGCGGGCATGGGCAAGGCGGCGATTCGCGCCGCGGCGCGATCGCTCGGACTTCCAAACTGGAACAAGCCCTCGTTCGCCTGCCTCTCCTCGCGTATTCCCCACGGCACCCAGGTCACCGTGGAGGTTCTGCGCCAGGTCGGTGCGGCCGAGCGCGCGGTCAAGGCCCTGGGATTGCGCCAGGTGCGCGTGCGCCACCACGGGGAGGTCGCTCGGATCGAGGTCGACGAGGAGGAGATGCCGCGCCTGATCGAGGTTCGCGATCAGGTCGTCGACGCGCTGCGCAGCGCGGGCTACACCTTCGTCGCGCTGGATCTGGAGGGCTACCGGAGCGGGGCCCTGAACCGATCCTGGCGCGCAGCTACCCCCTAGGCGGCGCGGTCTCCGCGACCTAGAGCTGGGGCCAGCGGCGATAATCCATAGGTCTTGAAGTACCCCACGCTTTACGCCGAGCAGATCTGGCGCCAGCAGCGCTACTACGTGGTGATCCTGATGCTGCTCGGGGCCGGCGTCAGCCTCTTCCTGGTCTTGAGCCACCGCTGGCACTTCGACCAGCCCTCGTTGATTTGGCTCTCCTACATCCCGGCCGGACTCATGCTGGCCGGGGCCCTCACGTTCTACCGCCGCCGCAGCTATGTCCAGGCCACCGACCCCGGGCTTCGCATCTCGCGTCTGACCAAGAGCGTGGTGATCGAATGGGACCTGGTCCGGTCCGCTCGCGTGCAGCCCTTGGGTATGCACTTTCAGGACACCCGCAAAAAGCTGATCCGGCCCTTCTCCAGACCGCTGCTGGAGCGCCCCGCGGTCTTCATCCGCCTGCGCGACGATCCCCGGGCCAAGACCATCTCCGGCCGCCTTGGAACCCAGTACGTCGGAGTTGACACGATCGCTCTACCTGTTGCGGATGCCGATCGCCTGAGTACCGAAATCGCGTCCCGGCTGCCTGACCGGCTGGGCCAGAACCTGGGCGGGCAGAGGCGGCGCAAGCGGGGCCGGTGACCTCGCACCCGGGCCCGGCGGGTCGCCTCAAATTCACCTCCCTTGATCTGTGGATCATGGTTGGGCTGCTCGCCATGGCCTTTGGGCTTCGGTTTTTCAGTCCCATCATGCCCAACTTCCTGACCCAGTCGGGTTCCGGCCCGGCGATCACCAACTGCATCCACAACACCCCGATCAACGTCCGCAATCAGCTCGGCACACTCTGCGGCCTGGCCTATCCCTTTCAGCGCAACTATGCTCGGTCCGGCACCCCGGCGACCCCGCCCCAGGGCCAGGTTTTCGATGAGATCTACTTCGCCACCTTCGCCCACGACGACCTCACCGGGGTGTCGTACTTCGACCCGGAGCCGCCGCTGGGCAAGGAGTTCATCGCCGCCGGCGAATGGGTCTACGGTGGCTGGCGGGCGCTGACCCAGGGCGCCCGCGGGAGCTGGGCAGACCTTGGTTACAACACCTTCGGTTGGCGGTTGTCGGTCTGCGTGTTCGGCAGCCTGTGCATCCCTCTCATGTACCTGCTCGCGCTCGAGCTCTGGCCGCGCCGTCGGTTCGCTCTCGCTGCCGCCGTGCTCGCCTGCTTCGACGGCATGTTCTTCGTCCAGTCCCGGATCGGGATGATCGACATCTTTCCGATCTTCCTGATCATGCTCTCGTACGCCCTCTATCTGGCCCATCGCCGGGCCCAGACCCAGCGTGGCGCGCTCATCAGTCTGCTCTGCGTGGGCCTGTCGTTGAGCCTGGCCATCTCGGCCAAATGGATTTGTCTGGCCGCCCTGGCATCGATCGGGCTCCTGCTCCTGGTCGAGCCCCTGGCCCGCCGCCATCGTCTGCGCCTGGGCGAGCATGTCTGGGGCGGGGAGGGAGCGTGGGACCTCCCGGGCGGGAGCGCCTGGGGTCCATATGTCGGCACCGCGGTCGTCGCCCTGGCGGTGTTGCCGGTCGGGATCTACATCGCCAGCTGGTTTCCCTTTTTCATGCGCGGCCAGTTTCACAACCTAGGCGATCTGTGGGCGTATCAGGTGCAGACCTATCTCTATCACCTGAATCTGAAGGCGACCCACCCCTACGGATCGAAGTGGTACACGTGGCCCTTCCTCTACCGTCCGGTGGCCTATTACTACGAATATCAGTCGCTGGGAGTTGACGCCGGCAGCGGGCAGCCTCTGGTGGCGGGCATCGTGAACCTGGGGAATCCGCTCATCTGGTGGGCTGCCATTCCGGCCCTGCTCTCGATGCCCTATCTGCTCCTGCGCCGGGGCAGCTTTGCCGCCGGCGTGATCATGATCGGGTTCATCACCCAGTACCTACCCTTCTCGCGCATCAGCCGGGTCCTCTTTCTGTACCACATGTTCGGGGGCCTGATCTTCAGTGTTCTGGCTCTGGCGCTGGTCCTGGTCCGGATCGGGGACATGGGCCCAGTGCGCCTGGAATGGAGTGGTGCCGTCCGCCTCCTGCGCACGCGCTGGCTGGTGCCCGCATTTCTCATTCTCGCCATCGCCTTCTTCGTCTACTTCTATCCCGTCTGGACCGGACTGCCCATCTCCCAGGGCTCATATCTGGATCCATTCCCGGCGGGCAAGATGTGGCTTCGGACCTGGATCTGAGCGCTCCTCGGCGCTCATCTGCACGTTTCCTCCCCCTCGCCCTGGTCCCGATCGCGCTCTGGGTCCTGCGGATCGATCCCCCCCTGATCGTGCTCGGGGCCGCGCTGGTGGGGGGGGCCGGGCTGACCTATGCCGGCGGGTTCGAACTCGAGTTGGAGGAGCGACTGGCCTACGGCGCGGTCCTGGGCGCGGGCGCGATCGCTCTCTGCCAGCTCGCTCTGGCGTTCCCTCTCGGGGTCGGGCTGACCTCCGACCTACTCGGAGCGGCGCTGCCCCTGGTCGCCGCCGCGATCGTGGTCTGGGGTCGCCGGAGCCGGCTGCGAGTCGACCTCGATCGAGCCTGGCGCGGGCTCAGTCCGCGCTCTTCCTGGCCCCTCTGGCTGCTCCTGGCGCTGGCCTGGGCCTGGACTGCGATCGTGCTCTCGCGCGCCTACACGCTGACGCCGCAGGGACTGTTCGTGGGTGGTGCCGCCTTCTACGCCGACTGGTCAGCGCACCTGTCATATGCCGGCTCGTTTGCCTACGGGCACAATCTGCCACCCCAGTTTCCCCTCGACCCGCCCCACCGGCTGGGATATCCCTTTCTGATCGACTTCTGGGCCGCCGAGCTGGTGCCCTTGGGCGCGAGCCTGACCTCGTCCCTAGTTTTGACCTCCGGCTTTTTGGGATTCGCCTTCCCGCTCGTGATGTACCTGGCCGCGCGCCGGCTGAGCGGCAGCCGGATGGCGGGGGCCGTAAGCGTGGCGGTTTTCTGTCTGGGTGGCGGACTCGGGTTTCTGCGCCTGATGCCTGAGCTCTGGCACCAGGGCCCGGCGCTGCTGCTCCACCTGCCTCAGCTCTACACCCAGGATCCGGCCTTGAACCTGCAGTGGCTGAACCCCGTGCTGGCCTACCTGCTCCCCCAGCGCTCGGTCCTGTTCGGCTTCAGCCTGGCCCTGATAGTGAGCGCACTGCTGCTCGGCCCCAAGGCGCCGAGCCCCGGCCAGCTCGGCTTTCTGGGCATCGTGACCGGCCTGTCGCCCCTGGCTCACGTGCACAGTTGGGGGACCAATCTGGCCCTGCCCGCGTTCTCTCTGCGCGGCCCCAATCGACGCCGCATGCTGTACTTCCTGCCCGCCCTCAGCCTGGGGCTGCCGGTCGTCATATGGCTCCTGGGCGATGGCGCGGCCAGGCTGCGATGGCAGGTCGGGTGGCTCGCCCAGAGCGGGGGACATCACGACAACCTGGTCTG
The DNA here is from genome assembly GCA_035534295.1 of Nitrosotalea sp. GTDB lineage: Bacteria > Chloroflexota > Dormibacteria > Dormibacterales > Dormibacteraceae > DATKQJ01. The sequence goes on from DATLSE010000015.1 coordinate 11,982, forward strand.
GTTCTGGATTTGGAACACCGGGTTGCTGGTGCCCGCGATGCTGGCCGCCTTCCTCTGGCCAGGCACCCTGCCCCCGGGCCTGGGCCGCAGGCTGGCGCCGATCTGGCTCTGGTTCGTGGTCCCCAATTTCATCGTCTTCCAGGCCTGGGACTGGGACAACACCAAGTTCTTCGCCTACTGGGCGCTGTTGGGTGCGATCCCGGTCGGAGCGCTCGTGGCCCGGCTCATCCGGCGTCGCGGAGCATCGGCGCTCCTGGCCGGGGTCCTCTTCTTGAGCCTGGTGGCCGCCGGCACCCTGGACCTGGCCCGCTCCCTGGACGCATCGCAGAACACCTTTGCCTTGACCGACTCCGGCGGCCTTGAGGTGGCGCGGTGGGCTCGCGTTCAGACCTCCCCGCACGCGATATTTCTGGTCGCCCCAGACCCCAACAGTCCGATTCCAACCCTCGCCGGCAGGAGCGTGGTCGAAGGCTATCCGGGCTGGGTGTGGACCTATGGCCTGTCCGACTGGGCGATCAGGAGCCGCGACGTGGAGGACATGCTCCAGGGCCAACCGGGCACCCGCCGCCTGCTCGCCCACTACCGGGTGGGCTACGTCATGATCGGGCCCCAGGAGCTGAGCTTGGCTCCCGCGGGAAGTGCCTACTGGGCCGCGTCGGGTTATCGCCGGGTGTACTTTCACGACGGCTATTCGGTGTACCGGATATGAGGCGCCGGATCGCCCCGGCGCCGCACTGGACGCGGCTTGAGCTGGGCCTTATGGGCGCCATCTCGGCCCTGGCCCTGGCCCTGCGGCTGTATCGATTCGATCAGGCCCCAGCGCTGACCGACAACGCCGACGAGCTCGATTGGGCCTGGTCGGGCATGACCCTAATTCGCCGCGGGGTGCCCTACGGCTGGTCCTATTTGCGCGCCTACGGAGCGCCGCAGATCCTTCGTGATCACCACACGAGCTATCCCATCGTTCACCCCTACTTGGACCATCCCCCGCTCTTCTCGCTCTTCACCGGGGCTTGGGCGCTGCTCCTGGGTGCGCGCCAAATGACCCAGGTGACGCTGGGCATGATCCGGCCTCCGGTCATCGTCCTCTCCGTTCTGGCCCTGATCCTGGTCTACGTGCTCGGGCGCCGGGTCTTGGGCCGCTCGCCCGCGATGCTCGCCATCCTGCTCCTGGCCACCTCGCCCGGGGCGGTGCTGCTGCAGCGCGAGGTGGAATCCGAATCCCTGCTGGCCGTACTTGTTTTGGCCGCCCTGATCTGCGTCCTTCGCCTGGAGGCGGGGGAGGGGGGATGGCCGACCCTGCTCGCCCTGGTCGGGGTCTGTCTTGCCGGCAGCCTGACCAAGGTGCCCGGGATCAGCATCGCGGGTGTGGCCGCCGTCCTCCTCCTCCAGTCCCGGCGCTGGTGGCCCGCGCTCGCCGCCGCCGGCGCCGGCGTGGCCGGGCTCGGTGTCTTCGCGTTGTACGGTGCGGTCCTGGATTGGCGTCTGTTCCTCGCCGTCTGGACCGAACAGGCCGCGCGCCGCAGTGGGGTGTTCGCCGCCTTCCAGTTCATCGCCGCTCCCGCCGGCGTCAATCGCCCGCTGCACGACGGCTGGTGGCTACTGGGGTGGCTCGGTCTGGCCGGGATCGCGTTCGCCTCGGGGCGGGGCGGCACCAGGTTGACCGAACGCTACGTGGTCTGGCCCGCCGTGGCCTACGCCCTGACCATGCTGCTGATGGCCGATCAACGGGTGGTGGGGCAGTACGGCTGGTATCGGATCGCCGTCTACCCCCTGGTCTATCTGGGCGCGGGCAGCCTCGTGTGGCGGCTGTTCCGGGCGCCCTCGGGAGCGCTTCTGGGCCTCCTGCTGGCTCTGGGCGGAGCTGCAGCCAGCAGTGGCTGGTTGGGCTCGGGGGGTGAACCCTGGACCCCGCCGCCGGAGCTGTTGTTTGGACTTCTGGTAGCTGCCCTGCTCCCCACGCTCCTGATTCCAACCTGGCCCAGACTGCGCAGCCTCGCCCAGGCTTGTGTGGCATTCACAGTGCTGGTGCTGGTGCTCGGCAACGTCGTCGAGGCGCTGCGCTTACCAGAGCTTCTGGCCCACTCGCTGTAAGTTAGCGGATGGCGGCGCCGGGTTTTACCGGCAATCCCCACCCCAACGCGCATGGGCCTCCCGGCGGCTCCACGAAGACGACTTGACGAAGCCCGTCAAGTCGTTGCGACGACCAGTTGAATCCGCCACCGCCCCAAAGTCCAGTCCTTCTGCGCCCAAGACGATAGGGGCCGACTCGACAAATCAGTGTTCGGAGCGTAACGAGATGATTACAATTCGCTTTGCCAGCGGGGCCACAGTGACCGAGTTCACTGGATCCGTCGAGCGAACTTACTCAAAGGAGTAGCAGTGACGGTGTGGACTCGTTGCCTGGCACTACTTGGGATCAGCTGCACCTTGTTACTCGCGGCCACACCAGGTGCTGCCATGCTGGCGCCATCACTCGTGGCGTCTCGCGCAATCACTTTGCGTGCGACTGGCCGAGGAATGCTTGCACCGGCACGCATTGTCAACCTCCGAAAAGCGGCAGGGGCGGGGTCAACTCCTGGCCAGCATCCAGCCTCGGTGCTCCCATTTCTCACGGTGCATGGCTCGCGGCCATCCGTCTCCCACCCAAGGGCTGCAGTCCCGACGCAGCTGACTCCGATCGGCGGCATGGCGCAGCCACTCTCAGCCGCGCCCCAGACGGCGACGCCGACGACGGCAAGCCTAGGGATCCTGGCAAGTTTTCCTGCTGCCAGCCGCAGCTCCGATACCGCGCTGTTCGGTTCGGACCAGGCTCTGGAACCCCCGGACACCCAAATTGCCGCAGGCGGGAGTGATCTTGTCGAGCCAGTGAACGACACGGTCTGGGTGTGGTCAAAGACCGGAACTCCACTCGTTCATGCCGACCTGAACGTGTTCTTCCAGGTGCCCACCGGGTACACGTTCACCGATCCGCGCGTCGCGTTTGATCCTTCGACTGGCCGGTGGTTCATGTCGGGGATGGCCTCCGACAGCTCCAACAACAGCTTCGTGTACCTAGCGACCTCTGCGACGAGCGATCCGACAGGAAACTGGTACGTCTTCACCGTGAATTTTGAGGCTGGTGTCTTACAGGACCAGCCGAAGGTGGGCTTCGACTCAAATGTGGTCGTGCTCTCATGGAACGATTTCTCTGGGATCTCTCAAGCGTTTTCAGGCCAGGAGACGTGGGTCCTGAATAAAGCTGACTTGCTTGCCGGAGGCCCGCTGGTTTTCGCCTCCATCGGTCCCGATGCCACGCGTGATGGCGTGGTCCCAGCCATCTCCCTCAGCCCCGCCAGCACGGAGTACGCCGTCTACAACGGCAGCTGCGGCACTAATACAACTGGTTTGTGTCGCGCGGGCAGTTCCGCGATTGGAGTGGTTTCACTGACGGGTATCCCGCCCAGCACAGTCACTTGGACCGAATCCAACCCTGGGATCGTGGGCACTATTAGCCCGCCACCCGCTGACCAGCCGGGGGCTGCGGCGTCCGTGGCGACCAACGATGATCGATTCCTGGCCGACACCTTCGACAACGGCACCCTCTACGTGTCCGGGAACGATGGGTGCGTCCCCTCTGGAGACTCGACGGAGCGCTCGTGTGCGCGGCTGATCGAGGTCGCCACCGCGACTACGTCGGTCACGGTCGATGGGAACCTCTCCTACGTCGGAGCCTCGGTCTACTACCCAGCGGTCGTACCTGACGCGAATGGCAACGTCTTTCTGGCGGCGACCTACTCGTCGAATGCGATCTATCCCGAGGCCGTCGGACTGGCCATCGCCAGCGGAGCCTCGTCATTTTCGGGCACGGCCTTCCGATCTGGCGCGGGAGTCTACTCCGGCAATCGCTGGGGAGATTACTCGGGGGCTGCGCTTGACCCCACCGATCCGACCCATGTTTGGCTGGCAGCCGAGTATGCCCCGGTCAGCGGAGGTGACTGGGGCACGGCAATCGGAGAATTAACCTTGGCGACTGGCGGCGCCTACACGGCGTTGACTCCGACCCGGCTCTTGGACACCAGGAGCACCGGCCAGACCCTGGGCCCTGGCGGTAGCCTCAACCTGACGGTGACCGGGGGCAGCGTGCCCACCAACGCCACGGCGGTCGCGCTCAACGTGACCCTCACCAACACGAGCGCAGTCAGTTATCTATCGGTCTATCCCACCGGGGGGAGTCGCCCACTACTCTCCAACCTGAACTGGGGAGCGGGAGAGACGGTTCCCAACCTGGTCATCGTGCCCATCGGCGCCAACGGGCAGGTCACCTTCTACAACAATGCCGGGAATTCGGACGTGGTGGTGGATCTTGAGGGCTATTTCGCCCCGGAGGTCTCAGGCAGCACCGCTGGCAGCTACGTACCCCTCACGCCAGCGCGGATCACCGACACCCGTGCCGGCAGCGGGTATCCCAACTCCGGCTCCACCCTGGGCACGGGCAGCACCCTCAATATCCAGGTGACCGGTGCGGGTGGGGTTCCAGCCACGGGGGTCACCTCGGCGCTGATGAACGTCACCGTTACGGACACCACTGCGGTCAGCTTCCTCGCCGCCTATCCCCAAGGGACGGCGCTCCCACTGGCATCCAACCTCAACTGGACGCCGGGCGACACCGTGGCCAACCGGGTCGTGGTCCCGGTTGGCCCCACCGGCCAGATCAGCGTCTACAGCCCGAGTGGCAGCACGGACGTGGTAGTGGACGTGGACGGCTACTTCACCAACGGCACCACGGCGCCGACTAACGAGAGCCTCTTCACCCCCATCAGCCCGACCCGAGTGCTCGACACCCGCATTACCCACCAGACCCTGGGGACAGGGGTGACCCTGGGGATGAAGATGACCGGGGTCGATGGCATAGCGGCCGGCGCCACGGCGGTGGTTACCAACGTGACTGCCACCGACACCAGTGCATCCAGCTTCTTCACCGTCTACCCCGGGGGGACCCGGCCGCTGGCCTCGGACGTCAACTGGGCGGCGGGCGGGACGGTGCCCAACCTGACCGTCGCCACCCTGAGCTCGGGGGGAGCGATGTACGTCTACAACAACATTGGCAGCGTTGATCTCATCATCGACGCCTTCGGCTACTTCAGCCCCGACTGACCCACAAAGCGCACTGGGGCCCGCTCTGGATCAGTCAACCTTCCCAAGTGAGCTCGACAGGCGTCCAGTGGTGATTGTGTCGCCCAAAACCTGGACCGTTGCGGATCACGTCCACGAGCCTGAAGGGACGGTGCGCATCAACTGGTGGCGGATCGGGTCAGGGCGTAATTATCCGGACGTGACACTATAGCGCCCGGGTCAGTCCTCGCTCGCGCCCAGGCGCCGGGCTAGGCGACGCAGTTCGCGATCGGTGCGCTCGAGGCGTTGGAGGATCTGAAGCATGACCTCGTCCTGGATCTCAAGATGGGACATCAGGGCCCGCAGCTCCTCCTCCGCCTTGACCCTTTCCTCGTATTCGTGCTGGGCGCGGAGACGATCTCGATCGTGGCTGCGCCCCAGCGCCATCAGGGCCAGCGAGACCCAGAGCGCGGCCTCCAGTCCCAGGACCATGGAGAGCAGGGGAAAGGGGTAGGGATCCCAGTGATGGGTGCGGCCGAGGACGTTCAAGACCAGCCAGGTCAGAACCAGGAGCAGCTCCAGGGCGATGAAGGTCCAGCTCCCGACCAGCCGACCGATGTCGTCCGCCATCCGCTCGGCCAGTCCGCGGCGGCGATCCGCCTCTAGGTTCAGGTCGCGTACCGGCGGGTGGTCGTGCTGATGGTGGATCAGGCCCCGGGCGATGTCCTCGATCTCGCGTGAGACTGCCATGGTGGCGCCATCTTCGCGCAAATCGAGCCCTCCCGGCATCAGCGGTAGTCGTGGGCCACGTCGAACGAGCCCTCGGCATCCACCGGAGCTGTAATCGTGGTCGCCAGCAGGGACCAGACGCGGTCATGGTTTTGCACCACTCCGTCGATGATCAGAATCGGGCTTGATGCCATCCGACGATGGCGCTGAAAGACCTCGGGCTTGATCGTGACGTTGACCTGGCCGGATTCGTCCTCCAGGGTGAAGAAGCGTATGCCCCCCGCGGTGTGGGGTGCCTGACGGGTGATGACCAGGCCTCCAACGCGAATCACCTCCCCGCTCCGCCGGCGCTGAGCCGAGGCGCTGTCCACCACCCCCAGGCGGTTCAGGCGTGGGCGCAGAAAATACATCGGGTGGGGTCCAGAGGAGATTCCGCTCAGGCGTCGGTCGAGGTCGCCCTTCTCCCGCTCCCCCAACTCGGGCAGCTCGGGAGGGACGGCGGGAAGGCGGAGCTCGCTCTGGGGTGAAACCCGCCGCCGGGGGCCTCGCCCCTGCTCGCGCTCCTGCCAAATCCAGAGCAGATGGCGTCGATGGTCTCCTTGGGTGGGGTGAGTCTTAAGGCTCTCAAAGGCTCCGAGCATGATCAGGTTGCGGACCGCGTGCGGGTTTAAGGGCCGGCCTCGGACGCGATCCAGGAAGTCGTCGAAGGTGGCGTAGTCCCCTCCCGAGCGGCGCTCGGCGACCACCGCCTGAGCGCCGCCCGGGCCCAGCTCCCGGACGTAGTTGAATCCGATCCTGAGCCCGGTGCCGGCCTCGGGTTGGCAGCGCTCCTGGGATAGGTTCACGTCCACGGGCAGAGCCTTCACGCCGTGCCGTTTGGCGTCCTCGATGAGGACGCTGGGATGGTAGAAGCCCATGGGTTGATTGTTCAAAAGCCCGCAGTAAAACTCGGCCGGATGTCTCAGCTTGAGCCAGGCGGTCTCGTAGGTGGTGCGGGCGAAGGCGGCGGCGTGAGAGCGGCAGAACCCGTACACGGCAAAGCCCTGCACAGCCTCAAAGAGCTCTTGGGCAAGCTCGGGGCCGACCCCGTTGGCGATGCAGCCGGATTCGAACTCCTGCTGCAGAGAGGACATCTCGACGCGATGAAGGTGGCGCGTCATGGCGCGGCGAAAGCGATCGGCTCCACTGGCCGACATGGCCGCCACGTGCATCGCTATCTCCAGGATCTGTTCCTGGTAGAGGATCACGCCCAGGGTGTCACGCAGGATCGGCTCCAGCAGGGGGTGGGCGTAGGAGACCGCCTCTCGACCCTGCTTGCGCCGGATGTAGGGGTGCACCGCGTTGCCCTGAATGGGACCGGGGCGGATGATCGCCACCTCCACCACGAGGTCGTTGAAGCGCTCCGGGCGCACCCGGGGCAGGGTCATCATCTGGGCTCGGGATTCAATCTGAAAGACTCCGATGGTGTCGGCGCGAGAGCACATCTGATAGACCTCGGGATCGTCAAGCGGGAGCTGGTCGAGGTCGGGGCGTTCGCCGCTGCGGGCCTGGATCAGATCCAGCGTCTCCTTGACCACCGCCAGCGTGCGCAGCCCCAGCAGATCCATCTTGATCAGCCCCAAGTCCTCGACGTCATCCTTGGAGAACTGGACCACCACCCGGCCAGGCATGGTGGCCGGCTCGACCGGAACAATGTCCACCAGGGGCTCACCGGTGACCAGCATCCCGCCCACGTGGATGGAGAGGTGACGGGGGAATCCCTGAATCTCCCGAACCAGGTTGGCGAAGAGCTCCCAGAGCCTCGAGCCGACCCTTTGGGATGGGATCTGGGCCACCTCCATGGTCGCTTGAAGATCCTCGTCCAGCCAGCCGTCGACGCTCTTGGCCAGGCGGTCGATGAGGTCGGAGGGGAAGTCCAGGGCCTTGCCCACCTGGCGGATGGCCATCCGGGGCCGGAAGGTGACCACGTTGCAGACCATGGCCGTGCGCTCCCAGCCGTACTTGTCGTACACGTACTGGATCACACGCTCGCGATCCTCGCTGGAGAAATCGATGTCTATGTCCGGGGTACTGGTCATGCCCTCGTGCAGGAAGCGTTCGAAGAGCAGGTTGTGGGCTATGGGGTCGACCCGAGTGAGGCCGAGGACGTAGGCGATGATCGAGTCGGCAGCCGATCCTCGGCCCTGTCCGGGGATGCCGGATTCGCGCGCGAACCGCATCAGGTCCCAGTTGATGAGGAAGAACTCGGAGAGTCCGGTCTTGTCGATCACGTCGAGTTCGCGCTGGAGCCGCCGCCCGACCTCGGGGGTGATGGGGTGGTAGCGCTCCCGGGCTCCGCTTTGGGCCAGGTGCCAGAGATGGCTGAAGGGGGTCTCGCCGTCCGGGACGGGATAGCCTGGAAACCGGACCCGGCGAAAGTCGAGTTCGTTCAACCGGCACTCCTGGGCTATCTCTCCGGCCGTCTCGAGGGCGCCCTCCAGGCCCTTGAACAGCCCTCTCATCTGCGCCTCTCCCTTGAGCTCCCATTCCGAGTTGGGGGCAAGCCGGTCCCGGGATCGATCGAGGCTGGAGCGCAGGCGAATCGCGGTCAGGACGTCCTGAAGGGGGCGCCGTTGGCGCTGGTGGTAGAGGGGGGCGTTGCTGGCCACCGTGGCCAGCTTGAGCCGTCGGGCCAGGTCCACGCGCCCCTGCCGGATCCAGGAATCCTCCGGGCAGAGGTGGTGGCTGAGCTCGACCAGTGTGTTCTCCCGCCCCATGGCCGAGGTGAGCTCGGACAGAGACGCCTCCTGGTCTTCTGAGGCGAGACAGAACAGACCCCGGGAATGGGCGTGGAGCCGGGCCAGATCGATCCTGGACTCGCCCTTGGGTTGATCCTTGTGGGCGAGGCTGATGAGGCGGCACAGGTTGCTCCAGCCCTCAGGCGAGCGGGCCAGCAGGACCACCTCGGAGTCCTCCACCTCAAGACAGCTGCCGAGCACGGGATGGATTCCGCTGCGGCGGCAGGCGTTGAGAAAGCGGACCGCTCCGTACACCCCACCCCGGTCGGTGAGGGCGAGGGCGGGCATCTCCAGCTCCACCGCCCGCTGCACCAGTTCGGCCGGGTGGGAGGCGCCCTCTAAAAAGGAGAAGTTGGAGCGAGCGTGCAGCTCGGCGAAGGGGCTCATGCCGGGCACCAACTAGTCAAAGACGCGCTCCAGGAACCAGCGTCCTGAATCGAGTTCGTGGTAGATCTCCAGCAGGAGCCGGTCCTGGAGCAGGGCTCGCCAGTATTCCCGCAGCACCGGTCGCTCCCACCAGTCGACCTCGGCCCTCCAGCTCAAGACGGGTCTTAGGGAGCCGAGCAGGGGATCCCCACGCAGGCGTCGGGGGACGCCCTCGGCGTCAACTTGGACCTCCACCTCGCGGGCTGGATTGAGCATGAGCCCCATCGGTCTAGCGGGGCCGGAGCATGAAGCGGCGGCCGGGAATGGGGGAGAGCGGAAGCAGGGGGCGCAAGAGAGCCACCGTCCCGGCCCCGTAACGCTCCCCCAGGCGGTCCAGGGCCGCCTCCACCTCCTCCTCTCCGCCCTCGCCCACCCGCCAGAGGCGAAGCTGGCGCCGGCCGGCCGCCTCCAGCTCGGGGAGTTCGATCTCGAGCTGACTCACTGGCCCCTTGAGGACCCATCCGGTGATCCAGAGGGAGAGCAGCCCGAAGAGCTCGGCGCCACCCTGCAGGGGGCGGGGAAGGAGGGATTCCCTGATCTCATCCTCAGAGCCATCGCTTTGCAGCCGCACCCTGATCCTTTTGGCCCCCACCCCGCGCCGGCCCAGCTCTCGGGCGAGTTCGCTCGCCATTCCGCGGGCGACGAACAAGAGCGCCTCCCGGTCCTCCAGGGGGGGCTCGAAAAGGCGTCGAGCCCCGCTCCGGGTCGGCGGCTGCCAGGGATCGATCGGGATCGGTTCCTCACCCCGGGCCAGCGCCACCACCAGCCTTGCGCTCGGGCCCAACTGGCTTTCCAGACGGCGCGGTCCGATCCCGGCCAGATGCCCCAGGGTTTTGAGGCCGAGGAGCTGCAGGCGCTCCTCCAGTTCGGCTTCCAGACCCAGCTGGGAGATGGGGAGGGGGGCAAGGAAAAGCTTTGCGTCAACCACCTTCTTCATGCCGCCGGGACGGGCTCGGGCCGCTGCCAGGGCGGCGGTGAATGGGCCTGGAGCCAGGCCCAGCCGGGGTTGCGTTCCCACCAGGCTCAGGCGAAGGCGGGCCTGGCGGATGGAATGGGCGGGGTCGGGGAGGCCCTCGAGATCCATCCAGGTGCGTCCATCCGCTTCGACCTGAATTCGTGGGGAGAGGTCATAGAGTGCGGCCGAAAGCTGTTGGCGGAGGCGTTCGGAGGCTGGATGATCAGCCGGTCTTGAGTCCAGAGTTGGGCATCGGGCCTCGGCCTGGCGCAGAGTCATCCCGGCCTCGACCCCCAGCGCTTGAGCCGCCTCCGAAGCCACCAGGACTCGGCCTTCCGCCATCTCCACCACCAGGGGACGGCCTGGCGCCGGGGTGTGGAGGGCGAGTTCAAGGTGGGGGATCAGACCGCAGCAGATCGAGCCCATGGAGCCGATCCTGGAATCCGGTGGGTGGCTTGCCCCACCGCCCTCAGGCATTCAAAACTGGCCCTTCCCCCCAGGGACCAGCGAACCTCGAGTTGGATCTCTCGACCCGGGGGGGCGAGGCGATTTCTGGAGCAGGTCAGCTGGGTGCGGAGCCCGGTCAGTTGCCCGCGCTCTTCGATCCAGCCCTGGGGCCTGGCTTCAAAACCCATGCTGATGGCGTGGGCGAGGGGGGAGGAGAAGGACTCGGACACGATCAGGATCAAGGAGTTGGATCTGGCGGCCGCCCCCTCGAGCGGGACCAGAACGTTTTCCGGCGGCTCACCCAGGAGAAGGATCAGTCCACAGCCCGCCCGGGCGAGCGCCAACGCCGCCTCCGCCATGCCCTGGGCCGGTGGCTGGAGGACCACCAGCGCATCCAGGTCAGGCTGGAACTGGGCCAGGGCCCAGGGATCGAATCCCCGCCCGGGATCGATCACCACGCTCTTGGTCATCTCCCGGCTAGCGTGGGCGAGCACGGCCAGGGCCACGCTGGTCTTGCCCGAGCCGGGGGGCCCGCTGATTCCGCTCAGGCGGCCGCGGGGGAGGCCTCCCACGCCGCTCAGCTGGTCCAGGGCAAGCCCGCTGGGCCAGAGCTCGGCCCCGCTCAGGCGGGTGGCGGAGACCAGCGCCTGCTCGCCGAAGCGAAGGCGGATTGAGCTCCGGGCTCGATCCAGACTCGAGCTCGAAGACGGCTCTAAAGCCCGCTCCCGTCCTGGCGGGTAGACCCCAGGCGACAACACTTCATGCGCCGGACAGATGTTCAATGCTCCAACCCCAACCGAACCCGAGTGCGGGACCCAATAGCTCGATCGTGAGAAGGGAAGGGGCCGAGGCCAGGGTATCGAACAAATGTTCTATAAGTCAAGGCGGAGAATCATCAGATGGCTCGAATCCTGATCGTCGGCGGGGGCGTCATCGGCTGTGCCATCGCGGAGCGTCTGAGCCGGGCGGGACATCGGGTCACGCTCCTTGAGCGAGATCATCTGGGAGCTCATGCCTCGGGAGCCGCGGCGGGCCTCCTGGCTCCCCACAGTGAGGGTGGGCAGGAGTTGGAGCTGAGGAGCCTGGGGCTGTTTCCAGAGCTGGTTGAGCGCATCGAGGCCCTGAGTGGAGTTGAGGTCGAATACCGAGCCGGGCAGACCATCGCCCCCGCCTTGAGCGGGGAGGAGGAGCGACGCCTGCGCCGCGGCAGCGGACGCTGGCTGGACGCGGGCGAGGCCCTGGCTCTGGAGCCGGCTTTGAATCCGGCGATCCGGGGGGTGGCGCTCTATGAGGAGGCTCAGGTGTCCCCGCCCCGCTTCGTGCGGGCGCTGGCCCGGGCGGCGCAGGTCCAGGGAGCCGAGATCAAAGAGGGGGTCCCGGTGGGGGCGCTGGTCGGGCGTTCGAACCGGGTGAGTGGGGTGCGGACTTCAGAGGGGGATCTGCGGGCCGACTTCACAGTTCTCGCCGCCGGCCCCTGGAGCCCTGCCCTGGCCTCCCCGCTGGGGGTTGCGCTGGACGTGCGCCCGAGCCGAGGTCAGCTCCTGACCCTGCTCCCACCACGCCGCCTGCTGACCCGCCTGTTGACCTGGGGTGGCAGCTATCTCATGCCCAAGCCTGACGGCACGCTGATCGCGGGGAGTACCGAGGAGGAGGTGGGCTTCGACGCCCGGGTCACCGCCTCCGGCATGTCCGCCCTGCTCGAGTTCGCCACCCGCGCGGTCCCCGCCCTCTCCACCGCGGTGCTGGACAGAAGCTGGGCCGCGCTGCGTCCGGCCACCCCCGATGGCCGCCCCCTGATCGGTCTCGGAGCGGGAAGGGAGGGACTCATCGTGGCCACCGGCCACAACCGCAACGGCGTGCTGCTCGCCCCCGTCACCGCCGAGATGGTGCTGGATCTGATCACGGCCAATGCGTGAGCGCGCCCTGGGCCCTCGCCGCGCTTAGGATTGCGCTGGGTCATGAAGTGTCCGATCCCCTGCTTTGAATGCGGCAGCTACACCATGGAGCTGGATCTGACCCAGGACCACCAGCACATCGCGTGCGAACGCTGTGAGCGCGTCTGGTGCGCCCGTTGCGTGGGGCGGGTGGAGGTGAAGATCTCGCCGCGATGGCTCAAAGAGCAGCGGCGGATGAGCCGAGCCGAGCTCAACTGAAGCCCGGTGGCGGGTGAGGGTTCTGCTCGCTCCGAGCTGGAGGCAGCCCCCGGAGTCGCTGGCGCCCTGGCTCGAGCCTCTGACGCAGGCCGGCTTCACCATGGCGGCTGGCCCGCGCGGTCGGGGTGCCGCTGAGCGCGCGCTGGAACCGTACCTGGCTCTGGCCGGCCCGGGCGACGTCCTGGGCGGTCAGTCCTTCGGAGCCCGGGTCGCGAGCCTGGCTGCGGCCTCCGGGCGCGTGGCGCCCGCAGGGCTGATCCTGATCTCATTCCCGCTCTCGGGCCGGGGGGAGAGGCGTTGCGCCCACTGGCCCCAAGTCAGATGCCCGGTGCTCTTGGTCAGCGGATCCAACGATCCGCTGAGCCCACTGGCCGAGCTGGAATTGCGGTCCCGGGGCCTGAGCCGGGCGCAGATGGCGGTGATTGAGGGCGCCGGGCACGATCTTCGAGCCCGGGCGCCCGAGGTGCTGGACCACCTGATCCACTTTTTGAATTCGCTCCACCCTGGCCAGGGGCAAATTTTCCCTACGGACCAAGCCCAAATCCCTAATATTGGGGCGGCATGATGCCGCCCGACGATCGGCGCAATCGCCTTCGGCGCCTCGACGACATACTCGAGGCGCTGGAGCAGATGAACCTGCGCGATGTGGCCGAGCTCCCAGACATCCTGGCCGAGCGCTTGGTCGAGATCGGAATCGACGCCCCCCATCAGTACAGCGCCCCGGTCCTGATCGAGAAGGTCTGGGGTCTGCAGCAGCCGTTTCTGATCGCCATCCCGGCCGAGCGCCGTCGGCGGCGGAGGCGCAACGGTGACGTCCAGCAGCTGTTCGTCCGCCAGGGATGACGTGGCCTTGGATCTAGACTCCGGCCGGCATCCCCGCAGCCGCCGTCGCGGTGTCTCCGGTCTCGGACTGCTTTTGGTGTTGGTCGGATTGCTCGGGGTCGCCATCGCCTATTCCGCCATCCCGCCCGCCCTGTTCCGGCTCTGGCCCCTGATCCTGGTCGCCGTTGGGGTCTTTGGTCTGCTCCGCCGCCCGGGCTGGGTCCAAGAGCTGGACCTGCACGCCGGTCCCGAACTGACGCGCAGCATCGATCGTCCCCGGCGCCTCTTCAGCTGGTTGCTCCTGCTCTTGGGATTGGTCTGCCTGCTCTTCTCGCTGGGCTTGGTCAGCGCCCAGGCGCTCGGCCCCGGGCTTCTGGTGACGCTGGGTCTGGTCCTGCTCTGGCGCCGGGCGCGCTAGGTTTTACGACTGAACGATCAAGACTGGCTGCGCGAGTTCGACTCTCTGGCTCGCCGCGTACGCGCGGCGGTCGTGCCCCTGCTCGGCACCGAGCGCGGCGCTGAGGAGGTTGGGTTGGGCGCGGGCGGTGACCGCACAGTGGTCTTGGACCGGGTTGCCGAGGCCGTCGTCCTCGATGGACTGGCGGCGCTGGCGGCGCGAGGAGAACGCTTTTCCGTCCTCTCCGAGGAGGTGGGATGGGTCGACCACGGGGCCCCTCAACCACTGGTTCTGGTCGACCCCGTCGACGGCAGCCTCAACGCCAAGCAGGGGGTGCCGGCGGCAGCGGTGATGCTGAGCCTGCTCCGCGGTCCGCGCCTGGGCGACGCCACCGCGGCCCAGGTGTTGAACCTGGCCACAGGGGAGAGCTGGCAGGTGCGGCGAGGGGGTGGGCTGACGCACGACGGCCGCCCGGTGCGCCCGCTGCCCGCCGGTCCAGGCGGAATCGAGCTCCTGGGGCTGGAGAGCACCCCCCAGAGCGTCCTCTCAGTCGAGCCCCTGCTGCGCTCCTGCGCCAAGATTCGTCTGCTGGGAACGATGGCGATCTCACTCGCACACACCGCCAGCGGCGGTCTGTCCGTATTCTGCTCCCCAATCCAGGCCCGGGCCTTCGACATGTCGGCCGGGGTGCTCATGCTGGCCGAGGTGGGCGGTGTCACCACCGACCTCGAGGGCAGGCCCACGGCCGAGCTGGTCGCCGATTTGGGGGTGCGCTCGACCCTCCTCGCGTCGGCCCACCCCGGATTGCATCGCCTGGCCCTCGATCTGCTCCAGAGCTGACGGTGTTCCTGCCCGAGGACAGCATTTTCTGCGTCCTGAGCTTTGAAGGACCCGATCTCTATAGTCAGTCCGGGGGCCTGGCGACCCGGGCCAAGGACCTGGTTCGGGCCCTGGCCGGGCGTGGTTTCGAAACCCATCTCTTCTTCACCGGCGATCCCAACCTGGCCCCGATCGAGGACGCTGACGGAGTCAGATATCACCGCTGGAGCCAATGGCTGAGCCGCCTTTACCCGGGCGGGGTGTACGAGGCGGAGGCGGCCAAGGTTCTGGACTGGAACCAGAGCCTGCCCGCCTGGCTCGTGGACCAGGTGATCCAGCCCGCCGCCAGCCAGGGACGTCGCGTTGTGGTGCTGGCCGAGGAGTGGCAGACCGCAGTCTGCGTCCAGCTGCTCGACGCCGCTCTGCGCGCTCGTGGTCTGCGGCCCTGGGTGGTGATGCTGTGGAATGCCAACAATCTCTATGGCTTCGAGCGACTTGACTTCACCGCGCTGGAAGAGGCCGCCACCCTTACCACCGTCAGTCGCTACATGAAGCACCGCATGTGGCAATGGCGTGTAAACCCGATCGTGATCCCCAACGGAATCCCGAGCTCGGCCCTGACCGCGCCCAAACCGGCCCAGGTGGCCGCCATCCGCCGCGCCGCCGGGCCCGGCTTCTTCGGCTTCAAGATCGGGCGCTTCGACCCCGACAAGCGCTGGCTCATGGCCATGGACGCGCTGGCCATGATCAAGCGCGGCGGCCGTCCGGTGAAGCTCTTGGTCCGAGGCGGACGGGAGCGGCACGGTGCCCAGGTGCTCGCTCACGCTCGCAGCCAGGGCCTGGCGACGCGTGACCTCCCCTCGCCTTCGAGCTGGAGGCAGCTGGTGCAGCTCCTGGGGCAGCATTCAGAGGTCGAAGTTTTGAACCTGGTCTCATTTCTGCCCGAGGAACTTTTGCCGCCCATCTACGCCGCCGCCGACGCCGTCCTGGCCAATTCTGGCCACGAGCCCTTTGGCCTGGTGGGGCTGGAGGTGATGGCGGCCGGGGGCCTGGCCGTGACCGGGTCCACCGGCGAGGACTACGCTCAGGGGTATCGCAACGCGATCGTGCTCGAGACCGACGACGCAATCGAACTGGCGGCCGAGCTGGATCGCCTCGAGCAGCGCCCAGAGTGGGGACGCGAGCTTCGACGCCGGGGGCGCGCGACCGCGCGCGAGTTCATTTGGGAGACCGTTCTGGAAGAGCTATTCGACCGTATAGACCTGGCGGCGCGGCGTCAGGGGGTGGCGGCGTCGGGCCAAATCGGCCCGGCCGGCCCCTGATGGGTTCCTCGTCGGCGCAGTTCGGAGAGCAGGACCTCTACCTCTTCAACGAGGGTAGCCACTTCCGCCTCTGGGAGAAGCTGGGCAGCCATCCGGGCCCGGGCGGGACCCACTTCGCTGTCTGGGCTCCAAACGCCGAGTCGGTGAGCGTGGTCGGTGACTTCAACGGCTGGCGCAGCGGCGTCCATCCCCTCTCCCGTCTGGGCGGATCCGGAATCTGGGAGGGGGTGGTCGAGGACGCCGGTCCCGGCGCCGTGTACAAATACCACCTCGCGCGCCGTGGCGGCGGATGGGAGGGCGACAAGACCGACCCGCTCGCCATCACGTGCGAGGTCTCGCCGGCGACGGCGTCGTTGGTCTGGAAGGCCGACTACCTTTGGGCAGACGAGCCCTGGATGGCGGCCCGGAGCCGGAGCGACCCGGCCCTGACGCCGTGGTCGATCTACGAGGTGCATCCGGGCTCGTGGCGGCGGCGCCAGGATGGAGGCCAGCTCAATTATCGCGAACTGGCTCACGAGCTGGCGGATCATGCGCTCGCCCTGGGCTTCACCCACGTCGAGCTGATGCCGGTCATGGAGCACCCGTACTACGGATCCTGGGGCTACCAGGTGACCGGCTACTTCGCCCCCACCAGTCGCTACGGCCGGCCCGAGGATCTGATGTATCTGGTCGACCATCTCCACCAACGCGGCCTGGGCGTGATCCTGGATTGGGTTCCCTCCCACTTCGCCACCGACGCTCACGGTCTGGGTTACTTCGACGGCACCCATCTTTATGAGCACGCCGATCCCCGGCGCGGCTTTCACCCCGACTGGGGCAGCTACATCTTCAACTACGGTCGCCACGAGGTCCGCAGCTTTCTCATCTCGAGCGCGCTCTACTGGCTCGAGCAGTACCACGTTGACGCCCTGCGCGTGGACGCCGTGGCGTCCATGCTCTATCTCGACTACTCGCGCAAGCCCGGGGATTGGATTCCCAACCGGTTCGGCGGGCGCGAGAATCTGGAGGCGATCGACCTCTTGCGCCGGCTCAACGAGGAGGTGCCGAACCGCCAGCCGGGCGCGCTGACCATCGCTGAGGAGTCCACCTCCTGGCCCATGGTGTCGAGGCCGCCCTACGTCGGCGGCCTGGGTTTTGGCATGAAGTGGGACATGGGTTGGATGCACGACACGCTCGACTACCTGGGCCGAGACCCGGTGCACCGCAAATATCACCACCAGGAGCTGACCTTCCGCTCCATCTATGCCTTCAGTGAGAACTTCGTGCTGCCTTTGTCCCACGACGAGGTGGTGCACGGCAAGGGCTCGCTGATCAACAAGATGCCGGGGGATGCGTGGCAGAAGTTCGCCAACCTGCGCCTGCTCTTCGCCCTCATGTACACCAGCCCGGGCAAAAAGCTGGTCTTCATGGGAGCCGAGCTCGCCCAGTGGCGCGAGTGGGCGCACGAAGCCGAGCTGGACTGGGCGCTGGCCGAGCAGCCTCTGCACGCGGGTATCGGGCGCTGGCTGGCGGATTTGAACCGCCTCTATCGCAGCGAGCCCGCCCTCGGCAGATCGGACTTCGATCCCGCCGGATTCAGCTGGGCGGACGCCGACGACTCACTGCAGTCGGTCCTCACCTTCGCCCGGCGAGGGGGAGGACGGCAGGTTCTGGTGGCGTTGAACTTCACCCCCCTGCCCCGCTATGGCTATCGCATCGGGGTGTCGCACGGCGGGCGCTGGAGTGAACTGTTGAACTCGGACTCCGAGCACTACGGCGGCAGCGGCCTGGGTAACCTCGGGTTCGCCCAGGCCGTATCCCAGAGTTGGCACGGCCAGGAGTTCTCGATCGAGGTCAACCTGCCCCCGCTGGCCGCGGTGGTCTTTGGCGACCAGCCTATGCTGGATCCCGCCTGATGCGCCCAGTTCATCTCGCCCTGGTCTGGCACCTCCACCAGCCCTACTACAAGGACGACCTGACCGACACCTACCTGCTGCCCTGGGTGCGGTTGCGATCGACCAAGGACTACCTCAAGATGGCCGAGCTGGCCGCTCGCCACCCCAAGGTTGCCCAGACCTTCAACCTGGTGCCCTCGCTCCTGGCGCAGATCGCCGATTACGCCTCGGCCACCCCCCACGACCTGTTCTTAGAGCTGGCCCGGCGCCCGGCCGCCGAGCTGTCGAGCGAGGAGCGCGCATTCATCCTCGCCTGGATGCGCGAGTCGCCCGGGTTCCTGCGCGTCCAGTCCTCGCCCCGCTATCTGGAGCTGGCCACGCGCCCAGCCGACTCCGAATTCAGCGAGCAGGACCTGCGTGACCTCCAGCTGCTCAGCAACCTGGTCTGGTTCGATCCCGATCTGGTCGATCGCGATCCCCGCCTGAGCGAGCTGCGAACCAAGGAGCGCGACTATTCAGAGGCCGACAAGGATCTGCTCTTCAAGGTCCAACTCGAATTCGTGGGCGAGGTAATCCCGCGCTTTTCGGAGCTGGCGCGACAGGGCTTCTGCGAGCTCACCTTCTCGCCCTATCACCACCCCATCCTGCCCCTGCTATGCCACGTGGATTCGGCCCGCACGGCCATCCCCGCGATCTCCCTGCCGCAGCGCCACTTCTCCCATCGCGAGGACGCCGAGGCTCAGATCCAGGCTGGCCGGGAGCGATTCGAAGCCGACCTCAAAGTTCATCCTCGGGGCATGTGGCCGCCCGAGATGGCGGTGGGCGAGTCGGTGGCGGCGCTCGCCGTACAGGCGGGCGTGGAATGGATGATCTCGGACGACGAGGTGCTGGCTCGATCTCTTGACATCCACCTCGAGCGCGACGATCTGGGCGACGTGGTCCAGCCCGAGATCCTCTACCGACCCTGGACCATGGAGCGAGCGGGAGGCAGCGTCAGCCTGGTCTTCCGCGACAGCCTGCTCTCCAACCGCATCGGGTTCGACTATCACCGGATGCCGGCCGTCGACGCGGTCAACGACTTCATGGACCGCCTGCGGCGCATTCAGGAACGGCAGGCCGAAGACGATGCCCTGGTTGTGGTTGCGCTGGATGGAGAGAACGCCTGGGATTTCTACAGCCGCGAGGGCCGCGACTTTCTCGAACTTCTCTACGAGCGTCTGGAGCAGTCGGACGACGTGGACTGCACCACCGTCTCGGGCTTCCTGGATCGGTATCCGGCTCGCCGCGCCCTGCCCCGCCTGCACACCGGGAGCTGGATCGGAGCCAGCCTTGACACCTGGATCGGCGATTCCGAGCACAACCGGGCCTGGGATCTGCTCTCTGAAACCCGCGACTGGCTCGAGTCGGAGAGCCGGAGCGGGGAGATCGAGCCCACCGCGCTGGCCCGGGCCTGGGGGGAGATCCGCGTCGCTGAGGGCTCGGACTGGTTCTGGTGGTTTGGGCGCCGCCACGACTCGGGCATGGACGAGATCTGGGACGACCAATTCCGGCTTCACCTGCGCAACGTCTACAAGCTGATCGGTAAAAAGCCAGTCCCCGCCCTATTCAAGCCATTGCTCCAGGGTTCGGCGGGCACCCGTGCGCGCCTGCCTCGAAACGAGTTCACGCCCACGGGAGCCGCGGACCCCGCCTGGCAGGGCGCCGGGCATTACGAGGTGGGGGGTGGCTTTGGGGCGCTGCACAAGCCGACCGAGGTGGTCGACGGCGTGCTCTACGGCGCCGACCAAGAGCAACTTCACCTGCGCATCGACGGGCCCCTAGACGAGGCCGCCCTGGCCGAGCGGCAGGTGGTATTCCGGCTCTACCTTTCCGGTACGCCGGCGCCGGCAGAGGGGGAGGCACCCGAGGTCGACCTGCCTCCGCCGCTGGATCGCGCCGGCTGGGACGACCTCGGCTTTGACCCCGGCACCCTGGTGGTTGTGCGCGGCCGCATGCTCTCCATCTATCGCCTGGTCGACGGCGCCTGCGCACCGGTGTCCGAGTTGGAGATTCCCTCGCCGCGGTGCTTTTCGATTCCCTTCTCTCTGCTGGGGCGCTCGGCGGGCGAACCCGTCCAGTTCGCACTGGTGGTGAGCAGGGAGGGCAGAATGCTGGAGCAGGTGCCCCCGGTGGGGCCTTTGATGCTGCGCGTACCGGCGGTGCAGGGCCCGGCGACCAATCCTTCCGATCGGCCCCTTCGGGTGCTCATCGCGGCTGCGGAGATGGCTCCCTTCGCGCGGGCGGGCAGCGTGGCCCACGCCACCGCGCAGCTGGCCCGCGAACTGCGTCGACTTGGACATGACGTGCGGGTGGTGCTACCACGCCACCGGCAGGTGGACCCAAAGCGCGCGGGTCTGGTTCCGGCACTCAGCGAGCTCGCCGTGCCGCTGGGGGATCAACTGCTCGAATGTTCAGTGCTCGAGGGCCGCTGGGCGGACGTGCCGGTGTACTTCGTGGAGCAAGCCCAGCTCTACGACCGCGACGCCATCTACGGGTTTGGCGACGACGATGCCAGATTTATCTACCTCTGCCGTGCGGCGCTGGAGATGCTGGAACCGCTGGGCTTCATCCCCGACGTCGTCCACGTCCACGACTGGCATACCGCGCTGATTCCCAACCTGCTCCAGCGCCTGCACGCGGACCGACCCCAGCTGGCAGGGGTGGCTACAGTCCTCACCATCCACAACCTCGCCTTCCAGGGCAGCTTCGGATCGGGAACGCTGCGCCTGGCCGGGCTTGAACCCTGGGGACTGCTCGAGGTCGGGGTGGGACACCTGGACAACGTGGTCAATCTTCTCGGGCGGGGCATTCTGTACGCCGACGGGCTGAGCACGCTGAGCCGTCGCTACGCCGAGGAGATCCAGACGCCCGAGTTCGGTGAGGGTCTGGAAGAGCTGATCCGATCCCAGGCCCACAAGCTTTGGGGGATCGGCGGCGGTCTTGACTGGAACAGTTTCGATCCCCGCCACGACGATTGCATCGCCCATCCCTACGGCCCCGACGATCTCGAGGGCAAGCGCCAGAACAAATTCCGGCTCCAATCCGAACTCGGGCTGCAGCAGGCCGATACGCCAGTTCTCGCCTTCATCTCCCGCTTTTACGCCCAAAAAGGTCTGGAGCTGATCGAGAAGGCGCTACCCGCGCTGGCCGAGCTCGAGGTGCAGCTCATCGTGCTCGGCACCGGCGACCGGCGCGACGAGGACATGTTCCGCTACCGGGCGGCCCAGAACCCGGAGCGAGTGGCCGTGACCATCGGATTCGACTCCGGCCTGGCGCGCCGGATCTACGCCGGAGCGGACATGCTTTTGGTCCCCTCGCGCTGCGAGCCGGCCGGATTGGGGCAGATGATCGCGCTGCGCTACGGCACGGTCCCGATCGTGCGCCGGACCGGGGGACTGGCCGACACCGTGAGCGATTACGATCCTGCGTCCGACAGCGGGGACGGCTTCGTCTTCGATCGCTTCGATCCCTGGCAGATGTTTGCAGCCGTCGTGCGCGCGCTTGAGACGCATCGCCACCGCGAAGTCTGGCGGCGACTGGTGCAGCGTGGCATGCGCAAGGAGCTGAGCTGGTCGGCATCGGCCCAGTCCTACGTCGAGCTCTACCGGAGCGCGATATCCGCGCACCGCGTAGATGCGCGGTCGGGCGGACAGGATCGAGCCGGCTAGGGTTGGAAGGCGAGCGATAAAAAGCTGAGGCCGGACCCATGCGATGGGTCCGGCCTCGCGCCAGTATTTATCTGTTTTACCGGCGGGGCGAGAATCTTGGTGAGCCCGATCTCTGAACAGAGATTTGGTTTCACGCCCACCCTGTATCGGGGCTCGGTCGTGCTCTTAAAAGGCCCGCCCGATTAACTCGCCCGTCGGTCCTGAACTCTTCGGCGGTTCCGCCATAGGCACCTCCACCACATGTCTGGGACTTCCTCCGACCGGCCGGTCGTACAACTCCACATTACTCCTCCGGGCGCGCCTGTCAAGGCTACGCATTCCCTCACCGAGAATCGCACCAGAGCCCCATCGTTCCCTCAACTAGGAATCACACCGAGGCGCCTTCGGCTGCGGACTCGGCTGAAGGGGGGCGGATGCGGATCAAAGAGAGGTACGAGCTGGCAGCCGAGTTGAAGGTGCGCTACCTGGCTGCGGGGCGCCAGGAGAGGAGCGAGATACTGGACGCGTTCTGCCTGGCGACCGGCTACGAGCGGAAGCACGGAATCCGGGTGCTGGGAGGTCGGAAGCGGCTGCCGCTGCGCGGCCTCCGGCGCCGGCGCAAGGCTCGCTATGGACTTGAGTTTCAAGCCGCCTTGAAGATCCTCTGGGAGACGGCCGGGTACATCTGCTCTGACCGTCTGCAGCCCTTCCTGCCCGATCTGATTCCCCTTCTCGAACGTCATGGCCAACTCAAGATCGACCCCTCGACCAGGGAGTTGCTGTGCTCCGCCAGCCTCTCCACGATCGAGCGCAACCTGGTCCCGATGCGCCGCGGCCTAATCACTCGGAAGCTGTCCCAGACCCGGCCCGGCGCGCTCCTTCGGCGCCAGGTGCCGGTCATTGTGGGTCGCTGGAGAGAACTCGACCGGCCCGGCTACCTG